>JANYDC010000031.1 GCA_025359965.1 Pedosphaera sp.
TGCTTCGTCAAAGCTGTCGAGAATACCAATCACGGCCCTGAAATCATTTTATCCCGGGCCGCGCCGGAATTCGTAATCAAACTGTTCCAACTGGAGGTTTCCGAAATAAACGACGGAACGATTGAAATCAAGGCTATTGCCCGGGAACCCGGTTTCCGCACGAAGCTGGCTGTTCATTCTCGTGACGAAAAGGTGGATCCTGTTGGGGCTTGCGTGGGCTTGCGTGGGCAGCGCGTGAAAAACATCGTCCGCGAGTTGAACAACGAAAAAGTCGACATCATCAAGTGGGACGCAAACATCAAGGTGTACGTAACCAACGCGCTTGCGCCTGCCAAACTTAAAACTTTTGAGGTGGATGAGAAGCGCAAAAGAGTGCGCATTCTTGTCGGTGAGGATCAACTGTCGCTTGCCATCGGGAAGCGCGGACAAAATGCGCGGCTTACCTCCCGCCTGACGGGGTGGCACGTCGACATCGAGCCCGAAATCCAGGAGATCAATGGCTTTGAACAAAAGGTTGCCAAAGCAGTTGAAACTCTTGCAGCGATCCCCGGTCTGACGCGGGAACAGGCTGATCTGCTGGTTCACAAGGGATTCCTGAGCCTTGACGACCTTCTCCAAGTGGATGAGGCAGATCTAGCCAGCATCCCGGAGTTTGCCGAGAACGCACACCCGATTATGGAGGCCATCCAAGCCGAATCCAATCGTCGTCGTGGTGAGAAAACAATTTGATAGAATGACTTTGAAGTAAGGTTGGTATGAAAACCGAATACCTGCGCGGAGTATGACCTCGCACCTTACCAGCCTGTCTGCAGAAAAAGAATTATGCCCGTCCGTATTTACGACATTGCCAAGAAATTGGGTTTGGAAAGCAAAGATGTTATTGCCAAAGCCAAGGAACTCGGCATTACTGCAGCCAAGGTCCCATCCAGCTCGCTCGACAAGATAACAGCAGAGTTCTTGGAGGAACGAATGGGAGGTCGTGCTCCTGCTGCTGAGGCTCCGAAAGCAGTTGAAGCGGTCATCATTGTAAAAACGCACGAACCTGAGCCTGTGCAAGTTGTGGCGCAACCACCAGTTCAGACCTTCAAACCGGTTGACATTGAAACTCCCGTCTTACCTGTCATTGCTCCTGAACCCGAGCACATTGCAATAGTCGCTCCGGCACCGGCTCCTCTAGTGACACAAGGATCTCAACCCGAGCCCGTTAAGGTAATCACTCCATTACCTGAGTCCGTTCAAAAACCAATTTCTCCAACCGCACCCGAGCCGACACCTGCTCCTATTTTGACCCCAAACACAGCAGTGGTCCACGTTGATCACGCTCCGAAAACCGCTGAACCGCCATCGCCGGTCGCTCCAGCACCCAAACCGCAGCTGGGAGATTTGGTGGGCCGAGTTGTTCTGCCTCCTAAGCCAGGCCCACGCACGACGGAAAAGGCCGGATCTGCTAAACCGCCTCCTCCACGGCCCGCGCAGACTGGACAACGTCCATTCGACAACCGCGGACAGCAGGGCCAAGTTGGAGGCGGAGCGCGGCCGGGTCAGAACTGGGGCAACCGTGGTCCGCAAGGCCAGGGCTTCCAAGCTCGTCCCGGACAGCAACAAGGTGCTCGCCCAGGCTCCTCCCAACAGGGTGGCGGGCGTGGCGAACCTGCCCGTCCCCCCTCCGACCCCCGCTTTACCGCTCCCGCAAACGCTAAGATCATTTCGCTAAAGCCCCCCATTGTAGTGCGTGATCTGGCCGAAAAATTGGGCAAAAAACCGTTCCAACTTATTGCTGATTTGATGGAGTTGGGCGTTTTTGCCAACGTCAACCAGGCCATCGATGAGACTGTGGCGGTCAAATTGGCCGGTAAACACGGCTTCAAATTTGAGGCCGAAAAACGTGATCGCGGCGCAGGTCAGGTTCATGCCACGGTCCGTAAAGTCGATTTGGATGATGATAAGCCTGAGGATTTGAAGCCTCGCGCTCCAGTCGTTACGATCATGGGCCATGTCGACCACGGCAAGACCACGTTGCTGGATGTCATTCGCAAAGCAAGCGTGGCCAGCGGTGAGGCGGGAGGAATCACTCAGCATATCGGTGCGTACACCATTTCGATTCCGCACCCTGAAAATCCTGCCAATCTCCAGCAAATTACATTTCTCGACACGCCTGGTCACGCAGCTTTCAGTTCAATGCGCGCACGCGGTGCCAATGTAACGGACATCGTCGTGCTGGTGGTGGCCGCCAACGACGGTGTGATGCCCCAGACTCTGGAGGCTCTCAGCCATGCTCAGGCAGCCAAAGTACCTATAATTGTGGCGGTCAACAAATGTGACCACCCAAGCGCGAATCCTATGCGCGTGCGCCAGCAATTGCAGGACAGGGGCCTGGTTTGCGAGGAGTGGGGTGGTGAAACCATCTTCGTGGATACTTCAGCCTTGGCCAAGCAGGGTATCGACAAACTGCTCCAGATGATCGTGCTTCAGGCCGAAGTATTGGAACTCAAGGCCAATCCCGGACGCAGAGCCAAAGGAAATGTAATTGAATCCGGTCTCGAACCTGGAGGACCCACCGCGACTGTGCTCGTGCGCAAAGGAACTCTTCGTCTCGGCGATATTGTTATTTGCGGGCCTTTCTACGGCAAAGTTAGGGCGTTAATTAACGAGGAGGGCAACCGCTTAGAAGAAGCAGGCCCCTCCGTCGCCGTTAAATTGTTGGGACTCAATGGTGTTCCCGAAGCCGGTGTGGAATTTGCGGTTCTTGAAAACGAGAAAGCAGCACGCGCTTTGGCTGAGGAACGTGAAATGGAGGGACGCGCCCTTGAGAATGAGCGCCAGCCCCGGATGACCATGGAAAGCTTCTTCCACGCCTTGAACAAGGATGGGGAAAAAGTGATGAAAGTGGTGGTCAAAGCCGATACTCAGGGTTCGGTTGAAGCCATTGTTGAAGCACTTAGGAAGATTGAATCCACCAAGGTTAGCCTGGATATCATTCACGACGCAGTCGGAACCATTACCACTTCCGATGTGTCGTTGGCTTCGGCCTCAAAAGCAGTCGTTCTTGGTTTCCATACCCGTATCGATAACGGAGTTTCGGCGGCAGCGAAGCGCGAGGGTGTGCAGATCAAGCTTTACGCGATTATTTACGAGCTCATTGATCAGGTCAAAGAAGCCATGGCTGGTCTGCTTGATCCATTGTTGAAGGAAGTCGTGGTCGGTACCGCCGAAGTTCGTAAAGTGTTCGAACTTTCCAAGGGTGGAAACGTTGCGGGTTGCTTTGTCACCAACGGTAGGTTGGTTAAGGGCAAGATGAGGGTCAATCGTCGCAAGGGCCTCATCTACGAAGGGCTTTCGCAATCGCTGCGGCGATTCCAGGACGAGGTTAACGAGGTTCGTTCCGGCATGGAATGCGGTATCCGGTTGGACGGCTTTGATGACTATCAGGTGGGTGACACCATCGAGTGCTACACGGTGGAAAAATTTGTCCAGACGCTGTAAAGAAGCGGTGCTTCCTTATAGAACCAAACAATCTCGATGCAGTCCCTCCGACTCCAGCGTGTCCAAGAGTTATTGAAGCGTGCCATTGGCGAGGTCATCCGGCGTGAAGTGCCGATTGACAAGGTCGGCGTGGTCACAGTCAACGATGTCAGCGTGTCTAGCGATCTGCATTCCGCCACTGTCTTCATTGGCGTAATTGGTAAAGATTATCATAAGAGGGACGCGCTAAAGTTGCTGAACCATGACCGAAAACGACTCCAAACCCTGGTGGGTCGCGAAATCGTCTTGAAGTATACGCCGCAGCTCAAGTTTATAGCTGACGATTCAGTTCCTCGTGGAGACCGTGTTTTGAAGATCTTGGAAGACTTGGAGAAAGCCAATCCAACGCCCTCATTTGATGAAAAGCCACCCGAAGATCATTGATCGCATCATCTCTGCGATTCGCGAGAGTAAGACCATATGTATCGTCGGGCATGTTCGCCCTGATGGAGATTGTATCGGCTCGCAGTTGGGGTTGTCGCTTGCATTGATGGCCGAAGGCAAGGAAGTCACCTGTTGGAATCAGGATCCGGTGCCTTCCAAACTTAGATTTTTGGATGAAGGACGAATTGTTGGCACACCAAAAATGAATCGAGAGTTCGATTTGGTGATAGCCACAGACGCTGCCAGTTTTGAACGTTTGGGGAAGGTCGGAGTCAGCATTGCCAAGCGCGGACTTTTCATCAACATTGACCATCACGCCAGCAACACCCGCTACGCCGATATTAACTGGATTTCACCCAGGGAACCTTCCACCGGTGAGCTTATTTTCCGACTGCTCAAAGCGGCGGGCTGGCCCATAACTCCCCAGATTTCAAACTGTCTTTTTACTGCGGTGTCAACCGATACGGGGTCTTTTCAGTACCCTAGCACCAGACCCAGCACATATCAGGTGGCCGGCGAGTTAGTAAAACGAGGCGCTGATTTGGCAAAGATATGTGACGAGGTCTACCAATCCTTTCCTCTTGGGCGCGTCCGTCTCTTGCGCCACATGTACAATAAATTTCGCCTGGCCTACGACAACCAGATCGCCTATTTCTGGCTCAAGAAGAGCGACTATACTCGAACTGGTTCCACCACAGATGACAGCGAGGGGTTGATCGATCATATCCGAGCCATTGAACCCGTCGTGGTCGCAATAGTGTTTGAGGAGATGGAGGAGGGTATGACTCGAATCAGCCTGCGCTCGAAAAATCCTGAAGTAAACGTTAACGAGATCGCAGGCATTTTTGGCGGCGGCGGACATCACGCTGCTGCGGGTGCGCGAATCGAAGGCACACCTCCCTCAGTTCAGCGGCGGGTATTGAAAGCGGTTAAAACCGCGCTGGCCGCCAGAAAATAAGAAGCATGCATACATTTGACGCCCTGGATGGGGCTCTTCTAATCGACAAGCCTTCCGGCCCAACTTCTCACGATGTGGTGGCCATGATTCGCCGCAAGTTTAACATTGATAAGGTTGGGCACTGCGGAACCCTTGATCCTCAGGCTACCGGCCTTTTGATCATTGTGCTTGGACGCGCCACCAAGTTGTCCGAGAAACTAATGGCTTCGGACAAGGTTTACGAAGGTCTGATCAAATTCGGCGAATCTACCGACAGTTACGATGCTGATGGGCAACTGGTCAGTTCCTTGCCTGTTCCTCCTATGACGGTTGAGGAATTGAACGAGGCGGGAACCTCCTTTTTAGGCGATCAAATGCAAATCCCGCCCATGGTTTCCGCAGTTAAAATGGGCGGAGTGCCTTTGTACAAACTTGCCCGCAAAGGCATTGAAGTGGAACGCAAACCAAGGCTCATTCATATTTACACCTTCCGTTTTTCGGAATACACCGAACCTCTGGGCCGTTTTAAGCTGGCCTGCACCAAGGGAACTTATGTGCGGAGCGTGGCACATGAGTTAGGTCAAAAACTCGGTTGTGGTGCGCATTTGGCCACCCTCCGACGCAGTGCCTCGGGTCGTTTCGACGTGGCTGATGCGGCAAAGCTGGACGATCTGTTGAAAATGTCCATCGATGAAGTACAAAAACGGGTTATCCCGTTCCTTAAGCTTTCCACCATGGAGTGATTGCGTCATGAACGTGATTCGATCAGCCGGTGAGCTTCATGCCTCAAATCGACCGGTCAGCATCGCTATTGGCGTCTTCGACGGTGTTCACCGGGGCCATCAGGCAGTTTTGAACGAAGCCTTGCGCGAGGCTCGTTTGTTGAATGGACTGGCTGTGGCGGTGACCTTTGATCGGCATCCTAATGCGGTGGTGGCTCCCGCCAGGACGCCGCCATCCATACAGACCATCTCCCAAAAACTCCGGGCGATCAGCCTCCTCGGTTTTGATGCGACCCTTCTTCTGGAGTTTAACGAATCCCTGAGTGCAATCACTGGCGAGGATTTTATCCGCAGTTTGGCTGCCGATTTTGTCAGCATGAAAAACGTTTCAGTGGGCGAAGGCTTTACCTTTGGCCACAAACGAAGTGGTGATGTCGCATTGTTAAGTGGCCTCGGCGCAAGTTTAGGCTTCAACGTGGATGAACTGGCTCCTTTATCTTTCGCCGGGCAGATTATCAGCAGTACACGAATTCGTGAGGAGGTTAGGGGCGGAAATCTCAACGCTTCTTCCGATATGATGGGCCGTCCTTACGCAATAGAAGGAGATGTTGGGAGAGGTGATCGAATCGGGCATCAATTGGGCTTTCCGACGGCTAATATTCAGACGGCTGGTTTGGTGCTTCCTCCCAATGGAGTTTATGCTGCACTGGTGGATGGTGCCCCTGCCGTAATGAACATCGGAGTGCGTCCATCATTGACCAACATCAAGCAGGTGTTGCGCGTTGAAGTTCATTTTCTGGATTTTGAGGGCGATCTTTACGGCAATATTTTGGAGGTCACACCGGTACAAAAGCTCCGCGAAGAACAACGTTTTGGATCGTTGGAAGACTTGCGAACTCAAATTGACCGCGACATCCAGCGCACCCGCAAGGTTTTGGAGAAATCCAAGTAATCCAGCAAGGAGCCATCTCATTCGCATGTTCCGGGCGACGAGTGTTCGTGAAATGTTCGTTCATTCCAGCCAGATGAAATTACGGATGAGGTCAGAAATCTGGCGCACACCTAAAGGTCGATTAGAGATGGTTCAGGATTGATTTGGTCCAAAAACCCAAATAGGGTTAAATCGTAGCACAGCCTTGTTTTTCCGATATTTCCTGCGATTAATGCGGATGAGCATTTTTTGCGAATAATCCTGCCTGATGGTGCGTCACAAACAGGGCAAACCTGAAACTTCATGTACCTGAAAACTGCTGTCGTCCTGATTCTGACCCTTTTGTTTGGTTCCGCGCGTGCCGCCGACTTAGCACCTAAACTCGTCCTTCAAAAGGGCGATCATATTGCATTGGTGGGAGGTGCAATAGCGGACCGATTCCAACACTCCGGCTGGCTCGAATCTCTCATCGTTTCTCGCTATCCCGAGAATCAGTTGGTATTCCGCAATTTGGCGGTCGCTGGCGATGAGGTGGCGATTCGCCATCGCTCCGAGAATTTTGGTTTGCCCGAGGATTGGCTCAAGCGGGTGCAGGCAGACGTGATTTTTGCTTTCTTTGGATTCAATGAATCATTTCAAGGCGAAGCCGGCCTGACCAAGTTCAAGGGTGATCTGGACAAATATTTAAAAGATACGCTGGCTGGAAATTATTCGGGCAAAGGACATCCGCGCATCGTCTTGTTCTCATCGGCGGCCAACGAGAAACATCAGGATCCAAATTTTCCAGATCCAACCGCGAACAATGCCCGCATTGTGATTTACAGCAAGGCCATGGCAGAGGTTGCGGCGCAGAACGGAGTGCTATTTGTTGATCTTTACGAACCTTCAGCCAAGTTGTTCGCAGCCGCATCGACTAAGTCAACCTCCCTCACGGTCAACGGGATCTATCTGACCAGCGAGGGCGACCGCCAGCTCGCTCCCATTATTTTCGAGAAAATTTTCGGCGAACCCGCCCCTGAAGGTGACATATCCAAACTGCGCAGCGCGGTGAATGAGAAAAATGCGGAATGGCACGCGCGCTACCGCACTATCGACGGATACAACGTATACGGTGGTCGTTCACAGTTGAGCTTTGAGTCGGGCAAAGGGGGTCCTCAGGTTTCAAACTACCACGTTATGCAGGAGGAGATGAGCCAACGTGATGTTTTGACAGCTAACCGTGACAAACGCGTTTGGGCTGTGGCCAAAGGCAGTGATTTGGTTCCAGATGAATCAAACCTGCCTCCGGTTACGGAAGTTAAATCCAATATTCCCGGACCCAACCCTGACAAATCCCATGTGTTCCTTTCTGGTGAGGAAGCCATCAAGAAAATGACGGTTCACTCCGGCATGAAGGTCAATCTATTCGCCAGCGAAGATATGTTCCCTGAGTTGGTCAACCCGGTGCAAATGGCTTGGGATACCAGAGGCCGGCTTTGGGTGGCAGCCTGGCTGAACTATCCAGAGCGTTCCCCAACCAGTAAAACGGGTGATAGCCTGCTGATTTTTGAGGACACCGACGGTGATGGAAAAGCTGATAAATGCACTCACTTCGCTGATGATCTGAACGGCCCGACTGGCTTTCAGTTTTACAAGGACGGCGTCCTTCTGATTCAAGCTCCCGATGTGTGGTTTCTACGTGATACAGACGGCGATGGAAAAGCCGATTGGAAGGAACTCATTTTGATGGGATTGGATTCCGCCGACTCGCACCACACGGCCAACGCCATCTGCCTGGATCCCTCTGGCTCGATTTATCTCAGCGACGGAGTGTTTCATCGCACACAAATTGAAACGGCAGCGGGTCCGGTGCGTAACAACGACGCTGCTATTTTCCGTTTCGAACCCCGCACTGGAAGCTTTGAGACTTACATTCCCTACGGTTTTGCCAATCCACACGGAAGAGTGTTTGATTATTGGGGCAACGACATTGTCACTGATGCCACCGGTAACGCCTCGTATTTTGGACCTGCTTTCAGCGGAAGACTCGACTATCCAGCAAAACACCCGGGCATGCGGGAGTTTTGGAATCGACCTTCACGCCCGTGCCCCGGCACTGGAATCCTGACGAGTCGCCATTTTCCTGAGGAATTTCAGGGCAATTTCCTGAACCTGAATGTGATCAGTTTTCAGGGCATTTATCGCGTAAAAGTCACGGAGGGAGGTTCCGGCCTAAAAGGCGAAACCAAGGAAAACCTCATTTCGTCCAGCGATCCAAACTTCCGGCCCATCGCGGTGAGCATCGGACCTGATGGTGCGATTTACGTTTGTGACTGGCACAATGCGATTATTGGCCACATGCAGCACCACCTGCGCGATCCGAACCGCAATCACCATTATGGCCGCATCTACCGCATCACCTATCCCGGCCGGCCTTTGATGAAACCGGTCAGAATCCAAGGCCAGCCGATTCCCGCGCTTTTGGCACTGCTGAAGGAGCCTGAGAACCAGACGCGCGAGCTGGCCAAAGTGGAGTTGGGCACCCGCAATACCGCTGAGGTATTAGCCGCCTTGAAATCTTGGATTGCTTCCCTCGATAAGCAGGATGCCAGCTATGAGCATCAGATGATGGAAGCTCTCTGGGTTCAGGCATGGCACAATGCGGTGGATGCCTCATTGCTCGATCGCATGCTGGCCTCTTCCGAGCCTAATGCCCGCGCAGCCGCTGGCCGTGTGCTTTGCTACTGGCGTGATCGCGTGCCCAATTCGATCGCCAAGTTCGCCACGCTGGCCGCTGACACCAATCCGCGTGTCCGGCTTGAAGCAGTTCGTGGCGCGAGTTTTTACCGCGAGTCCGCCGCCGCTGAAGTTGCTTTGGCTGTCCTGAAGCAGCCCATGGATTACTACTTGGATTACACCCTGAAGGAAACACTTCGCCAGCTTGAGCCCGCATGGCGTTCCGCCATCTCCGAGGGGCGTCCCATTGCCGCCAACAACCCTGCTGGCATTGATTATCTGATCGGCCGGCTCAGTGTCGCTGAGTTGCTCAAAATGCCTCGCACCCCCAAGGTTTTGGAGTCCGTTCTTCTTCGCAATAGCGTTCAGGATGCTGACCGGTTGGTCGCTTTGGATGAATTGGCAAATGCCTTAAAGAAAAATCGCGTGGAAACCATTCTTGATCTGGTGGCCTCCCAGATCGATACCGACCTACCCGGAGCTGTGAATGTGGGACGTCTGCTTCCATACCAACTCGAAGAACAGCTCAAACCGGCCCGCGCCCGCCTCGAAGCCCTTGCTATTTCAGGCAAATCCACTGATTTACGCCAGGCAGGTTGGGCATCGCTCATCGTCATGGCAAATGCGGTTGATCCGATTTGGGCTATGGCTGAGAAAAATCCAGCCGCTTTGGCGGATCTTCTCAATGGTTTGTCATTGTTGACTGACGTCAATCTCCGGTCCAAAGCTTTCCCCAAGGTCAAACCCCTACTTTCTGAAAACGCGCCGATGCTGGTGGCGCTTTCGCAAGGGTCCAAATCCACGAACGGCCGTTTTGTCCGGGTCGAATTGCCCCGTAACGGCACCCTTACTTTGGCCGAGGTTCAGGTTCTCAGCGAAGGCAGGAATGTCGCGCTAAAGGGCAAGGCTTCGCAATCCACCGTATCGAATGGCGGCGAAGCCAGTCGCGCTATCGATGGACGCACTGATGGCAGTTATGGCAGTGGAACTCAAACTCATACCGAAGAGGATCAGCTCAACCCTTGGTGGGAAGTTGATCTTGGCGGAGAAATGCCCATCGAGGCCGTTACCATTTGGAACCGCACCGATGCCAGCTTGGGTAAGCGTTTGGAAGGCTACACTTTGATTGTTCTAAATGGTCAGCGCACCGAATTATTCAGAAAGACAGGCAATCCGGCTCCTGCGCCGAGCGCCACCCTCACCGTACAATCGGATCTCGCTGGCGCCGTCCAGCGTGCGGCCATCCGTGCCAGCGTGACTCTGAACGAACAACCCGCCAGCGTCTTCAGCGACCTTGCCATGCTTGTAGCCAAGGGCAAACACACCAGTGTTTCAGCCCAATCCATGCGTGTGCTTCCGCGCGCCTCCTGGCCCAAGGCCGACGCTGGCCGCACCGCTGTTGAACTCGTCAAATGGGCTCGCACTATTCCCGCTTCTGAACGGACTTCTCGCACCTATGTCGAGACCGTCCAGTTTGCCAGTGATCTCGCGGGCTTCCTGCCTTCCCAAGAAGCTGCTGTTGTCCGAAAAGACTTGAAGGAACTCCGCGTGCCAGTTGTCGTCATTCGCACGGTGCGCGAGCAGATGCGTTATGACACCCCCCGAATTGTGGTGGAGGCAGGCAAGCCGCTTGAGATTATTGTGGAGAACGCGGATTTCATGCCGCATAACCTCGCCGTGATCCAGCCTGGTTCCCGCGAAAAAGTAGGTATGGCCGCCTCACTCATGAAACCTGATCAGACTGATGGTCGGGGCAGGGCGTTCATCCCTTCACTCGTTGAAATCATTGCATCCACCAAGTTGTTGGAAGCTGGTCAAAGTGCCACACTCAGCATTACCGCTCCGAACAACGAAGGTAACTACGAGTACGTCTGCACATTCCCAGGCCACTTCCAAATTATGTGGGGAACGATGGTCGTGACCCGCGATGTCGACGCTTACTTGTCCGCCCACCCGGATGCTCCGATCCAGCCTGCCGCCAGTGGAGTCGGTCACGATCATAATCATCAGTGATCAAGGGGATCGTATAAGAGTCCGCGAGTCGCAACTAGCAGACGCGATTGCCGCAAAAAATGTGAGGGCCAAGTGGGAAATAATCTCCACTTGGCCCTCAAACTTGCTGCCGCTGGCGGCTATTTCACATGCCAAGCCGATTTCAATTCATACACTTGTAGTGAATTGATTTTTGAGCTGCCGCCTTTGGCTTGAATTCCAAGGGTAAGGTTGTCGGCTTTGGGCTGGAATGCCATCGGAACGTAGGTCAGACCGTCACTGGCGAACACTTCCAGACTGACGCGGTCGCAGTAGATTGTAATACGCTGCCTTCCCGCTTGGAGCGGAGCGGGCACGCGATGGCCGTTCACCACGAGTTCCTGCTTCTTTGTGTCATAGACCACAGTGGCTCCACGCACGTTGATGATCACTTCGTTTGCGTCTCCGGGTGTGAATTCCGCTCGCAGTTCGACAAGCTCGGGGTTTATTCCAGCCAGAGGATTTGCGGCTTCAGGTGAAAGAGTCAGCGAGCCGAGTTTGTGGCTTTTGGCGCGCAAAGATTCCAGTTCCTTGACTGGAGTTCTGGTCATCCGTGGACCTTCCGGCGTGGTCATCAACTTCAACTCTTGGGGTATGGACATGGCATGATGAAACGGCATGCCGTTCGGTCCCACTTGAAACCATCCCATTTGGATGCGGCGCCCATCGGGAGTGTCGCTGAACGTTTGTGGCGCATAGTAGTTCAATCCGAGCTGGCCGGGATATTTTGGCACCTCCGCCGTAAAGCTCTTTCCGTCAAAACCGCCAATGGTGTATTCGCTGTTGGCTCCAAATAACACCCACTTCTTGTTGGCCTTGTTGCCATCCACTGGCAATTCAAAGAAGTCAGGGCATTCGAAGAGGAATCGGTTATCATTCCCGCCCTCAACCACGCTGGCCAACGTCCATTCATGAAGGTTGGGAGATGTCATGATGTGGACAGTGCTTTTGTTACCTATCCCCACATAGAGCACCATCACCCATTTTTTGGTCGGCTCGTGCCAGATGATTTTGGGATCGCGATTTCCATCGGTAATCTCTTTTACGACCGGGTTGCGGGCGTATTTGGTGAAGGTGCGACCATCGGTGCTATAGGCGATGGACTGCACGGTGGGATGGCCGGCAGCGGTGTAAGTTAGAACCAACGGGGGTTTGCCAGGCTTGCCAAAGCCGCTGGTGTTCTTCCAATCCACCACGGCGCTGCCGCTAAACATGGGGCCGGAGTCATCCGGCATTAGCTTGTCGCCCAAATCTTTCCAATGAACCATGTCGCGACTGACCGCGTGGCCCCAGTGCATGTTGCCCCAGCCGATGCCATAGGGATTGTGCTGATAAAACAGGTGGTATTCGCCGTTGAAAAAGACCATGCCGTTCGGGTCATTGATCCAGCCGCGCCGGGAAGAGAAGTGAAACTGCCCCCGCAACGGTTCCTTGAAGAGGTTTTCCGCGCCTTTGATGGCATCGCTCTGTTCAATCGAAGTTAGGGCCGCAGAGTCATCCGGCAGTTTGTCGACCTTGAAAGTAACGGTCTTTCCCTGCCATGCCCCAGCGTCCACAAACGCCCACCAGTCCGGGGCGGCATCCGCCAATTCGATTTCATTTTTCACCTCGACTTTGCCATCCACAAGCGTGGTGACCATCCTTTTGGCCGCGCCATTTTTGATGGGGAGATTGAGATAGCGTTTTCCAACCTTAATATCGCGCTTCGCGTCCGCAACCCATGTCGCCGGTTTACGCTCGGTCTGGACGATGTGGTCCACATTGATGTGCCCCCAGCCGCCGGTGGCCAGATCGACAATCTGGATGGTGGCCTTCTTTCCGAGAAATTCCGTGACATCCCATGACCCGGGCTCCAGAGCTTCGGTGCCGCCGTCCTTGTCATTTGGCCCGGTGGCGGTGCGGACGGCCTTACCGTCAATCACCAGACGCATGCAGGTCGTCTCCGGATTTTTGCCGCCACCGATCAGGAAAATAATAAATGGCCGCTGAACCTTGAACTCCGGTGAAGTAAGCGTGCCGGTACTGACGTCACCCTTAAAAAAAGAGTTAACCAGACCTTTTCCTTTGAACCCAGCCACCGCCATCTGACCCGGGAAAGCACCGAGAGCCGGAGCCGGGCCGAAAGCTTCGCCGGTGGTTTTCCAGTCGCCGTAGGTGCCACCCTCAAAATCAGCGATCATGACATCATCCGCCGCACGCAGTTGAGGCGCGGCCAGAGTAAGGCACGCCGTCAGTAGGGTCCCAATCCATTTTACCTTTGACTGAAAACAGCCGGATCGCAGCGCTGTAAGTTGGAGTTGAGAGGGCTTATCTGGATTCATGTTGTTAATGGTGGCAGCCGAGGTTAAGGCAATATAAGGACGGCGTATGGACTCGATTCTGTCAGAAATAGGGCGGGTAGGCTACATGCAAATCAGGCGGCTTTGCGGCGGGCGGCGGCTTGGTCGCGCAGGGATTTCCAGAGCTGCATCTGGTTTAGCAGGATGCTGATCATGTCAGCCTGCGTTTGAGGGGAGTTGAGGGTCTGCTTGCCCATCGCGCCATGGGCTTCGAGGGCTTCCATGATGGCGTTGAGGAATTCATGCTTGAGGTCAGGCGAGGTGCCAAACTGGCCCTCGGTGTTATTCTCGGCCTGTTGAAGCAGCTTGTCCGACTCCATCAACTTTCCTTTTATGACACGCAGGTAACCGAGCTTGTCTTGGTCGGTCAGGTCTCCTTTGAAGAGATCGTTCAGCTTCTCGATGATTTCGTTGAGCAGGGCGCGCTCTTTTTCCTGAAGCGTTCCGCTGCCCAGTCCGGTGGCTGGGACCAGTTTGGGGTTGTCCCCATCGGCCAGCATCAGGGTGCGGCTGCCTTTGTTCCGCAGGTTGTGATGGGTCAGCAGCACTTGCGACAAGTCGATGCCTTCGCGCTGGCTGTCGAAGTTGAGAAGCCTGACGAGGTGCTTGTAAAAAATGGAGCGCTTTTCAATGGCCTTAGTGCCGTAGTCGAATATCTGCGCGAGGAAGGTGTAGAGACGAATGAACGATCCCATGTCTGCCTTGAACAGGATCAGCGCGTTGAGCTCATCCTGTGCGGCTTTGGTCGCAGCATCATCTCCTTTGAGCTTGGCTGCCTTGAGTGCCGCCTGGGCGGCGCGGAAGCGTCGCATGATCCGGTCCTGCACGGGTTCCAGTGCCGCGACCAGGTCACTTTGCTTCGCGTTGGAATCCAGCGAGACTTTCACCACGCGGTCGACCTCGAAGTCGTCATAATGCCCCGCCGCATCCAGCTTGGCTCGAAGGTCGAACACCAGATGTGGGTCGGTTGTATTGGCCAGTTGCGCGGTGGTGTAATAGCTCTTGAAGGCCAGAAGGACGTCCTCGGTATCATTGACGAAGTCCAGAACGTAGGTCGTATCCTTGCCCGGATAAGCGCGGTTCAGCCGGGAGAGGGTTTGCACCGCTTGGATGCCAGCCAGCCGTTTGTCCACGTACATGGCGCAGAGCAACGGCTGATCAAAGCCCGTTTGGAATTTGTTGGCCACGAGCAGGATCTGGTATTCATCACCCTTGAAGGCTTCGCGGATGTCCGCTCCTTTGAGATTTGGGTTCAGCGACGTACTGTTTTCCGTGAACGAGTCAGGGCCGGACTCGGAGTCGTTGACCTCGCCCGAGAACGCCACCAGTGTGCCGATCTTGTAACCTCGTTCCCTGATGTACTTGTTGATGGCCAACTGCCAGCGCACCGCTTCCAACCGGCTGCCTACCACCACCATGGCCTTGGCCTTGCCCGCCAGCAACGGGGAGACAAATTCGCGGAAGTGCTCGACCACGATCTGGACCTTCTGCGAGATGTTGTAAGGGTGCAGCCTAACCCAGCCCATGATCCCCTTCATGGCCGCACTGCGCTCCACCGTCTTCTCGTCGTAATCCTTGCCTTCGTGGGCCAGTTTGAAGGCCAGCTTGTAAGGCGTGTAATTCTGCAACACGTCGAGAATGAACCCTTCCTCGATGGCCTGCCTCATGGAGTAGACGTGGAACGGTGCCGGGAGATTGTCCCGCCCAGCCGGTTGCGAGAGATCAGGGCGTGTGCCGAAGAGCTCCAGAGTCTTGGTCTTGGGCGTGGCGGTGAAGGCCACAAAGGTGATGCCCTTATCGGCTGTGCGTGCTGCCATCTGCGCGGCCAGCACATCGTCCATACTGAACTCGCCCCCATCGTTCAATTCACGCAACTCCTCAGGGGTGAGCATGGCTTTGAGCTTGGCCGCTGCTTCACCGCTCTGGGAGCTGTGGGCCTCATCCGCGATGACCGCGAACCGCTTGCCCTGCGTGGCTGCCAGTTTCCGCACCGCTTCCAGCGCGAAGGGGAAGGTCTGGATGGTGCAAACCACGATCTTCTTATCGCCGGAGAGGGCCGCCGCCAGCTCGCCGCTCTTGCTGCCGTCCGTGCCCTTGATGGTGGCCACCACACCGGTGGTACGCTCAAAATCGAAAAGCGCATCCTGCAACTGGCCATCGATCACCTTGCGATCCGAAACCACCAGCACGGTGTCGAACATCTTCACGTTCAGCAGATCGTGCAGATCCGCGAAGAAGTGAGCCGTCCAGGCGATGGAATTGGTTTTGCCCGAACCGGCCGAATGCTGGACGAGATACTTGCCGCCCGGACCATCCCGGAGCACGGCGCTCTGGAGTTCCCGGGTGACGCCGAGTTGGTGAAAGCGAGGGAAGAGAATGCTTTCGATCTGCTTCTTGTCGTTGCGCTTGGTGATGAGATAACGGCCGAGAATCTCCAGCCAGCTAGCCCGCGCCCAGACCGTTTCCCATAAATAAGCGGTGCGATGACCGCCCTTGGGATTGGCCGGGTTGCCCGCCGCGCCGTCGTTTCCCTGATTGAAGGGGAGGAACTTGGTGGCCGTGCCATTGAGCTTGGTCACCATGTGAACCTCGGTATTGCTTACGGCAAAATGAACCAGCGCGCCGTTGGGGAAGGAGAGCAGGGGTTCAGGGGCTTGACCCTTGGGGCGGGGATTTCGGTCGTAGCGGTATTGATTGATGGCGTCGCTGATGCTCTGGGTGAAGTCCGTCTTCAACTCCACCGTGGCCACGGGCAGGCCGTTAAGGAACAGCACCAGATCGATGCAATTCTCATTGTGCAGCGAGTATCGGACCTGACGCACCACGCGCAATCGGTTGGCGGCGTAACGGCTCAGGATTTCCGGGTTGATGGCGAGGGCAGGTTTGAACTCCGCCAGCTTGAGAGGCTGTTTCAACCCCAACATTTCGATGCCGTGCCGCAATACCTCCAGTGTGCCGCGCTGGTCGAGCTGATCCCGCAGACGCACCAGCAGCGTTTCGCCTGCATTGAGGCCATGATTCTTGCTTAAGGCCTCCCACGCCTTTGGCTGAGTGGTTTGCACCCACGCCAGCACGTCCAGCGGGAAGAGCGCCCGCGCCCGGTCGTAGTCGGCTGCATCGCCCTCGGCATACAGCCAGCCGTTATCGGCGAGGTGTTGGCAGATTTCCGTCTCGAAATTAATTTCGGTGTGCAGACTCATAAGGTTGGGGATCGTCACGGTTTCTTGGCCTTGATGACCTTTTTGGCCTTCGACTCCAGCGGCTTGATGCTATCAACCGTGGGTAGATGCTCCGGCATCGTGCCACCCAGCTCTTTGATGGTCTGGCGGACCTTGGCTCCGACTTGGTGATGGGCGGCGTTGGCCTTGGCTTTGCCGGTGATCTTTTCGCGGCGCAGTTTATCCTCCGCCTGCGTCGCGCGGAAGAGATTGGCCGCCAGTTCGGTGCTGCCCATGTGATCTAAGATCTGCTGGCCTTTCTTGAGGCCCTTGCTGGCGTGGATGTCCTGCGCCCCCATCCCACCGTAAAGGCCCATGTAACCGTGATTTTGAAAAATCGCGTAATCCTGGGGCGCGATGACTCCCGCATCCTTGGCGGTATCAGCCAATCGACTGTTGTGCGTCCTCAGCTCCGAACGGATGGTAAGACGGCGCTGGTCTTCGATCTCCCTGTCGCTCAGCTCCTGCCGCCGCGTCTGGATGGCGAAGTAGGTCTGACCCTGCGCCACGATTTCCTTGCTGGGATCGGCGTTCTGGATGACAAGGTAGCACGCGTAGCGCGACATCATCACGGTCTTCAGCGGGCGATTCGCCCCGCTGCCGATGCCGACCATTTCGGTGATATCAACGAAATGGTCTTCGAGCCGATGGCCGCTGTTGAAACATGCGGTGCGAGCCTTCTCGATCACCATCTCAAAGTTCCGGTAATCGGCGTAGCCGAGCACTCGGGCGAAGTCGCGGCTGGACCAGAATTCATTGCCCGCTGCATTCGTCCGGCGGATTTGCTCAAACGGAGTGATGTCGCTGCTCAAAGTGTGGAGGTTTTAGCGGCTTCGGATCATTTCATTGGTTCCGACTAAATGATTGGCGCTCGAATCCATGCTCCCTCCCAAAATTATCATAATTGACCCCACTCAGCCCCGTGAGTTGGTAGGCATCGCGATAGGGCAAACGTCCTTCTTTGGCGGCTATGTAAACTGCTGCTGGAAACCGCTTCCCAAGTCTGGCCCCAAGCGTCAGGTAGAAGTTTCCGCCGCCTGCCGCCTTGCCCTTTCTCTCGGCCGCCTCCTCCGAATATTCCTTGTAGAACTTAAAATAACGTTCACGGGAAATCAGTTCCAAATCCAACAAACGCCGCGCCGCCACCACCGGGCTGACCTTGAACATTCGAGCCATTTGTTCAAAGGGCTTTTCACTGCTCTTCTTCTCCGTCCACGCTGCGCGCATCTCACCCGCCGGGACCAGAAACTCCGCCGCCACCTTGTTGCAAAAAATTTCCACTTTGTTCCCAGAGGGAAGCAAACTCTTGATATCGGAGACCCCACCTTTCCCCAGCCACAAATGAGCCACCTCATGCACCAGAGTGAACATCTGCGCCGCTTTGGCGTCCCGTCCATTGATGAAAATCACCGGAGCGTAGGAATCAATTAGCGCGAACCCGCGAAATTCATCCACATCCAGTGGCCGATGGGTGTTGTTCTCAACCACACCATTGATCATCACCAGCACGCCGATGTCTTCAATCTCCTGGATTAAGCGTCGAAGCGCTTCCTCCCAAGTGGGAAGAGTTCGGCTCCAGTGCGCTTCGAGTCCCAGCGTTCGCCGAATATCCGCTGCGACAGCTTCAGGCGAGTCCTCTAGAGTACGGGAGCCTATGAACGCAAGCGGACGCTCACTTTGTTCAATCAAGAATCCCCTCATCCATTCCTGTCGGAGCTGCACTGCGTAAATCGTGTCCAACAGATGAGGAGAAGGCCGGGCAACCCGTCGATCTGACACGGTGCGAAAGTCTGGGATGGGAAGTGGTTCTTGAGGCGGCGCGGCGAGAAAGAAATAGCCCAAGGGAGCGTACGTCTGGGCGGCAAACTTCTCCAATTGCTTCATGGTGGGTTCGCTTTCACCATCCACCCACTCCTGATACTTCGGAAACTTTTCCCGCAAATCATCGAGACTGATTCCCGAGCGCTGCTGCGCCCATCGGAAAAGTTCTGGTTTGATTTGCACCCTGTCACTCATGGCTCTTGATTGAACTTAAGGGATTGGAAGGCCTTTGCAATCTTTGACCATCGCGTCCTCGGCACCTCCGTGTGAAAAAATCCCCGACCCGGAAGTGGTCACGCGGAGTCGCGGAGGGGAAGTGAGGGGGAAAGGATATGAAATTCAACAAGGTCATAGCGCCCTCTGTCCAAGCCAGTTCAGAGATTCCTTCGTTACTTCTGGCTCCGCGTTCTCCGCGCCTCCGCGTGAAAAAATTCCCACTCCCCAACTCGGAAATGGTCACGCGGAGTCGCGGAGGGGAAGTGAGGGGGAAAGGATATGAAATTCAACAAGGTCATAGCGCCCTGTGTCCAAGCCGGTTCAGAGATTCCTTCGTTACTTCTGGCTCCGCGTTCTCCGCGCCTCCGTGTGAAAAATCCATCCAACCGGAAGGTGTCACGCGGAGTCGCGGAGGGGAAGTGAGGGGGAAACGGATGTGATAATTCAATTTGATGAGCAGGTATAAAGCGAAGAGTACGGATGGATCGGAACTTTTTGCCGGTCGTATGTTCGTCAGGCGGATTTGTTCAAACGGGATGATCTCATTATACCGTTTCCCAGCGATGATCGGTTAAATTAACCGCCATATTTGGCACGTTTTGCCTCGGCAATTTTGAGGCTGATTTCTTCGGGGCTGAGCGGGTTGGCGGTGGGAGGGCAGAATTTGAAGCCTGCGGCAGCGGGGAGGAGGTGTAAGACGCCGGGTCTGTTGTGACCGGCGTAAGGGGGGTAGGGCAAGGGAAGGTGTTGGTAGTGGGCTTCCATGTTGGCCAAGGCCTGCTCCTCGGTGAGGGACTCAGTCGGGATTGTTTGATATTTCTTGATATTTTGTGCTGCCGGGGCGGGGTCGATGGGGTCGAAATCCTCCATTTCTTGATATTCTTTGATATTTTGTGAGGGAGAGTTGTTTTCTGCGGGGACGCCGGGAGTTGGCACAGAAGTCGGGCTGTCCGACGGAGCGGACTTGGGCACCCGGCCTACAGGGGGTTTGTCGGCTTTTTCTTTGGCGAGGTTCAGTCGTTCGCGTTTGAGGTCCATGTCCTGGATTTTGTGGAAGATGCGGAACAGGCGTTCAAGGTCTTTGAGGCTGGGTTTGGGTTCGTGGGCCAGATCGGCCAGGTGGCGTTGGAGGCCTTCGGCGACGACGATCATGAAGGGGATGGGGTCGTCGATGGCCATTTCGGCCATGTCGCGGTAGGTGTCCAGCAGCATGTTGCGCCGGACGATGCGGTCGGGGTGGATGAAGCGGCGGTAGTAGTTGCGCAGGGAGGTGTAGTGGATTTTGAGGTCCAAACCTTCGGGTCGTGGGAGGGCGATTTGTTCGACGGCGGCCTCGTAGGAGAGATTTTTGAGCCATTCGTGAATTCGGCGTTGATCCTCGTCGGGCAGGTTGGCGAGGATGTTGTTGCTGTTGGGTTTACGTTCGTCGAGATCGATGATATTCGTGTACATATTCCCACGATCATAAAACAGTCGATAGGACGTAGAGTGTCCGACCCTCGAAATATTTTCGGATTATTTTCGACCACGGAAAGAATCAGAAAGGACACGGAAGGTAACTAAGTATGCGGAGGGGAAAGGAAGGGGAGAAATTTGGAGCGTTGTAGGATCAAAGGAAAAGAACACGTCCGAAGACAACAAAGCAAAGGGTTGGGGTGAGGCTTGGGCATGGACCGCTCTTTGTCCAGATACCAATCTTGTGCCATGCTGGTTCGTTGGTCCCCGCGATGCGGCATCCGGCTATCACTTCAAGCATGATCTCGCCTCTTGCTTGGCAAGCACGCGTGCAACTCACCACCGATGGCTTGAAGGCTTAATTGCAGGCTACAGAGGACGCCTTCGGCTCTGAAATCGACTTCGCTCAACTGATAAAAATCCATGGCTCAAACAGCAGTAAAAATATCCCTGCTGAAGTCCGCTATTCGACAGCCCAATGCATGGGTGCTCGCAAGGCAATTGTTTCTGGAAAGCCTGACATTAAGCACGTTTCAACCAGCCATAACGAACGCCAGAACAACACAATGCGTATGAGTATGCGCCGGTTCACTCGGTTAACCAACGGATTGAGCAAGAAGCTTGAGAACCATGAACATCCCTTGGCTCTGTATTTCATGAACTACAACTTTGCTCGCATCCTTCAAACCTTGCGGATTACACCTCCGATGAAAGCGGGGGATATTGATCACGTTTGGAGCTTGGAGGAAATCATTGTGGTGCTAAGGTGATGGTCAGAAATGAAGATACGAGAATTTCTACGGCAATACCTGATACAAGGCCTAGTAACAGGAATAATAGGAGCATTAGGATGGTCTTTGGCTGCGATTGTAAAAGAAGTATCCTCTCCGCTTCTGATTTACGTGGTACCAAGTATATCCAAGTTAGCGCTGCTGTGGTTATGCCTGATACTGTTTCTAATATGCATATTATTGTCAGTCTGGGTCGGATTTTTGACGTATGGAGATAAATGGAAAAGGATTAAGAAGCAATACCACTTCGATACACGCGGGTTTTACGTTCATCAAAAGAGCGGCGCGTTTGTGTGCGGGAATTGCTTTACTAAGTCTGTAGAGTCGCCACTTGCTTTGCAGGGGCTATCTGACCACGGTCAATACATTGACGTATGGAGATGCCAGATTAACGAATGCAAGGACATTTGGCCAGCCACTGGGGATGAAGTTAAAAAGCACGATCTAGCCTGACCCATTGCCAATGCTTTGCAATTAAAACATTTTTCAAATTGTACCACTACCGGAGGAAATAGGTGGGTTAGCGGTTGGGGTTTCTTTGCACATAATGCGCATCTATGTTTGTCGGTTTGGGCCTGAAGGGCAATCTGGTTGCAATCGAAAATAGCAGGGTTGATATTCTTATGGCCTGAACATCCAGAGCAATAGACCTGCTGGTTTTGTTGCCGCTTTCAACGTTATGACTTAGGGGAAAAGCGGGCGCAAAATCTGGTCGACTCCCGCATGGCAAAGGACTGCATGTTTGGGAGGGCAGCTTGAGGCGGCTATTCTTGGGGGTAGACCAGAACACGGTCATGGACGATGACGATCAGGTCGTTCTTTCCATCGCCGGTGACATCGGCGATGACGGCTTCGCGCGGCTCGCTGAATTCGTTGCGGCGGTTACGGAAGGTTCGCTCCTCAAAAACCGGCCAGCGATCCGCAGGAATCAGGTTGTGGGGTTTGGCGAAGGTGACGAGGTCAAGATAGCCTTTGCTGGATTCGGTAAACACCAGTTCCTTGCGCCCATCGTTGTTCAAATCACCGGCAATCACATCGTGGAGAACGCCGTCTTTGATGGGGGTTTCGTAGGTGTCCAGTTCTTGAAAGGCCCAAGTCTCGCCCTGGAGGGACATCAGGCCCACAGCGTTCAAGCCCATGAAAGCGAGGAGCGGTGAGGAAGCACCCGTGGCCACGGATTCGGCTGAGTTGAACTCGGTGACAGGCAGGGTAAGATTTTTTTGAACCTTCCAACTGCCCACCCCTTCGCGATGAACCACGGTCAAAGCCTTGCGCTCGGCATCAAGCAAGGCCAGGACGGGAGTCTTGTCGCCCGAAGGAGTCATGGGCACGGCTGCGACCAGGCGGGAATTGCTGGATGCGCCATTGATCTGCTCTTTGACGGAAAGAGACCAACTGGCTTTGTTGGTGCCCTCGGCTTTCACGTCCATTTGCAGAGTGACGGCCCGCAGGAAGTTTTTCTGGGGAAGGAGCATTTCATTCCGGCCGTCCCCATCGACATCGGCCACGGACAACCAAGGTTGCTCAGAACTGCCGCCCGGCGGGGAAACGTCGATCTCCTCCCAGTTATTTGTTGGGCCCTGACGGAGGATTTTGATTTTCTCGTAGGGGATCAGCATGACGAGGTCCGGGCGTCCATCCTGGTCGATATCATGCCAGATCATTGAGGAAGGGTTGGCCTTGAAAGCGTCGCTTAGTTTTTGAGAGCCGAATGTTCCGTCCGGCTTGCGCAATTGGAGTTCGCGTGGGCCGGTCTCCCGCTCCACCACCACGGCCAATACCGGCGGCAAAGACGTCGAAACCAAACCAACGGCCATGGTCAAGGGACGGCCTCCCAAAGGAATGGTTTTGGGAAAAGGCATGCGCCCTTCGGCATCGGGCGTGGTGTAGGCAACCTGTCTCTCATCGCTGCTGAGGACGAAGACATCCGCCGTTTTGGAATTAGACCACTTGGCAACCGCCATTTCGCTAATTCCAGTAAGGGTAGAATAGGATCCCGAAGGGCGCATGGAGCCATCAGCCTGCTGGAGATAAACCCTCAACTGGCCACTCTCGGGCTCGGCTACAAGCAGGTCCTGGCGCCCATCGGCATTGAGATCGCTCCAAGCCATGCCGCGGCGTGTTTTGCCGGTGCGGGTGAGGGGCAATATGGAAAATTGACCGGCCACCCAATCGCGCAGAAGAGCTTCAGAAGGTTTGCGGACAAAGTTGGCCACTTGCGCCCGGCCGGAACGTTGGAGGATGGTTACGATCTCTGTGCGATGATCGCCATCGAGATCCTCTGCCCAGTAGGAGCGGATGGGCGGGAGGGTAAAATGAATTTCAGGGTCAAGCAGTCCGGCGCTATTTTGTAAACGGAAACGGAATGGGTTGGGGTTATCCCAATTGACGAGCATCAAATCGTCGCGCCCATCGCCTTGGATATCCAGCACCTGCAAGGATTTAATCGTTCCAACGTATGGCCATTTTTCGGGTTCGCCCAAGGTATGGTCAGCAAGTTGGGGGATGAAATAAATTTGTGTTTCCCCCAACAGAACCAAATCAGGCCGACCATCGCCATTGAGGTCGCCTGTGACCAGACCGTAGGCGTCAAGAGTTCCGTCATCAATAGAAATGCGCCTTACGTCACTGAAGCTGTGGCCATCGACATTATAATGAATCACCAGTTCGCGAGGCTCACCGTAATAGGCCAAATCAGGTTTTCCATCTCCATTTAAATCAGTGACCACGAGAGAAGAAATTCTCTTCTCGGAAGAAACGGTTTCGATGCTGAAACGCGAGCTGGGAGGCAATTCATTAATCTGCTTCCGCGCAATCGACTTGGAAATTGAGTGGTTGGTGATTCCGCTTTGGTTATATAGCAGCGTAATTTTGGAGCGGGCGTTGTTAACCAACACCAAGTCCATTCTGCCATCGCCATCCAGATCAGCTGCGCGGAGTTGGCCAATGCCGGTATCGATGGGAAAAATCTCGGGCCCGGAAAAGCCAAATTTCTCGGTCGAGGTGTCTGCCAAGAGGGCAGACATGGAAAAAAGTACTGCGACGAAAGTCGTTCTGAACAACATGGGGAATATGGTAGGGTTGAAAGATCGACTACGCCAGCATCAGGACTAAAAAAGGCATAAAAAAACGCGCCCTCCGTGAGGAAGGCGCGTTGTGGAACGAAATTTGGATTAGTAGCGGGATTCGCGACGATCACCACCGCGTCCGCCGCCGCCACCGCCGCCACCGCTGCGACGATCACCACCGCGTCCGCCGCCTTCGAAGCGAGGACCACCCATGGGACGCTCTTCACGAGGACGAGCTTCATTAACGGTCAGATCACGACCGCCGAGGTTTTTGCCATGAAGAGCCGCGATAGCCTTTTGGGCATCTTCGGCACCTTCCATCGTCACGAAGCCGAAGCCACGGGGACGACCGGTCACTTTATCCATGATCAGGTTCACGTCCGTGACAGGCCCATAGGCTGCAAACAGATCTTGAAGATCATTTTCTGTCGTGCTGAACGACAGATTACCAACAAACAATTTTGTACTCATCTAACTAACTAAGGGTTCGTAGACCGGATGCCAGCCACAGACAGTTCCCGACTATCGGGAAATCGGAACGGGGAAATTTTTTCTCCGAAGATTAACCTGACTTTGACACAAACAATTTGATCTAACGGCACGAACGATTCACCAATGCAGGAAAACATGCAAGCATTATTTTGAAAAAAATTTACCATACCCGCCCGACAGCGTAGATGTGTAAACGATTGGGATCGTTGAAATAGAAGCTGATCGTTCTCAAAGACGGCCAGATCGACGGTCGATCACCAAACAAAATAAAAACTTTTCTGATACCTGCCCGGTTGTCCGTCCGGGGACAAAAGCATTCGCTTAATCCTTTCCCACTTTGACCCGGCAAGGGCCAGCCGCAATCACTTCAAAATTTGGTTATATCGAAGATAAAACGAATCACCGCATCGATTGTGCAGTAGGGTGCCCAATTGAAATCAGTCCGCACGCATGTTTATTTGGAAAAAGCTACAGCAACGGATCAATGGGGCACTAAACCAGCCGGCACTGGATGCTTTGCTGGCGCATGCTGATCCTTCAAGGCCGCTGCCTGAGCGAGTGGCGTGGGCGGAGGACTTGGTGACCTGGGTGCGTCGGCGAACTCCGCAGAAGAGCCTGCGCCTGCTGATTCAGATTCTCGATCGCCAGCCTGAACTCCAGCTCCGCGTGGCGCAGACGTTTCGTTCCCTCGTGCGCGATACGGATGCACTTGACCTCTTTGCTGACACAGGCCTCCCTGGACGGGTCGCCTTTAGCCATGAAGCGTTGTCGCGATTGACAGCCCGCATCCTCCCGAGCCCGCCAAATACACGGGATCTTGGCGACATCTTCGACAGGTTGTTCTCTGAGGCGCAAGATGGAGATTGGCTGGAAGCCGTCGACGAGAGCCTCGCGGCCGATATTGTCCGCCTTTTCCACCACGGAAAATCGCCGGAAGAAAGCGGCTGGAATTCCCTGCGATCCGATCTCGAGGACGCGATGGTGCAACTCGCGGGACGGATTCGCGTCACAGGATCGCAACGAGAAGTGCGCGGACGTCTGACCAAGCGACTGTTCCGCGAGCTCCCCTTTCAAAGACTGGCCCCAAGTGTGGAGGTTTTGTTTGATCGGGCACGCGCTGGCGTTCTGGTGGCGCAATTAACAGCTGAACTGAACCATGTGCGCAGTGCGGCGGACGCCTGCGATTTAGCAGCGGATGAGATCACTGCGCAGTTAGCAGTCTCAGGTGTGAACGTAAGCCTCGTTTACCACCTTGAACGGATCAGAGCGCAGGTGCGGCGGCTGGATCTCCTACTGGAAGTTTGGTCTTCTCCGCAACTGGACAACAGACGAGTGCTGGCAGTGCTCTCGGACCTGGTGCGACAAAACCATGAACACCGCAGCTTCACGGCATTCCTGCGCCAGAATCTGCACCTTCTGACGCGCAGTTTGGTCGAGCGCAGCGCCGAGACTGGCGAGCATTACATTGCCCGCAGCCGCAGCGAGTATTTTGCCATGCTTGGAAGCGCGCTTGGCGGCGGTGCGATCACGAGTTTGACCACAATGGGCAAGTTGCTGCTCGCGAAATTGCCTCTGGCGGATTTTTTTAAGGGCCTGGCATTTGGCGTCAATTACGCCTGCAGCTTCGTTACCATCCAACAGGCAGGGTGCACTCTAGCCACCAAACACCCGGCCTCAACGGCCACTGCGCTCGCACGGCGTATGGCGGAATTGCGAGATGTGCAGCGTCGTGAGCTGCTGGTGGATGAAATCGTCTGCCTTGTCCGATCCCAAACCGCGGCCATTGCCGGAAACCTCCTCGCCGTAATCCCGGCCACCCTGATACTGCATTGGCTGTGGACCATGGCCACCGGACACGCAGCTCTAAATGAGGCCAAGGCGCACAGCATTGTGGACTCAATCTCCGTGTTTAGCGGCGCATGGCCATTCGCGGTTTTCACAGGTGTTCTCTTATGGCTCTCATCAATGGTTGCAGCATGGGCGGACAACTGGTTTGCGGTCCATGAACTGCGCGCGTCACTCTCACAAAACCGACGCATACAAAATTGGATCGGGCCCAGCCGATCCGCGCGAATGGCGCTTTGGTTTGAGAGGAATATTTCCGCACTCGGCGGAAATATTTCGCTGGGCTTTATGCTGGGAATGATTCCAGAAATTGCCGGTTTCTTTGGCTTACCCATTGATGTGCGGCACGTCACCCTCTCAACAGGACAATTTACAGCGGCTCTGTCGGTCCTGGGCGTGGGTGGAATTGGGTGGACGATCTGGCTGGCCAGTGTGGTAGGAATTCTCGGGATTGGTGCGTTAAACCTGATTGTGAGCTTCAGCCTTGCGATGTTCGTCGCTATTCGGGCGCGCAATGTGCGGCCAGTCGAGCGAGGTTTGCTTTATCAGGCCATGATCCAGAGAATATGTCATCAACCCCTCAGTTTCATTTTACCACCAAGGCGCGCGGCGACCTGAGCATCGGCAACAGCTCGGGTGTCGCTTTTTGAATTGCCAAGCAAAAAGGCCCGTCCCAGTCTGGCGCATCAACTGACACCATGAGATCCATCATCACACTAGCCGCAGTGGCTTTACTTACCTCCACCTCACCGTGGGCACGGGCGGCAGGCAAACAACTCTCCGGCCAGCACGCCCCGGCGACCACCCCGCCACTCTCTCCTGCGGAGGCACAAAAGAAATTCACACTTCCGGAAGGTTTTGAGGCGCGTCTCTTCGCTTCCGAACCGGATGTGATCAATCCGGTGGCCATGACCTGGGACGACCGGGGGCGACTTTGGGTGGTGGAGTTGTATGAATACCCCCTCGGCGCTCCAGCCGGAACCAAGCCCCGCGACCGGGTGAAAATTTTGGAAGATGTGGACGGCGACGGACACGCCGACAAAGTCACCATTTTCGCCGACGGATTGAATCTCGCCACTGCGATTCTGCTCGGCAACGGTGGGGCCTACATTGGGCAAGCCCCCGACCTGCTGTTTTTGAAGGATACGGATGGGGATGATGTCGCCGACCAGCGGACCACCTTGATGACTGGGTTTGGATTGGAGGATCGCCACGAGTTACTCAACGGGTTCGCGTGGGGACCGGATGGGTATCTCTACATGACGCATGGCATTTTCACCCATTCCAAGGTGAAAGACCCGGAGAAACCGGATGCTCCTGCGGTCGAAATGACCGGGGCCGTGGCGCGCTATCATCCCCGCACCAAGAAGTTTGAAATCTTCGCTGAAGGAACAAGCAATCCCTGGGGGGTTGATTTCGACGCGGCAGGCAATGCGTTTGTGTCCGCCTGCGTGATTGAGCACATGTTCCACATGGCGCCGGGCGGAGACTATGACCGTCAGGCGGGAAGCACCCCCAATCCCTACGCTTATGAGATGCTGCACTCGATCAATGATCACCGCCATTTCCGCGCGGCATACGCCGGGATACAAATTTATCAGGGGAACCAGTATCCGGCTGAATACAAGGGGATGATCTTCCAAGGGAACATCCATGACAGCGCGGTTCACATGGACCGGCTGACTAAAAAGGGATCCAGTTTTACCTCCTCCTTTGTGCAGGATTTCGTCCGAGCGAACGACGGCTGGTTCCGACCTGTTAGCGAGCAAGTGGGGCCCGACGGCGCGCTTTGGATCATGGATTGGTATGATCGTTATCCCTGTTATCAAAATGCCAATGCCGATCCAGAAGGCGTGGACCGCGAGCGCGGCCGCATCTGGCGCATTGTTCATACCGGCAAAAATCCGGGCGCTCCGGTGCCATCCCACCCGGCTGGCCTCAACATGGCAAAGCTGGAAACGCCGGAACTCGTGAAGCAACTGGCCGACCCTAACATCTGGCAGCGTCGCATGGCGCAAAGACTCCTGATCGAACGAAAAGCCCCTGAGACAAGCAAGCTGGCACTGGGCTTCATGGCCAACCCCGCGACTCCAGACGACGGACGTATCGCGGCCATGTGGACTCTGGGCAGCATGTCCCTGCTCGACAGCGCTTTGTTGGATGGCTTTTCCCGAGACACCAATGGTGTCATCCGCACTTGGGCGGCGCGGTTTACGGGTGAGACCGGCCTAGACACCGACAATGCAGAGGCGCGGCTGATCCAATTGGCCAACGATACGGACCCACAAGTCCGCCTAGCTGTTGCCACCGCAGCGAGACAAATGGTTTCAGGAGATCTGACGATCAACACCCCACCCAGATCCGAGCCCAGGGACATCGGGCCAATCCTAGCGTCGGTGGCCATGCACCCCCAATCGGGGGAGGATGCGGTTATTCCGTTTATGGTTTGGGTGGCGATGGAACCGGGCATCAGCCGAGACCCTGCCCCGGCATTGCAGTGGATTGCCGACAATGGACTTCAATGCGAGGCCATCTCAAAAAAGATTTTGGTGAAGATCGTCCGCCGAATCTGCGATGGAAACAATCCGCAGCACTACGAAGCGGCGCGTAAGTTCATTCTGGGAATGGCTTCGGGATCTTCTTCATTGGCCGCTGCCGCTTTGGACGGGATGCTGGAAGGCCAAAAAGGCCGTAGCACTCCTCCGGGGGACTGGACTCCCGAGTTCATCGCGCAGCTGTTGAAAAGCACGGACACTGCGGTGGCTGCAAAGGGACGCCAACTAGGCACCGTTTGGGGTGATTCAGCCGCAATTGCGAGCTCCGTGAAGATTGCCGCCAATCCAGCCGCCTCTGAATCCGAACGCATCGGTGCCATCGGCGTCATCCGCAAGCAACGGACCGACGCAGTGCGTGAGACACTGCTCAACATCGCCCTTGAGAGTGGATCCGACAAAACCAGTCTTGAAGCCATGCGCGGACTGGCTGAAGTCGGAGGGGAAAAAATCGCCAGCAGACTGCTCACGCGATGGAGCAGCCTCACCCCCGCCGTCCGCCGCGCCGCCTGCGAACTGCTCGCTTCACGGGCCGAGTGGGCCGGGCCGTTTCTTGCGGCTGTGGAAGGAAAAAGCATTGCGGCTACCGAGATCCCCTCCACCGTTGTGAGATCGTTGTTGTCCTCAAATAATAATGAAATCAAAGCCCGCGCCGCCAAAGCCATTGGACGCTTCCGTGAATCAGGAGCCGACAAACTCCAAATCATCGCCACCAAAAAAGACATGATTCTGGCGGGCAAGGCCGACATCAAAGCCGGGCATGAACTTGCCCAAAAGACCTGCCTGATCTGCCACAAAATGTATGGTGAGGGAGCCGAAGTCGGGCCTGACCTCACCGGTGTGGGACGCTCCAGTTTGGATGCGCTTCTCAGCAACGTCATCGACCCCAACCAGATCGTCGGCCAGGGCTACGAAAACGTGGAAGTCGAAACCAAGGATGGACGCAGCGTGAGCGGGAGGATGGTGGAAAACTCCGCCACGCGCATTCGCCTGCTCTCAGCCGGGCCAAAAGAAGAGACCATCGCCAAAGCCGAAGTGGCGTCCATGCGCATCAGCGAACTCTCGGTCATGCCGGAAGGCTTGGAGCAAATGCCGGATGCGGATTTCCGAAATCTGATGATGTACATCCTCAACCCGCCGCAGGATAAAAAAGACGCAGCGAAAGAACCTTTGGAAAAACCGCGCGCCGCAAATCAAGCCGCCGTGGATGGTGAATCGATTGCCCTTTGGAACCCACAATGGAAACTCACCGCCCCGGAATTTGAGGGCACTCCCACAAAATTGCCGACACACCTCGGTCGCTCCAACGTGCTAATGACCCACGCCTACAGTCCGGAAAAGGGCAGCTTCTTCGAGCGCATCGCAGAGATTCCCTCGGGCAAAACCACCAAACTCAATATTGCCGTCGCCAGCCACGACTCGGGCGATTGGGAATTGCGCGTCACCGCCAATGGCCAACTCCTCCACAAGGAAATCATTGGACATGATGGGGACCGCTGGAAACAGGCCAGCGTTGACCTGACGAAATTTGCGGGCCAGCGCATCACCCTGCGGGCCGAGAATTGGGCCAACGGTTGGAACAACGAGTTCGCCTACTGGGGCGGCCTTGAACTCCAAACTTCAGAACTGAAATCGGCTTCAAAATAACCCTGTTAAAGATCCAAAAATGCCAAAAATCGTCGTGTGAGGTTATAACATTCAAAAATACTGTTACATTGCCCCGCTCGGCGGCATTTACAAGTGAATGCAGGAATTGAATGACAGCGCATTATTGCGGCAGTACGTGGAACAGGACACCGAGGAGGCCTTTGGCGTGCTGGTTGCGCGCAACCTCAACAAGGTCTACTCGGTGGCCCTACGCTACACTGGAAACCATCATCAGGCAGAAGAAATAACCCAGGCCGTCTTCGTGATTCTCGCCAGAAAGGCGCGTACTTTAAATCCGAATGTCATTCTTTCCGGCTGGCTCTATCGAACCGCCAGACTGACCTCGCTGACCAAGATTAGGACTGAAATCCGACGCACCAATCGCGAACAGGAGGCGCAAAGGAAAATGTCTTTGAACGAAACTGAATCCGGCGACTGGTCTAGAATTGCTCCGCTGCTGGATGCGGCGATGGAACACTTGAACGAAAAGGATCGTCTCGCCATCATCCTGCGGTTTTTTGACGGCAAGTGCATGAAGGAGGTTGGGGCTGATATAGGGGGAAGCGAGGACGCAGCAAAGATGCGAGTCAATCGGGCGGTGGAAAAATTACGCAGATACTTCGCCAAAAAGGGTCTCATGGTTCCGGTTTCTGCTTTGATTTTCGCCCTTACGGCCAACTCTATTCAAGCAGCACCTGCGATGCTGGAAAAAATCGCAACTGCTTCATCGGTCGCGAAGGGAGGCGCCGCCAATGGTTCTACGCTTGCCTTGGTTGATGGGACGTTGAAACTGATGGCTTGGTTAAAAGCAAAAACCATCCTCGTTACGGGTGCGCTGCTTGTCGTACTTGCCAACGTGACCATGCGTTCGCTGGAATTGCATGACACCTTATACCTGTGCTACGGGCTTTTGATTTGCCTGATATTGCCGATGATGATGAGCGTTTACAGTCCGGGGGATCGGGCGCTAAGAAAATTCTGCATTAAGATCGTATGGACCGGTCAGTTGCTGCTTGCCATGGCTGGCTTGGTTGTTTTGTTTTCGGAAACAGCAGCATTATACGCAATCGTGATTGCTTCGGTGGGTTACCTCGCTTGTGCTTTGGCCCTGCATCGGAAACTTCAGGTGCGCCTATTTATTGGCGGGGCGTGAGTGTGACGGGATGGGAGGGGGCTGTCCTCAGCACGCCGTTCAGAAGGAAACCAACGTTCCAACTTTTTGGTGCGCCCAAAGTCTTTGCCAAACGCCTGGTCTTCGCGGTCTCGTGTCTTCGCGTGAAATTTTAATGCGTGGTCACGGCTACGACACCTTGAGAACAGGACGGGCAATCTTCCAGAGATGCCCGTCGCTGCGAATGTAAATGGCATCTCCTGAAATGGAGGGCGTGCCAATAATGATCTCATCCAAATTTAGTTCGCCGACGACTTCACCCTCCGGCTTGGAGGGATCAACCACCTGGAGCAACCCCTTCTCGTTGACCAGGTAGATAAATTTTCCAGCCGCCAGTGGGCTGGCGCTGAAAGGCCCCTTCAACCGAAGCTGCCATAACCGCGCTCCGTCGGCGGTGGAACCGCAACTCAGCACGCCTGCATCGTTCAAAGTAAAAATCTGATCCCCTAAAACGAGCGGGCTGGCAGTTGCCGGACGCAGCTGAGTCGCCCTCCATAATTGTTTGGGCGGCTGTCCCTCCCCTGCCCCTTGCAAGGCGGTGATGCCTGATGATGGGACATAAAGAACATCTCCCTTCAACCCACTAGACGGGACGGTCGAAGCACCTTCGGCGTAATTCCAGATTTCGCGCCCGGTTGCTGCGTCGACCAAGGATACCCCGGCACTGGATTGCAACGCGACTCGATGCGATCCGCCTTCCGATCCCAACACCAATGGCGAAGTCCAATTCGCCTTGCGAGGGCGGGTAATCTTCCATCGATTCACCCCGGTCACCGCATCCACACCAATAGCAAAAGCATCGCCATCGGTTTCTATTTGAGCCACCAAAACCCCATCCGTCGCCACTGGTGAGGCAGAGAGCCCCAAACCGTTGCTTGCGTTGGGATAATCACGCATCAACCCGCGCAGCCAAAGCAGATTGCCGTTGAGATCCAGACAGAACAGGTCGTTGGAGGAAAATAAGGCAAAAACCCGTTCGCCATCGCTGGCGGGAGAAGGTCCGGCCACGCTGATTTTTTCATGACAGGTAGTGCGCCCAGTCGCCCAGAATTGACGCTCCCAGAGGGTGCGTCCATCTGCCGCGCTGAAACAAAACACATGAAGCCTCTCCCCTTGTCCACCGCTTGACGCGGTCACAAACACGCGGTCACCCACCACGATAGGCGTGGAATGACCTCGTCCCGGTAAATCCACATTCCAAGCCACATTCTTGGCCGCATCGAGAGTGGTGGGAAGGTGAGCATCAGCCGCCACCCCAGCCCCCTGCGGCCCACGAAATTGCCGCCAGTCCCCAGCCGAAGCGTTCAACACCAACAACCCGCACAAAATCGACAAAGGCCGCGTCATAGTTTTCCTCCGGTTGAGGCCACTGCGACTGAGGAACGAATAGGGGCACCTGCCAGATCACACACCCTCAACTGAAAATCCCAGTCGCTCGCCCAATCCTCCGTCTGCTCATTCTGGCAGACCTTCACCAAAATGACATTCCGCCCGGACCTCAGCAGGGCGTTGACACGGTATTGGTCTATCGCCTTGTTACGATGATACTCCTCTTGTCCGAATAAAAACTTGCCGTTGAGCCACACCTTGAAGGCGTTCTGCGAACCAATGCGGATCTCAGCGGCCTGTTGCTTTCCCGCAACAAATTCACTGTACGCATAAGCCGCCACGCCTTTCAGCGGCGTGTAAGGCAAATTCATGCTCACATTTCCGTACTCATCCTTGCTTGTGAAATCCTGCCAGTGAACCTTAGAAGTTTTGCCGGTGTACTCTGAGCCAAAATCCAATTTTTCCTCGGGCGGATAAACAGCGGCGAATCCTTTCCCTCCCACGCTGTCAAACGGACCCACTACCTTCCATTGCGTGACAAACCCAAACGTCGCCGCCAAGTCCACCGTCTCACCCAGCGTCCGCAGATTCTTGGCGATGGCATCCACTTGATCGACGTCCCGCGCTGAAACAATCAACTCTTGATAAGTCGACTTGGCCTCGGCCTTTTTATCCCCCGCCATCAACTTAGCCGCTCGATCCATGACCCGCCCCACCGCATCGCGCCGCAGTTCAGACCCAGGATCATTGACCATCTCAGAAATCAACTTCTCCGCTTTGGCGTGATCCACCTGATCAATAAGTTCAAAAGCCAGACGCCGAGCTCGGGCCGAGTTAGAAGTGTTGGCCAGAAATTTCTCAAGCGCCGCAACCGGCAACGCATGACCTGCCGCCAATTCACGACTGGCAATGGTTTCTACGGCGGAACGCAGCCAGTTCGCCGCCAAATCATTCGTTCCATTTAAAGCCTGCAAAATGGTAGGCAGTGCCGAAATATCGCTGGCCGCCAATTTCTTGAACGCCAAATTCGCCCCAGCATTTCCCTGCCCTTCCAAACTCACTTTTGAAATTGTCTTCAGCGCCGCCCCGACATCAGCCGACGAAGCCGCCGCCGCATGAGAACAGGAAAGCAACGCAGACAACACCACAATCCCGCCAAAAATAGGTCGCGTGAACATTCCCTGACGCTAAAGGCAGAACAATTCCACCTCAAGGGTTTTCAGCCCATTGTTCACTCGCTCATAGATTCCAAACGGGAATCCGTCATGCAGCCCCAGACCGCTTTGCGGTCAGTCGATCTGGAGTTCTATCCGGGTTGGACGCATCCTCGTACCCTGGGTAAAAAAGCACCAAAATCCCTCCAACTCTGGAGGCGGTTGAGGCCGATTGTTTTATTGAACGAAGCAAAGACTTTCCGCTATGTTGAGGGTGTTATGAATTTTCGTTTCCACATTGGCAAGGCGACAGAAGCCGCGTGCCTGTTTTTGGAGCGCGGCGGCAGGCAGATGAATGTCATGAAGCTTGTGAAGCTTTTGTACCTGCTGGATCGCCATTCACTGGATCGCCGAAACACCCCGGTCATCGGCGGCGATTATCTCTCGATGCGCAATGGCCCCGTGACCAGCGAGACGCTCGACCTGATCAATGCAGGGCGTCTCATGGGAGAGGCCGACCGTCGTTGGGAGCAGTGCATCACCGACCGCAAGAATCACGAAGTCACCTTGGAACAAATGCCCGAGCGCGATCATCTCTCTGACGCGGAAGTCGGGTTGTTGGATGAAGTGTGGGCCGATCACGGTGGCAAGGATCAATGGCAACTGGTGGAATGGTGCCACACGCACTGCAAGGAATGGACACCGGTGACGAATGGTTGCGCGCCTATCGCCGTGGAACAAGTGGGCATGGCTCTTGGCAAAAGCGCCGAGCAGGTCAACCGACTCAGACAAGAAGCGATTGAGCTGAACCAGTTGGACGAAATCTTTGCCGCAGCATGATCCAATTGGGCACCGCTCTGAAAAGTCAGGAGCCGCCGTTTCATCGCTGCCTGGTCATTTCTGATCCTCAAACCAATGGAGGCCAAGTCGTGCTGGTGCGCATTACTACTGACGACGGAACCTGGCCTGACCGCGATTGCATTCTCACACCTGCCGATTGGAATCAGTTGGAGCATGAATCAACGGTGGCTTACTCAACGTGCAAGTTTGGCCCAGCCGTGAAGTCCTTGGAAACGGCAATTCAACGTGGATTTTTTCTTAGCATCTCGTCGCCGTCCGAGGCCGTTCTCAGGAAGGTGATTGCCGCCGGCCGGACTGCTAAAGGCATGGCTCCCGGAGCGAAAAAATTGCTGGCACTTAGTTGATGAGCCAGTGGAGGGTTCCTGCCGCTTATCCCGAAGGTATCTCGTCCTGCAGCCCAGGCCGCTCCGCAATCAGCTAAAACTGGAGTTCGGTCTGGGTTGTCCCGTTTTAAGGGGAAAACCCTGGGCAAAAGCCCCTGCGGCATGTCCGCGTATAAATAAAACGACATGGCACCCTCCTTCACCGACGACCATTAAACTTTCTTGGATACGCGAAAATTCCCGATAACCTTTAGTGCGAGCCAAGCCTCTTACTCAGGGGATTGGCGTGTGGAATACGCACCTGCCAGAAGCGGTGGATGAACTCGCTTAGCCCCGCAATTACGGAACGAATCGTCAGATTCGAGCGCCTCGCCTTGATCATGAATAGCCGAATATTTTTTCAGACTGCTGCTGCGCTTGCCTTGCTGTTGTCCCTGAAAGTCCGGGCAGGAGATTGGCCGCAGTTCCGCGGGCCGGGCGGGAATGGGGTCGCCCAAGCGAACAAAGCGCCGCTCCATTGGGGAGCGACCAATAACGTCCGTTGGAAGGCGACACTCCCAGGTCCGGGTAACAGCAGCCCCATCGTTTCGCATGGGCGCGTCTTTGTCACTTGTGCGGAAGACTCCGGCAAAAAGCGAAACCTGTACTGCTTCGACCGCCGGACGGGCCAACAACTTTGGATGTGGACCGTTGAGTTTCCCATCGTTGAACCAACGCATCAATCCAATCCCTACTGCGGATCAACTCCCGTCGCCGACGGCGCGCGCGTGGTGGTCTGGCACGGCTCGGCCGGTGTCTTTTGCTATGACTTCGACGGCAAAGAACTTTGGAAAAAGGACCTCGGTGAAGTGCGCAATGAATGGGGCTACGGCTCCTCCCCGATCCTCCATCGTGGGAAGGTCATCCTGAACTTCGGTCCGGGCGACCGGGCCTTTCTGACCGCCCTTGACTTGAAGACGGGCAAACTGCTCTGGAAATACGACGAACCCGGCGGTCCAAAAACCCTCCTCAAAGGAAATTGGGGCTCGTGGTCTACGCCCATCGTCGCCAAGGTCGGCGGCAAGGATCAGATCCTTTGCAGCATGCTCACGCAGGTGGTCGCCTGCGATCCGAAGACCGGCGCAAGGTTATGGTTCGTCGAGGGGTTGGCGGAAGAAAAAGTGGATCTGATCTATGCTTCGCCCGTCGTCTCCTCCGGGATCGGCGTCGCGTTCACGGGATGGGGAAACGGACCCACCATTGGTTTCAAGTTGGGCGGGGCCGGCGACGTGACTGCTTCCAACCGGCTGTGGCTGGCGAGACAGCCCCAACGGATTGGCTCGGGTGTCGTCGTTGATGGATTCATCTACATAGTCAATGCCGGACCAGGGACCGCTCAATGTATGGAATGCCAGACCGGAAAAATCCGGTGGACCGAGCGGCTCGACGGCGGAGAAAGCTGGGGTTCGGTCGTGATGACAGCCGGGCGGTTGTATGTCACGAGCCGAAGAGGCGTCACCACCGTTTTTCGGCCCGATCCGGAGAAGTTCGAACTTTTGGCCATGAATGACCTGGGCGAGCCGAGCAACGCCACGCCAGCCATTTCCGACGGTCAGATTTTTCTCCGCACCGACGGGCACCTCTACTGCATCGCGGAGAACCAAGATTAGAATATTTGGCGTCGCCGAGTAATGGCGAAACAATTCCTCTTGGAAGGTCAGTTTCTCGTGATGAGCCTGCTGGTTTGCGATATATGCTTTGACTTCCTCCATATCTGATGGGCTCACGGAAAAATGCGCATATCCACCTCGCCACTCAAAATCAGTGGACTCAGGGGGTTGTGCTTTGGGCCAACCGTTGGAAACCCGCTTCAACTCTTTCACCCAGTCCGCGCTGAATGCCTGGGCAAACTTCCCTCCAAAAACCTCAGAGGGCTGAAGGCCCGTCATATGATAGCCTAGGCTGAAGGCCTAGGTAAGCTCACCTCGGAAAACCTCACAGGGCTGAAAGCCCGACACATCCCAAACTAAAACCCGGACCAATCCAACCAAACTACGATCCGAGCCATTGAGCAGGACGGTAGGAACATCAGAGCACCTCATGTAAAGTATCGTCTTGAGCAAAGCCGCAGAGCCTGCGGTCGTGGTCGCATGCAGGGGGGAATCTGGATGTGGCAGTCTGGATGAAATTGAAGGAACTGCACTGCGATGGTTTCAAGGTGCCCCCCCGTCCAGCCTCCCTAACTTACCCCGCTAATTCCTCAGTCAGCATCATTGTGAGCGTCGTTGGTGTGAAATGCTCCCACTGCCCCGCTGTATGTTTGGGAGATCCTAGTTTGGCGCTTGTTGCCGAATACATCCTCGTACTTGATTGTGCCGATAACATAAATAAAAAAAAGGCCTTTTTGGAACTGCTCAATCACAATCGGGGTTAGCGGTTCGGCAATGTTGGCAGGAAGATACTTGTTCGCCCCTGGAAACATCGCCGCGTCGGAATCCTTGTCGGCCGAGCGATGGTTGTGTTCCTTCACCAGATCACCGGGTGACAAAGCCTTGTCCCGTGTTAGTAAGTCAATAGAAGGGCGCACTTTGAGTGCTGGAGTCTTGCCAACATTCTTGAAATGTACGGTGATCGAAAGTGGAGCCCCGGCCTCCATTGGCGTAAGGATCACACTCTCCACTCCCACCCACGCGCGCTGGTCGGTTTGAGCTGCCACTACCGATGCCTCTATTGCTTTTCTGCTCTGTTCGATACTTTCACGCGCTAGGTTCGCGGTTTTCCTCATCTCTGTTATTTGGGCCTCCATAGCCAGAAGTTGGCGAAAGGTTACGAACACTCCGAAACACGTCGCTACGGCTGCAATTTCTGCGGTCATATGGTTGAAAGAATATTGATTGGCCCGAGTGTAGCAACGACGACGGTAGTGGCACGCCAAAACCATTGCATACCCCCACGGAGCTTTTTCTGTCACTTCTAGCGCATCAAAGCAAAGATTCCTCCCATGCATCCGTATTCATTGGCTCGAATCACTGTTTTCATAAGCGAGTAAGGCAAGTGCGTTTCCTTACTTGGTTCTGACTTCTACATGCGCCGAGTCCTGCCCGCTACCGCTTCCCGGAGTTCAGGCCAGGACTCAACTAACGAAAGAGGGCGGACGGCGTTGCACCAACGCACGAACGCTCACGAACCCACGTTCACCTACTGTGCCGGTTCATATTGGGGTACCGTGCGAGAAATCATTGATCCAAATCTAGATACGCTTGCGCCGTAACATGGCCTTGGGCGGCAGCCTTTTTAAGCCATTTTGTCGCCTCTGCTGGGTTAATCGGGACGCCTTCACCGTTGTAATAAGCAACACCCAAAATGAATTGTGAATCCGGATCACCCTGCTCAGCAGCCTTATGGAACCACTTGGCTGCTTCTGCAGCATCCTCGGCGACTCCTTCACCGTGCGAATACATTAAACCCAAATATCTTTGCGCCAGTACTTCTCCCTGTTCCGATGCCTTACGAAACCATTGGATGGCTGTAGGAGCGTCCTTTTCTGTCCCCTCCCCGTCAGCGTACATTATTCCCAAGCGGGATTGAGCGTGCGCATTGCCTTGATTCGCCGCTCTCAAAAAATAAGCCACTGCCCTCACGGCATCCTTGGCCACGCCCTGCCCTTGAGCATAGCACAAACCAACATTTAGTTGAGCTGTTGATTCTCCTTGATCTGCTGCTTTTTGATACCAATTCATGGCTTCCACTGCGTCCAGCGGAAGGCCCTCACCTTTTGCGTACATCAGCCCTAGATTGCATTGAGCGGGTGCATATCCTTGTCCGGCAGCAAGCCGATACCACTCCACGGCTTCAACCAAATCTTTGGCAAGCCCTTCTCCTTGGGCGTGACCATACCCCATACGGTATTGTGATTTTGCCTCGCCTTGATCCGCCGCCTTGCGATACCACTTCATGGCTTCTTCTGCGTTTCTCACCACCCCTTCGCCTTTTAGGAACATGTTCCCAAGGTTGTGCTGAGCTGCGGAATCGCCCTGATCGGCGGCTTTGCGGCAGAATTTTGCAGCCTCGACAACATCCCTTGCTACCCCTTCACCATTAGCATACATAGTTGCAAGATTGAATTGGGCCTGCGCAAGACCTTGGTCGGCTGCCTTTCTGTACCATTGCGCGGCTGCTTCTGCATCCTTACCCACCCCTGATGCCTCAGTAAATGCCAGACCAAGATTGAACTGAGCATCGGCATCGCCCAAATCCGCAGCCATGCGCCACCACCTTACCGCCTCCACTGCATTCTTAGCCACTCCTTTACCCTCAGCGCACCTCACACCCAGTGTGACCAGCGCTGGAGCGAACCCCCGTTCTGCCGCCTTTCTATACCATACCATTGCCTCAGAATCGTCTTGAGGCACATCTTCCCCGAGAGCATACATCTCAGCCAGATTGAATTGTTGCCCGGCACTAAGCACAGTTGTATTAACGTTACGATGGATTTTCCCAGAGAAAGACCGCTTAAAAAAACAAATTACTCGCCACAAGGCGAGTAGGAACAAAATCAACATAATCACCCATCCAAGCGCAGCCATCATTTCCGCAGAATACGTTGCAGCTAAGAGATGGCAAGCATGCGATCTGATTTGCATTGCAGCTCTGTGCGAACCAACCAAACATTATTGAGCCGTGAGCTTAATGAAGATCTTCTTCACGCTTAACTCGTCGGGTCAGAATTTTGATTGGTGGCGATATATGATCGAAAATAAGACTGAAGATTCGGTCAAACGAGGCTTTGTCTTCCTTCCTAAATTCGAGTGGAATACAGCGTTCCGCGCACCACGGTTGGCCCGTAAGTAGTAAGCCGCCGGACGCAGATTTTTTACCTTCGAATGCAATCGGAGAAGGATATTTTCCTGCCCATATTACAAATGCGGAGAGCCGCTGCAAAAGCTGCGGTTCTTCTTCAGTTAAGCATAGACTAGACAATGATTTGGCCATGCCCTCGAGATCATGAACAAAGAATGCACCAAGCCCTGTTTTGATCGTTCCATCCTGGTTTACGGTCGCGATCCCCTCGAATAAAAGCGCAGCTTTTAATAGATTTTCCAGCGCGAGTCCAAAAAGCAAAGTAGCGGAGCCAACAAGGCTAACGTCTTCGCTTTCAGCTTGCTCCTCTTCTGGCAATTGAGTTGCCGCAGAATAAGCGCGAAACAACGTCTCGGCCGCGTGCCTAAGGCGTTGAGCCGAAGAAAGCCAGTTATCAGGAGAATTCAAACTTTGAAAATATTCCCTCTCTTCGGTTTCAGTCATAAACTTTGGAAAACATTCAAATTCGATCGTCCGTTAATTCGAGGAAACGGCATCCTCCAAACTTAAAGTACAACTTCTAGAAACTTCCTCAACACATCAAGCGCTGCCATCGATCACATCGGTGCCAAGGAAGTCCGCAACTTGAATGACGAAGCCGTCCTCCAGAAATCCATCACCGGCCGGGGAATTCAACCACGTTAAGTCTTCGACCTGACCAACCTCAGTCATTCTGATGATCCAATCGCCTAAACCCGGCGGTCTCAGCGCCATCGTGCATTCTTTTTTCTGGGCTCTTCGCTGTTAATTTCCTTCTGCCCCTCCGCGCCCTTCGCGACTCCGCGTGAAACAATTTCCTCTTCCTCAAATCCCGGTTTTAAACTTTTCTCGATATTTGAGTCTTCTTTTGTTGCTTTTTATTTCAAATCTGCTATTTTGCTCTCATGGAAGCAAAAAACAAAACCCACAGCACCGCCTTCAATCACGGAGCAATTCTCTGCCGTATACGCCAAAAAGTCCTTCACCTGTTGGACAACGGCCGACTAACCCCGCAAGAACTCCAGATCATTTTCGAACTGGAAATCCAGGTTCAGAAATACCTGCACGAACTCCTCGAACAGGAAAAAAGCCCTAAAGAACACAACAATGCTCAGGAAACAACCCAAACCGTCGTAGACGACTCCCTCTTCCCTCAGTCGCAAGATAAAAGCAGTGAACCAACAGCACCTTCTTCCTTCACCCTAACCACCTCTGCACAACCACAGCCCCAATCCACCTTCTCCGGCCCATTACCAACCAGAGCTGATCCACGTCAAACATCCGATTCTCATCAGACAGCCATACAACATATACCATCAAATCGACCGAACGTGATGCATTATAGTAGACACGGAGACACCCAGAATCGACTCTACCCCCTCTGCGCCTCAGCGTCTCTGCGGGAGTCGCTTTCCCACGACTTAGGAACAACCATGCCCAAGCCCTGCCGAAACCAAGCCGCCCGTCCAGCTTTTGCCCAAGCCAGTAACAAACCCGCTTGGCCCATGCCGCCGCCACGACGCGCTCCGTATAATCCCGCCTTCGCTGTAACACAGGCCATCCCCGCCCCTCGCAGTCAACAGTCCACCTAAGTCAAAACACCTTCTTCCCCCGTCCATAACCTCCAAATTTTACAGGCCAACTCTAGGAGTGCCTTCTGTCCCCCTTCTGCCTTCAAAAAATCTCAATACCCGTTCTCAGCTTCAAACCAGCTCAAATCACTCCTAGAGGTCCCCTGTTTACGTTCCCGTCCTTACAACAACATGCGGTGCACGCTTGCGCGTGCCCGCATGTTTTTGCTTTGAGTCATACCGTCCGAATCCGACCTTATTTCTTGCCAGCTTCGGGACTTTTGCTGGCGTCTGCGCCGTGTTTGGCGGAGCAACAGGAAGCAGAGGCCATGCTGGCGTGTTTGTGGGCCGCCTCGCTGGAGGGTTCGGCCGCACCCATCATGGGGCAGCAACCGTGGGAGGCCTGTTTGCTGGCATGTTCCTTGGGTTGGCTGCCTTCGGTCATAAGTTCAGCGCCCTTGAGGTTTTGCTTCATGCTAACTGCGGCACCATGGTCCATGCCGCAACCCATGGATTGCGTGGCCGCGTCAGTGTTGGCCATGAACGCCACCGCCGCAGTGACAGCGAGTATTGAGGTGAGACCGATCAACTGGAGAATGTTCTGTTTCGTCTTCATAAATGCGTGTTCTTTCATTGGGCAGCTGAGCCTTTGATTCAAGTTCAGCCAACGTCTTAGGTTCACCTCTTAATACGCCGGGCCCGCTTTATTCCCTCGACCGTTTCTTGCCCTAAACTCACCCTATTTTGCTATGGGGCAGCGCGAACAGCAGATCAGACCGATGGCCGCCCAACTTCAACATTCCCCCTGCCCCGGCCCTCTCTGCGTCCCGGCGTCTCAGCGGGAAACATCCTTCCCATCCCCTCAAGTTTTCCGTTGGCAGACCCGCCCCGTTGACCCAAAGTCCACGCTTCATGGCGCATTTGCATGAGGCGATTGACTTCACGTCCGCCATCTTCGTAGTGGAAGATGGGCGGGTGCTCCTTATTTTGCACCGCAAACTGGGCAAGTGGCTTCCTCTGGGCGGTCATATCGAGCTGGACGAGGAACCTGAAACCGCCGCTCTCCGCGAAGCCAAGGAGGAATCCGGCCTCGATATCGAGCTCGTGGGCGAACGCCCCCCGACCACTGGCCCCGGCACCCGCGCTCTCATCGCTCCGCGGTTCATGGATATCCACCGCATCAACGCGACCCATGAGCATATCGGCCTGATCTATTTCGCCCGCCCCAAAACCGGCACCACCCAGCTCAACACCGAGGAGCATCTGGATATCCGCTGGTGTTCCGCCGCTGATCTGGATCTGCTGCAACCGCCCATCAGCGATGCCATCCGCTGGTACGCCGAGACGGCCCTGCGCGAACTTGCCACGGCAACCCAACGCCCCTGAGCCATGACATTGCCGCAGTTCAAGATTCGGGTGTTCACGCTCGAAGGCCTCGGAGCTTTCGCCACCGCCTATTATTTCAATTACATCTTCTTCGTCCTTAAGGAACAATACCACTTCACCGCCTACGACAATTTGCGGTTCTGCGCTCTGAACGGATTCGTCTTTGCCTTTTCCGCCCTGTACGGAGGAAGGTACGCTCAAAAACACGGGTATTATCAGGCGCTGACCGTTGGCTGCGGCATCATGGCGGCCAGCCTCGGGGCTTCAGCCCTAACGAGCAGCAGTCTGGGGTTGATACTCACCATGGTGGTGTGGACCTTTGGCATGTGCTTCACCTGGCCTACGCTGGAAGCCATGGCGTGCGAGAAGGAGAATGCCGTTTGGCTCCCGCGCATGATCGCCATTTACAATGTCGTCTGGGCGGGCGGCGCGGCTGTTGCCTATTTTAGCGGTGGATGGATCAGGCAAAAATTAGGGGACAGCTCCATTTTTTGGGTTCCTATTCTTCTCCACTTGGCCCAAATAATCCTCGTCCATAAAACTCGGAAGCAACTGCCGGGCGCGCAGCACGATCTTGAAGCAAGGCCCTCCATCCCTGAAGAGGAAGTCCCACACGAAGCCACCCCCGAGCTGAACCGCAAGTTCCAACGGTTGGCTCTCATCGCGAATCCTTTCGCCTACATCGCGATGTGCACCATCATCCCACTCATCCCGGATCTGGCCGTTCGCCTAGAGCTTTCGCCAGCTTGGACTGGAGTCTACTGTTCCATCTGGCTCTTCGCCCGCCTCGCCGCTTTCATGGTTCTCGGGCTTTGGACAGGCTGGCACTACCGCCTGAATTGGATGATCATCTCCTATCTCCTGCTGATCCTGACCTTCTGCGGACTCCTCTTGATGAGCAACCTCTGGTGGATAGCTCTCGCGCAACTCGTGCTCGGCTGGAGCTTTGGCCTCATTTACTACTCATCCCTTTACTACGCCATGGATGCCTCGGACACCAAAGGCGAGCATGGCGGCATCCACGAAGCGGCCATCGGCACCGGAATTTTTGCCGGGCCGGCCATCGGCGCCGCCTCTCTTTACTTCTCGCCTGCCACCGCCAACGCCCCTGTTTATGCAGTTGCAACCACTCTGGTTATTGGCTTGGGAGTGCTCCTGAGAGTCTCCCGCCTCCGGGGCGGGGCCGAAAAAACAGTTGCCAAGCACGGAACCCCGCCTTAAGTCTCCCGAAATCAGTTTCCACTGAGATTATGTCATTGCTGAATCAAAAAATCGGTATCGTCTTCGGAGTCGCCAATAAACGCTCTATCGCCTGGGCCATCGCGCAAGCATGGAAAAAGGCCGGAGCGACCTTGGTTTTCACCTATCAGGGTGAGCGCCTCAAGGAAAACGTGGAGGAACTCGCCGGAACTTTCGGCGAAGACACCCTTATCCTCCCCTGCGATGTCACCAAGGACGAAGATATCGCCCGAGTTTTCGCTGAAGTTGCCGCCAAACATGGACGCCTTGACCTCCTGCTCCATTCTGTGGCCTTTGCCCCCAAAGACGCCCTCGAAGGCGAGTTCGTCAATACTTCACGCGAAGCCTTCCGCGTCGCCCACGATGTCAGCGCCTACTCCCTCATTGCCCTCGCGCGCGCCGCCGTGCCACTGATGACTAACGGCGGTTCCATCGTGGCCATGACTTACTACGGCTCCGAGAAAGTCGTTCCCCATTACAACGTCATGGGCGTGGCGAAAGCTGCTCTCGAATCTTCGACCCGTTACCTGGCCTACGATCTCGGACAGAAGAAGATCCGCGTCAACTGCATCTCAGCCGGGCCGGTCAACACCCTCGCCGCACGGGGCATCGCCGGCTTCACGGATATGTTGAAGCACTACGAGGCCCACTCCCCCCTCAAACGCAATGTCCTTCCCGACGAACTCGGTGCCACCGGCACTTTCCTCGCCTCTGATGGTGCAGCAGCCATCACCGGCCAAGTGATTTATGTTGATTGCGGCTATCAGATCATGGGCATGTAAGCTGGCCCCTTCCCTTCTCCTGCTAGGAACCGTGCTGAGTTCGACAGCTCAGCCGGTTGTTCTTAGCGCTGATTTTGAAAGCGATCCAGCCCAGAGCGGCTGGGTCGCGGGTGGCCCCTCCGCAACATGGTCCACTCTTGAAAAAGCCTCGGGCCAAAGCTGCCTCAGCGTTGTTTCCGATCAGTGGTCCAGCCCGCTCATCGCCACCAAGCCACTCCAATGGTATCGGCTGACCTTCAACTCCAAAACCTCCGGCAAAAAGAACAATGCCGGAGGAAGCGGTTATGGATACTGGTCCGCCACCTACGTCGATGGCAACGGACAGGCCCTCAATAGCGATCAGTATTCCGCCTTCATGCCCTCGCCCGACTGGGTCACCAACACTTTCCATATTCGGGCAAAAGTCACTGTGGATTCTGATGGAAAACTTCAGCCCTGCCAGTTGAGAATCGGTTTCCATCCCATTCACGGAGCGCCTTTCTTGATCGACAACGTGGAACTCACCGAAACTCGCCCCGCACAGGTGCGCGAATGGGCTGATAAATTCTACGCCACACTTCCTCCGCTGGCATATCAACCCAGTCAAAACCGATTCCGAAATCTGCCACAAACTGTCAGCAGGCTTTTCGCCGGTTCGACCCTCCGCGTCCTCATGCTTGGCGATAGCGTCCAGCAGGATACCTCCAACTCCCCTTGGGAACTCTGGGTTGAAAAATTCTGGCCGGGATCCAAAATCGAAGTCATCTGCAGCACTAAAGGCAGCACCGGCGTGGATTTTTACAAAGACCACATCGAAGAACGTATTGCCCGCTACCGTCCTGACCTGCTGATCATCGGCGGCATAAGCAACGGAACCAACATAACCCACTTCGCAAGCGTTATAGACCATGCCCGTGAAATTAGCCGCAAATTCGGCAAAGCACCCGAGATTCTCATCCTTACTGGTGCGTGGAGCCCTAATTCCTTCCCTCGTTCAAATGCCTATTTCTTCGCTCCCAACATACCTGAACTTGACCCCAGCCCGGCGCGAAACCTCGCAGCGCCGGCTAGTTTTCGAGTCGATCTGGCGAACCTCGCCTCTCTTAAACAGTGCGGTTTTCTCGATATGACGGCCGTCTCCTCAGCTTACATTTACGGCCCCGCCAAAACCGTCGGTTTCGGCCCGCCCGATCCTAAAACCGGCCAGCCCTACGACTACTGGATGCGCGACACCATCCACGGTAATGACCGCGCCAAACTCATCATGGGCAGAATACTAGCCACCTTCTTCCAACCCATGCGTTAAAATCCGCTCGTTGCGCCAATCGGCTGACGATAGCAAATTTCAAAACCTGAAGACCCTCCAACACCATCCAGCGCCGACATACTCGGCGACACACCGATCTTTTTAAGCAGGTGTGCTCCCATAAAATCATCGAATTATTACTTGCAGAATGTCGATGCTATTGAACATTTTTTTGGTTGATTTTCCCTTTGCACCCAGCTCACGGCAATTGCTTGATTAACCCACGTGATCCTTCACGAATGCTTCCCCCGTCGCTTGAGACGTGACTACGAGAGGAGCAAACTCAGTTGGCGGGTTCTATCAAGCCTATCTATTATCAAGGGCTTCATACCTGATTCCCATCCCTCGAAAAATTGTCCTCACACTACCAAACCTATTCTGTCCCAAAAGCCTTTCTGGCATGAGAATAACCGCATTCGCCCCCAACATTCGAGCGCGGTAAATAATGGCTTCTGTCATTTCCGGTTCTTCATGGACAGCACCTTCACAAGTTAACAGTGCAATTTTTTTGTAGGGGCTTTGAACCGATCTCTCGTTATCAAAGATATCAATATGGGCTTGCTTTGGCCATACCGTCGAATCATACATCAACACTTTTACACGTTTTGCTTGCTTGGGTGGATTCGCTTCTTGCATCCGTGGGGATTGCGTCGCACAACCACATAAAAACGTTGTAATCAGAATAAGAAAGGCGAAACCGTGTTTCATTTTTCAAATACTGGGCTCGGCAAGGCCTCTGTCCAGCTATTTGTCAAAGACTGCCCTCGAAAAAAGGATTCGACGGATGACGAGTTGTGACACCAAGCGAAATTAAGCGGATCGAGCAATACTAGGATCATTAACTCAAGGAGAGCAAAATAGAGCTAATGCTCGAAACAGGAACTACGAGGTACGAGATAACACCTGAAGGCTGCATGAGACAGTCCTCAAAGCTAAGAACAGCAGGGATGTGATTCCAGTTACTTAACCTCGCGAAGATTTACCATTCAAAAGCATCGACATTTCACCAAAAACGCCTGGGTTTTTCGGCAATTTGAAGAATTTCGTCGCGAACCCCCTGTCGTAGCACTTGCTTTTCTGCGCGTGACTTTCTTATTGAATGCGGTGATATTCAGCCAACATGAAATGGATGATTTTTGCGGCCCTGACCCTCGGCTTGGCCGGGCTGTTGCAGCCTACTGCTGCTGAAACCAATGCTCCTGCCACCTCAAATGCTCGCGAAGTTGCGATCATCACAACTTCAGAGGGCGAAATGGTGGTCGAGTTCTGGACCGATGTGGCACCCAAGACCGTCGAAAATTTCAAAACCCTGGCCAGAAAGGGCTTCTACGATGGCACCGCTTTTCACCGTATCGTCAAAGGTTTTATGATTCAGGGTGGAGATCCGCTCTCCAAGGACATGACCAAAGAATCCACTTGGGGCGAGGGTGATCCCGGCTACAAAATCAAAGCCGAGTTCAACGATAAAAAACATGCCTTGGGCGTTCTCTCAATGGCGCGCGACCAGAGCCCGGATTCGGCCGGATCACAATTCTTCATCTGCTTAGGGAACGCTACCTGGCTTGATGGCAAGTACACCGGGTTCGGCAAAGTGCTGAAAGGCGAGGACGTTTTGAAGAAGATCGGCGAAACACCTGTGGTACCAAGTCGGTCAGGAGAACCCAGCAAACCAACGACCCGCGTCAGCGTGCAAAAAATTGAAATCGTCGGCATCGACCGCATCAAGTAATCGACACTCTGCCTAAGAATTTTATGACTGAAGAAGTAGCCATCATTAAAACCAGCGCCGGAGAGATCACCCTCAAATTCTGGCCCGATGTCGCCCCTAAAACCGTTGAGAACTTCAAGAAGCTCGCCAAGGAAGGTTTTTACAATGGAACCGCGTTCCACCGGATTGTAAAAGGATTCATGATTCAGGGCGGCGATCCCCTGAGCAAAAAAGACGACCCCATGGTTGGCACTGGCGGACCCGGCTACAAGGTGAAGGCCGAATTCAGCGACCGTCCTCATGTTCGCGGAGTGATCTCCATGGCCCGCTCGCAGGATCCCAATTCCGCAGGCAGCCAGTTCTTCATCTGTCTGGCCGACGCCCGTTTTCTGGATAAGCAATACACCTGCTTTGGCGAGGTCATCGAAGGTGATGCAACCCTCGAAATCCTTGGTAACACCCCCACCGCTCATGGCGGAGGCGGCGAGAAGAGCAAGCCCCTCTCAAGAGTTGCTGTCGAAAGTATTCGCGTCGAAAGCCGATAAGCCCTGATGGCCGAGAGCGCGTCACTAGAACAAATCCGTCTTCTCCTCCAACAGTTTGGCTGTCCGGAGGAGAAACTCGACTATATGGCGGGCCAGTTGGATAAGCGCGCGAAGCAACTTGCAGAGCGCCCCGGCCAGACCTATGAAAGCGCTTTGGCTCACCTTGTCAGCATGATGCAACAAGGCTGGGCCGCCAAAGAACGCGGTTTCTCGTGAGCGACGGACCGCAGCCATGGCCCGTCGCAAGCTCCAAAGTCTTGGGGGATTTCAGGGTTTTCCGCGTCCGACAGGATTTTAAAATATCCCCCCGCATCCACAAACCTCATGACTTTTACATCATTGAGGCATGCTCCTGGGTTACGGTCGTAGCCCTGACCACTTCAGGCCAACTGGTCATGGTGAGGCAGTATCGCCATGGATCGGACACGGTGGAAATGGAGGTACCAGGAGGAATGATCGACGAGGAGGAAACAGACCCCGTGGTGGCCGGAGTCCGCGAGCTATTGGAGGAAACCGGCTACGCGGGAACTCACGCGGAACTTATTGGACAAACCCGTCCAAACCCCGCCCTCATGAATAACCTCTGCTACACCGTGGTCGTCACAGGGTGCGAACAGGTCGCTGAGCAGGATCTCGACGATGCAGAGGACATTGAGATCAAACTGATCGACCCATCGGCAGTTCCCAGCTTGGTGGCGGACGGCACTATAGGCCACGCGCTTGCTGTAGTGGCCATCTATAACTACGAACAGTGGCTCAAACGCCGCTGACTTATTTACGATCGCTGCGGATCGCCTCCTTCTTTTCCTCCAGCTCGGCAGCCAATTTTTTGCGATCCGACGTCAATCGCTGCTGCAATTGGTTGATCGTGTCAAAATCCCCCTCGCCCATGGCCTTGCTGATATCGCCTTTCAAGGCAATTTCCCGTTCAGCAACCTTAGCGGCATAGACCGAGTCCAGCTCAGCCATCTGCTTCTTTTGCTTGTCGCTGACTTTTTTGGAGGGAGAACTCTTGTCCAGACGTTCCATCGCCAGTTCGTATGAGGATTTCATAATTTTCTATTGTATCGGTTGAATGTTCAGCCTGACTTGAATGTTTTCTCCCACGAGCCTGACCGTATGCACGGCCACTTTTTTATCTTCCCTCTCCAAACACTGGCCCGTTAAGAGATCGAATCTCCAACCGTGAAGGGGGCAGGCCACAGTGCCCTGCTCGCACCACCCAGCAGACAAGGGGCCTCCCCGGTGGGGACAGATTGCGTCAATGGCCGACCACTGGTCGTGATGGAAAAAAAGCGCCAATTCTCGGCCGTTTACTACAATTGGATTGCCGTGGGAATCATCAAACTCCGCCACTCGCCCCACAGAAATAAAGCCGTCCTGCGAGTTCATGCAGGGCTGTGCGGTGCATCAGGTGCTTTTTTCTTCCATGGCTGATCGGGAAACTTCGGTGGCAATTTGGGCATGGGTGCCTTGGCCATCTGCAATTCAGGGTCCTGCGTCGGCGTGGCTGCTGGATCGGGTACAGGTAGTCTCCAAGAAGCAATGCGGGCCTGCAATCCATGGTGTTCCGCAATCTTTTTGTCGCCTGCCTTCATGTAGAATAGAGACAGGTTGGTGTGGACCAGTTGTTCATGGGGCTTCAGTTTCTCTGCTTTATGCCCTTCCTCGATGGCTTTGGAAAAATCACCCAGACGGTAATAGGCCATGCCCAAGGCAAGCTGGGCATCAAAATTATCCGGCTCCAACTCCAGCAGCGCCAACAGCTTGCCCACCGCGACAGCGTACTCCGCATTGCTGTAATCGAACATCGCGTCGTCGTATTTATCTTGGGCGGTCATGAATCTCATTTTGACAAAATCAACAGGTATACGAATCTAAGGCCTGATTCGACGCACCACAAGCGAACGCATGCGCAAAGCAACAACATGGATTTACCGATCAAACTGATCTCGACCGATTTTGATGGCACTCTGCACACCGAGGACGAGCACCCGCGCATCCCGCTGGCCTTGTCTCAACTGTTGGCGAAGTGTCAGGCCGAAGGCATCAGTTGGGCGATCAACACCGGACGCTCCCTACCACATTTGGACGAAGGGCTGGCCCGGGCCGGGGTACCTTTGCGCCCTGACTACGCCATTGTGGTCGAACGCGAAATCTACCGCCGAACCCCCTCGGGCTGGGAAGCATTCGCCGAGTGGAACGATGGTTGCACCGCCGCCCACAAAGATGTTTACGCTCGCTCCGCTCAAATCCTACTGCACGCCAGACTCATTCTTGACGAGGAAAACGTGGCGACCGTCTATGCCGATGAATACTCCCCCCTCTGCTGGATCGCCTCCCACAGCGAGTCATCGGTACGCATCCATACCCGCCTTGATGCCCTGTTTGCGGGCAAATCGGGTCTTGCCGTCATGCGCAACGATATTTACGCGCGCCTTTCACACCCCGATTACCATAAGGGGTCGGCCTTGGGTGAATTAAGCCGCCATTTGGGTATCCATGCGGATCAAGTGGTTGCCGCAGGTGATCACGTCAATGATCTCTCCATGCTTTCGCATCGCTACGCGCGCTGGCTGATCGCCCCCAGCAACGCGGTTGCCGAAGTCAAGGAAACCGTTGCTCGACAAGCTGGAGTGCTCTCACCCCATCCTTGCGGCCACGGGGTGGAGCATGGGTTGCGTACGATTTTAGCGGCACAGAACAAGATTAACGCCGGAGCACACATAAAAAGCGGCGCATTGACCTGACCGCACTAATAAGCGACACTGACCAAGACATGACGCCATCGAACCCATCACCAGCTATTACCAGGCTAGCCTTCTTTTATGACGGCTCTTTTTTCGTCAGAGTCAGTAATTACTACAAGCACTACCACGATCGGAAGTGCTACCTGAGCTTTTCAGGCCTCCAAGAGTTTGTTCGACAATGGATCGCCACCGAAGACGGCATTCCCCACTCTCATTGCCAGACCGTCCAGAGTCATTTCTTTCGCGGACGTTTTTCCCTCCAGGCTGCGAAATCTGCCAATGCGCTTGAATCAGACCGTTATTTCGATCAATTGCTGATGTATGCCGGCATCGTGAGTCATTACTACCCGATGAACGAGTCAGTCAGCCCGCCTCAAGAAAAAGGTATTGACGTCTGGATGGCGCTCGAAGCGTACGACCTTGCTCTTCGGAACGCCTTCGACGTTCTGGTCCTGTTCGTGAGCGACCAGGATTTCATGCCTTTGGTGCGAAAAGTACACGGCTATGGAATCCGCACATTGGTGATCTCTGTCGACATCCGGTACACTGATAACAACGGTATCGACCGCTCACTGGCCACCTCGCAGCAACTCATCCACGAAGCCGCCCATCTAGTCTGGCTCAGCCGCGAGATCGACAGCCCTTCAGCTGCCAACGATCCCAGCATCACCAGCCTGTTTGCCGTGCCCACCAAAGCAACCTACGTGAAGCCCGCTCTCGGCGGCCCCCGCACGCCATAAAAGCGGTCAATTTACTCGAATACAAATATCCGCTCAGCCGAGCGGATATTTTTTTAATCCCAAGGTCTGGCAGGCAATGCGGACCAGAAAGCGCGGATTATTTTTGAAATACCGTTTCCACAGGCGCTTTGGATCACAGCTAAGCCGGTATAACCACTCGAACCCTGATCGCTGAATCCATCGCGGCGCCTGCTTTACCCTGCCACTGTGGAAATCAAAAGCCGCACCGACCGCAATCATGATTGGCGCATCCAGCTTGTCCTGGTAGGCGGCCATGAATTTCTCCTGCTTGGGAGTGCTCAGCCCAACCCAGAATATATCCGGTCGCGACACCGAGACCTTATTGGATAGTTCAGCCTCCTCGGCATCGTTTAATGGGCGAAATGGAGGCTCGTAAGTACCCACCACGAGCAGTCTGGGAAAACGAGCAGTAAGACGCCGTTTCAATTCCTCCGCTGCTCCATTGGCCCCGCCGTAGAAGAAATGGCGCAAACCCAGCTCTGCGGAGACACCGGCCAGTTCAAGCATTAGATCGGGTCCATAAACTCTGCTCATTTCGCGATGACCAGCCAATTTGCCGCACCAGACCATGGGCATCCCGTCAGGGGTGTTTAGGAATGCGGAGTTAAGGATTCGCCGGAGCTCGGGATCGTCCTGGGCTTCCATCACCCCGTGTACCCCGGTTACACACACATATCCTTTGCGCCGAATGGCCACGGCCTGACAGATGCGTTCAACGGCCATAGGAAGATTGAGCACGGTGATCCCCACGCCCAAAACATTCACCTTAGGCCATGCATTCTCGTTCAGCTCGCTCAAGATCGCCCCCCTAAAAACGGTTCACGCCGTCCAGTTGTGGACGGCGGAACATACTTTTTGGCGCAGCGGCAGCCACCTCCACTTAATCGTGGTTGGCCTGCTCCGGATGATCGTCAGTGGCGCGGGCAGATGGAACCGCGAGAGCCTTAACCTGTCCGCGATGCAAGTTGTGCAGCGTGTCCTTAAGGGTTTCCAGCTCGTTTTCAGTCAGTTCTTGATCCTGCTCAGCTTGGAGCAAGATGCCCTGCACACGCTCCAATTCCTTCAAAACCCCTTCCAAATCCCGACGGACGCGGTCCACTTGAGCGCGGGTCGAGGCATAAAGCTGGGACATGTGACGGGATCGGTCCCGTGATACCCGCTGCTCTTGTTGTGGCTGCGGGTTGCGGATTGGGCGCTCCCCCTCTGATCGGCCTTCGTTATCAAATGGCCGCTGTTGAGGCGTGATGGGATTACCATCTGCTCCCACCGCAAACGTCTCGACGTTAGGCTCACCGGAAGGCTGGTCGGGTTCCCCCTCGCGGGGCAGCACCGGTGCTTCGGTATAAGTCGTCGATGAATTCGATTGGCCACCCTGCGGGTTTTGGCCAGGTGCATAGCGCGCTCCACCCCTGTCGCGATCCGGCATGCGGTCGCGGCCTCCTCCAGGTGCTCCAGGCTGTCCACCTCCAGCCCCACGACGGTCACGGCCGAAGCGGCGACGGGGTGGGGGGCGGCGAAAGCGTTGGCGGCTCTGATCAGGACCAAGGCTTTGCCCGGGTTGAGCCTGAGGACTCTGGGAATTGGGGTTAGAACCGGCGCCAGATGATTGCTCCGGTGCGCTGTCAGCGACAGGCCCGGGCTCTGCGGCTTGGGGCCGCGGAACATCTTGGTGCGAAGGGACTCCGGGTTCGTTTTCCACAGTCAATAAGCTGCCTACTTTATCCGCCCCGGTCAATAGGTTTGGAACGGGCCGTTAGTGTAACTCAAAAATGAATACCCCTTGAAACCTCGCCGTAAACCGCGTTTCATCGACAGAAGTAACTTTATGGCCTTGTCTACTGCGATTATTGATGATCTGCGCCGCATTGTTGGCGCGAAAAACGTTCTCACTGTAAAAGAGGACTTAATCCCCTATTCCTTTGATGGAACTGCTGCGCTTATGCAGATGCCGGGCTGCGTTCTTTTCACGGAGACCACCGAGCAGATAAGCCAGATCCTCAAACTGGCCAACGCGCAAAAACTGAGCGTCGTCACCAGAGGTTCCGGCACCGGCCTCAGCGGCGGCAGCCTGCCCAATACCGATTGCATCGTCCTCTGCACCGTGCGGATGGAACGCATTCTGGAGCTGGACCGGGCCAATCTGACCATGCTTGTCGAACCCGGCGTTACCACCCTAAACATTGCCGACGCCGCTGTAGCCGCCAATTTGTTCTACCCTCCGGATCCCGGGTCGATGAAGATTTCCACCATCGGCGGCAACGTCGCGGAAAACTCCGGCGGTTTGCGCGGCTTAAAATATGGCGTGACCCGGAATTACGTCATGGGCATGGAAGTGGTACTCCCTCAAGGCGAAGTGATGTGGCTGGGAAACAAGTGCGTGAAAGATGTGGCCGGTTATTCCATGAAAGACCTGTTCGTGGGTTCAGAGGGCACTCTTGGCATCATTACCAAAGTTCTCCTCCGCTTAATCCCCAAACCCAAAGCCAAGATCACCATGGTCGCCACCTTCGCAGCCATGGATCAGGCCGCAGAAACAGTTTCAGCGATCATCGCCGCTCAAATCATCCCCTGCACTCTGGAATTCCTGGATCGCACCACCATCCATTGCGTGGAGGATTATGCGAAAATCGGTCTACCGCTGGACTGCGAGGCTCTATTGCTGATTGAGACCGACGGCCATCCCGTCGTAGTCGCCGAAGAAGCCGCGCAGATGGAAGCTATCTGCCGCAAACTAGGCAGCTTGGAAGTCCGAGTCGCCAAGGATGAGTCTGAAGCCCTGAAACTGGCCAGCGCCCGTCGCAGCGCCTTCTCGGCCCTCGCACGCGTCGCACCCACCACCATCTTGGAAGACGCCACCGTTCCTCGCAGCGAGTTGGCCCAAATGATTCGCTTTGTAGAGGGCATCGCCAAAAAGTACAAACTCCGCATCGGCACCTTCGGACATATGGGCGATGGCAATCTGCACCCCACTTTCCTGACCGACGAGCGCAACAAAGAGGAAATGCACCGCATCGAGCTGGCCTTTCACGAAATTTTCGACGAAGCCATCCGCTTGGGCGGCACCATCACCGGCGAGCACGGTGTGGGAGTTGCGAAAAAAAGCTTCCTGCCCAAATTTCTGGGCGAAACCCAGATGTGCGTCATGCGCGAATTGCGCAACGCACTGGATCCCAACAAAGTGCTGAACCCCGGCAAGATGTTCGATTGAACTTGGCCGCTCTGGCGCGAAGACACGCTTTTGGTGTAAGGTTCCCCAATCTAGGGAATCCTTGTTGATTTATGAAAAAGCCTCGACTCTTCTGGTGCGCTATAACTGCGGCTGTATCGCTGTTCTTGAGTGCGATCCACACCATCGCCGCTCCGGCCAATGATGCCTTTTCCACAGCCATCGTCCTGCCAGCCGGTTTACCAACTATTGTGGCTGGTAGTAATATTGATGCCACCACTGAAGCCAGTGAGCCGCTTCTGCCATTGGTGCGGCGAACAGTTTGGTGGTCATGGACACCGACGTCATCAAGTTGGGTACGAGTAGCCACGGAAGGCACCAACATTGATACATTTCTTACGGCCTTCACCGGCCCGACGCTGGGTGACATAGGCTGGATAGCTTTCAATGACGAGTCAGGCGGCATCTTTGACGTGCCGGGTCCAAGCGAGTTGATTTTCTTCGCGACAGCGGGGAAAACCTATTTTTTGCAAGTCGGCGGCTTTGCCAGTTGGTCAGGGGCCTTTTTGCTCCATCTCACGGCAATAAAAGCACCACCCCAACTAGCGTCCTTGAGCTTTACCCCGCAAACGATTGATGTTTCCGCTCAAGAATCCTCCCTGACTTTTGACCTCAAGGCGACTCATCCGGCCGGGCTGCGCCAAGGGCGGCTTACACTCTATCGTCCTGATGGCACACTGGAATATGACACCGGATTTAATGCAGTCTCGCGCATCTCAGGAAATTCGACATCAGGCACTTACCGAGTAACAGCCACCGTCCGGCAAAAAGCACAGCCCGGCTCCTACTCCCTGCGCATTGGCCTGGTCGGCAACGACAGCCGAAGCGCAGTCTATGGGGAGCGCACCCCATTTCCAGTCGGAATCACTCACTATATCCCCATCGTGAACACGGGGATTGTCGATGCGGATCCCCCTCAGATCCTGCTCTTTACCGCCACACCCGCCACACTGGACGTGACCACAGCCGCTAAAACAACCCGTTTAACTGCGCGCATGGCGGACATCGTTTCTGGCGTCTTTGATTTCGCGAGCAGGCTGGACGTGCTCACTCCGGCGGGGGACGCGGTCGGGGGGGATACTTTCAGCCGCCGCAACCGCACGGCTGGCGATAATTTTGATGGAACATACTTCATCGACTTCACTGTTCCGACTGGCGCAATGGCAGGAGACTACCCATTTCGTTTCCGATTGATCGACGCCCTTGGCAATGATGTCATCTACGGACCCAATTCCGAGGCCGGCGAACTGCCGGTGCCCGTCGGGCTTCCGGATCACCTTACCGTGGTCAACACCGGCATTGTGGACATTTTGCCACCCACCCTCACCGCAGCCTCCATTAGTCCAGCTACGGTGAATGTCGCGGAATCCGAACTGCTCAATCTTACCCTCTCCGTCCAGGATGCACGAAGCGGGGTTGAGACAGTGGAGCTGGCGGATGCATTCGGCCTGCGGCCTGTCAGCGGAGGAGCAATCATCCCGCTTTCATTCAGCCTGACTCGCACCGGTGGGTCGGCCAACAATGGAACATGGCAGGGATCGGCCGGTCTTCCTACTACACTTGCGCCGGGAGATTATTTGGTGGTCGGAATCCACCTGGCCGACGCGTTGGGCAATGAAGTCACTTACGGCCCAGCCTCACTCGGTTTGACGAATTATCCATCTGGCATCAATCCCATCGTAACCATTATCAGCAAGCCGCTGGACGGCCCGTATAAAATCTGGCTTAAAAATTATCCTGAGCTGACGGATGCAAATGCCAGACCCGAGGCCGATCCGGATGGGGACGGGCTGGCTAACCTCATCGAGATGGCCTTGGGAACGCATCCATTGATCCGAAGCGTCACTGGCAGCGCCGACCCCAAGGCAGCAAACGCACCACACATTCGTCGCAGCGACAACCGCCTTTATATGGATTACACTGTGGTCTCCGCCAACCTCGGAACCGGGTCCAAGACCGTCCAAGTCAATGCCGAAGAATCCACCGACCTCCAATCGTGGTCAGGTGCGCAGAAATTGATTCTCGGAAGCGGAAGTGCCAGCGCATTCATCTCAGTTTCCACCACCCCTAGTAAATTCCTCCGCCTCATTGTCTACGATCCCGCATCTTACCCGTAGCACTAAAATAAATTCGCTGCGGCTGATTGCGCCCTGCGCGGAACACCGCGGCACTCCCCTAATATTTCAATCCGGCCCGCCTTCCTCCGTGAGCATCGTTCCCTTCCGCGCTTTACGCCCCAAGGGAACCTCCGGCAGGAGCATCAAACTCGCCAACACAATCAACCCCGCCGACACCCAGCCCAGCACAGACAACGAATACTGCGTGGCCAGATGAAACGCCGCCAGCGGTGCCAGCATTCCGCGCACTCCCGTTAAAAATGTGTGTACCGCCATGTAATCCGCCACCCGCTCCGGCGGGGCAAACTTCGTCACCCACAAACTCCAGGCGATATCCCCTCCCCCGTTGGACACCCCATAAATAATCGACCCGATCCAAAGCCCGGACCGGTCGTTGGTAGTGAACAGCATGATGATGCCCAGCGCAAAACCGAGATTAAGCACAACACGCAGCACAAAAAAATTCATCCGATCAAACAGCCACCCCCAGATCGGGCTCATGATCAGACGAGCGATATTTGGAACCACGCTCACAAAAAACGCCACTTCCAGCACACGCAGATTAGCCCCATACCTCGGGTTCGCCAGCATCTCCACCCTCATGGGATTCATCATCAAATTGGCGAACCCCATCAACATCCAACAAAACAACGTCAGACGGAACACACCGTCCTCCCTGATGTACCGAAGCGCTCGCAGCGGCGACACCCCTTCTCGATTGGAAATCCGCGAACTCGGGCACCGCCCCAGATGATACGCCGCAAAAGCGAAAGCTCCCGCAAACACCACCAGCAACCACCGGAACCCGCCCAGATCCGCCTCCAGCCACCGTCCCGCCGCCATGCTAAACCCCGCCGTGACCGCAATGCGGATCATAATCGCATGCGAAAAAAGTGAACCTCTTTTGGCTCCAGGATAATTTTCCTGATACATGTGCGTCAGCAGCGGAATAGCCCCCGAGGACGCAGCCATCGCCACCATCGATCCCACCATAAACACCGGCAAAACAGGAATCGCCGCCATCACCAAAAAACTCAACGCCCCCATCACCGCCAGTCGTGAGGCCGTCCTGCTCGCCGTCCAACGCCGATGCGCCGCCAAACTCACTACCAACGGCGTCAACATCAGACCAAGACTCCCCGCACTGGCAATCAACCCCTTGGCCGTGGCTCCCGCATGAAACCAGCGCACCGCCACCAACAGCAGAAAAGTATTCCCCGCCGCCTCAATCATCCCCGCCGAGACCGCGCGCCAGCGCTCATGCCAATACGTGGCCTTCATGGCCTCCGGGCTTCCTGGCGTCAATTGGTGCGATACAATACTCAATCCCACCTATCGAATCCCCCAAAGTCCCCCACCGCCAAGCAAAAACCAACTAACGCACGCCCCCTTAATACTCAAGAGAGAATGAGAAATTAAACCAAACCTGACATTATTTCGTCTCGCACCCGCATCGCAAAACACGGGGGCTCAGAGATGGATAGGAATGCAGGAAGCCACACGGGAATTAATTTCGTTCATGGAAGCAGGACCGAAATTGGGACTTCGCCCAAAGGTTGGCCATTGCGGTGAAGGGCGGCCTCCAAATCTGCGACGCGGACTGGCTTAGTCACGTAATCGTCCATTCCCGCAGCGATGCAGTTCTCCCGATCACCCTGCATGGCGTTGGCCGTCATGGCGATAATACGAATCGGCCACCTCGCTCGAGGGTGAAGCGGATGTTCACGCTCCGTATTCCGAATTTTTCGGGAGGCCTCGTAACCATCCATCTCAGGCATCTGGCAATCCATAATAACCAGGTCGTAAGGCTTGCGGGAGACGGCCTCGATCACTTCCAGACCGTTGCCGACCACGTCGGCAGTGCAGCCGAGTTTTTTCAATTGGTGAAGGGCGACACGCTGATTCACCGGATTGTCCTCAGCTAAAAGAATGCGAAGTCCCGAGGAACGCGGAGAGAAATCTGATTTTTTGACCGTGTCGCCAACAGGTGACATTGGCCAAAGAGAATCCGCCTTTGGATCTTCGCTCATTGCCAGGAGGATTCGATGGTAGAGCTCGACCTGTTTGACGGGCTTTGAGGTGGCGGCGGAAACATCAAGGCTTTGCGTCTCAGACGGAGTGAGCCGGTGCCCCATTGAGGTAAGGAGCACAAGACGCAGCGCAGCCAGATTGGGTTGGTTGCGAATGGCGTTTACAAGAGCGTGGCCGTCCATTCCCGGCATCTGCATATCAATAATGGCGAGGTTGCAACTTCCCGCCAAACGATGGCCGCCAAGCCATTCCAGCGCAACTGCGCCGGAAGCCGCTGTGACAGGTTTCATATTCCATGCGCGAGTCTGCTGCTCAAGGATTCGGCGGCTGGTTGCATTATCATCGACAATCAGAACATGCAACCCTTCCAAACGCTCATCCACGACAAGGCCATACTCGTTCACGGAATCCATTTCAAAATCCACCTCAAACCAAAAAGTGGAACCGCACCCCGGCTCGCTTTCCACGCCGATGTCGCCATTCATCATTGCGACCAACTGCTTGGAAATAGCCAAGCCAAGCCCCGTACCACCGTACTTGCGGGTGGTGGAACCATCCGCCTGCGTGAAAGCCCTAAAAAGTTTGGCTTGCGCTTCCTTGGCAATACCAATGCCGGTGTCCGCTATCTCAAACCGCAGCCGCGCCTTAGTTGGTGTCCGATGTTTCAGCGAAACTTTGAAAACCACTTCGCCACGCTCGGTGAACTTGATGGAATTACCTCCAATATTAAGAATGATCTGCCTGAGTCGTCCGGGATCGCCGCGCAGTTGAACCGGTACATCATCATTGATCTCGCAAGCGAGTTCCAGTCCCTTAGCCTGAGAATTCTCAGCTAAAAGATCAAGGGTTCCCTCCAAAGTTTCCCGCAAGTCAAAATTGATTTGTTCAAACGCAAGTTTGCCCGCCTCGATCTTTGAGAAATCAAGAATATCGTTAATAATGGTCAGCAAGGCGTCGCCGCTGTTGCGCACAGTGCTTGCAAACTCTCTTTGCTCGTCACTCAGATCAGTTTCGAGAAGGAACTGAGTCATTCCTATAATGCCATTCATGGGCGTGCGGATCTCATGGCTCATATTGGCCAGGAATTCGCTCTTGGCGCGGTTGGCCGCCTCAGCGGCGGCGGTCGCGCTCTCCCATTGTATCTCGGCCTCCCGGCGCTCTGTAATATCAGTAGAAACCCCCAGCACTTGAATTTTGCCATCCGAGGAGGGGAACGCCCGCTTGTAAGTCTGCAACCAATGAATTTTTCCCTTGGAGTCGGTGCTGGTCTCCTCGCGAATGAGCTTGTCCCGACCTGATATCATCACTTCCTGATCATCTGCCAGGAATTTATCGGCCTCAAGTGGCTTGGGATGGAACTTTCTAAAATCAGCGCCAGTAAGATTTTCAACCGTTGTGCCTTTGAACTCGGCGAAAGCGCGATTGGCCAGAACAACCACACCGTTCCAATCTTTCACGTAAATCAGGTTGGGCGTAAAATCAATGACAGCGCGGGCAAACTCCTCCTGTTTGCGGAGACGTGTTTCAGCCTGCATCCGTTCCTCCACCTCCAGTTTTAAATCACGTGTGCGCTCCCCAACACGTTCCTCCAGTTTGCTGTGGGCCGACTGGTGAGCAGTATCGCGGGCCTCAATTTCCTCCAGCATCTTGTTGAAGCGATCAATCAATCGGCCCAACTCGTCCTTCCCATAACTCGTTGCGCGAACGGCATAATTCTTGTCGCGTGCAACGGTTTCAGCAACCTCGGAAAGGTGCAGAATAGGTTTTGAGATGAACTTTTGCAGAACTGAAGTAAGGATGTAGGCAACCGCAATTGAGGCTAGAAGCACAACAAAAACAATGAAGACAAATCGGTGGAGCCGGGAATGGAGCAGCCCCAGATCCGACCTGATAAAGACGGTTCCAATCTTTTCGCCGACAAGATTGACCGAATGAAAAACCCAGAGTTCACCATCCTGAAACCGATGGCCGTCAGGTTCGGGACCGTTCGGGACAAGTGGAGATTTCTCCGAGGCACGTTTGTAACCGGCAAAAACAGCCCCTTCTTTGTTAAAGATTGAGGCGGAAATGGTGTGGGGCTCGGCCGCAAGCGACCGCATGACCTCATCAGCCGCGCCAGGCTCGTTGAAGCTTAATGCGGCAGAACTGGTGGCACCCACCATTTCGGCAGTAATGGAAAGATCGCGAGCCATGCTTTTCCTGAACGCGACATGGTCATAAATGACAAAAGCGGCGCTCGAAAGCAGCAAAGCTGTGCAAGTGATCATCATGACCAGCAGCATCAGCTTAGCCTTAATGGGGATATTCTGAAAACGATGCGTCATTTTCCGGGCACTTTCTTGGCAAGTTTTTGAAGATTGGCGCTGATATGGAGCCCGGCGCGTCCGGCGGCTTCGGCGTTGATCTCAAAACGAACCTTGTCGGCTTCGAAAACGAAGTTAATCAAACCACCCCTCTGAATGAATTTATCGCTCTCGCCCACAGTTAGAACAGGGCGATTCGCAGCACATCTGAGAACATTATCCACGAGCCTGTCCTCCGCTGCCGCAATAAAAAGGACTTGTGCCACGAAGTTCGTTTCGCGCTCGCTAATCAAACAAATTTTGATGGGATGCCCATTGATGGTGCGGTCTTTGATGGTTTTTTCCAGATCAGCTCCAAAAGGATTTCCCCCCACAATTCCAATGATAATGGGAGAGTCAGACTTGGGAAAAGCATCAGAGGGCCACTCGACAAACTTGGCGAAGTTGTAAAGAAATGCCGCCTTAAGCTGGTACTCCTTGGTGGCCTCAGCACCCAAGGCCGGTTGAAGCAACACCCCGAATATAAAGGCGGTCAATGCCAAGGCCAGCCCGCGTTGAGTTTGCGGGTTCAAGCGCCTGCGCCGATATGCGCTTAAAATTTCCATGTAAGCTTGGCGTAGAAGCTCCGTTCGACTTCCGTGTCACGAGTGGTAAAGCTGGTAAACTCCGGATGGTGGTCATCCAAAAGATTCTGCATGCCAAGGCTGATTTCAACGTTCTTGGTCGGCTGCCACCCCACCCTTAAATCGAGCCGAAGGTAAGCTGGGATATTGCGGCCATTCAGGGAATCCACATAATAAATGGAACCGTCAAAAGCCAAATGGTAGGGAAGGCTTAGGTAGGATCTCAAAGAAACCTGGTGCTTGGGACTGCCGTCCTCAATGGCGTCGATTTTTCCAAGGGAAGAAAATCCTGATGTGTGAAGGTCCATGCGCAACAGGCTGTAGCTTCCCATTAACTTCCATTCATCCGTGACGTTCCAGGTTGAGCTCAACTCAAAGCCGTAAACCTGCCCCTGCATGTCATTTTGATAGACATCTGGCCGAAAAATCACAGGCGGACCGGAAAGAGGGGGACCTACTTCGGCAACCAGCAAATCACTGTAGAGGTTGAAGAAAGTGGAAAGGTCAACGAAGACTCGTTTGTGGGGCTGGACGCGATAGCCCACTTCAAAAGAGTTCATTTTCTCGGCTTCGAGGCCGTTCCTCCCGGTCAGTCCCAATACCATGGTGTTGCCGCCCGGGTCCGGATAAGCAGCGTATCGGTAGGATATGTCGTTTTCCAGGCGGGCCGGGGTTCTGCTCGCCTGGGAAGCGCCAAGCCAAAACGATTGACGGCCTGTGGGAGTCCAGAGTAACCGGGCATTAGGCTGGAATTCAAAGCCGGTGTATTCATTGTGCTCCAGTTTCGCGCCCAGTGTGAGGCGCAACTTATCAGGGACCATCCAAAAGTCATCCTGAACAAAGGCGCTCAGCAAATCCTGATCGCGGCTGGTGGAACTAAACTCCACTTGGCCATTATTATCGTTCTTCATCGACTGAAAACGGTAACCTCCACCCCACAAAAGCTCATTCTGCTCACCTAGTTCCACACGATGCTGAAAATCGATATCAAATGTTTCGACACTGTTATCAATAAGAGCGCCCAATCGATCCGCTCTATCGTAATAAGTCTGGACGGAAAAATCGGACGACTCGGAGATGGTGTGAGACCATCTTGAAAGAAAATTGGCTCCGCTGAAGTCGTCCTTGGAATCGTATGACAAGGAATAAGGCGGGAATGCGAGCGGGGTTGTCTGGCGATACCCAGCGTGACCCGTGTAATAATCTCCTTGGAAAGTGAACTGATTGGGAGAATTGGGAGCCCAGTCAATGCGGAATCCCGTCTGGGAGAGATCCCGCTCGTCAGGTCCATCGGCGCCGCTTGGATAGACGAAATCGTCATTGTTGGAATGCTTCGCGTAAATACGATAACTCGCCGTATCACTTAATTTCCCGCCGTAACGCAGCCCTCCGCTGTAAAGCTCAGTTCCCACCACGCCCGTGACCAGCCCGCCCTGGGTATCATGAGTGTTTTTGGTAATTATGTTGATGACGCCGTTCACGGCGTTGGCGCCCCACAACGATGCGCCTGGCCCCCGAATGACTTCAATGCGATCAATGTCCTCCAAAAGCTGATCCTGAGCATCCCAGAAAACTCCGGAAAAATAGGGTGTGTAAATGCTGCGGCCATCAACGAGAACCAAAAGTTTGTTCGAGAATTGACTGGCAAACCCGCGCGAGCTAACCGCCCACTTGTTGGCATCCATCTGGCCCACCTGCATGCCGGGAACCAGGCGAAGCAGCTCTGGAATGCTGTTCATTCCGCTGCGTTTGATATCTTCCTGAGTGATGACGTAAATGGCGGCCGCCGTCTGGGAAATTTTTTGCTCCTTCTTGGACACCGAGGTGACTGATTCATCCATGAGTTGCTCGATGTTCATTCCGGCCAAATCCTCAGCCCGCCCCTCGGCCAGCACCGCTTTTTGAGCCTGTGCCGAGACCGTGCGTCCTGCAATGAGCAGCAACAGCATGGCGCCTCGAAAGGCGCCAAGAAGCGGTCGGCTCAAACCACGAATGCTACCAAAGCTGCAAGGACCGAAAGTATTCCAAATCAACTTCATACAAAAATTCCGAACGCAGGGATGGCCCTGCGTTATGTATGAATCATCAGCGATCTACTTTCGCTCCCTCAATTATCCGCAGGCAGAACAAACATTGTTTCCCTTTTTGATTCACATCCCCACCGCTAGCATCGGACGAAATAGGTGTGGACTGAACCTCTAGACACCGCCATCAACCACACAGTGATAAACTAAAGCCCGAAACGCCGGCTAATGACCTTTAAAACAAGGGTTTAAACCTCTTGTGCAAGAGTGGTTAAATGCACGGAAAAAACCGGTGTCCGATGAAGTTCCAACACCGACTGAGTTCACGGTTTGTTGGCCATACTGACAGAGGCAAGGGGCACGGAATCGAATTCGCGCTGGAGATCGCCCGTTTTGAAATCAAAGAGACGGACTTTGCCATCGTATCCCCCGACGGCAAGAGTGGGGCTTGAAGGCTTGAAGGATAGGGAAAAAACGGGGCCGCCAATCCATTTTGGGGTCGCTTTGCGGGAGCCATCGTTAGCACTGAAAATTCGCACCTCGCCGCTGGAACTACCGGCCGCGATCAGGCTCCCATCGCTGCTCCAGCTCAATGCATTGAGGGAGCCTGGCAAACGCTCCAAATCGCGGATGAAACTGTTCTCCTTGTCATCCCCTTCAGCCAGGCGTCCACCACGTGGTTCCATTTTGTAAATGCGAAGCTCACCCTTGTCCGTGCCGCAAACGACGAGATTTTCCTTGGGATGCCGGGCCAGCGAAACCAGCGGATCGCCCTGACGGTTTACGTCGTCAATCAGCCGCCCGCTGGTGACATCGATCAGCTTGAGGGCGCGGTCACGGCCGGCGGAAACCAGCTTGGCACCGTCGTGACTCCAGGCGGTGGCAAAAACCCAATCGATGTGGTTGTCACACTTCATAATCTCCGCCCCGTGCATCACATTAAAAACACGGACCATTTTGTCCGCACAACCGATGGCCACGCTTTGGCCATCCGGCGACCAAGAGACACCGAAGACGGCGTCTGTCGTCGTCTTAATCGAACGTGTCAACTTGTGCGATGCAGCATTCCAAATTTGGACCTCGCCGTACTCGGATGGAGCTCCACCGGAAACGGCGAGCTGGGTTCCATCGGGAGAAAAGGCAAGGGATTCAATGCGCGGGGAATCACCGACTAAACGGGCGACAATGCCCGTGCTTCCGCCTTGGTGAAGCAGCACCTCATGCCAGCCCGCGACGGCGAGAATCTGGCCATCGGGCGACCAGGCAAGAGCCGCCACGGCGGGAAGCGCATGGTAGACCGGGGGTTCAGCCAACCGATGGACGAATCCGCCCTCGGGTGTGTCGTCCAACGCGCCTTGCGCGATCCAGCGCGAAACGAGTCCCACTTCAGCAGAGCTCAGGGGATCGCCCTCGTCGGGCATGGACGGCTCGTCTCCGGAAATATCCTTGATAAGGCGGCTGGCCTTCGGGTCGCCGGGACGGATATCAGGAGCGTGTTTACCGGTCTTGAGAGCGGCGGCGTGCGTGGTAAGATCAAGTCCGCCTTTGGCTTTCATGGGCTGGTGGCAACCTGTGCAGGAACGGCGGAAAAGGGGTCTGATTTCTTGGGAGAAACTGACCTTGGCTTCCTCGGGGTACGCGCACAATGAAAGCAAACAGAATAGGAAAACCACGATCGTCGATCTCAATCTCATGGGTCTTTGCATCATGGTTCCTCTTTCGCACTGATTTCGTAGGTATGCCAGGTAGTTCCGTGATCACTGGCATCCTGCAGCGCTAGAAAGTAAACTCCATCGACCGGCAACTGGAACCGAAGCTGTGGATCACGGCTGGAACTGCTGTCATCACTGGTTGCCAGCACCCTGCCCTTCACGTCGTAAAGAGTCAGCAGGCCATCAAGCAGAGAACCCGCGCGAGCCGCGACCACATCCACAACAACCGTCTTTTTGGCGCGTCCTGAAATCTTAAAAACGTCCACATCCTTGTCGCTGCCAATGCTGCCAAAGAGCCGTTTTCCGAATGGAAAATTCTGCGCGCTGGCAAAACCATCATTAGGCTCCTTCTCCTCCATGAAAACAGCCGCGTTTACCATCTGGATGGCACGGGGCTCGGTGGTTCCATCAGGCGTGACCACACTTAGCGGCAGCTCGCCGTTTGTTATGCCGGAGAGCACATCCACGCTCGCGACAACCAACGAATCCCCCGCCTCCTTGGCCTCAAATCCAGCCGGCACATCCGCCGTCTTGTGCTCAGTGATGGTCGCCTTAAGAGGTTGGGTGTCGGAGCGAAAGGAGACGCCGATGGCATCCACGAGTTTTAACCCCCTAATCTTGAGGGTAACATTCGTGCCTGCCGAAATTCCCTGTGGGGCGATCACGCAGATGTGAGGGCCGTCCCCCACCCTGTCCTTGCCTCGCGATGGAACTGCGGCAAGCAACACCACCCATGAAATGAGGAATGCGGGCGCCAGTCCAAGGCCTATTCGCAACCGCCGAGGCATCACGCGTAGAGCTCTTTGATGGTCGAGCCCTCGGCCAGGATGTGCGTCGGTCGACCATCGGGCATCAGGAGAAGCTTGGCCGGGTCAATGCCGAGGGCTTCGTAGACCGTCCAGCACACGTCGGCAGGCCGCACAGGTCGGTCGGTCACGAAGGCTCCGTTCTTATCGGTGGCACCGATGACCTGCCCCGCACCCACACCGGCTCCGGCAAAAATGAGGGAACCCGCGCGGCCCCAGTGATCGCGGCCCGCATCCTTGTTGACCTTGGGAGTGCGACCGAATTCGCCCATCGCAACCACCAAGGTCTCCTTGAGCGTGCCCCTGTCGTGCATGTCGCGGATGAGCGCGGCCAAACCTTGATCGAATTCCGGCAATTTCTTGTCGAGGTTGGTGAATATCTTTTTATGATGGTCCCAACCTCCGTAATTAACGGTGACAAATTTAACGCCCGACTCCACAAGCCTCCGCGCCATCAGACAGCTCTGCCCAAACTCAGTCCTGCCGTATTCATCGCGCAGTTTGGCATCTTCCTTGGCCACATCAAAAGCGGACTGGGCCTGAGGCGAAAGCACCATGTCAGCCGCCTTCTGGCCGAACTCGTCGTAAGTGGCAATCTGATCATTCCCCTTAATTTGTGAGGCCATCGAATCGACCGCCTGAAGCAGCGTTTTCCGGCGCTCCAGCGATTGCGCGCTGACACCGGCCTGTTGGGAAAGATCACGCACCCTGAAACCGGCATCGTTTGGATTCCCGCACTTGAAGGATTCATACCGTCCGCCCAACCACGCGCTCCGTCCCAATTCCCAAGTGAAAGAAGGATTCTTTGGCACAGCCACATAAGGCGGAACCAGCCCTGAGAAACCGGTCTCATGAGCGACAACCGCGCCCATCGCAGGGTGATCGCCGAAAGCAGATCCGAAGCGGCCGGACATCACCCAGTTGGTCGCGGTCTCGTGGTGGTCGTTCTCATGCGTGCCCGAGCGAACCAAGGTCACCTTGTCCATATGCGCCGCCATTTTCGGCAGCAATTCAGTGACCCGCAGGCCTTTTACGCTGGTCGGAATGGTCCCGTACTTTCCACGGATTTCCTCGACGGCCTCAGGTTTGGGATCGAAAGAATCGTGATGGGACAAGCCGCCGCCGAGGTAGACGAGGATGACCGATTTGGCGCGGCTGCCGGATACGCTTGCGAACGCTTTCTCCAACGAAAGGAAATGCGCCAGGGACAAGCCGACAGGCGTCAGCGCGCCAATGCGCAGGAAATCACGGCGCGACAGGCCATTACAAAGACTGCGCCGGGTAGGTGTGGTTGAGACAGAAATCATAGGCGTCAGTGGTTGAAGGCAAATTCCTTGGAGTTGAGCAACGCCCAAAGCAGGTCGTAAAAGCCCTGTTCGCGTTCCGTGGGGGAGAATGATTTGGTGACGGAGACGAACTCCGCCTCCGTCGGACGCCGAGCCACCGTGGCCAAAAAGAGAGGTACCACAACCGCACGGTCGTCCGGATTCTTTAGCAACGAGGCCAGACGCCCCGATGGATCGGCAATCTGTTTTTGCAAATCATCGCCATTGTGCAGGTGCAACAACTGAGGGAGAGTCACCTCTCCGCTGCGTTCACACGCGCAGGCGGTCACGCGGTCGCTGCGGCCAAACAGCGCGAGGAAATAACTGCTGCTATTGGGCTCGGGAACCTGCACAGCGCGCACGCCCAAGGGAAGGCCCTCGAACTTTGTGGGTGTGCCTGTTGCGGCGGCTATGGCATCCATCAGCACTTCGGCGGGCAATCGTCGCGCGTAGTAGTGCGAGTAAAACTTGGTGTCCGTTTCATTTCCCTTCTGCGTGGCGAAACTGAGCTGGTAGGCGCGCGAGGTGAGGATGAGCTTCATCAGATGGCGAAGATCAAAACGGTTGGCCGCGAATTCCTTGTTCAACAGTTTCCACAGCTCCGGGTTGGAAGGCGGATTGCTGGCCCGAAGATCGTCCACCGGCTCAACCAGGCCAACGCTGAAAAAGTGCTTCCACAACCGGTTGACCATCGCGCCGCTAAACTGCTCACCCTTGAGCATGGACTCGACAAATTGCTCGCGCGGATCTCGTCCCGCCTCGTAGCTCCATGCGGCACGGTCCAGTCCCCTTGGGGCCATGGGTTTGCCGGTGCGCGGCTGGTTGACGGAGGGTTGTCTAGCCTTCTCCTCCTCCACACGTTTAAGAATATCAGCCATCTCCCTTTGCTTCTCGGCGAGCCGCTTGGAAGGTTCCTCACCGCCCGGTTCTTCGCCAAACGCATGCGCCACCGTCTCGGCCTCATCAAGACTTTTCGCGATCTCAGCCGACCTGCGCTCGCGCTCGCGCTGTTCATGGGAGGCAAAGTGCAGGACCGTCGCCGATTTTTCCGAATTTTCTCTTTGCAGTGAGACTTTGGAAAAGAAAGCGGAGAAATGATAGAAATCGTCCTGAGTATAACGCTCGAGCGGATGATTGTGACAGCGGGCGCAGCCCACTCTCGTGCCGAGAAAGGCTTGGGCGACGCTATCGGGCAATTCGCTTTCCTCAACATTCGATTTCTCGCCCATCAGTGTGATGAAATACCCCACCGCTGGATTGGCCACCACATCACCCTTGGCCAGCAACACGTCTGAAGCGATTTGATCCCAACCGCGTCCGGTTGCGAGCTGAGTCCGTACCCAGGCGTGGAAAGCGCGCACCCCTTTGACGCCACGCACATCGTGATCACGCTCCTTCCGGTTTTGCAGAAGGTCTGAAATTTGCAATGTCCAATAATCCACCCACTCGGGTCGCGCCACGAGCGCATCCGCCAGCCGCGACCGTTTATCGCGCTTTTTATCTGAAACAAAGGCCTCGACCTCCTCCGGCGTCGGCAAAATCCCAATGGTGTCGATAAAGGCCCGGCGCACATAAGTCTGATCGTCGCACATTGGCGAAGGTGGCAGATGAAGGGAGTTCAGCTTGGTAAAAATCGGCTTGTCCAGCAGGTTGCCGGATTTGGCAAAATCCGCTCCGGCCACCGATTGATCGTAAGGCATGGTGAAATGAGCCACCACCACCAATCCCTGAAAATGGATGCGAACAGAACCTTCCCCCGCCCGCAACGCCTTAACCAGACCATCCGGTTTTACCTTGAGGATGCCTTCGTCGTTCGAAAAAAACTGCGCGAGCCAAGTCACATCGCGGACGCGACCATCGGAGTAGCTGGCTGTGACCAAAAGCTGCTGGGTCTCGCCCGGGCGCATGGCGCGATCGCCGGGCGCGACCTCCAAGCGGACCGGTTCCGGCTCCTCCGCGAGAGGGGCGGGAGCACGGGCGGCGATCCAATCCACCAACATGCGATATGAACGGGAGTCCTCGCGAAACCGGGTGCCGCCCTCGTGTTGCACTCCACCCGAAGCTTTTTGCAAAAGCAGGCTTTGCGCGGGGAAAGCCAGATTGATCCGACGCGCGCTGATTTCCTTGGTCAGCCAATCGTGATCCCAATCGGGGGCAAAAGCGCGCAATGAAAGTTTGAAACCGTTTTGGCCGGCCAATTTGCCGTGGCACCCGCCCTGATTGCAACCCGACTTGGTCAGAATGGGCTCAATGTCCTGCCTAAAGGAAGGAACCCCCGCTTTCGCGGTGTCTCGGTTGGTCACAATAGCCTTGGCAGAATTGCCCGCGTAGGAAATAGAGATTTCCGCTTGTCCATCCGTCAGCGCCCGTACCTGTCCCATCTGATCGACGGTGGCGACTAGGGGAGCACTGCTGGTTAATTTGCATTTGAGGGTCACGTCGGTGGCATGGCCATCCGCCCCAACCAGCGTAACCAGCAGACCATGTTGTTTTTCGCCACCCCGCAGTTCAAGACGCTCAGGAGTGACCAAAAGACGTGAGGCAGCACTCACGTGCCATACCGAAAAAAAGGCAAGAAAGGCCACCCAAAAAAGCAGGGCGCGACCAATCACAGAATTTGGCAGACGATAAATCACAGGCTAACCAGCAATGGACGACTTAAGCAGCCACTTATTCACTGACGGAAATGGCAATAAACTTCGTGCCCACTGGCAAAAACTCTCGGCGGCAACTTTGCTGCCTGGCAGGAGTCCTGACAATGAGACCACTAAATGGCATGCCACTTGTATTAAGCCAATCCAAATGCGATTGCAAGGGCAATCAAAACCACCAACGAATCCCGGCTGGGATTGATTACCGGCCCTGTGGCAGTCAGCCCGGGGACACCGGCCTCAAGGCACATCCTCCTGCCATGCCCAGTAAAGCCCGCGAAGCATGGGGTGGAAACCATGACTGACCATCTCCCTGTAGGCCGCAACCTTCGTCCAGTGGTTCATCTTGACGCGATATGCTCCGATAACGAGCCCAGTGCGATCCTGCCCATGCTGGCAATGGACGAAAGTTCCTTCGGGTTCTATGACCGCGATTGCGGCAGCCAACCGATCAGGGTCCGGCTTGCCGAAGGTTTGGTCTAGAAAGCTGATCGGTAGGCAGACAATCTGCATTCCGTTTGAAAACCCCTGCCCGTCGGATTTCACACCCCCGGTGTTCAACTTCACAACCCGCTTCACGCCAAGGGATTTAAGATGATCCCACCCCTCTTGATTGGGCTGTCCTCCGCGCCACACACCCGGCTCGACCTGTGCAAAGTTGGGAATTCCATGGACGCTTTGCCTCGGGGCGCATGCACAAAAGCCCAAAGCCATAAAGCCGAGGGCCATCAGAATAAAAGCGTGTTGGGTTGGCTTCACCATTTGAAGTGACTTGGTTATCGAGATCATGGGAGGCTTGCAACAACAACCGCCATGAGAACTCGTTCATTGTCAGCGCAGGCATAAGATGGTCTGCTCCGGGCCAAATGAGGGAAGACTACCCATCTAAGGCCTGTGATACTCTCGAAGCAAAACTTTCTCAGAATTTTTCTAAGGAAAGCCTCACGGTTGTGTCTCAACAGGTACGGAACACAATCGAGACGACCGGGTAACAGGGTGATTGAACCGATTAACGGAACCATTTGAGCCAGGAAAACATAGCCGTGGTACGACCCATTGAGGCGGAGGCAACTCCCCGCTGCGAGGAGTCGATTGAAGAGCTTTTTACGGCTTTGGAAACCCCTTTGCTGGCCTATGCCGGGCGTCTCGCACCCACCACAGATATGGCGGAAGACCTTGTCCAGGAAGCTTTTGTCCGATTGCATGCGCAGTTCGCCCAGGTGCGAATGCCAAGAAGCTGGCTGTATCGCACCGTCCACAACCTGGCCCTAAACCAGAGACGCGGGCGGGATAAAATCGTCGCCATGATTCCTCCACCCGAAGGCGAAACGGAAGTGGCCGACCTGCAACCCCTTCCGGATGAGCAGATGGCCCGGGCGGAAGGCATGGACTTGGTTAAATATAGCCTGAAGAATTTGGATACCCGCAGCCAGGAGGTGATCCGACTCAAGTTCCATGAGGATCTTTCCTACGCCCAAATCAGCGAACGCACCGGTCTCAGCGTCGGCAACGTGGGTTATCTCCTCCATCATTCCCTCAAATCCCTAGCCGCCGACCTCACCAAGGCCGGCCTAATGCCATGAACGCCGATCCCACCCACCCCAACCCAGAGGAGATCGAGCAGCGAATCACTGCCCTGCTCCTTGGCGAGTTAAGTGCTGATGAAGCGACTGAAGTTCGCAGGCTCATTGCCGCCAATCCCAGTTTGTCCGAGCTGCAATCCCACCTCGCTTTTACAATCGGCCTAGTTAAGGAAACAACTCCTCAGGCAACCTTCGAACAGCCCGCCCAACCCAAAATGTCGACCGCCCGGCGCGAAGCATTGCTGCAACATTTTAGAAACGAAGTTCCTGCGGAAAAAGTGACTCGTACCCCGTGGTATCAGCACTGGACCATCCCGCTCAGTGCCGCTGCGGTTTTTATATTCCTCGCTTTTGGAGGAGTACTCCTCCCGTCGCTGGCGAAAGCCAAATCGAGGTCTTCGCATGGTAGACCCGAGGTGGAACAAAAATTAGCGCTGATTGACAGGTTGGAGCCTGCCACGGCAGAAGCAGCGGAATCAGGAGCGGAACCCGTTAGGACATCAACGCTTGTGCAAGATGGCAGATTACTCTTGGAAATGGGCAAATTGGACGATGCCGAAGCCAAATTGAAGGAGGCCGCAAAAAATGACCCTGAGCGCCGCGCCGCTGACTATTATCTTAATCAGATCAAGGATAGCCGGTTTTCTCAAGAAACCAGCAATACAAGAGCAGTTGGAGGCGGGGGAGGAGAATGGGCCCGCCAAATACGGGCGTTAACGCCATCCCCTGCCCCAGCGGAACAGAAGGGGAATCGCCAATATGGAGAAGCCAGTCAGGACTCCAAGGGTATGGTCGATTCTTTCGATTCGGCAGGCCAACCTACTCCTGCTCCGCCTCAGGGCAATGCCCTGGAAGAACTTGAGAGCTTGCGGAAGGCTGCACGTTTCAGCAGATCATCGGGTAAGAATGGTAATCCTGAAGTTGAAAGCGATCCCTCCAAAAACGATGTCGCGTTGAAATTCGGAGCCAACGGTCCCGCGGTTGAGCAACCCATCCAGGAGCCGGCCAAGGACCCAGTAAACAGCGAGCCATCCTCGATGGCCTTTTATTTGATGAACCCCGAGCTGGCCAAACGGTATGGATTAATTCCCAAGGGGATGGTGCTAAGCCGCGAGGACAACGGTGCCACCAAGCAAGAAAAATCCAACCTGCCCATGGCACCCAAACCCTCGCTCCTGTCTGCGCAATCGGACGTCGGATTTTCGGGGGGCCGGAGCGGAATCACCGCCGAGCTGGCCGAAAAACTGGGGCGTGAGCCTGTCGCTTTAGGATCACCTGTGGAAGTGACTCAGCCCGGAGCAAGCAGCCTCCCATCGTCCCGTGCGACACAAGGCACGGAGTTAAATGGAGTTCGGAGCGACGCTGATGAACCCACCGTTTTCTTCGCACCCCCACCGGCTAGTTCGGGCGGCGTTTCAAAGATCGAAGGACGCAAAGTGAGAACGCCGAGCCTTGCATTGAATGATGACGCGGCCATTCGAGGTCTTGCGAGGGGGGAAGTCCGCCAATTGGCAGCAGTGCCGAAAGAACTTCAAGCGGTGCCCGACTACAAAATCAAGAAGGGTGACACGCTGAGCAAAATCGCGAAGGACACCGGCGTCCCGCTAAAAGCACTCACGGAGGCCAATGCGAATCTCAATCCCGCCAAATTGCAGATCGGCCAGTCAGTGAATATTCCAACCGACGCGGCACTTGTGGAAGCACTGGGGCGAATTGCCGAAGGCGACAAGCAGGCCATGCCGTCCCCTGCTGCGCCTCGCAAGTCGGTGAGTCTTCCTGCGAAATCGAAGATTTCTAGCCAATCTGCTCTGGCTGATGAAGTTTCTGCGGTTGTACGCACTCCAGCCCCAGAGCCTCAGCCCGAAGTGGTGGCGCAGGAAAACGCATTTTCCACGTTCTCCCTTAATGTAACAGATGTCTCGTTCAAACTAGCGGCGGCCAGTCTTGAGGCGGGTACTCTGCCCGACCCGGGCTCCATTCGCAGCGAGGAATTCATCAACGCCCTAAACTATCGCGATCCCGAACCCGCCCCGGGCGTGCCCATCGGTTTCACGTGGGAGCGCGCACATTATCCCTTCGCCCACCATCGTGAGGTCGTTCGATTCGCCGTTCGCACGGCGGCGCGCGGCCGCGAGGCGGGACGTCCTTTGAACATTGTTCTCCTGTTGGATAACTCGGGCTCCATGGAACGGGCGGACCGAGTGCGAATCTTGCACGAGGCATTGGTGGTATTGGCACAGCAACTTGGGCCACAGGATCGTATCAGTGTGGTGTCATTTGCGCGGACAGCTCGCCTCTGGGTTGATGCACTGCCGGGCAACCAGGCTGGCGAGTTGGCGGATCGCGTGGGAAACCTAACTCCGGAAGGCGGAACTAATCTGGAGGAGGCTCTGAATCTGGCCTATACCACCGCCACTCGCCACTTCCTTCCGCAGGGAGTCAACCGAGTGGTGCTGTTGACCGATGGGGCAGCCAACCTCGGCGATCTCGATCCTGAATCACTGAAGGCCAAAGTGGAATCATGGCGCAAACGCGGCGTGGCACTTGATTGCTTCGGCGTCGGTTGGGAGGGTTACAACGACGATTTATTGGAGGTGCTTGCGCGAAATGGAGACGGACGCTACGGCTTTATAAACACGCCGGAGGAAGCCACCACCGAATTTGCCGCACAACTGGCGGGTGCGCTTAACGTGGCAGCGTCGGATGTTAAAGTGCAGGTCGAATTCAACCCCCAGCGCGTCAGTGTTTGGCGGCAGATCGGCTACGCCAAACATCAACTCACCAAGGAACAATTCCGCGATAACACCGTGGATGCCGCCGAGCTCACCGCTGCGGAATCGGGCAACGCCCTTTACATCATTGAAATGGATGAAAACGGTTCAGGTTCCATCGCCACGGTGCGGGTCCGCTATAAAGAGCCGCAAACCGGGGCCTATCGCGAACACGCCTGGCCGGTGCCCTACAGCCGAAATGCCCCCCTGCTTTCCAATGCCTCCAACAGCATGCGTTTGGCCGCATCCGCCTCAGCGTTCTCGGAGTGGCTCGCGGGAAGCCCATTTGCCGGGGAAGTCACACCGGATGCACTGCTTGCCTCTCTAAATGGAGTGCCTGAGCAGTACAAGCCCGATCCCCGACCCGAGAAGCTGGAGTGGATGATCCGCCAGGCCAAATCGCTTTCAGGAAAATGATCGTGATGCTGAAACGCATCAAAAGAGAATTTGCGGTGTAGAAGAAAACCGAGCCGGTCCAGTCCCAACCCATTTTGAAGGTAGCCTATGAATAATCGGAAAACATCCAGAATTCCAACCTTGGATTGCTTCGGTCTGCTCCCACACGCCAAGGGCTGCCTATCACTCACGGCCCTTCTACTGATGATGCTGGCGGCGGTGGCACAACCCGCCACCGTCGACACAAAGCTGGATGCGGACCAAGGGCGTATTGCCATCCAAGCGGAATTCAAAGGGAAATCGGGGAGCGAAGAAAAAACCATTTACGGCGCGGTCATTCAGCACGCCGTCAAAATCACCAATGAAAAAATGGACCACACCATCTCAATCAAAGTGGACGCCATCCAGGGGGGATTGAAAGAAATCGTGTTCACCCTCTTGGGCGATGGAGAGATCAAACAGGTGACAGGAGCCGGGCTGGAAGACTGGAGCGTGCGAAAGACAGCCACTGACCGACTCGCTCTGGTGCTGCGGCTTTCAAAATCAGAAAAGCCTCTCGGCACGTTCTCAGGCCAGATCATTGCGGAGACTCGGATTATCGAACCCGGCAAAACCCTATCCGCCCTAACGCTTACCACCGAGCCATCAACACTGGCCAACGGTTTTGTGCGCATCGACACCGACGCCGCGCTGGAACTCCACCTCAGCAATCCAACCGGCTTGATCCCCATCGAAAACGCCTTCCTGCCGGAAGGGTTTCGAAACGGAACCACCAATGCCACGAGTCTGGCTTTTCGTTTTCTCGGCACACCCTATTCTCTGCCCATAGCGGCCAGCCCGACCGACCCTGAATACCGCAGCGTTGTTCTAAACGATTTCCGACTGGTGGGACAACTAGCCGAGGACAGGGCCTCATTTACCCTCACAGCCACCGCGAGAGTTAAAAACCCCAAAGGCGGTTCAGTGGAACTGCTTTCGGGAGGGTTGGCCCTGACCGAAATAAAACCTCAAGCCGGCTGGCGTCTTGATTATGTGCAGGGCCGGTTCATCGCCACCTTCGACAAGGCGGGTGAATATGCGGTGGCAGTCAATTTTGAGGCGGCGGTCAAAGTGACCAACAGCTGGAACGAGGTGGATTTCAACGTGGCCTCAGGTTCCTTGCAACCCGTGGTTCTGCAGGGATTGAAAGGAGACACGCAATTCCGTTTCCAGGGAGCGGCCAGAACGAAAAGGTCAGGCGAAGAGTTCGAGAGTTTTCTGCCGCCCGGCGGGAAAGTGCACCTGGCTTGGCAGGAAAAGCGGCCCGAGGCGGAAGGCGCGCTGTTTTTTGCCGCCGAGGAATTGGCACTCATCACCCTCAGCCCGGGAGTCATGCGTCAGAACGCGCTGCTGGATTTCAAGGTCATGCAGGGTGAATTGAAACGCATGGTGGTATTGGTAAAAGGCGATGGCGAAGTCACCAGAGTGCAGGGACCGCAGGTTTTGTCATGGAAGCTGGAACAGATTGATGGATCGGCCGAACGAAAATTGATCGTACAATTCAACCAGCCCCAGAAGGATTCGTTCACCATTCAAGTGCAGACACAAACTCCGCTGGGAGCCTTTCCGCAGGCGGCGGATGTTACCCAGTTGCGTCCGGAGGGAGCAACGCGATTTGGCGGGTATTTAAAAATTGTCAACGAAGGCGCGGTTAGACTGGAAACCTTGAAAGCCAGCGGGCTTTCCCAGATTTCTCCGGGACAATTCCCACAAACCGAAGCGACCAAGTCAATGATCCCAAATAACGCGACCCAAGTATTCGCCTACCGGTTTTCAAGTGGAGTCTTTGAGCTGCGCATTCAAGCCGACAATATCCTTCCGGAGCTGTCGGTCTCCGAAGTGCTCTCATACCGCCTCGGTGAAACTGAGCAATCCATTGACGCTGAGATTGAAATCGACGTGCGTGAGGCTCCATTGCGCGAACTCCTCCTGCATGTCCCGAAAGGTTTCGCCGCCGCCCACATTGTCGCCTCCGGCATGAGCGACTATTTTTTGACCGACCCCGCAGACCAGCCGGATGCTCAGCTTCGCATCGTTTACGGCACTCCCGCCCTGGGTCGGTTGCTCGTGCAATTGCGGTTGGAACGCAACAGCCCTGCGGCAGGCACGTCCTGGAATCTGCCCCGTGTTGAGGTCGTCAAGGCGAAATCAGTGCGCGGCCATGTGGGCATCGCGGCCGACGCCGGCTTCAGACTGACACCAGCCACCACCAAGGGGCTGACCGAGTTGGCCACGGCTTTTTACCCAAAAAAGACGCCCGGTTTGCAATCCGCGTTTCGTTTGAGCGACCCCTTGTGGCAGGCGACGATGAACATTGAGCGCTTGCCCCAATCCATCCAAGTGGACGCTTTCCATCTGTTCTCGGTGGGCGAGGGAATTGCCTATGGCAGCACGGTGGCGAATTATCTAATCTCAGGCGCACCGATTTCGGCCTTCAAAGTGGGGCTGACCAACGAGTACTTCAATGTCGAATTCACGGGCAAGGATGTGCGCAACTGGCAGAAGATTGACGGAGGTTATCTGGTGCAATTGCATACTCCTGTATCCGGTCCCTACACCTTGCTCGCCACCTACGAACGGCCCTTCAAAGCCCAGGGCGAAACCCTGCGATTCACCGGTGCTCAACCCCTAGATGCACAGTCGGAGCAGGGATACACCATCGTGGTCAGCGCGTATCAGTTCCAAGTCAGGCCAGTCACCGTGTCGGCGGGTCTTGTGCTTTTGGAACCGGGCGAGGTGCCTGCGGAGTACCGCCTTTTTTTCGACGCGCCGATCCTTGCCGCCTATCGTTACAACGCCCGCCCGTTTGATCTGCAATTGGAGCTGAAGCCGTTGACGCAGGGTGAAACCATTAGTCAGGTGGTGGACCGGGCCTCCCTCATCACTCGCATCTCCAAGGATGGCCAAGTGGTTACCACAGCGCGGTATTTCGTGAAGAACAAAGGCGTGCCCAACCTTCGCATGGTCCTGCCCGAAGGCTCGCAACTCTGGTCGGTTACCGTCAATGGCAGTCCGGTGGTCCCGGTAACGGCCGACCGCGCCAACCTGATTCCCATGCCGCAAAAATCCGACCCCAATTCGGTGAACGATCTCGAAATCAAGATTGCCGCTCGCGCAGTCACCGCGGACCGACTCACCGTGGCGGCTCCGATCATCTCCGCCCCTGTGTTGCTTGCCGAATGGAATATTGAACCCGAATCGGGCCAAAGATTGATCTATCGACACGGCACACTCACGCCTGTGGAAGACCCGGCAGTTCGCTCCGGTTTCGCAGGACTGCTGAGGCTATGGGGATATAGCGGAACCTTGGAATCAAGCGGCACGCTAATCATCGTTCTGGGACTGCTGGCCATCGGAATCATGGTGTTTCGCATGGGTACAGCGGACGGTGTGGGCAAGTTCAGCAGCCGCCACATCCTTTGCGGTTTGGTGGGCATGATGAGCTTGGGCATCGCCTGTCTGGTGTTGTTGCGAATGGCCATTTATGCAACAAACATGGAGGTGCCACCCCAGCCCGGCCTGCATTTCGTCGCACCAATCCAGCAGGCCGATAGTCCTTTGTTGGTCGAACTGGCCAACACACGCATGTCATCAAGCCTCTGGGAAAACATCCTCATTCTATGGCCTGCACTATTGACGGCCGTCCTCTGGCTCTATGCTTTCGCAAATCTTCACTCGGCACTTAGAAACACCTGCCTAGTGTTTGGCTGGCTGTTCCTGTTCTGGGCCGCCTTGAGATTCCCCAACGGAGCCACGGCGCTATTCTTTATTGCGTTGGCCTTTGTTGCTGCGCGGATAATCCTGCCTTTGATGAGTCGTTGGCTGAAAGTGCCGCGCAAACCCATCCACGGACTGCCTCCAACCGGTTTGGCTGGGACCAGCGCATTGATATTGTTCAGCGCCCTATGTTGGTCATCGTTAATCACAACAGCCCAACCCACCGCAGGCGAAACCGGGAACCCAGTCAAACCACCGGCACTAGCGGAGTACGTGATCCAGAGCATCACAGTCCAGGACGAGTTCGCGCTTGGCTCAGCCAAGGTTCGATGGCAGGCCGTCAAAGGACAGGTGCTGCCGCTCCTGCACTCGCCTGCGGTATTGACCAAAATCGAAATAACCTCGGATGCTGCCCGTCTGATTCGGTCGGGAGCCGACAACCAATCCTATCAAGCACTCATCGCTGAGAAAACCGGCACGGTGGAAGCAGGCTTCGATTTTCAGCTCCCCATTTCACTCCGCAATGGCGAACGAGGCTTTGTGTTGCCGACCCAGTATGGTTTGGTAAACCGCCTCACCCTGACACTCACCGGCATGGACGCGGATCTGCGGGCACCGCAAGCAATCTCCACTCTTCGCAAGGATTCTGGCTCCGCCACCAACGCACTGTTTGAACTCGTCCTTGCCCCTGTAAACGATTCTTGGATCGGCTGGCAGCCCCGCTCCAGGGACACGCGCCGCGAAAAGGCGGTCTATTATGCCGAGGTCTCCCAGCTTTACGTGCCAGCCGCTGGGGTGATTGAAGGATGGCATTTCGTACAAATCCGGCCCGCCCAAGGTGAGTTAAGCGAATTGGTCTTCGACGTGCCCACCGGCTTGACCATCACGGATGTTTCCGCATCCAACCTCTCCGTGTGGCGCTTCGATCCCAGTGCACGAAAGCTTCGTGTAGGAATTAGTCCGGCTCTGGCCAAACCTTTCGGCATCATCGTCAAATCACAAACCGCCACCGGCCCCCTGCCCGTCGAGCAATCGGTTGGCCTGCTTGCCGTGAGCAACGCGGCGGGACAAGTGGGCCTAATCGGCATTGCAAGCGGCCCCGAGGTTCAGCTGGATGACGTAAAGGGCGAGGGTCTCACCACCATCAACCTTGAGGATTTTCCTTCCTTCACATTTGAACCGCTGGCCAACGCAAATTCCGGGATCATGCTTCGCCGCGCCTTCCGGTATTTAAATCCCTCATCCGTGGCCTCACTGAAAGCATCAGCCGTTGAACCTGATGTTCGCGTCGAATCCCAGCAAACCCTCTCATTAGGCGAGGATCGGACCGTGTTGGCGGCCAACCTCAATGTGGCCATCACTCGCGCCGGGATATTCAAACTGCGTTTTGTTTTACCTACTGGGCTTGATGTCGAATCCGTTAGCGGTGCGGCCATGAGCCACTGGACTGAGTTAAAAACGGATGAAGGCCGGGTCGTGACGCTCCACATGAACAGCAGAACCGATGGCACACAGCAGTTTGCCATCACTCTCAGCGGTTCCGGGCTTCGCACAGCAAAAGGCTGGAGCGTGCCCAAGATCCGATTGCTGGAAGCTGCCAAGGAACAGGGGCAGATTCTCATTGTCCCTGAGCAGGGCATGCGCCTGCAAATCGCCACTAAGGATGGTGTTACTCAACTCGATCCGGTTCAGGCGGGAGTGCGTCAAAAAGGCGTGCTTGCCTTCCGCCTCCTGCAAACCGAATGGAAACTCTCCCTGGATATCGAACGGGTTGACGCATGGACCCAAGTGACCGGCTTGCAGCGCATTGTGATCAACGAAGCCCTCATACAGGTTGCGGCGAATTTCCAATATGAAATTGAAAATGCCGGGATCAAAACGCTGCGCGTGCGCCTGCCTGCCGCGGCCGAAAGCGTGCGCTTTCGGGGCGATCAACTCGCCGATTTCCTTCCTCATGCAGTACAAACCAATGACACCGTCCGTGATTGGGAAATCAAACTGCACCGGCGTGTCAGCGGAAAATACCTCCTACATGTCAACTACGCCACGCCGCTCGCCGAGAAGGCCACCGATACGATGATCCAGGGTATTGAAGTCCAGGAGATCAACCTTCAGCGCGGCTTCGTGACGGTCCAGTCCGGAAGCCGATTGCAGGCCCGCATCGATGCAGCACCCTCCGCGCTGCAACCAGCCGAATGGCAGTCCATTCCTCGCGCGCTCCAACAGGAGATGGCGGGCGCCTCAGCCGATTTCACATTTCGGCTAGTCGATGCCGCATTTAAGCTTCCTCTGCGTTTGGATCGCCACGAGGCCACCAAACTGCTTCCCGCACGTGTAAACAGTGTGGGTCTGACTTCAGTGATTTCTGATGATGGAATGATGCTCACGCAGGTGCGGGTCACCATCATTCCTGGAGACAAGCAACTCCTGTCACTTGCCCTGCCACCCAACGCCAAGTTCTGGTTTGCCTTTGTCGGCCAAAATACCGTTTGGCCGTGGCGTGAGAATGATCGCATTCTCATTCCTCTCGAACAGCACTCCAAAACGGGTGAGCCTGTGTTGGTGGAGTTTCTTTACTCCGGATCAGCCGGCAATGCCAAATCACGGTCCCTCAACCTCTCCTTGGTCGGACCTAAATTCGATCTGCCCTTGGAGAACATTTCGTGGCAGGTCTTTCTAAACCGCAAATGGGATGTCAGAAACTGGAGCAGCTCGTTACAATTCCAGGATCAATCGGACGTGCCCCAACCCATCGTGGTGGATGTCGAATCCTATGTCCGGCAGGAGGCTGGCGCACAAAAGGAACAAACACGGGAGGCCGAACAGTTTCTCTCCACCGCCAACAGCCTTCTGGAAAAGGGAGACCCTGAACAGGCCCGGCGAGCCTTCCAAAATGCCTTTGGATTATCCCGTTACGGCTCGGCCTTTAATGAGGATGCGCGCGTCCAGCTGCACAATCTGAAAACCCAACAGGCCCTCGTCGGTCTCAACGTGCGACAGGCCAAAGCGGCGGGCGAGACCGCAGCGGCTGCTGTCACCCCACGCAACCTCCGTGACGGCCAGACCACTGCCTACACCCAGCAGGAGGCCAAGCAACTGATCGATCGCAACACCGCCGAGGATAATGCCGTGCAGATGCGCCTAGTTGAACGCCTCATTCAACAGCAGGAAGCCGTGGTGGCCAGCCCTTCGGCCATCCGTGCAACCGTCCCCGAGCAAGGCAGGAAACTCACCTTCTCCAGAGCCCTCCAAGTCGAGACCGAAAGCGATCTGCGGATCGATCTCAAAACAGTGGAGGTTCGCGGGATTTCATTCCGACTGAAGCTGTTGTTGCTGGCAGGCACTTTCGCCATGCTGATCACGCTGCATTTCCTGATGCGCGGATCGCAAAGGCCAACTGCTTAACTGTCGAAAAGGTAATCACAACGTTTGGAATTGTCGATTTACCCTAACGGCGCATGCCGCTAGGCTCATGGGAGCACGAATAAATGGGTGACCACCAACCCGGACGTGCGGCCAGATGGACACATAAAGGAGTCCGGCTCAACAAGAACGGTGGTCCTTAACCATCTCTGATGAAGACCGCTCTAACGCTGTTCCTGCAGGTTGCCCTAGCCATTTGTTCCCTGAGCCCCTTTGGCTACGCTGAAATTGTCCGAGTTGGCACTGGAAGTTATAGCACAATTGTTCCGGCCGCTGCCCAAACACCCGCTGCAACTATTCTGCGAACCGACAAAATTCCCGGCCCAATGCCCTCCAATGACTGGTGGTCGTCATCCGCTTGGCCCGGCGGAACTTTCGCGCAATACCCCCACCCTCTTGCGGTCAAAGTCGAATCCTCCGGGCTTCGCATTTACTACCCCGGGCCTTCCATCCGCGCGGACAAGACCGCTGTGTTTGGTTTTATTCCCGGAGGCAAGGACGACTTCATTCTGGGCCACTCAGCAGTCGCCCAATTTTCCAGGCCTTTGGTGGATGGGTTCAGCGATTGGTTTGTTGACCTGCTTTTCGCTACGAACCAAAACTCAATGAGGCTTTCGTTCGGACATGGATCACCTTTCGTTTACGCAGTTTACACGGGTGGCCGCCCGATCCTGACCTTTGCTGAAGCCGCTACAATCTGGTCGGGGGATGCTCATTCAGCCACTTTGGGCGTAAGTATCCACGGACGTCACTACGGCTTGTTCGCGCCGACTGGCTCCAGTTGGTCAGGGCTGGGTTCGTCCGTGCTCGCCTGCGATTCCAAAGATAAACAATACTTTAGCGTCGCTATACTGCCGGACAACGAGCCAGCCACCCTCGCCCTGTTTCAACGCCATGCCCACGCCCACGTCACAGGAACTCAGGTCGACTGGAAATACGATCCGGCCATGGCTGCCGTAACCACTCAGTTTACGTTTCAAACCACACCGCTAGAAGGCGCCGAAAGCGGCACACTTTTCACTCTGTACCCCCATCAATGGCGACACGCCGAGACCCAATTGCTTCCCTACTCCTACAATTCAGTGCGAGGGACCATGAAACTGGCGGAAGGCAAGTCCTTCAGCACACGCACTCATTTTACGGGCATCCTGCCCGCACTGCCTAATGTGGGCGGTTGTGATGCGGCCAGCGTTGCCAGCAGCCTGGCCACCGATCTTGCCCGACCCGCTGGCGATGCAACCGACACTTATTGGGCGAGCAAACAATTGGGCCGACTCGCAAACCTGATTCCCATCGCAGAAATTTACGGCCTGCCCGAGGCCGACACTTTGCGCGAAAAAGTTCAACTCAAAGTGGAAGGCTGGCTCTCAGCCTTGGATGGCGAGGGCCATACCAAAAGCAACGGAATGTTTTGTTACAACACCAACTGGGGCACTTTGATTGGTTATCCGGCCAGCTACGGATCGGATAAAGATCTTAACGACCATCATTTCCACTATGGTTACCTGCTCAAAGCCGCCGCCGAGGTCGCCCGCCATGACCCCTCTTGGGCCAAGGCGGACCGCTGGGGCGGCATGGTGGAATTGTTGATTCGCGATTTCGCCAGCCCCGACCGGCACGACTCGATGTTCCCGTTCCTGCGCAACTTTGATCCGTATGCAGGCCACAGTTGGGCCAGCGGACACGCGCAATTTGGCGATGGCAACAACAACGAATCATCCTCCGAGGCCATGAACGCCTGGACCGGTCTAATCCTTTGGGGTGAGGCCAGCGGCAACCCCAAGCTGCGCGATCTGGGCGTATGGCTTTACACCACCGAAATGCAAGCCATTCAGGAATACTGGTTTGACGTGACCGGCGAAAATCATCCGTCCACCTACACGCCTTCCGTCATGACCATGATCTGGGGCGGCAAAAGTGCCAATGGCACCTGGTTTACGGCGGATCCCCAGCTCGTTCACGGCATAAACTGGCTGCCCATCCACGGCGGATCCCTTTATCTCGGGCATTTCCCTTCTTATGCAGCCAAGAATTATGAGGCACTGGTTGCCGAGCACGGAAATGACCACTGGAACAATTGGCCGGACTTGATCTGGATGTATCGCGCGCTCAGCGATCCTGCCGATGCAATCCGACTTCTAAACGCCGCTCCAGCCAACACGAAACTGGAGGACGGCAACAGCTGGACGAACGCGCGCCATTGGATTTACAACTTGCAAAAGCTGGGAGCCCCTGCCCCGGATATTACTTGCAGCGAAACCCTCGCGGCCGTTTTTCGCCGAGGAACCAGCCTTACCTACGTGGCCTTCAACGCCAAAGAAAACCCGCGCACGGTGCATTTCTCCGACGGCCAGCAATTCCAAATGAAAGCGCTGGGCTACACAGTGAAAACCAACGGGAAATAGGACGATTTCAACGGACTACTGCAATGCTTTCGACCGCCAAACCGATTAAGCCACCTCAATGACCAGCGCGGTGGTGTTGTCCCGTCCGTCATTGGAAAGTGATTCGTCCACGAGCCAGTCAGCCGGATTTGCAGCCTGGAGGGAGGCCGCGGAGGGCCGCATCATATCCAGCAGGTGGTGGCTATACAGGCCTTCAGTCAAACCATCCGTGCAGAGCAGGAATTTGTCGCCCGGCTCAAAGGCCACCGCACCCACCTGAGGATCGACAAACTGATTGCCTCCACCAAGCGCTTTCTGAAGGACATTGCGGCGGGGATGCGTTCGCGCCTCCCGTTCGTTTATGTGGCCATGACGGAACAACCATCCCACATAGGTATCATCGTGGCTCAGTTGTTTGATGTCTCCTCCCGAGACTGGGAGATAATAGATCCGGCTGTCTCCAATGTGACCAAAGTACAACCATCCCGGCGTGATCCAGCACAAGCTTAGGGTGGCCTCCATCCCGGAGCATTCCTCATAACTCCTTCCCAAATAAACCAGCGAGCGGTGGATGGTATCAAACAACTCCGTAAGCACATCGGAAAAGCCGGCCTCCAGCCCGCTGGCAGACTGTTGAAAAGAACGCGGCAGGAGTGTGGTGATCTTTTCCACCGCAATGCTGCTGGCATATTCTCCTGCCATCGCCCCCCCCATTCCGTCACTCACCGCAAAAGCATAGTCCATTGTGCTGATCGAATCCTCTCCGATTTTGCCGAGACGGTGGACCTCTTTGGCATTGAACTGAAGGGCAAGAAAGGAGTCCTCGTTGTTGGACCGGACTTTGCCCCGATCAGTCCTTCCAAACCATCGGAGGCTTTGTGCTGGCGTAAGTTTCTTGGTGTTGTCCATGTTGGGTTATGCGAAACCGGGGAGAATCGTGGCAAATTCAAAATCTATGACGCAAAAACGGCCGTCCGATTGCCGGTAAGTCACATTGCGGATGTCGGCATCATCATGCCGCACTCCGAATGGGATCAGTTCCCCGAACAACTCCTTTAACCGCGCTTCGTCGACATGCTCGACCCGCGCGCCGCAATTGGTGGTCACAATGCGCAGTTTGACGGGGTCCGCCTCCAACAATTTGGGCACGAAACCGCAGCTCCGCGCCTCCAAATGGCGCAACACCTTCACTTCGTTCTCGAATCGCTGCCGGGCATCCGCAGCGTGGTACGTTTTGAAAACCCTGCCATCAAAGCTGAGGTTCACCGTCGATCTGAGAGTATCCTTAACTGTCAGCATTATTCCTGAACTCTGCCTCTCTTCCCGTACTGCGCAAACCTCTATTTTGGGAAAGCTTGACCCTAAACTCAGCTTTTTTGGAAATGAGACATTATGGCTAAAAAAGAGCACGCTGACCACGCTTCGCCAAGCAAATCGCTTCCAACCTAAATTCAGAGGAAAACTCTCTGAGCAAGTTTCGGCCTTGCTGGCACACCTCAGCACTTGGTTTTGCCCTCATTAAATCGTTTTTCCTTCCCAATGGCACCCCACATGCTACAAGAAAAATGAGCCGGACGGACTCAGTGAGAACACTGACAGCTTGGAAGCTTTGGTCCGCAAGGACAGCAGACAAACAACATACATCCATACACATGGCGAAATACAAATTGGAATACATTTGGCTAGACGGATACACCCCCGTTGCCAACCTCCGCGGTAAGACTCAGGTCAAGGAATTCGAGAACTTCCCGACACTCGAAGAACTGCCCATGTGGGGCTTTGATGGCAGCTCAACCCGGCAAGCTGAAGGTCAAAGCTCGGATTGCATGCTCAAACCGGTCGCTGTTTTCCCAGACTCTACCAAGAAAAATGGGGCACTCGTCATGTGCGAAGTCATGATGCCCGACGGCAAGACTCCCCACCCAACCAACGGACGCGCCACCATCCTCGACGATCCAGGCGCATGGTTCGGCTTCGAGCAGGAATACTTCCTCTACCAGAATGGCGTTCCCCTTGGTTTCCCCGAAGGCGGTGGTTTCCCCGCGCCCCAAGGCGAATACTATACTGGCGTTGGCTATAAAAACGTGGGCGACGTGGCCCGCGAAATCGTCGACACACACTTGGAACTCTGTCTCGATGCAGGGATCAACCACGAAGGCATCAACGCCGAAGTGGCCAAAGGCCAGTGGGAATTCCAGATCTTCGGCAAAGGTTCCAAAACCGCAGCCGATCAGGTTTGGATGGCCCGTTACCTCCTGCTCCGCCTTTGCGAAAAATACGGCGTGGACGTGAACTTCCACTGCAAACCCCTCGGCAAGGATGTCGATTGGAACGGCTCCGGAATGCACTCCAATTTCTCTACCAAGCACATGCGCGAAGTCGGCGGAAAGAAGTATTTCGAGAAACTGATGGCTGCCTTCGACAAATACAAGAACGAGCACATCGCCGTTTACGGACCGGACAACCACCTTCGCCTGACTGGTCTGCACGAAACTCAATCGATCGACAAGTTCAGTTACGGCATCGCCAATCGCGGCGCATCCGTTCGTGTCCCACACAGCTTCGTGAACGCTGGTTACAAGGGATACATCGAGGACCGCCGTCCGAACTCGCAGGGCGACCCCTACAAAATCGCCAGCCGCATTCTCCAGACCATTGCGACAGTGCCGCTCAAGTAAGGTGATAAGCCTTTAATCAGATCAGATCACAAACTGGCCACCGCTTTCGAGCGGTGGCCTTTTTCATTTAATATTTTCCACTGTTGATGCCAGAGCCGACCAGAAATCCTCGCAAGCTGAGAATGATCTGTGGAAGCGACCCACTAAGGATCAGCCACAATTTTTATCAGCGGATGGCCGACTGATTGTGCCGGCACGTCCATGTGAAGAGTGGCGGCAAGGGTTGGAACGATGTCGGTAATGTTGAAAGGATCAGCATAACGCCCTATTTTAAAACCCGACCCGTAAAAAAGTACTGGCACATGAGTGTCGTAGCTGTAAGGAAGCCCATGAGTCGTTCCCGTGGAGCCTGTTCCCGGCAGCAGGTAAGGCTTCATGATAAGAACCATGTCGCCGCTCCTCTCAGGGTTATAACCTTCAATAGCTAGCTTTCCAAACAGGCCGGGAGCGCGACCCTCCAACAATTGATCTCGCGAATAGGCCGCCTGAAATATACCGCTCGCCGAGGCCTCATCACGAATAAAGGAGGCTATACGCGCCGGAGGCAGGTTGGACGCCTCCAGGAACGCGTGGTTAAAGTACAAATGCCCGTCAAAAATCTTGTTGGCCAAAAGGTACTCGCCCGGACCAAACTTGGCCTTGAGCTTAGTCACCAGATTGGTCACGAAATTGGAAACATTCACACGTCCCCCCTCCAAACCTTGCGTCGCCGCAAATTCAGGAGTGGGAGCAACCCCGTGGTCTGCGGTCAACACCATCGTGATGTTGCTTAGGCCAATCCTAGCATCAAGATACTGAAAGAATTCCTCCAACTGCCTATCCAATCTCAGCACCATATCCTGAATCTCGTGCGAATAAGGGCCAAATGCATGTCCGCAATAATCGGGAGACGAAAAGGAAACAGTCAGCAGATCCGTTTGGTCACCCTCGCCAAGATGCTCTCCCTCGATGGCGGCGCGGGCAAACTCCGTGAGGATCTGGTTGCCGAATGGGGTGGGTAAAATGGAACCAAAACCACTTTTTGACTGAATCACCCGATGAGGAAACACGGGGCGTTTCTCACCGTTTAAAACCTCCTCACCCGCCGCATCGTCTTGAAATCGATAAAACTTGGGGTCAAGCAACCGATCCCATGTTTGGCCGATAAAATCAGCAGGGCGCTTTCGGGAGTTGAACTGGCTGACCCACTCGGGCAACTCACTCCTGTAGTAAGTGCTCGTGATAAAATTTCCCGTGCCCGATTCAAACCAATAGGCGCCAACCGGCTTCTTCCCGGCAGGCAAAACAGCGCCGCGATCTTTCATGGACATCCCCACCACTTTGGATTGGAAGCGCAGGCGCAACTCGTCGGCAAAGTTTGACCCAATGAAATTGCGAGGCGACATGGCTCCCCCACTGGCGGCCCCCACCCCCTTCACCGAGGAGTCCTGCACGCAATACATGGTTTTACGGGTCTTTTTATCGAACCACTCGTTGCCAATGATTCCATGCTGCGCTGGTCCCGATCCGCTCAGAAAACTGGCGTGCCCCGGAGCAGTAAGTGTTGGAATGTAGTCATAGTGCGCGGAAGTCATAAAAACTCCACGATCCAAAAAGAGGCGGAAACCGTTGGTTGAAAAGTGATCTTGGAACCGCTCAAGGTAATCATACCGGAGTTGGTCCACCAGGATGGCCACAATCAATTTCGGAGGCGTCGCGGCAAGGGCCGGACGAAGGATCAGCAGGCCGAGAGTGAGCGCTGAAAAAAGTGCTTTCATGCAGTGTCGTTTTATTGAGCCCCAACGGCAGCTCAAATGAACAGGCATCGTCGCGAGGAAGCAGGTCGTCTGGCAAGGATGGAGTATCATGCGGAAGGCAACAAACTGGTGACGAAAGTGAGCGGGCCGCATGGAAGTTTCCCCACGTTTTAATCATTGGAGGCTTTTAAAACGCCCTCGTAACGAACGTATCAAGGTATGCACCTCACTTCTCGCCAAACATTTTTAAAATTACTGCAACGATTCCCCAGCACTCCTGTAGCAGATGGCAGAAGCCACGTTCTGGCGGAAACAGATCGGTGACAACGAAAATGAACACATGAAACTGAAAATTTTTCTCTCTTGCCTGATGCTCTGCTTTGCAACGCGCACTTTTGCGAAGCCAACAATCACCTCCCAACCGGCTGATCAATCCGTCAGCATCGGCGCCGACGTTACTTTCAGTCTTATTGCGAGCGGGGTCGCGCCTGTTTCTTACCAGTGGCGGCTCGATGATCTGCCGCTTCCGAATGATACGAACCGGACGTTGGTTCTCACGAATGCGGGGGTTAGCATGATCGGGGGCTACTCCGCCGTGGTGCTGGATGCTAACGGTAGCGTCACGAGCCGGCTGGCTCGAATGGAGGTGGATGCCACTTTCACCAAGATTAGGAGTGGTCCTGTGGTGACCGATCTTACCACGGCGGTCCAAGGAAGCTGGGGTGACTACGACAACGACGGCTGGATCGATCTATTTGTTTCTGTCTCGAATTCCGCCGAGGTCCTCGACAAGAAGAATAAACTCTATCACAACAATGGCGACGGGACCTTTACGACTGTTGCCAATATTCCTCTTGTCACAGAGTTGGGAAACTACGGGCTCGGCGTCTGGGCAGATTTTGACAATGATGGGCAGCTCGACCTTTTCGTGGGTGGGCGTGAGGGCAAGCGCAACGTAATTTGGAGAAACAAGGGCAATGGCAGTTTTCAAAAGATGGAGCTGCCAACCGCGACGGGTATTAACCTTAACTATGAGGCGGGCGCGTGGGCAGACTATGATGGAGATGGTTTTGTTGATCTGTACATGGCGGTGGAACAGCACACGCACCGCCCCTATCTGTTTCACAATCAAGGCGATGGCACCTTTGTCGAAAGAACCGATACCGCGCTGACTGTCGCCTTGGCGCGATCATCCTCGTTGAGTTGGAGCGATTACAACGGGGACGGAAAACCAGACGTTTTCGTAACGAATTTTGACAATGAGCACTGTTTTCTCTTTAAAAATGAGGGGGCGGGGGTGTTCACAGCAATCAACTCAAGCCCGGTCGTCAGTTATACCGCATCGTCGATAGGTTGCGATTGGGGTGACTACGACAACGACGGATATCCCGACCTTTTTGTCTCCAACGGAGCCAACCGAGGGAATCAAAACAATCGACTCTACCACAACAGTGGAGACGGAACGTTCACCTCCATTACCAACAGCATTGTGGCCACCGATGGAGGGTATTCAACCCATGCGATGTGGGGAGATTACGACAATGATGGTTTTCTTGATCTTTTTGTGTGCAACTTGGGCTCGTTACAACTCGTTCGCAACGGCTACAATTATCTATACCACAACAACAGTGATGGAACATTCACCAAAATCACCACCGGGAGCCTAGTCAACGAGAAAGCTGATTCCTCCAGCTGTTCGTGGGCCGACTACGACAACGACGGTTTTTTGGACTTGTACGTGGCCAACAGCTCATTCGGCGCGCCCACAAAATGCTTTCTCTACCGCAACAACGGCAACACCAATGCTGGCTCAAGGTCAAGTGTGTAGGCACCGTTTCCAATCGATCGGGGATCGGCGCCAAGGTGCGCATAAAGGCAAACATCCAAGGCAAGGAAATGTGGCAGATGCGTGAAATTTCCGGAAATGCGAATGGCGGCCAGAATGGTCTGTTGGCGCACTTCGGGCTTGGCGATGCCGCCCATATCGACGTGCTGCGCATTGAATGGCCATCAGGCATTGTGCAGGAATTTGCAAATGTTGATGCCCGGCAGCAACTCACAGTAACTGAACCCTCGCGAATTCAAATGGGAAGCTCGGGAGTAATTCAAGTCAGGGGTCGCAGGGGCCTGGCCGACAGTGTGGAGGTGACCGAGGACTTTAAAACTTGGACGCCGCTTGGCTCCCTGACGAATTCCAACGGAATCGTAACCATTGTGGATCCGAATTTTGCAAGTGGCGTCAGACGTTTTTACCGGGCAGTTGAGACCAAGTAGAAATACGTGGATGGTGTCTGAAACGTCAGGGTAAAGACTGGTTCAAGCGAGTGGGTGGCGGCTGGAATTTGTACCCACACCATCGGATATCTTTCAGCGGTCAAAGATGGGATGGAAAAGTTGACTAGGCAACACTGTCGGCCCACAATTAAGAAATTATTACCTGAGGAGATTTTCCCAACCTGCCACCACAAAGAGTATTCACCCTACCTCAACTTAAAAATCCTCCCAAAGACTGAGAATCCGGGAAAAATAGTTGTTTCAAAGAGTTATGAGTGAAAAAACCACTCAAAATTCCTCAGAGCCGAATAGCGATGTAAAATCGAGCAAGCCAACCCACGCAGGTTGGTTTGGGAGCACGCATTGGAGCGTATTGCAGGCAGCGTCCGCAGAACCATCCTCACTTGCCCAGCAGGCTCTCGAAAATCTGTGCCGACAGTACTGGTCTCCGCTCTTTAATTACTTGCGGAGCCGCGGCTTCTCGAAGGAGGACGCTGAGGATTTGGCACAACAATTCTTCGCTCGATTCCTGGCCAAGAAGCACTTTCGGCTGGCAGACCGCGACCGCGGGCGATTCCGCAGCTTTCTTCTCACCGCCGCAAAAAACTTCCTGGCCAATGAGTGGGAAAAAGCCAACGCCCAAAAACGCGGCGGTGGCATACTCCCCCTATCGATTGACATTGAGACGGAGGAAGGCGGAATGCCGCTCATTGAACCGTCCGATGAGCGGACGGCCGAGCACGCATACGAATATAACTGGGCGTTGACTCTTTTGTCCCGTGTGCGGGAAAAACTTTCACGGGAATATGCAACAGGAAAGGGCCAGAATCGTTTTGCCTGTCTGGAACAGTTCCTTCCCGGCGAGCAGAGTTCAATGACCTATGCTGAAGCAAGTGCAAGGCTGGGAGTCGCTGAGGGCACCATCAAGTCCGATGTACACCGCCTCAAACTCCGGTACAGGGAGATGCTCAGGGATGAAATCAGCCAGACTGTGGCCACACCTTCCGAAGTGGAGGATGAACTTCGTCATCTCGTCACCATTCTGGGACGCTCCACACGTTAAGAGAAGAATTCCAGGAAAACCATCGTGCAACCCTTTTGAGTCCTGCCTGTAGTAGATAGTGCGTCCACTTATTGGAGGACGCACCCAAATTGAATGAATCAAACCTGCAATCAGTGCGGCACGGAGATCCCCGAAGCGGTTCCTGGCAACCGCTGCCCCAGATGTATTCTGGCCTTGGCTTTGGAGGACGAACCTTCTCAACCCGTTGGAGAGGATGGAAAAACGCAGACATCGCAGATGCTGGGTGACTACAAATTAGAGGAGGAAATCGCGCGCGGAGGCATGGGCGTGGTCTACCGGGCGCGGCAAATCAGTCTCAAAAGAACGGTGGCTCTCAAACTCATTGTTTCAGGCCAATTTGCCAGCGCGAAGGAAGTTCAACGATTTAGGGGTGAGGCTGAAGCCGCAGCACATCTGCGCCATCCTAATATAGTGCCCATTTACGAAACCGGGGAACAAAATGGGCAGCATTATTTTTCGATGGAGTATATCCATGGGCGCAACCTTGCGGAAATCGTACGGCAGGGGCTTCCGTCTGCGCGTCAATCGGCACAATATGTTGAAACAGTCGCCGAGGCGATTTACTATGCCCACCAGCAGGGGATACTCCACCGAGATCTCAAACCATCCAATATACTTATTGACGCGGACAACCGCCCGCGCATTACGGACTTTGGTCTGGCCATGCGGATGGATGAAAGCTCGGATTTAACCTCCACAGGACAACTGCTTGGATCGCCAAATTTCATGCCTCCTGAGCAGGCCTCCGGGGAGGAAGGCCAAGTCGGACCTTGGAGCGATGTGTATGGCATGGGCGCAATCCTTTACCATCTTCTGACAGGACGGCCGCCCTTTCAGGCGGAAGGGTTGAAGGATCTGATCAAAAACCTCCACGACACCGAGCCCGTTGCTCCAAGCCTCCTAAATCCCGCCATCCCGCGAGATCTTGAAACCATCTGCCTTAAGTGTCTGGAAAAAGAGCCTTCCCGACGGTACGGCACAGCCATGGAACTGGCGGAGGAACTGGCCCGCTTTCGTGAGGATAAACCCATTTTGGCCCGCCCCCTAATGCCGCCTGAGAAACTATGGCGGTGGAGTCGTCGCAGACCAGTGCTGACAGGTTTGATGGGAGGGTTGTTTGCGGCGGTTGTTCTGGGGGTCAGTGGTGTTTTGTATCAATTGCGGCAGGTGAAGAACATCGCGGCAGATTTGCGGGAGCGTGTGTACGCCTCAGAAATGCACCTCGCGAACCGGGCGTTCTCGGAAAGAAATCTCGGTCACGCCGTCGAGTTGCTCCGCCACCACATTCCGAAGCCGGGTGAAACCGATCTGCGCGGTTTCGAGTGGCGCTATCTTTGGGGGCTGTGCAAGGGCGATGAGATTGCCACGCTGGCGGGGCATCAAGCCGAAGTGGGCTCACTTGCCATCACTCCCGACGGGAAGTGGCTTATTACGGGCAGTTTCGATCACACCATAAAAGTGTGGGACCTGCCGGCACGAAAACTGGACCGAACGCTGCACACCTTTCAAAAAAAAATAGGAATGAGTTCCGTGGCGGTTTCTGCAGACGGAAAAATGTTGATGGCGACCGATGAGGAAACTCTGATTGTGTGGGAAATTGAGAATTGGCGCGAAATCAAACATCTGAATCAGGCAAGGTTGCCAATCACCTTCCTGCGCGGTGGCAAGACTCTGGTGGCGGTTACGGGTGATCCCGGAAATCCCGAGGTTCGGGCATGGGAAACGGCGACCTGGGAATCAACAGTGCTGGCCAGTCATGCCTATGGAGCGGTGGGCTCGCGAGATGGTGAACGCATTGCGGTGGGAAAAGTGCAGGATCGCCACCACTTGGGCGTTGAATTGCTCGACTCAGGGTACCATGTAATTGGAATGCTGGAGGGGTCCGCCACCAACTTAATGAGAGTTGATGCCCTGATTTTTTCGCCGGATGGCAAATGGATCGCCGCTGGCGGGATGAAAGGAGAGGTGTGCGTGTGGGAAGTGGAGACTCTTCGGTTGGCCATGCGAGCCACGCCGCATGCCTCATTCGCCTCGGGGCTGGCATTCTCAGCCGACTCACGACTTCTGGCCACAGGAGGTGCGAGCGAGCAATTCATCCAACTATGGACCGTTAACACTTGGGAAAAGGCCGGTGAATTATCAGGACATTGGGACGGGGTATGGGGATTGGCATTTACACCTGACGGACGGAATCTGGTGTCAGCCAGTCGCGACCGAACAGTGAAAATTTGGCGGCCTAGTCTTGATCCGCGGTCAGCCCAACTGGCGAATGCCCCAAAAATTGCAGGATTCCTGCCGGATTCCAAGACTGCCGTTTTATTGGACAGCACCCACATGAAACTATGGGATTCAAAACTTGCGCTACCGACACTGACCCAAGACCTCACTCCGGGAAAAACAACCGTGTCAGCAGCCATCACAATGGATGGTTCGAGGCTGGCCATAGGCTGTCTGGACGGAATACTCGAAGTCCGCGAGAGAACGTCAGGAAAGCTGTTGCACAGTTTTGTTGCGGGCTCCAACCCGGTCGGAATGGTCCGGTTTGCCCCTGACGCTAAAACACTGGCGGCCATATCCATGCCCACGACGCGGCCCTCGGTGGTGGGGAAACTCACGATGTGGAATTTGAGCGAGGCCCGGGAAATGCCCGAGATGCCGGCCATAGGGGATGGCGAAGCCAGCGCGGTGGCCTTCTCCAGCGATGGAAAATGGTTGGCCATCGCCCGAAACGACGCGTCCATCACGCTGTGGAATATTCCTGCGAGCCAGGCGGCCAACAGGCTTACGGGTCACACTTGGGATGTGGCAGGCATTGTGTTCTCACCGGATTCCAAATTGCTCGCATCCGCAAGTTGGGATCGCACCGTTAAACTTTGGGATATAAAGGGGGGGACGATTCAAGGCACTCTCACCGGCCATCCGCTGGGTGCGGGCGCACTCTGCTTTTCCCCTGATGGACGCACTCTTGCGGTGGGTTCTATGGGCACTGCCGTAACCCTGTGGTCGGTCCCGGCGCAACAGGATTTGATGACTTTCCAATGGAATGGAGCTTTTCTCGGGGAGCTTTTCTTTTCACCGGATGGAAACCTCCTGGCTGCAGGAGCCTTCCCGCTGGCCGTAACGAGCGGCTTCCCCATGCCCGATCGCGTACAATTCTGGCGGGGGACTCCCTCGGAATAGTTCAGAAAATCTCAGAAATTTTCCGAGCTTCGGTGCAACCTCATTCTATTTTTCCGGTAGCAGGCATTAGAATGACAATTCCACAACCGAAACAACCTGACCGCAAAAATCATGAGCCGTCAGCGAACCTGAGTAAACGTCTTTACGGTCGAGTGAAGTCGTTCCTTGTTATGGCCAGCATCTGGGGCGTTCTGACCGGCACGGCTTTTGCCCAATCATCCTACGCGCTCTTCGCCACGACGGTGGACTCGTCACGTCCAGCTCCAACCATGGATGGCGTATGCTCCACCGAAGAATATCGGGCGGCCTGGCGACTCACACGCCTGATCTACCGTCCGCAACTTAACTTCAGCCCTGCGCAGGCCTATCTTTTGACCAGGGGCTCGCAGCTTTTCGTCTGTCTCACCGGTCTGCCTGGGCCTGACCCTCAAAATCAATTCTCCAAACTCTCCCTCCATTTCGATTCAAGCGCTGGCCGAGGGCCGTTGGCTGGAACAGACGCGCTTCGACTCGAACGCAGTCAGGCAGGGGTTTTCTTCACCTATCGCGGAGACGGGGCGGGGAACTTCGTCAGAACGACAAGCGAACAAGGGATCAGAACGTTCGGTCGAACAGACGGAAACACTTGGACGGTTGAGTTTCAAATCCCCTTGGACCTAATCGGTGGGGGCGCCCCCGGTTCGACCATCAGTTTTCAGATGCAGCATGAGGATGTGGGCGGGACCGGAACAACTGTTGCGTGGCCTCCGGGCAGTCGACCCGAAGTGCCAGACAGTTGGGCGACGCTTTATTGGTTTAGTAATTCAGGCGTAAGTTACCCCGAAGTCGATCTTTATTCGATCAACCAAGGGCTCTCAGTCGATGCGAATGCCGGGGTAGAAACCCATCTCATCGCCGACAAGGAAACCGTCGTCCACGCACAATTGTTCACTCGCGGAGCGGTCCGGCAAGTCTCCAGTTTTCAAGTGCGAGTCACAAGGATAAGCCCAGATCGCTCCCTGCCTGTTATCGTGAACGGGCGAGCAGCGCTTTCCGGGGTCGGGGGCGAATATCTGGCAGACACAGCGCAAGGCTCATTTCATGGTACGGGCGAATTTGCCGCGTGGCTGCCCCGCACCGCAGTGAATAAGCCCGGGGAGTATCTGTTTGAATCCTTGGTCTCGCTGGAAGGGCAGCCCGGCCCGCCTCAAGTATTGGTTCTGGGGACGAAAACCTTTCTACCCACCGGGGATCTCAGGCTTCTTGTGCAGCCTTGGAGAGTCCGCTTCCTGGGTGATGATACCCCGTGGACACCGGCTCACACTGCCAATGTGCCGGTCATGCTTCGCGATACGGCACGCATGTATCCCTTGAGAGCGGGAGTGGGTGTCATTGGGGACAACGCTCTCGATGTGGCACGCAGAGATGCGGCTGGCATCCGCTTTCGGCTGGTGCCGATCACCTCCTGCCTGGATTCGGACACAACTGCCGAGGAATGCGATCACCGCACACGAAGCCAGATGACCGACCGGATCAATTTTCTCAACGCCTATCTGGACCGTCAGGACCGGGAGTCTCCCTTGCCGTTCGGGCTTAGAGAACGATTTGATTATGGCATGGTCTGCACGAGCTCCAGCGGAACGGGCGGTGGACAGGCCCAAACGGGGTGGACACCCCCATCCCCCGGAGTCGGGTTTGATGCTTCACCTACAGGGGGAACTTCCTACGTAATTGCGCAGGAAGTGGCCCACTGCCTCGGGCAGGTTGAACCCGACAGCCCAAACTCCATGCCAGGCAACGCCGTCCACTCGATGAATCAGACCATACCACTTTGGCACGGGGAAGCTGCTGCTCACCTCATCAACCAAAACTTCGTGCAAATCCCACAATCCGCTCTTTACGGCACGAGCGCTGGAAACGTTGGCAACATATTTATGGAAGGCTTTGAATGGAATCGACTTCACGACCGACTGCTAAGACGGGTGGGTCTGGCTTCCAAAAACCAGGGAAACCGCGTGCAGGCGGCCAGCGGCAACAGCCCGGCCCCTACCCTGTTCCATCTTATGGGTCGCGTTGATCGGAAAAATGCGGTCACAGCGGAATACTCGCAGAGGGTCGATGATCTTGCCCTGCCGCTGACTCCGGAGAAGCAAGGCAGCCCATGGCATTTCTTGCTTCTGGATAAGACGGGCAAACCACTCAATGGAACAGGCCTGAGCTTTGCCGTCGAATTCGACGAAGCTACCCATCACCACGATGATCCGCCTTCCGAGTGGGCTCCGCTCCAACTTACCACCATTTTGCCCGAAGGAACGCGTCGCATCGAAATCCGAAATCTGGACAGGCTTCTGTATTCCATGGACGTAACGGACCAGCCTCCGGGGGTCAGCAATGTCGTCGCGAAGACACAGCCCGACGGGAATATACTGCTCACTTGGGAGGCTGCCGATGAGGACAGCGCAACCGTATGTTTCAGTGTGTTTTACCTCGACCATCCGGGTGGTGCAAACATCCAGGAGGGCGCGCCCATTCTATTGATGACCGGCCTGCAGGAGAAATCATTCACCCTTTCCACCGAACTGTTGGCTGCGACAGAAAAAGGAACGCTCAGGGTCGTGGCCACCGACGGCTTCAATACCGCCCAGGCGGAAAGCAATCCATTCAGCATTATTGCAAAACCGCCTTTCGCAACCATCAGTGGTCCCGTTGAAACCCCTGTGCCAGTGGGCAGGCCAGTTAGATTAATCGCCTCGGCCTTTGATCTGTCGGATGGGATGATTGGAGGGGCTTCTCTAGAATGGCGGGATGAAAAAGGCGCAGTGATCGGTACGGGTGAGTCGGTCGAGACCACCTTCAAAACCGAAGGTTCGCATGAGGTGTCTTTGAGTGTGAAAGCCTCCTCGGGACTTTCTGCCAGAACCAAGGTTCAGATCAATGTTATAGCAGATGCCGACGGTGACGGACTACCGAACGCCTACGAACAAAAGTTGCCATGTCTTTCTGATAAACTGGCTGACTCCTTCGATGACATCGATAATGACGGGCTTTCCTCACTTCAGGAATTTGCGCTCGGCACCGATCCCTGCGATCCGGATTCTGACGGCGATGGAGTGAGTGATGGCGACGAGGTCCGTTTGGGCAGCAACCCTCTCGATGCCAAATCCCTCCCGCGCGCGGACACACTGTTTGTCTCCCCTGCTTCCCTCCAGCTCAAGTGCGACAGCGGAGCCACCGTGAAAGCCACCCTCAATCTGCGCACTGCAGAATTGGGAACTGCTTGGCATTCTGGCTCGGATGCATCGTGGCTCACTGCGACACCTCAAGGGGAAGGGGGGATGATCGTCGACGCATTTGCTGATAGCAAGGGGCTTCCGGACGGAATTTACACCACCAAGATCTTGTTCCAGTCGGCTCGTGGTCAATCCCGCGAAGTGCCTGTAACCCTGGTGATCGGCAAAACTGATACACCTCCGCAAATCGGCTTCCAAACCACAGCCAGCGGCGAAATCGTGCTCTCGTGGATGATCAGCCTTCTGCGTTTAGAGGCGACGGAGACGCTGCAATCTCCCAAGTGGATCGTGAGCGAAGCAATACCTGAACAGAAAACCGACCACATGGAGGTCACCATCAAACCTGACCAATCGCAGAAATTCTTCCGATTGGTCCAGTAACTTGAGAGTGTTGCAAGAGAAACTGCTGTTAAGCTTCGGGGATTAGCAGCGGTTCGAGGGTCTTGCGGGCAATTAACAAGCCGGTGGTTTCCAATTGGAGACCACCGGGATGATCGCGATAGACTGGGTCATGCCAGCCTTCGATGTTTAGATCGTGAGTGTAGCCGGAGCGAACGAGCAGGTGGAGGATTTGCGCCCAATCGGACTGACCCAAGCCGGGAAAACGGTGTTCGGCCACTCCTGCATGGCAGATGCCGTATTTCCTCATGAGCGAATGGTCCACCCAGGCGTCCTTGGCGTGGACGTGGAAAATTTTACGGCCAAACATGCGAAGGTTTTCCAACGGGTCGATGCCTTGGCAGATAAGGTGGGCAGCGTCCCATTCGATCCCGATATTGGCATGCGGGCAGGCGTCAAAAAAGGCTTCCCACAGCGCGGGCTGACCAAAGAAATTGTAGCCCATCACAGAAAGGTGATGGAGGCCTTGGGGGCAATGCTCAAAAGCAATATGCACTCCGGACTGGTCCGCCTTCAAAGCAAGTGGGCCCCAGAATTCTAAAATTCGTGGAATGTCGTTGGTTGAAGATTGGTAGACTGGATTGCCGCCGCGTTGATTGATCACCGGATTGATGACTGCACCTGGGAAGGCTGACACCACAGGGATACCCAGCAGGGCGGCCACATCGATGGCGCGGGTCAATATCCGGCAGGCTGCTTCCGTTTGCGCGGGGTCGAGGGGATTTGCATAGTAGGCCGCAATGGCAGAACAACGGAGACCGAGCCCAGACCAAAGCGCACGGGCACGTTCTGCTTCCGATTGCCAGTCAGATCCAAGGGTTGCACTCGGGTGCTGGCCAAAACGCACCCATTGAAAGCAGCGGAGGCCAAGACCATTAAGAAAGGTCAATTCCGATTCCTCCGCCCGGGCAAGCATTCCTAAACGCATGGGTGCAGATTATCCTCCACACCCGTCGCCGGGAAGGAAACTCTCGACTGGAACCGTTAATCCTTCAGGTGGATGCGGTAGAAGCGGCTTGGTGCGTCAGGCAGTTGGGGCTGATAGATCATCATTTCACCATCACCGATCAGACTGTTCTCCAAAACGGTCCACTCAGGAGTGGTCAGTGTGGGCGAAGACTCAAGGCTGTAGACGGCATTGGTGCCAGTGGGCCAACGAAGCGTGAAGATGCCATCCGCGTGCAATGAATTGAGTTTAAGCTTGGAGCTGAAATCGGTGGGATTAGTCCCAGCCTTGAACTCGGCCATGTTGGACATGCCATCACCATCAGCGTCGGCATCAGGTGCGGAAAGCATATTGAGGAGCGAACCAAAATACTTAATGCGCCATGCATCGGGAATACCATCGTTCCAAGGTTTGGCACTGCGGGCACTCATGGTGATCAGTCCATCAGAGGTGGTAGCAGGAAGAACGGAGATGCCGTTGGGCGATCCTGACATGTGCTCGATATGCACGAGGAACGCGGTGTTGGGGCTGGCATTAGTGGGGATGTTGACACGGAGAACACCCACGATGGCAGAATCCTTAATCCCGGCCTTCGAAGTATCCAGCCATGACGCTGCATAAATATTGTTTTGCTCCACGCCACCCTGGGTGGGCTGCCCCATCTCGGCAGATGGAACGAAGCTAACTGGCTGGGTCAGTTGGGTGTTGCCGTCAACAGACTCAACTTTCAACCGCATTAATAAAGCACGGATGGGGAAACCGCCTTTGATCACCGCCCGGATGGGGATATCAACGACCTGGCCGGGAGAGACGACCGCGCCGTCTGCGGAAAACGCAACCGATACCGCCTCTCCATTGCCTTCATCCAGCGCTTGAGCATGGACAACTCCGGCAACTCGCAAGGGATCGCCACGGAACAAATTGGAGACCGCTACGGATTGGAGAAGCCCGTTGCTCCAGTATCTCTCATAGTTCACCAAAGCTGGATCAAGGGATCGACGGAACGCCACATAAAGATCGGCGACATCCAACTGACCATCTCCAAACCCAATTTCATTTACGATTCGGTCATTGCCATCACTATTCACAAACGAACCCGCCGCATTCAAATAAGTTGGAGCGAGAAAGAAGTTCGTGGTGGTAACCAAATTAGTAAGCACCGCGATGTTGGTGACCGCAAAATCATTGGTGGTAAACCCGCTGATATTGGTGACGGTCACCAAATTAGTGGTGATGATGTCGTTGGTGACGAAGGTCAGATTGGTGGTGATATCCTGAACATTGGTGGATGAGACCAGGTTTGTAACCACGTCAACAAGATTGGTCACCAAAACGAAGGTGGTTGCGTCCAAATAATTGGTAGTCACCACGTAATTCGTGAGCACCTCGTAAAGATTCGTGGTGATCAGATTGGTTGAGAAGGCAAAGTTGGTGGTGACGATAGGATTCGTCAGGTAATCGGCAAAATTCACCACATCGAAATTCGTGGTCAGATTGACGATATTTGTCACGAAGATGTTGGTGACAATGGCCAGATTTGTGAAAATGGTCAGGTTGGTGGTGAAGCCGGTGATGTTGGTGGTGACGCAACAAGTGTCCATCGCGTCCAGCATGTCACTTCCGGGAGGGGGCAGATTGAGTCCGTAAGCCACGGATTGATGAAGTTGCTCAAGGTCGTTGTTGACGATTGTGTTGTCGCCAAAATCGCCCGCGTTGAACCACCGGAAAGGGGCGACATCGCCCACCAAGTAGTGCCGGCTGGCCACAGTGACGGTCTGCACGGCCTTGATCGGAACGGTGGGATCGGAGCCGTTCGGAGCCTCAATGAGCACATCCTCTGAAACGCCATCTGAATTGCCGGAAGCCCTGCCGATTTTCATCTGATAAGTGTCGCCAATGGCTGCGGAACCCGGAACCACAAAGGAAGCGGCGCCCATCACCACTTTACGGTTCTTGCTGGAGAAAATGGTGTCGTGAGGCTGTGAATAGCTGATTAGATCCTGAGCTGAGGTGTCGTATAGATTCTTACTGCCGGCACGTTCAAGCCAACCCACTCCAATCAGGTTTTCCGCAAAATCATAGGTGAAAAGGTTTGTGAACACCGGCACTTGATTGGTGAAGAAAACCGTGTTGGTGACATTGTTGATGACCTGCTGAAAACTGCTGATGGAATTCAACAGACCAACGTAGGCTGCATTGGTGATTGTCAGGTAGTTATCACCAAACTTTTGCTTGAGACTGGAGGTGAAAGAGAGGCTGTAATCCGAGTTGAACGCCGGAGCCGGACCCGTCAGGTTCTCAACCTTTAGATTGAAACTCATGCCGTAGATTTTCTGATTCGGCAGGGTGGTAAGTGTCACTGGAGCGTAAAAGCGCTGGCCAGGCGCAGCCACAAACTCGCTGGATGCCTCTCCACCGCTAAACCCAAGGCTGATTCGGTTATTGATGAAATTTGTAGGGGAGAACGTGGCGCTGGCCGTTTGGCTGGAAGCAAAGTTATCCAGGTAACCGCGCGCCTTAACCACCAAATTGCTTCTACCGATCACGAGACCAATTTTTTCGGAGTTGAAAATGGGGCCGTGAGTCGCAGGATTTACTCCGGGCACGTTGGAAGGATCGCTTCCATCCAGAGTGTAATACATTTGAGCATTGGTGGTGCTGTTGAGGAAGGTAATGTTCCCCGGTGTGGAGACGGCATCAATGCTCGGGGTTGCCACTTGAAACCGGAAGGTGGCCTCCACAATCCCACTGGCGGTTCGGCCGGGCGCGGAGCTAAGCGCCTTTACAGTGAGAATGGGTAACTGACCGGTCAGCGTCGCCGGACGTTTCGACGGGGGGAGTCCATCGAAGTACTCCGGGGCAGTGGGTGAATTCACATCCGGTTTGGGGAGCAAATCCGGATCAAACACGTTGGTTCTTCCAGGACCCGCCGTCCAAAGATGGCGGACATTTGGTTCGCCGCGTATGCCAATGGTCACATCATTATTGAAGATCGAATCGGTCACGGGGAATAGTTTTAGCACTTCGCTGCCCGAAGTAGGGTCCACAATGACTTGAATGTAGCCGATGGCGGGGTCGGTAATGCGCGGAGGCACGGGGCTCACCAGAATCTGACGAACGGCGCGGTTCAACTCGTCGACCAAAAGAAAGCCGGTTGAAAACCTTACCAACGACGCAGGAGAATTGAAACGCGCAGCTGAGAGCAATCCATCGGCAAAACCCGAGGTTCCAGGAAGGCCTGCATAGGTCTGGACGGAATACCCTCCGATTTCGGGATCGGTAAAGACACGACGTAGCGAATGATTCTCGGAGTCGGTAATGAGCAAACCGAAATTGGTTCCAAGCCAGATGACTCCGTCAGGCAAACTGAAAGAAGCGTCAAGACTGGCCTCGGCATCCAAGGCGCCTATGGATCCTGAACCGGCAAATACGCTCACCATCCCGTTGGTATCCACGGCGCGAATCAGATTGGCCGCGCGATCGGCCACGAACAGCCGTCCATCGTCCGCCATGTCGATCCCGGAAGGACCGGAAAAACCCGTGGCATAAGTGGTGACGGAGTCTGAGTTATCCAATCGCCGGATGTTCTTTGAGCGAAAATCCGAGATGAAGATATTGCCGAGTTTATCAAGCGCCAGTCCGCGTGGAAGACGGAACTGGGCGATGCTGCCCGGTCCATCCAACTGACCCGAAACACCCGTTCCCGCCAGAGTGGTGACAGTGCCGCTCGCCAGGTCAATGAAGCGAAGGGAGTGGTTGCCCGAATCGGCCACCACCAAACCGCCGCGTGCGTAAATGATCCCATGCGGATCGTTGAAGCGGGCTTGAGCCAGAGTTCCATCCACATGGTCAGCCACGCCGGATTTACCGGCGAGGACTGTGTATTCCCCGGTGGACATCCTGAAGCGGAAGATGCGCTGGGTGGCCGGATCGGTCATGTACAGATTGTCATCCGGGTCGGCGGCCACGCCGTAGGGCTCCAAGGGCCCTGATGTCGGCGAGGTACTGCGCACAATCGTGCTGACTGTTTGCGCCATCCCCTGCCCGACAAGGGCGGTAAGCAGCCAAAGGAATGCCAATCTAAGTTTCATGATATTTCGCAGTTCACCCACTGGAGACATTGATCCCACGACTCTCTATTCAGCACGCATCCGATAGAACTTGGTCTTATCCAAGGTGTTGGAATCAAGGATCTCCTTGATGGTTCCATCACCTTTGACAGCCGTCGCAATCTTGACCCACGAGGCTGGATCAGCAGGCGTGGTGGTGCATTCGATGATGTATTGCTTGCCGGGGAGGGTCAGCCAGCGGATTTTGAACCCGGGCTTAAACTGATCGGCAAGGGCCTGCTTCACTTGGAAGCGGAGCTTCGCAGGATTTGATCCACGTTGAAATTCCTCCCAATTGCTGACGCCATCGCCATCTGCGTCCTGATCGGGCTTCGAGAGCACGTTGCTCAAGGAACCGAAGAAGTGGGAGCGCCATTCGTCGCTCAGGCGGCCGAAGTTGTTGGTGCCAGCAGTGCCAACCCAGACGCAGCCGGGGAGCGATTCCAAATCGTACTGAACCCGGATGCTCGGGGCGCCGTCCACGTTGAGGAAGCGCACGGTGTAGCAATCACCTTGCACGGCGGTCAGCGGAACAGTGAATTCCACATACCCAATCAAGGTGCGGCCGCTCAAGCTAAGGCCGGAGTCCAGACTCCAAGCATGGCCCACTTTATTGGAAGGCAGTCCATCCACGGTGATACCATTGGGTAGACCTTCTGCCAGAATAAAACTAACTGGAGTAGTGATAGCACCGTGTGCGGACTGTACTTCAGCCAGGAATTGCAAAGCTGAAATGGTGCGACCCGGTTTGATATCCACATAGATCGGTAGTCGGGCCACGCTTCCAGCCTGGGCGTTGTTGACAGATTCAGCCTCGACGAGGGCCTGGCGGAACCATTCAACTGCGGGCGCATCGGAAACGGCTGCCGCAGTCACACGTCCGTGATTGGCCGAAGTTGGGCTGGGGGCAAGGCCGCTGCTGACGGTGTCCAGAAGACCATCGGTGCTCCAGGAGCGCATCCAGTTCTGCGGATCGATGCGGAGGGAGCGGAACAAAGTAACCTGCCAGTCGAGCAGACGAATCTGACCGTCGCCGCCAACAAATCCATCTTCATCAGCCGGGAAGCTATCCATGGCGTTGAACGCATCCGAGTACGTAAACGGACTATGGATTTTGAGGGAGGCATAAAACGCATTGTTCACGTCGGCATTGTCCAGATTGCCATCACCGAAATCACCAGCGTTGTACCAGACTCCAGGGGAGGAATCACCCACCAGATAGGGTATGTTGGCAACGGTGATGGTCTGATCAGGAGCGGGCACCAATTTAAGGATTGCTTGTGAGGCGTTGGTGGTACCGGAGGGTTCGAGGATTCGAATCGCGTAAACATCACCTGGTTTGGCTGTTTTTGGGATCTCCACTGCAAGCAGGTTGACGGTCGCGTAATCCTTGAGCAACAAGTGGGCACCGGTGCCGATGAACGACATGGCGATCTCGTTGGTCCGGATGGGGGTCGTCGTCTGGTTTCTGAACCATTCATTGGTGGAAGTCACATCCGACTGGCTGCCTGTTATCACCACGAAATCGTTGGTGCCGAAATCCAGACTGCTAAACGATGTTACGCTGTCCAAGTTGGGTGCGGTCCCGGTTGGCCACACTTGCACTCGATATTGCAGGCTGCGCAATTGATCGGTGGGCTTGAGGCCAACCACGACGGGAACAACAATCTTGGAGCCGACGCCGCCTTTGGCCGCGCGGGCTATTCCGATGGTGCTGTTGGTGGCCAGTGAACCCGAAGTAAGAAGGCTCGGCAGAACCCTGTCTGCAAATGCGCGGGAACGCACCGCACGGAGGTCCGGCGAAGAGGCACTCACCCCATTGAGTGGGATGGGTCCGGTGTACAAAGGGCTGCTCTCGGTTGGGTCGCTGCCGTCGAGTGTGTAGTAAATTTTGGAGGTCGTGCTGAAAGCAGACCCGTTGGTGCGCGACACAGTGAGGGTAAGAGAAGTGCCATCCTGGAAGAATCCGCGCGGGGGGTTCATGACTGGCGCGTCGGCTTGAATAAAGACATCCTGCGAGGCGATTGTGCTGTCCTCAAACACGTTCAAGTCGGAGTCATTGACTCGTGCGGCAGCTTTAATAGTTGCGTTCGTGTCCAAGCGGATCAAACCCGAGGTGAAGGTCTGCTTTGTCGTGCTGACCAGCGGCGAGGTTCCATCCAGAGTAAAGTAGACCACTGTATTAGGATTTACTGTCGCTGTTGTAAGTTCGGCATACATCACATTGATGTTGGTGGAGCCGGATGCAGGTGTGCGTGCCGCGTCGGAATAAAGCTGGATGACGGGTGTTGCCGCCTTCAGGATGATGGCGGTGGAGGCAGTGTCGCTGTTAATAAACCCGCTACGAACCGCAGAAACTGCAAGCAGGCCAGTGCGGTTGAGAGTTATTGTAGCGCTTTTGCCAACCGCGGCGACACTAAGGATATTGGTGTGTTGCGGATCCGAGGCATAATAAAAAGTTGCATCGGATGTTGCGGTGGTAAAGACGACCTGCACCGCGTTGTCCGATGGATTGCTCGAAACAGCAATGGTTGGAGTAGCCACTTTGAGGTCAAATTTTGCCGAGACCACCTTGCTGCTCACATAACCGTCACCAGCAGGCCGGTAAGCGATGACCTTGAAAACACCGTTGGTACCAATTACAGTTTCAATTCCATTTCCGATCGGCAACCCAAACTCTTCTGTTGGATTAACAGCTGAGTCCTCGCTGACAATAACGTACCGCAACAACGCGCCCACCGTACCGGTATTCACTTTGACGACAATCGAATTATTGGTCGAAGCGCTGGCAGGTGTGATCACTGGATCTGCGACTGTGAAGCTGAAATCGTTGGTAATTACAGGGCTGGGCGTATAACCCGCACGAAAGGCACGGAGCTGGATCTTGCCCGCAGGCAGGGAATGACGAGTGCTCCAGACGGGGCTGGACTCGGTCGGATTCTCACCATTGTTGCTGTAGTGGATGACCGCATTTGTGGTCACCGTGAATGCCGTTATTTCCACATCATTGGTGAAACTGCCGCCGGTGGGCGACATCGCGATGGGATCGACAAAGAAATCAAAGCGGTTGCTGACGATTCCAGATGCGTCGTAACCATCCTTAAAACCACGCACAATAAGTGTCGTGTTGCTGCTTAGAGTCCGGTCGCTCCACACTGATCCGGAAACAATCGGCTCTGCGCTGTTGTTGACACTCGCAGTGAACCGGATGCTGGCATCCGCTGTCAGAGTCGAGATGACAACGTCCACATCATTGCTGAACTTTCCGCCCTGAGGTGTGAACGCGATCGGGTTAACTCCGAATGTGTAGTTGTTGCTGACAATCAAGCTGGCCGAAAAATCAGGATTATAAGCACGAATCTTCAGCGGCAGAGGCCCACCTGTCACAGCGAGGCCGGATACGCCGGAAGGAAACAAAGCAGAGGTTGGGATGGGGTCGGAGCCATCGGTCGTGTACCGGAATACCGAACCGGGTGTGGTCACAGGCACGGGCTGTTTAGCCAGAACATTGACCGTGTTGGTGGAAATAATAGTGCCAGGAGTAACGATGGGAGCTTGAGCAACACCGCGTGTAAATTTACGCAGCGAATTGTTCTTTAAGTCCGCGATCAAGATATCGCCGTTGTTATCAACAGCCAGACCCACAGGCTCGCTCAGGCGAGCGACCGTAGGAGCCCCTTCAACATTGCCCGAGGTTCCCAATTCGCCAACCAAAACTGTCTTGGCCGATCCTTTGGAACCCAGCACATAACGAATCACGGAATTGGCGGTATCGCTAACAAGCAAGCCGGTCTTGCCGCCAACCCAAAGCAAACCGCGCGGCCCATCAAAACCGATAATTGTGGTCGTCAGGCTGTCGGCATTCGCCAGATCAAATTCTTTTACCGAATTGTGGCCGCTGTCCGCGACGAAAAGACGACTGCCATCCAACGCGACTGCGGCGGGACGCAAAAAGCTTTCAGAAGCGGCCACCGTGGTCACTGAGGCAGCTGCATTGTTTTCGATTCGGCGAACCAGATTGTTCTGAAGGTCAGCGACGTAGATGGAACCGTCGGGCCCGGCAGCGAGGCCGGCCGGTGAGAAGAAGCGGGCGTTTAGTCCGCTAGTATTGTTTTGGGCGCCATGAACATGATCCGCCCCGGCCAGAATATCTGTCTTTCCGTCAGACAATCGGTAATAGCGGATGGTGTGGGCTTCGGTGTCGGCAAACACGAGCACACGGCCCAACCCGGCCCGGTCGGCAATGGCGATACCCTCCGGTGTGACGGCCAACACGAGAGCTGTGGTCTCACCGGTGACGGGATCATAACGCACGACGCGTGAGTTTGATCCATCGCTAATGTAATAATCCCCAGTGGCGCTATCGACGGCTACGCCAAACGGCTCAAAAAGCGCATCGGTGGGGACGGTGGAAACGACCTGTGAGAGCGCAACACCGCAGAGCGCTGCAAATCCCAGCAGGGTGGAGAGAAGTTTGCGTGTAGTTAGCATGATATCGATCAGTTCTGAGGTATTGCGGACATTCTGAAAAATTGAGCATTATTACCAACTGGAGACTGACGAAGCAGTGTCATCCAGTCGTTGCCGCCCAAGAGAGGGGTGGATACCTCAAGCCAGGGGCCCGCTGGGCTTGAGGAAGATTGTAAGGAATACTTGACCGTTTTGTGGCCAAACCATTTGACCTGAGAGAATCCGTCCGCCCCACTGGTCACTTCCAATTTTAAATCACTCTTGGTGGGATCGGTGCCGGCCAAGTATTCCGTGTAGTTCGAAGCCCCGTCGCCATCATCATCGGATGAAGGCAGGATTGAATCGGCCAGGAGTGGACCAAAAAAGTATTCACGCCATTCAGGGGGAAGTGGGTTATCAGGCTGAAGGGCCGCCGAACTCACCCAGACGTTTGCGGACAGAGTTTCCCAATCGATCGATGTCCTAATATCCGGCGCGCCATCCGCGTGGTCGATCCTAACCGAATAGGCTGTGCCCGATGTCGCACCGGCAGGAACCTTAAAGTACAGATTGCCAAGCAGCGTGGTTCCAGACAATGCGGGAGTAAAAGCCCCTAGATTCCAAGACACAAACAGGGAGGCGGGTTCCTGACTGCCCGATCGGTCGGCAGGCGGTATAGATTCTCCAGGTGCGAAGTTGAGACTATCGATGGCGGGCGAGCCGGCAGGCGCAACCACTCGCGCCACAAACTGAAGACCGGATACGGTGGTCCCCGGCTGAAGGACGACATAGACAGGCACCAACATGGTGATTGACTGGGGAATCCCGGTCACCGTGTGAGCCTCAACTCGGGCGGGACGAGCCCATGAGCGGGGATAACTCGATGATTTGGCTGAAACTTTACCGCTGTGGCTGCTGAGAGTTGCTCCTGGAAGCTGGCCCAGAGGCGTCGCCATGAGATCTCCATGTGAGTCCCGACGACGCGTCCAATTGCCGGGGTCAATCCTCAAAGAACGCAAAAGAAGCAGTTGAAAATCGAGATAACGCAATTGGCCATCACCGCCGGGACGCTCCACGGAATCAACCGGAAAGGCGTCCATGGCATCGAAAGCGTCAGTGCCCGCATAAGGGGTGCGGTAACCCAGCGTGGCCAGGAACACCCCGTTGACATCATCGTTCTTAAGATCGTGATCGCCGAACTCGCCGCTGTTGTACCAAAAGGCATGGGCGGAATCACCGACCAGATAGGACAGATTGGTATCAATGGTGATGTGGCGGATAGGGAAATTGGTCATGGCGACATCCGTGTTGACGCCGTCGGAAGTGGCGGATGCCTGCAACACTGAGATCGAATATTGCTCATTGTTGGTGGCATTGCCAGGCAGGCGCACCGAAAGCATGGTGACAACCGAAGTGGACGTAACTGCGGGACTGCCCGGGCCGGATGAAAGGTAGGCCAAACCCAAACCGTTGGTGGTGCCAATGCTGTACGAAACACCCTGCTGATCGTTAAAGCCTGCCGGGTTGACGAGAATGAATGAATCGCTGCGCACCGGGAAGGTTCCCAACGAAGGAGTTGGGCGGTTTGTCTGAGAGATGACTTCCACGCGAAATTGGACCGAACGGAGCGCATTGCTCGGAGCGGGTTGAAGTTCAATCGGCAAGACAATCAGCGAGCCGGGTGCCCCCTTGAAATCGCGAGTGAAGCCAACGCTGTTAATCTTTGCGTCAGTAACTTTAAAATCGTGCGTGGTGACCGCGCTGGGCAGGTATCCAACACGAAAAGCGCGAACTTTGATGGAAACGTCAGAGCCTAAAAAAACATTAAGAGGCGTGTTTGCTTTAAACAAGTGGCTCACCGCGTTGGTCGGACTGGGGTCGGGAATGTCTTGAGTTGGGCCAACCGTATACCAGAGTTCGGCATCACGGGTATCGGTGCTCAGGCCAAATTGCACGGGGTTGGAACCATTTACTACTGGATTGGCGCAGCGAAAATCAAAGATGGCGGTTGCCACTCCACTGGCCCGTCGATTGATTTGGGTGCTGATGGCTTTGATAACGATATGACCGGAGCGTCCAGGAATCACAGCGAGTAGATTGATAGGAAAACCAGGCTGACACTCAAGGTAGGCAGGCGGGGTCAGAGATGCGGTCGTAGGATCGGCTAGATCCTCCGTGTCCGACACATTCGAATAGGTAAAATAGGTGCTAGATCCCAACTCGGTGCGGATGGCGATCACAGGATCATTGTTGAAAGTGCCGGTCTGAAGAGGGCTTAGGGTTGCCCCGCATCCGTTTAAGGGGAAATCAACCGTGCCGAAAATCGGAAGCTGAACCTGCTTTTGATTTGAGGCTGGAGGCAGAAAACCTTTTAGGGCGTTGTCCTTGCGATCAGACACCACCAAAACATCATCGAGATCGTAGGCCATGGCCACAGGGGAAATCAAAGCCACCCCGGCGCCGGCAATGGGAATGGTGGACACCATGGGGGATGCCGTGTCGGCATCCGTGATTCGGCGGATCAGTCCGTTGCCCGCATCGGCGACCAGCAGTTCGCCCGATGACTTGTAAAGCAAACCACGGGGATTGTTAAAAAGAGCGCTCGTGGCATTGTCACTGTCCTTATAGCCGGAGAGGAAAGTTGAATTGCCACCGGCCAGCAATGTCCTTAAATAGCCATTCGTGGAGGGAGTCAGCCGATAAATTGAATGAGTGGCTGCGTCCGCCACAAAAAGAGTTCCAGCAGGCCCAACCGCCACTGCTGATGGGCGGTTGAAACCGACACTTAACGTGGTCAACGCCTTGGTGGCCAAGCTGAGCTTCCGAATGGCCCCGTTGAGGGAATCGGCAATATAGATATCATCGCCGTCCACCGCTAGTCCGGATGGAGCGTGAAGCTGTCCATTCACGCCATTGGCAGCGTCCTTAAAACCGAAATTATCGGGTTCCTCTCCGATCTCATGTGAGGCAAAGGCCAGACCCAGATTTCCGGCCACCGTTAAAACTACTCCGTTTGTATCAATGGTCCGGATCAAATTGTTTGCCGTATCCGCAACCACAAGAAGGCCGCGGCTCATAACCAAACCCTGTGGGCCGTAAAAGCGCGCCAGCGTGCCGGTGTTATCCACCGCACCCTTGTTGTCAGAACCGCTCCGACCGGCGAATTCCTCAACGAGACCAGATGCCTGGTTGTAACGGACGATCCGGTTGTTGGCGCTGTCGGCGACAAAGATTCGATTATTCTCGGTGACGACCAGGCCGTAAGGCTCAAAGAGGTTGGTGGTCAAGACCAAGGTCAACACTTCGGCGTGTGCGGAAGCTGTCAAAACGAGAGCCAGACCGAAGGCCAGAACGGCGGCTCGTCCCCGGCTAAAAGCGTGGACCAGAATGGATGTGCGCTCGGTGTTCATCGGTCAGCGAATTTTAAAACGGTAGTACTGATTGCCCCCGGTGGCCGAGGTGTCGTTGTAGATCAGCATTTGATCCTGGCCGATCTGCGATGATCCCACTTGCTGCCAGGCTTCGAGATCCTGACTGCGTTCGATCGTGTAGATGGAATTTGCCCGGCCGAACCAGCGAATCCGGGCGCCTGACTCAGAGACCGCAACCCGCCAATCGGAGGAAACAGGGTCCATTGAGCCAGCGAATTCCTCGAAGTTACTAAAGCCATCATGATCAGGGTCAGCGCCAGCCTGAGCATCCTCATCAGTGAGACTTCCAAAATGGTACATCTTCCATTCATCGGGCAGAGGATCGGCCGGAAGCAGGGGGCCCCCACCAATCCACACGTCGCTGCGAAAGCTTTCGAAGTCGTACATCGTCACCAAGTCGTCGGAGGCCCCATCCGCCTTTTCGAAGTGAATCTGGTACCGTCCGCCGGACAAAGCCGAGGCAGGCACACGGAAAACGAGATAACCGAGAATCACATTGCCATGAAGGGGTGCGAACAATGCCCCCACATTCCACGAGCAAAAGATCGCGTTGTTGATGGTGCCAAAGCCGGGAATACTATTGCCACTGGGGGAGGCTGCCGGCAAACCCGATGACGCCCTGAAGTTGACCAGGCTGACCGTCGGCTCACCCTGATCTCCGGTCACATAAGCAATAAACTGCAATCCCGCCAGGGATGCGCCGTCCTTGATCCGGAGGCGGACAGGCACTTCTATCAACTGATCAGGTTGGACATGACTAAAGGCGTCGGCGCTGATTTGAATACTGCGATGATAACCGGATGGACTTGCCTTGGCTGTGACCTCGGACACCGAATCCAAGGGCTGGCTGTCAGTGCCAATGTAGGGCTTGAGTACGCCATCTTTGGTCCATGTGCGCTTCCACAGTTTGGTGTTGAAACCAAGCGAACGGCGCAACAGAATCTGCCAGTCCAGAAAACGTATTTCCCCGTCGCCGCCGACCCCGGAGGCGCTGTCCTCAGGGACAACATCCATGGCGTTGAACGCGTCGGAGGATGCATAGGGAACCTTGAAACCGAGCGAGGCGTAAAACGCATTGTTAACGTCGGCATTGTTGGGAAGATCACTGAGACCAGAGCCGAAATCCCCAGCATTATACCATCCGCCCGGGGCGGTATCACCCACCAGATAACCCTTGTTGACCACGGTGATCAGCCGATCCGGCATGGGCTGCAAAGGCACAGCGGTCTGGCCATCGCTGGTTCCACTGGCCTGCGAGATATGGACGAGGTATTGGGATCCCACACTTGATTTTTGGCCGAGTGAATCTGCCTGCGAAGGGATGGGGATCGAAAGAACCGCGACCGCTCCAAAAGGGCTGACCCTGAACACTTGGTTAGTGCCGATGTACACCACGGCAAGACGGCTGGTGCCACCCGAATTCGAGAGGAAAGTCAGCGGAGTATTGGTGCTCGCCAAGGCCATCGACACAAAGTCGTTACTGGACATGGTAAGAGCCTTGGGTTGGAGGGGAGGCTCAATGCGTGCGGCACTTCCCACCTTGGAAATCTCGACCACCATCTGAAGGGATCGCATCACGGCGTTACTGCGCAGGTTCACTACCACCGGGAGAATGAGCGTCGATCCCAGGCCGGCGGTAAAATTAGTGCCGTTCAGGCTTGGAGCAATTCCCACTTCGCCCTGGATCGGAGTGGTATCAAACGTGGAGGCCACGCCGCGCGCCACCAGGCTAAGATTGGTTTCCGATTGGAACCGCACGCGGAGACTTGTCAGATCCAACGAAGACAAATTCCATTCGACAATCCTCTTGCCCCCGATGCTTGGGACCACTGGGCTGTTAGTGGTGGGGTCAGTGCCGTCGGTGGTGAAATACACCGTGGTGTCGGGGCCGAAACCGGTGGAAGAAATCGGGCTGGAAACCTCCACCTTAACACCCATGGGATAATAGCCGGAATTGGGCGTCAATACCGGCGCTTGCAGCACAACGTTGGTACCTGATCCATTGGTGTTTCCACTGCCGTTCGTATTCCCGCCAGCACCGCCGCCGCCGCCGCAGAAGGCCGGATAAGTGAACCCGGTCCCCGCACGAATCAAGTGATAATAAACTTCGCTCCCATAAACTGTTCCATCCTCACCAACCGTGAGGCCCACGGGATCGCGTGACTCTGCGTACTGCACCGAACCATCAGCCCAGCCAGGAAAAAGATTTGCCCCGGGAAAATCCTCCCAAAGACTCGGATCCACTCCATAGAAAGTATCAAGCGTGCCGTCGCAACCCAGTACTCGGACGCGATGGTTGCCTCGGTCAGCGATTACCAGGCTATTGTGAAGCCCAACCGCAATGTTCCAAGGTTGGTTGAGCAGCCCGTAACCGGGAAGGCCATTGCCGAAACCGGGCATGTTCAAGGTTCCGCCAAAAAGAATGGGAGCATCACCAGGCGTGTTAAAAATCCAGATCACATGATTACCGGCATCGCTGACGGCCAACTTGCCCTCATCCATCACGGCGACCCCGCGAAATTGAGCCAAGCCATCGACAAATTGGTAGGTAGCCACTAACGCGCCGGCTGAGGAATATTTAGTGACGATTCCGTTCAATTCCGCCACATACAAACTCGTCCCCTGCCCTATGGTAAGGGCCGTTGGCACACTCACAGTGGTGGCAACTTTCGTCATAAAGTTGCCAAATCGATCGTACTTTTGGATGTCGTGCGTGATTTCGTTGGCAACGTAAATCACGCCGTTGGTGTCGACCGTGACAGCCACCGGCTTCTGCAAATGGTTTGCCTTGTTGAGCTGTGGGATGAACGTGGTGACAAATTGATCGGAAGCCCTGATGGATCGAATCATGTTGTTGGCTGAATCCGCCACAAGGATGTTCTTATCCTTGGTCAGGGCCAAACCCATGGGGCCATCGAATTGAGCGGTGACGTTGCCGAAGCCATTGGCAAACCCTGCGAATGCTCCAGCAATGGTATCGAGCGATCCACCAGTCTGGGCATCAACCCGGCCTGTAAAACAGAGCAACACCAGCACAACCACACACCAGAGCGCTGCCCTGGTCTTTCTTTGAATGAAGCGTTCCATACTCATGCGCGGTATTGATGCATCCCATCGGTGGTGGTTGATTACTTACCGCCTTCGTTGGTGTTAATGGATGCTCCCGGCTCGTTGTCACCCGATGGCGACACACTGGCCTGTTTGCGAGCTTGCTTGATCTCTTCTGCGGATTTCCCACTGTTCATGGGGCCGACAATTTCATCACTGTTTTCGGGCACCTTGGTGTTCAAAAACTCAGTGTGCGTGGCCTGGAAATCCTCAAACTCGATAATAGTGGGGGTGAGGAATATGATCAGATTTGAACGCAGGCGTTCCTTCGTTTCGTGGCGGAATGCCCAGCCAAGAATGGGAAGATCGCCCAGTATGGGCACCTTTGCATAATTCTTCGCCGTGGAATCGCTGACCAAGCCACCCATCACCAAAGTGTGTCCGCTCGGGATTACCACCTGGGTGTCAATTCGGGAGGTGGAGAAAATATCAGCCTCATTCACTTTGCCGTTAATGACTTTGCGCGAAGGCTGACCTTCGACTTTGGATATCTCAGGTTTGAGTTTGAGCGAAATATTGGTGCCACTAATGCGCGGAGTTACGATCAGGATGGTTCCTACGTTGGTATAATTCGGCTTGGTGCTGGAAACCGTTGTTCCACCCGAGCCCACACCCTCACTGCTGTCAAAAATGGGTATTGCACGTGTCACTTCAAGGCGTGTTTCCTGGTTATCCAAAGTTACCGCGCGGGGAGTGGCCAACAGTTTCGAGTCCAGCTCAGTGTTAAGGAAGGACAAAGCGGCGTTGACCCCGTCTGCATTAAGGAAAGCCACGCTCGGGTTGAAACCACTGGCAGTGGAGGCGGTCAGGCCTCCCGCACCAATAGTGGTGACCTCATTCTTGGTCACGTTCTGAACGGTGGTGCTCGAAGGCGAAATCGTAACCGGTCGGCCACTGGGCAGAGTGGTTGTGGTGGGGGCGCCAGGCGTGTCCGTCGACAAAGTGCGGGTGGAAGTACCGGCGATCTTGCCGTTGCCAAAGCTGAAGTGCTGGGCGGAAAGCGTGTCCGTCCAGTCCAGGCCCTTGGCTGATTTCGGATTTTGGATGGTCTCCAGAAAACGGGCCTCAATTAGGACCTGCTTGGTTGGAGTATCAAGGGATGCCAATAGATTGGTTAGATTCTGGTAATCCTTCTGCGTCGAGGAAACCACCAACTGCGCAGTGCGCGTATTGGGAAGTATTTTAGCGAGAGGGAAGGCGTTTTGAAACAACGTCACCATGTTGGTCGTGCTGCTGTAGTGGAGCTGGATGACATAGTTGAAAACAGGGTCCTTGGCGGTTGGATCCTTAAAGGTCACCTGCGAAAAACGAGTGCGAGGATCAGAGATCAGGGTCAGTCCGAAATTGTTCAACACAGCCTCAAGCGTTTGCTGTGGTGAAACACCACCAAAACTCGAAAGTGAAACCGTGTTGGTTGACACGGGGGGAAGATCCACAATGTTCGTTCCGACATAGCGCACGCCGCCACTCTTAATCTTGGGATCGATCAGCAGATTCACCTTGGCCAGTTTGGCCAGCACAGCGACCGCCGTCAAAAGCGGCACTTCCTTGTTGGGTTCAAAATAGGCTTCCAGCTCCTCGTCGTCCTTTTTAAGCACTTCGCTGATCGGTTCTTCCAGAGCCTGTAGTCCGGAGTCCTTGGTGGCGACGATCAGCGTGCCTGGAGTATTGGTGGAGTGGCCCAGCATCAAACCCTCCTTGTCAAGAAGGCGGAGAAGGGCCTGCCGGTAGGTAATCTGCTCGAACCGCTGCGATCCAACGCTTTGCATCAGCAGATCAACAGGCTTGCCGCCGTTCATGAGCTCGGGCGCAAACTCAACATGCAATTTCGCCTGCTCGGCCAGGCTCTTGATGGCTTCGCCCAATTGGAGCTCGGCATCAAGGGCAACCAGCGCCACCACCTCCGTGGAGGGCGAGGGCGCTGAAGAAGACGGCGCTGCCTGCGGATTGGCAGCCGCCGGGACAGCGTTGTTGGTGTCGGCGGGAATCCCGGTCTGGCCTTGCGCAATGGGGGCACAGGCTAGGATCAGGGACATCAGCGTGGAGAGAATCACCTTCATATTAGCGTGAGTTAAGGGACAGGCGCGAACAAAGCTTGGCATCGACAACGGGCGGTGCCACTTGAGCAGCCAGAGAACTATTTTTTCTTGAAAACATTGAGTACGATGGGTTGAGGCTGCCCGTTGATCAGGAGAGTGATGGAACCGCGCATAATTTTGGTGGCTCGGACGCGGACTTTTTGCTCGTGCCCGTCCAGCACCACGCTGAGCCAGGTGTCACGATCCAATTCAAGCGTGGCGTTGTTGATTAGTGCGACTCTGTCCACACCTACACCAACGATGCCCTGAAAACCTGCCTGCAAAGCCAGCATCAGCGCATTACCGGTTGTCTCCTGTTTCCGCCCCGACTCGGGCTCTGTGGCGGCGCGCACAACGGCATCAGAGATGCGGGAGGAGCCTGGAAAAAATGGATTCTTTGAATTTGACGAGGCTACAAATACGGATTGCACGGAGGAGGCTGGCTTTTTGACTTCGGCGGCTGCTACCCCGGCTTTGGCTGCGGGCGGGCGGGCGGGGGCCGGGGCGGTAGCCGGCGGCTTGGATCCGCAGCCGGAGGCGGCGAGCAACCCCGCTGTAAGGATCACACTAAACAGACCACTCCGGAGCGACTGTGAAAAATTGAAGATCTGGGCTGGCATCGGTTTGTCCTCAGAGGGTGGTCGGGCGGATCAAGGTTACAATCCTCAGTTCGACCGCCAGTTTTTCAGCGCTTTCCGGAAGCCCGGCACTGCCGCGAACCGAACCATTGGGCAGCTCATTTCCGCCCATTAGCCGGTTTCTGGCCGCACCCTCGGGGTGAATGCTCACACTCAGAAGGCGCCAATACGGAAAGGTGTTTTCCATGTCCGCCATGAATCGCCCCAAATCACTGTAATATGCCGAGAGAACGACATTAAAAGTCGCCGCCTTATAAGGAAAATTAGGCAACAATCCCGCATCCCCTAAAACTGGCTGGCCGATATCTATAACTTCAACCGCGTATGCCTTGCGGAACCGCTCCATCATTTGAAAGAAGGAATAATAGGGATCGCCCCTCAGAACCATATCCTCCTGCTTGGCTTCAAGATTCTTTTTTAGCCCTCCCAGTTGATCAAGAATGGCAGGTCCCATTTTCGACATCAGTTCAGCTTTGGAAACCTTGTCGGCCAGTCCCGCAATCTTAACCTGATTCTGCTGGATTTGCTCCTGCTGGCCGGAAATCACGAACAAATAGAGCATTGCTATTACTCCGCCGCCGCTTAAGGAGGCGATGAGCAGTTTGTCGCGTCGTTCTTTCGAGAGCTTAATCATTCGTCAGAATCCTTTCCTGCAACCGGCACTCGATGGTGAAAGGCACAAACAGTGCGCTGGGATTGGCGGCGTCGCCCGAATCCGGACGGGCTTGGGCTGGGCGGTCCGTAAACTTCAAAGCCTGGCCTTCCGATTGATGGAGGCGATCTCGGAAATAAGGCAAATTGACCAGATTGCGGGTAAATGAATCGATGTGGGAGCCTGGTGGATTGCTGTAATCCCGGCCTTTGATTTCGATCAGAGTGGATTCCACCATCGCCGGCACCATCGTGTATTCAGCCCGTGCTGTCACCGTCTTGGTGGTCGTATTGGTTGAGAGAATGGAAAGTTTTAAAGCGAGCTTTACCTTGTTGGTGCTGAAAGGGGGGCGGGTCGCCAAAGCCTTGAGTTGATTGGTTATGGCTGTGAACACTTCAGCATCCGGCGCGCTTGAAGCCCAGAACTTCCAGCCAGGCTGCGAATTTAGAAACGCGGCGGTGAGGTTGGTGGAGAAAAATTTTGAAGTGTCGTTCGTGGCGTATTTCTGGCTGGCGTTAAACTCAACGATTCGAACATTGTCCATAGTGGCCAACTGAAAAGCGTTAAGCGCGGTCGCCCAGAAAAACCGATTGGAGGAGTAAACCTCCAGCGAAGACATGCGGCGGTCGATATCCGTTGCCAGAGTCCGGTCCGTGCGCACCTGTTTGGAGGCCTCCTCGATGCGCTTAAGGCGGTTTTCGTAATCCTCCAACGTGGACCTGCCCGCCGCCGTTTGCATTTGGAGAACACCAATCCATGCAACGAACAGAAAAACCAGAAGCACAGCACCCCAGATGACACGCTTGACGGGATCCTTCCGCCGCACCTCTTCTGCCGCCTGCTCCTCCGCCAATAAGTTAATGCGTATCGGCATATCTTATCAAAAAGTTCCCATCGCTGCTCCGACCGCAACACCCAGCAAAGGTGCCATTTGCTCTACTTCACCCATCTGCTTGGGTGGTAGGGACATCCGTAAAAAGCTCAGTGGGTTCCACAGTTTGCATGGAATCATCAGCTCGCTTTGCAACGTTTCCACCACCAGCGCCGAACGTGCCGAGGCGCCTGACAAATAAATCTGCCCCACGGTCTTGTCCGCCTGATGCTCGAAAAAATCGATCGAAGCCCTCAACTCGCGCCCCAATGGCATCAGCAACGATTGCAAAGGAGCCTGCACCTCCTCGGGCAGACCGATCTTGATGCCTTCCGCCTCATCGTAACTGGTGCCCATGGCCTCCGAGAGCCCGCTGGTGATCTTATCTCCTCCAATGCCCACCACTCGGCTCAGCGCCAGCTCTCCTCCGCTAATGATACTGATGGTCGTATTCTTAAAACCAATGTCCACCAAAGCAGAAACCTCAGAATTGAATGCTTCAGGCAGCGCCATCTCGAATGCATTCGGCAGTGCAGCCAGGCTCGGAGTGACTTGCTCTAGAGTTAAGGAAGCGGATCGGGCGGCCTGCGTTAAAAAATCCAGATGTTCCCTCCGGGCTCCGCCCACCAATACGCGGCACTTGGTGTTTCCTTTGCCGACGTCGCCTATCGGCAACTCCTTGCCGGGCAGGATTTGACAGTCAAAAACGTAATCCGGCAGTTCCTGCTGCAGATAGTTTTTGCTGTTGTACTTTAACATAAGCCTCATGTCCCCCACCGGCACCATCGGCAACTCGGCCTGGCGCAACATTGAATCGCCCACCCCTAGCACTACCACCACCGCCTTTGTTTTATCCGCCACTGCCTGGGTGATGGCCTTGAAAAACTCTCCTAAAACGTCGGTGGTCAACCCCTTATCGGAAATGGGTGTCTCCAATGTGGCAAATCCCAGCAGTTCGAACCCATCGTTCTTGCGAACAATATGAACCCCCTTGGCCATCCTCGCGCCCAAATCAATAGCCACAACTTGCGTGCGCTTCCGAGGAGACCCTGATTGCAATGTTGACCACATGTTCTGTTTGTTTTCCAAAACTGAGACTTTTTAGGACTACCTACATTACTCGGCAAAAAGTGACAGGTACTTAAGCCGTTTTTTTAAATAGGAACAAAATACCCAATCACATGACCTGTTCGATTCCCATCAAGCTGGCTGGTTCAGCTAAGCAGAAAATAAACCAAGGCAATCGCCCCCAGCCCACACAGCCCAAAAAAGAGCCGTTTGTAAGTCACAACAGATTGATATTCTTCAGGTTGAGAAATTGGCTTAACCAAGTCAAGCACTCCTCCACCACGTCGAATTCTGTCCGTACTCGGGACGTTCCGGTGGTTGGGTGAGACAGTGGGCTTCTCGGAAGACGCCTTGGCCACACCCTGCGCAACATCCGAAGCTGCTCCGGCCACCTCCTCTAACAAGTATTCGGGAAGGGCTGTGGAAGGCTGTTTCTTATGAGAAACCAGGCCAAGCGAAGCAAGCGCCCCCGTTGCGCTCGCTTTGCAAATATCCTCAAGCGTTGGAATGGCATCGGCTGGCGCGCAGCAACAGCGTCCTAGAAACCGAGTCAACATCACCACCTCTGTGGAGGGCGATCTTTCCAGGCTTCTCCAAATCTGCGTGTAATTGGGGTGCTTGAGATCGTCAGCGTGGAATATCAAATTGTCACCACTCTGGAATGTTTTCCACAGCGATGGATCTGCGGCGATGGCCAGGAACGACAGATAAATGACCAAGGCTGAAAAACGATCCAAAGTTTCGTCGTAGTCCTCCTCGGTTCGTGCGGCGTGCTGAAAATTGGCGTGTCCGAGCTCCGGACTGCGCCCCTTGCCAAAGGCCGGGCAATACATCCCGTCGTAATCCACCAAACGCAACTCGTGCTTGGAGGTCACCATGATATTGCCATGCTGCAAATCCCCGTGCGCCAAATTATTCTGGCCAAGGTCCACAATCAGCTTCCTCCACTGCTCAGCCAGGGAATTCAGTTTTGCCAGATCAGCGTGGTGCTCCTCAAGATACTGATTCAACGGCAAGCCATTGATCCACTCCATCTTCACCACTGGAAACCACTCGCTTTGAACCAAAACACCCTTGGGGATATAATCAAAGGCCACCAACCAAGGAACCTTTACACCCGCCAGATACTGGCTCAGCATCGCGTACCTGCCCTGCTGCCCAGAAACTTGGCGCACAAAACAACGCAAGGCCCATTTCTTACTCTCCTGCGTGGTGATCTCGTAAACACTCGCAAAATTGCCCGACGTCACGCGCGGCAGGCCGAACAAATCCGTCGCCACCGTGCTGTCGCGCAGCTCCTGCGAATCAAAGGAGTGCTTCGGTTCCTGGAGCGACTCCAAGTAGTCTGTATGTGTGGGCCAGGTGATCATGGGTAAACTCCCGATTTCATGGATGTTTTCCTTTTTGGAGCCTTGCCCCGGATATGGTTGAAAGACGGCTTGTCGGCCAGTGCAGGCGCAGCAGCGTTGTGTCGTCGTTCTTTAAAGTTTTACCCTTGCGCAACTGGCCCACCAAGGTGGTGAAATCCTTTTGGGTATCCAATTTCTGAAGCAGTTCCCAGGGGCGCGCCCCGCTTTCAAACCGCTCCAAAAGCCAAAACGACAGCGCATCGGTCGCCAGTAGAATTGTATCCCCGGGACTAAGTGAGCCTTTGTGCAGTCGTGGTGGAAAAATCCGGACCGGATTTTCCTCTTCCAACCCGCTTCCCACCAAAATCGGGCGCGCCGTGAATTCCTGGCTTCTTTCAATCGGGAAGGACTCAATTAATTCCCCTCCACGGATTTGGAACAGACAGGTGTCGCCCACCGTTACAACGGTATAGGGCCTTGTGGGAAGATCCTCACTATCCGACCTCCAGAATGCCAGCTTGCGCATAATCCTCTTTAGGGCACTCGGCACAGGCGGGTAGATTGCCAGGCCAAGAAGCGTGGAATGCGCCCCCTGACGAGCCTTTTCTTCCGCATACCAAGGCAGCACATCCCAAGGGATTCCATCGTGCCACTCATGCCGCAATGGAGTCAGCCAGGACGTCCACTGAGACTCCGAATCGAGATCCTGCGGCGGCGCCGCTGCAAACTGCCTCACCAGCATCTGCGCCCAGCGATCGGCGAATGACGATTCGGACGCCCCATCGGCCACTGCGTAGAGATTCTGTTCTGGTGAGTATGCCACGGCATCCTCATATTCCTCAACCGAGTTACCCGCCTTCGGCAACCAAAACGCCTGCGCTTCGAGCTGCATATCGGCGCACTAACGGAGGTTTCCCGCCCGTGTGCCGATATCAAGAAACCGGATCAACTCAACCAGATCGGCGTTAAAGGCGAAACCCCGCGCGTGCTCGCCCACCTGGCGATGCTCCACTTGGGCCATCTTGCGAATGGGCTCGGGCAACTCGCTCGAAACCGAAAAAAGTGTTCGGGCCAATTCATCAGGCAACTCTGCCTCTGATTGCGGGAAAAGAATGGGCGACTCCAGCCGGCCCGAAATGTGGCAATTGAAGAGAAGCGTGTTGCCATCATTGGTGGCCAGTGCCTTGAGTGCCTCTCCTTGATTCATCGGCCCTGAATCTGTGGCCTCTCCATCGGTGATATTGATAACAATCGGCGGGTGAGAATCCATATGCGCTCCCACCCACTCTGTCAGCCATTCACGGGCCATGTCCAATGCCTGCCCCATTGGCGTCATCCCTTTGGCGACTGGCTCGAACCAAATGGGAAATTTAACCGTTCGTTGCGACGTCCCACCCTTGCCATCCGGTACGGAGCGCGTGCGCTCCTCTACCCTCGCCGGGGCCGCTGCCACTTCGCCAATCGAAACCAGCTTCCTCCCGGCCAGCGGGCCTGAAAATGCCGGTGTCACCTCTTGGCCGTATCCAATCACTCCCACGTCGTAAAAATGGCGCACACCTTCCCCGCGCGCACATTTAAGGATTAGATTGTGAACAAGCTTGTTAATGGCATCTGCCACGCTGTCACACTTCCTCAAATTCTGATGACCAGCGAACGCTTCCGACATGGAGCCGGAGCGATCCACCAGAAACAGAAAACAGCTCGGATTCGAGCGACTTATTTCAGCGGTATATGACATGCTGCTATTGATTCGCCCCCTTCAAGAGACGATCTTCTGTACCCTATCGGCAGAAACTGACCGGAGTTTTAGCCCTTCTCTCAAAAATCTGTCGCCCAACCCCTTTGCTGGTCTATTTTTGCCCATCTGCCCCTTCCGTAGAGCGCAGCTGTGTTCCTCGCCCAAAGGAATCAAGTGCAACAAACACTCTTTAAGAAATATTCACGCTTGCCTTCATTTCTTATAAGCTGCCCCCCGGAACTCACGCTTAAAATCGCTGTTCCCCTGTCCCTTTCAGCAAACTCAGCAGCCGTTCAATCAGCTCAAACTGCGATTCCTTCAGTTTAAATCTTGCCTCTTTCATGTCAAAGAAACTGGATCGATCCATTTCCAAAAACTCCCGTTTCATGCCTGATTTCGGGGGCCATTCCATCAAATAAGTATTGGATTGATGCTTCCACCCCACTGGAATATCCCCATAAAATGCCCACGCATGGACTGTTTTGCCGCCTTTTTGTAAAATGGATCCCAGAGACACATAGGGTCCGGCCGGCTTGATCCCCACCTCTTCCTCGAACTCCCGCTCTGCCGCTTCTAACAGGGGCTCGCCTTTCTTGCACTCCCCCTTGGGAACGCTCCAATACCCCTCGTCTTTCGACGCGGAAAATGGCCCCCCAGGATGCGCCAGAAACACTTCCAGCCCAACCTCCCGCACACGATACATCATTAACCCAGCACTAACTCTCTCACCCATTCAAGACACTATCGGTAGAAACATCAAATCACGTCAATCGAGTTTCACGATATCAAGGTTGGGAGGAACTCCCGCAGAGACGCTGAGGCGCAGAAAAATGAGGGAAAGAGCAAGGGCCACCAACGGCTCGCCCCCATTGCTTCGGAATTTGAATGATTTTTTCTTCTCTCCGCGCCTCAGCGTCTCCGCGGGAAAACCTTCCATATTAAACAACTTCCAGCGGACAAGCTGGCACCGCCTTCAAAAAGGTTTGCCCGTATTTCTTGGTCAAAACCCGGTTATCCAACACCGCCACTATCCCCACATCGCTCTTGGTGCGGATCAACCTGCCCACTCCCTGGCGGAACTTAAGGACCGCCTCCGGGAGGCTGAACTCCGAAAATGCATTCCCTCCCCTCGCCTCGATCTGCTCAATGCGCGCCTCAATCAGAGGGTGATCAGGCACCGCAAACGGCAGCCTTGTGATAATCACGTTCGAGAGGGATTCACCCGGCACATCCACCCCCTGCCAAAAACTGTCCGTGCCAAACAACACCGAATCCTTGTCCGCAGAAAACCTCTGCAATAATAGCGTGCGCGGCACACCCGTCCCCTGCACATGACATTCAATGCCCAGCTCATCAAAGAAGGCCTCCAGTTTATCCGCCAATGAAAGCATTAGGCGATGACTTGTAAACAGCACCATCGCCTTGCCATGAGTCTGCCGGATGAAGTGCTGAATCCACCGCCCCAGCTCGGTTTCATAACTGGGCTCACGCGGATCAGGCATCTTTCCCGCCACGTAGACCTTCATCTGCCTCGCGTAATCGAAAGGCGACCCAACCTGCAACTGCTCCACCTTGTCCCCTCCGACTCTCTTCGCGTAATACTGCAAACCCTGCCGCGCCGCCCGGGCGTTATTGGAGCTTTGCGCATCAGTGGAAAGCGTGGCGCTGGTCAGGATCACCGATGTGTCCGCCTCGAACAATGCTCGCCGCAGAAACTCGGCCACATCCACTGGCGCCGTGTGCAGCGTCACATTTCGCTGCGTTTTCCCAGTCCGCTCCACCCAATGCACCGCCCCCGGTGAGTCATGCATCAAAAACGCCTTAATCCCCTCGTGCAACTCCGCCAGACGGCGATTTGCCTCCAGCAACTCCTGCCCGGTATCCTTGTCCTCGGTGATTTTGATCAGCTCGCTGACCGTTTCACGCAGCCGCGTCAATGGCAGCGAGACACTATCCTCCACCATGTCGGGACGACGGATGCGCATTTCGCTCCAGACTCGCGAAGATTTGGAATACCCATCGCCCGACGCTTTGTTGGAGCTGCTCTGCGACTGCAATTCGTCACAAGTCGCCTCCACCTCCGCAAAAAAACGTGTCGATTTATCCAAAAGATCCGAGGCGACCCTCGCCGCCTCCCCCTTGCGCAAAACCCCCAGCAACCCCTTCCCCGTCGTGGGATTCCACAAACGCTGCACCGCAAAACGCATCTGCGCGCTCGACACCGCGCTTCCCACATGTCGCGAAGCCACCTGCTCCACCGTGTGCGCCTCGTCAAACACTACAAAATCGTTCCGGAAAAGTATCCCCCCTTCCACATCATCATCCACGCCCCCCAACAAGGTGAAAAACAACGTGTGGTTCAGCACAATCACATCCGCCGACATGATCCTCGCCCTCGCCTTTTGAAAAAAACACGGTGCCCCGTGCTGCTGTGCGAATTCCGAGCCCGATCCGCACAACTTCGTCGCGCACAACCCCCGCTCCGAGCACACCTGCGCCCAAACCTTGTAGTCTGGCTCAAACTCAAAATCCGACAGGCTTCCGTCCTCCGTCTGCTGCGACCACTCCATAATCCGCTGCAGCTCCGCCTGCTCCGGACTCGTAAACAACCCGTCCGCCTGCCTCATCGCCTTGTGCAATCTACGTGGACAAAGATAATTGCCCCTCCCCTTCAACATCGCGTACCGAAAATCCACCGGCAGCAGCTTCTTCAGCATCGGCAGATCCTTGCCCATGAGTTGCTCCTGCAAATTGATCGTGTGCGTGGAAATCACCGCCTTTTTCTTGCGCGCCACTGCATGCAAAATCGCCGGAATCAAATAACCCAAACTCTTGCCCACCCCCGTCCCCGCCTCCACCATCAAATGCTCCTTGCGCTGCAACGCTCGCGCCACCGCCACCGCCATCTGCTGCTGCTGCGGGCGGTACTCAAAATTCTTGGCGGCGCTAAGGAGTCCCTCGGCGGAAAAAATCGCTTCGACCTCCGTAACGAGATCAGGACCGCCGGCACTGGGATCGGGAAAACTAATCATTCTGGAACGTCCCAGTCTACTCGCCCCGCAATCGTCGCACCACCACTTCCATCAAAGCCTTGTTCTTCACAATCATGTGGCTGGGCAGCACCCCCCGCCAACTCGTGTTGGGATACATCACACTGCCGCGCCCAATAATACTCCCAGGATTCAGCACCGAGTTGCACCCAATATCCGTATAATCCCCCAGCAACACCCCAAACTTTCGCAACCCCGTGTCGAACGGTGTCCCCTCCACCTCCACCATCACATTGCCCGGCATCAACTTCACATTCGAGACCTTCACCCCCGCCCCCAAATGCGCCTTGTAACCCAAAATCGAATCCCCAATGTAACTGAAATGCGGTACCTGACACCCGTTAAACAACAGCGAATGCTTTAGCTCGCACGAATTCCCCACCACACAACCCTCCCCCACAATCACATCCCCGCGAATATAAGCATTATGCCGAATTTGGCAGTTGCGCCCGATAATCGTCGGCCCCTTGATCATCGCCCCCGCCTCCACCACCGTCCCCTCCCCAATGAACACATCCGGCCCAATATGCGATGGCCCATCCGCCGAATGATGCAGCGCCGGGCGCAGATTCGCCTTCAGATAACCTTTCAGCCTCTTCAGCGCATCCCAGGCGAACTCAACCCCATCAAACAAAGCAGCATGCTCGCTTTGGCTAAGATCAAACAAATCAACAGGTCGGAACATCCGCCAATCATAAGCCCCACTCCCAACCCCGAGCAAGACCAAGGGTAGAGCGGGGGGTCCCACCACGCACTGAAGCCCGAAGGGCTGCCCCGAAATTAGCCGGTGGCGTCAGCCACCGGACGTCAGAACACAGATCAAAACCCGCCCCTGCGGGGCGGTAGGAGGGCCGGTCAACAAAACACACCGCTCTCACCACCTGCCACCGCAGTCTCACCCTGCCCCTCCGGTAACAATTCATTTGGCGCAATTCGCTCCCCACGCCCCCGCACCAAACATTGACATCCCCCGCCAAAAACACCATAAACAGCCCAGAAACAAATCCCAAAACCCCGCTAAAGCAAGAAACCCATGCCAAAGGCACTCACACAACTCACCAAAACCCTGTCCCAACGCACAACCTTTCGGGCGACCACCCCTGCCTTGATCCGGTATTTCATATCTCTGTCCCTCCTAACACTTTGCGTCGCCGCGCACGCCCAGTTGTTCTACACCACCAACAGCGGAGCTATCACCATCACCGGCTATTCTGGAAGTGAAACAAATCTAATCATCCCCGAAACAATTGGTGGGCTGAGCGTGAGGGCGATAGAGACAAATGGTTTTTCAACAGCTTGGACCCTAAGGAGTGTGGCCATTCCCAAAAGCGTGACCAGCATCGGGCACGGCGCGTTCTCTCAGTGCTTCAACCTGATTGATATTTCCGTGGATGAAGCCAATCCAACCTATAGCAGCGAGGAAGGGATTCTGCTCAACAAGGGCAAGACGTTACTCATCCAATACCCGAGATCAAGGGGGGGCGACCCCTACGCAATCCCCAACAGCGTGACCACTATCGGGAACTCTGCGTTCTATGGATGCTCACTGAAGAGCCTGAACATCCCTATAAGCGTGACCAGCATCGGAGAATATGGATTCAAAGGCTGCTACTACCTGACCAGCATTTCCGTGGAGGATGCCAATCCATCCTTTAGTAGCGTGGAAGGCGTCCTGTTCGACAAGGACCAGACGAAACTCATCCTTTACCCGATGCGAAAGGGAGGGTCTTACACCATCCCCAGGGGCGTAACCACCCTAGGTGACGGCGCCTTTTATGAATGCTTCAATTTGAGAGCCATTTCCGTGGAGGAGGCCAACCCATCCTTTAGCAGCGTCGAAGGCATTCTGTTCAACAAGGATCAGACGACACTCATCCAGTACCCGAGTTCGAGGGTGGGGACCTCCTACACCATTCCTGATAGCGTCACCATCATTGGGGATAGTGCGTTCCTCAATTGTGGCCTGGCTAGCGTGACCATCCCCAACAGCGTGACTCTTATCGGCAATTCTGCCTTCCTTAGCTGCTATTGGCTGACGAACGCGACCCTTCCAAACAGTTTGACGATTATCGGCGATTCTTCGTTTTATGACTGCTTCAGGCTGACGTGCGTCAGCATCCCCAACAGCCTCACCAGCATCGGGGAGGAAGTGTTCCTCGGGTGCTACAGCCTGACGAGTGTGACAATCCCCAATGGCGTCACCAGTATCGGGACCCGTGCCTTCGCGGGCTGCTCAGCCTTGACGAACGTGACGATCGCGAGCAGCGTGACCAACATCGGAGATTTTGCGTTCGCTTCCTGCACCAGCCTAGCGAGCGTCATCATCCCCAACAGGGTGACCAGCGTTGGAGACGCTGTGTTCCTAAATTGCTTCGGACTGAGAAGTGTGACAATCCCGAACAGCGTCATCAGCATCGGACCCTCTGCGTTCTATGGCTCCGGCCTGATGAGCGTTACCATCCCTACCAGTGTGACCAGCATCGGAGATTCTGCGTTCTATGACTGCTTCAGGCTGACGAGCGTCACCATTCCCAACAGCCTCACCAGCATCGGGGAGGAAGTGTTCCTCGGGTGCTACAGCCTGACGAGTGTGACAATCCCCAATGGCGTCACCAGCATCGGGACGCGTGCCTTCGTGGGCTGCTCAGCCTTGACGAACGTGACGATCGCGAGCAGCGTGACCAACATCGGAGATTTTGCGTTCGCTTCCTGCTCAAGCCTGGCGGCAATTTCTGTGGATGCTGAAAACCCCTCCTTCAGCAGCGTAGGAGGAATTCTATTCAACAAAGACCTGACAGTGCTCATCCAGTACCAGATATCAAGAGAAGGAGCCTATACCATTCCCAGCACTGTGACCACAATCAAGGATCTTGCGTTTTTTTCCTGCCACGGCTTGACGGGTGTCACCATACCCGACAGCGTCACCACCATCGGAAACTCTGCGTTCCAGTACTGCTACGGCTTGACGAACATGGTGGTCGGAAACGGCATCACCACCATAGGCAACAGTGCGTTCGATTACTGCATATACGTACAAACAGCATATTTTAGAGGCAACCAACCTCCTGCCGAATTTGGTTCCTTTGGCTCGGCATTTACGATGGTCTATTACCTGCCGGGCACTACCGGCTGGGGAACGACCTTCGCTGGTTACCCTGCGGTTCTTTGGAATCCATCCGCCTCGACAGCGGATCCAGACTTTGGAGTCAAAGCTGGAAGCTTTGGTTTCAACATCACCGGAAGCCCCGATATCACGGTCGTCGTGGAAGCCTGCTCAGACTTGGCTAATCCCGTCTGGACACCCCTCAGCACCAACACCCTCACCGGTGGCTCCTCCTACTTCAGCGACCCAACGTGGACCAATCTTCCCTCCACCACGTACCGCTTCCGCTCCCCCTAAAATCGCGGAGCGCGCCTGTGTTCCGCTCCGAGCGGAATCAGGCGCAGCGCATAGGCTTGCGGAGAAGGACGAACCTACCCATGCCGGGCGTCACCATCGCCGTCAGAATCCTTTCATCTCATTACCAACTGCGCGTGACAATCATGCTCGGCCGCGGAACACACCAGCATTGCGACGGAGCAGTGGGACACCGCACATCATCTCAAGAGGAACGGCGTGGCGAGTCACCCAAAACAAAATTTGACGCCGAGATGGGGAGCCATAATCTGAATTTATAATCCTGAGCCATCGAATAGACCCAAACATTAACACCCCAAAAGCATGCACACCGATGCACTCACCCAAAGCCGCCCGACCTTCGCCTCTCGCGCAGGACGGTTGCTCCTGTTCTGGGCGCTTATCCTCCTGCCTGCTTCCGCCCTCCGCGCCGAACTCACCTACACCACCGCCGAAGGAGCCATCACCATCACTGGCTATTTAGGGGTCATCGGCTCACTAACCATCCCCGGCACTATCGACGGGCTGCCGGTCAAAGGCATTGCGAACTATTCGTTCTCGGGCCGGTCGGACATGACCAGCGTGACTCTCCCCACCAGCCTCACTTCCATAGGGGACGGGGCGTTCGATGGCTGCACCGGCCTGACCAGCGCGTCCCTCCCCGATAGCGTCGCTTACATCGGTGAATATGCGTTCAATGGCTGCACCCACTTGACCAGCGTGGTCCTCCCCAACAGCCTCGCCTCCATCAGGAAATATACGTTGGGTGGCTGCACTCGCCTCACGAGCGTGACCCTACCCAACAGCTTGACGTCCATAGGGTACGCGGCATTTAGTGGCTGCGCCGAAATGTCCAACGTGACTCTACCAAATAGCCTTGCCGCCATCGGGGACTACGCATTCGATGGCTGCTCCAGCCTAACGAACGCGACCGTACCCATCGGCGTCACTTACATCGGGGTCGCGGCGTTCCAAGGCTGCTCCAGCTTAAAGAGCGTGAACATACCCACCAGCTTTACCGGGATCATGGATGGTACATTCCGGGATTGCTCCAGCCTAACGAGCGTGAACATCCCCGGCAGCGTCACCAGCATTGGACGCATTGCGTTCTCTGGCTGTTCCAGCCTAACCGGCGTGGCCCTCCCCAACAGCCTCACCTTCATTGGAGAATCTGCTTTCGAAAACTGCTCCGGCCTCACCAGCGTGAATCTCCCCAACGGTCTCACCGATTTCCGATCTGCGTTTAATAACTGCTCAAGCCTGACCAACGTCACCTTCCCCAACAGCCTCGCCTTTATCCCCCAAGCCGCGTTTGCTGGCTGCTCCAGCCTGACCAACGTGACCCTTCCTAACAGCCTCACCGAAATTCGGGCGGCGGCCTTTACTCGCTGCACAGGCCTGACCAGCTTAACTTTCCCCAACAAGCTCACCTCCATCAATGACGATGCCTTCCACGGTTGCTCCAGCCTGGGTGGCGTGACTTTCCCCGACAGCGTCACCTACATAGGAAACCATGCGTTCCAAGACTGTACCGGCCTGATCAGCGTAAACATCCCCAACAACTTCACCCCTATCGGTGACTATGCTTTCCAAGGCTGCACCAGCCTAACCAGCCTGAACATCTCCAACGGCGTGACCTCCATCGGACGCGGTGCATTCCTTGATTGCACCGGCCTGACCAGCGTGACGCTCCCCAACAGCGTCACCAACATCGGGTATGAAGCGTTCAGGGGCTGCACCGGCCTGACGGATATGAGCCTCGGAAATAGTGTCGCCGCCATCAACGAGTATGCCTTCTATTACTGCACCAACCTAAAAACGGTATTTTTTAAAGGTAATCAACCTCTTGCCCCGAAGGGCCTTTTCGACTTGGCTTCTCCAACTGTGTATTTCCTGCCGGGAACCACCGGCTGGGGACCGACCTACGCCGGGCGGCCCGCCGTGCTCTGGAATCCCACCGCCCCCACGGAGGACCCAGGCTTTGGCGTAAAAGCTGGAATCTTCGAGTTCAACATCACCGGAAGCCCCGATATCATAATCGTAGTGGAAGCCTGCTCAGACTTGGCTAATCCCGTCTGGACACCCCTCAGCACCAACACACTCACAGGTGGCTCCTCCTACTTCAGCGACTCCGATTGGACCAACCAAGCAAGCCGCATTTACCGCTTCCGCTCCCCTTGACCAGTAGATAGGGCGAAGTGCCTTATACCTCGCCCCCCTTGCCCCGATCCAAATCCCCCGGCAGCAACTCCACCTCCCAAAAGATCCTTCCGTCCCCTCATCCAGCCAAACGGACTCCTCCCTAGCCCCCCCTCTCCGGTCCCCTCCGCGTCTCCGCGCGATCAAACTGCCCCGAACAGCAGTCGGCAAACCACAATGCAACATTTCCAACCAAATTAAGAGCGAATGTATGTTTTTTAAGTAGACACACAAACTTCATTAAGCTACTATCCGCACAACATACAACATCATGAACACAAACCTTGCTCACAACCTCACTGAAACCACCGCCGATTTCACCGCTACCCACCTCGCGCTTCTCCAAGAATTCCATGACAAAGCCGTCGCAATCCTCCGCAAAGACGACCCCAAAATGTCCGAACTCAATGCTGCCCTCACCATCCTTATCAAAGTAGAAAAGCAACGCTACTACATCACACACCGCCGCCCTCACGGCCAAAAAAGAAAACATTCCTCCATCATTCCATTTAACCCCGCAGAGGCCGATAATACTTCTCTACCACCCGAATCAGCCACCGCGAATCCCCCAAACCCTGATGAAAAAGCTGCAAAATCAGCACCCTCTCCAGCTTCCGATCCAGCGTTCGCCCAACCACTCCTCCCCTGCCACAACAAACTCTACGGCTACCCCAACTCTTCCTGCCCCGGTTGCATCGGCGGTGCCTGCACTCAGCCCAAAAAGTAGCCAACCTTCGCGGAATCTTAAGATGAACGGTGCCAGCGTTGACGACACCATCGCAAAGTTGCGTAACAACGATGTAACCTCAAAAAATCGGCGTTTTCATCTGAAGGCCCACCCCACTACCATTCAGCAATAGCTAAGGAAGGAACCCATGAAGAATTTCCCACCCGAGAAAAATTCAACGAAAAACAGTTCATTCTGGATGGCGAAGCACATTTTTTGGCTACTCCTGCTGACCCTGCCCGCCACTTCGCAAGCAGGACTCACCTACATCACCAACAACGGCGCCATCACCGTCACTGGCTCTTACTTTCGCGATGATCCTTTGATCATACCCGACATGATCGACGGCCTCCCGGTCACCGCCATTAGCGACTCAGCCTTCCAATACCACCAGGCAAACAGCGTCGTGATTGGCAAGAACGTGACCCACATAGGCGATCACGCTTTCGGACTCTGCTACAAATTAACCTCCATCTCAGTCGAACCGTTGAATCCCTCCTTTGCCAGTGGCGGCGGTGTTTTATTCAACAAAGACCTGACCACACTCATCCAATACCCGATCGCCAAGGATGAACCCGACTACAACATTCCCTCCAGTGTGACGAAAGTGGGGAATGACGCATTCCTTGCCTGCGAGAACCTCACAAGCATCCCGCTCCCCAAGGGTCTTACCTCCATTGGAGAGTCTGCGTTCGACTATTGCAGCCGACTGAGTACCGTGACCATCCCCAGTGGCGTGACCACCATCGGAAATCATGCGTTCCATGGCTGCGGAGACCTATACGCGTTGCAGGTGGATGCCTTGAATTCATCCTTTAGCAGCACGAACGGAGTGCTGTTCGACAAAAATAAGTCCCTGCTCCTTCAATTCCCCATTGGCCGAGGCGTAACCACCTACTCAATTCCAAACAGCGTGTCGACCATCGGAGACGGCGCTTTCTACGGTTGCTCGGATCTTACGGATCTCACCATCCCGGTTAGCGTGACGAACATCATGGATTCCGCCTTCTACTATTGTACTGGCCTGACAAACGTAACAATCCCCTCCAGCGTCAGCGCCATCGGAAGCAACGTCTTCTATGGCTGCTCGGGATTAACCAGCATCAACCTCCCAAACAGCTTAACCAGCGTCGGAATCTCGGCGTTCCACTACTGCGCCAGTCTTGAAAGCATCGCCATACCCAACAGTGTGACCAACATTGGTGATTTTGCTTTCGCTAGCTGTGGAAAACTGTCGGGTGTTATGCTTCCCGGCAGTCTGGAGAAAATGGGTTTTGCTGCTTTCGGCTCCTGTACCAGCCTCACGAACATCACCCTCCCCAATAACCTTGCCAGCCTTGGGAACTCCGTCTTCACCGGTTGCTCCGCGTTAACCAGCGTCACCTTCCCAGACAGCATCACCAACATCGGAAACTCTGCATTCAATTACTGCTACTCCCTGACTAACGTCATCATCCCCGGCAGCGTGCAAAACATCGGAAACAATGCGTTCAGCTTCACCGGCCCGAACGATGTCACAATCCCCCCCGGCGTGATCACCATCGGGGCCTCTGCTTTTTATGCCTGTAGCAGCCTCACCAAGATTACGATCGCTGACAGTGTAACCACCATCGGAGACGAAGCTTTTGTTTCCACCAAGTTATCCAGCATTAAACTTCCGGAGAAACTAACCAGCATTGGCAACTATCTGCTGGGCGACTGCTACTCCCTGACGAACGTCACCATCCCCGACGGCGTGACCAATATCGGCAGCCATGCGTTCGTTGCATGCCACTCCCTTTCTGCCATCGTGATCCCAGGCGGTGTAAAAAGCATTCAGGATCAGGCATTCCTTGGCTGCACGGAACTGACGGAAGTCACATTGCCCAACAGCCTTACGACCATCGGGGAATCTGCCTTCTCCTATTGTGTCGGCCTCACGAGCATCACCATCCCTAAAAATGTGGCCAGCATCGGAGTCGCTGCTTTCTCCAATGGCGATCGGATGACCAATATCTGGGTTGATACATCCAACCAGATGTACTCCGACTCAGACGGGGTCTTGCTTAATAAAACTAAGACGACCCTCATCGAATACCCCTTTGGCAGAACTGAACAGACCTACCAAATTCCGAACGGCGTGACCACTATCGGTGAGCGTGCTTTTTTTGCCTGTGGCGGACTGACAAAAGTTTTAATCCCCACTAGTGTCAACGTCATCGGCATCGCAGCGTTCGCTAACTGTATCAATCTGACCGACGTCACATTCCCCAAAAGCATCAGCACCCTCAGCCACGCTGCTTTCAACCAGTGTGCTCACCTCAAAAACGCTTACTTTCAAGGAGATGCGCCCAGTGGGGACGACTTGGCTCTGTTCAACTGGGACACAAACCCAACCATCTACTATCAACCGGGGGCCACCGGCTGGGTCTCAACCTTTGCCGGGCGTCCCACGGTGCTTTGGAACCCGGTCGCTTCAACCTCTGAAATAAGCTTCGGCATCAACGCGGACATATTTGGCTTCAAAATCGCTGGCGGCAAAGATATCCAAGTAGTCGTCGAGGCCTGCAACAACCTCACAAATCCGGTGTGGATTTCAGTGGGAACAAACACCCTGACAGTAGGCTCTTCGCTCTTTAGCGATGCGGACTGGACCAACCACTCCAGCCGAATCTACCGCTTCCGTTCGCCCTAAGCCGAGTCGTACAAACGCTGCGCCCCAATCGATAGACTGAATCATTAACGCCACGCGCATTTGTCAGCGACGTTGATATCAGTTAAAGTGGCTTCCATGAAACTATCCCTCTGCATGGTTGCGGTCGCAGGACTTATTGCCGGATGCGGCGATAAGAAAGATGAGCCGCCTAAGAGCAACCTTCTAACCGCCCCAGTGGACTACGTCGGAGCAGTTGGCAAAGCTAAAAAAACGGCCGAGCGCGTCGTCGATGTGGTTGAGGTTCGAAAAGCCATTGAACTATTCCACGCTTCGGAAGATCGCTTTCCCACCAGTTTGAAGGAACTTTCCGATACGAAGTATTTTCCCACTTTGCCCACTCCCCCGCGCGGCGCGAAATTCTTCTACGACCCCAAAACAGGTGCGCTCAGCCTTGTGAAGGAGTAGTAGCGGGTTGATCAAATAGCGCATCCGTCCAAACCTTATGGAGTGCGGTGGCAGAGCGAAGCGTCGACACCGCTTTGGGTTGCGGTTGTAATTTTTACTGGGCCAGCTGCCTTGTTCAGAGTGCCCGTCTTGGAAAGCGGTGTCGACGCTCGGCGCGCTGCCACCGCACTCCACATCTCCCTATCGGGTTAACGCCGGCCAAAAAACGTATCCTCTAAACTCCCCCGTTCAGTCCGGATAACCGCACCGGGCGCAACGCCATTCCGTTCAAACCAGCCCTCTCTCATCTCAAGCACGTACTGAACCCGGTCAGTTGCGGCCACAATGGGGGTTTCGTCCTTGGCTTTCATCTGGACTACTTCCAAAATCGAACCCTCGGGGTCAATATACGCCCCCGCCAGCGGGATCAGCGTATTGTGCATCCAGAAAGAAGCCTGAAAGGGCTTGTTGAAGACAAACAGCATCCCTTCAGAATCAAGGATGTTGGTGCGAAACATCATGCCCGTCTGTATTTCGTTCACGGTGGTAGCCAGTTCAGCCGTAACCTCCTTGGTGCCCAAATACAGCTTTAAAGTTTTAAGCTTGGGTTGGGCGGCCATGGCGGACGCCGGATTGACGTCACGCGTGGTGGCAAGAACCGGCTCGCGCGAAGGCTGTTCGCAACCGCTAACCAGCCCAACCGCAAGAACCACCAGGAGGAAAAACCAATGACGTCTCATGAACATGGTTTGAACGCTAATGGACCATTACGGATTGGCCATCATTTTTTGATACTCGGGCAGTTGTCTTAAACCAATAAAGCTGGGTTCAACTTCGGCACTTTTTCGAATGTCCTTGGCCGTTGGCTGTGCCGCCAGCCGGGCCTTGCTCAACTCAATGGAGCGGCCCAAGGAAACGATTGCTTCAGCATTCTTCCTCGTGACTGCCTGCGCCCGCGCCAGATCAAACCAAGCCTCGGGATTCTCAGGCATGATCTTCACCAATTTAGCCAAAGCCGATTCCAACCCGCTCATGCTCCCCACCTGTGAATAAGCCTGCGCCACCGAAAGCAGACCTCGGGCGTCCGCTGTGGGGGACGCCACCACGGCATCAAAAATCTTCATGGCGTCGTTGGTGCGCTGGACTTGCAGGTACGCCGAGGCCAGCTTGAAAACCACATCAAGATTCGTAGGGGCTGCTTTGTACAGCGACTCCAGCTCAGCCAATTGGGGGATCATTGTCTGGGGAGCGGCCTGACCTGCCTGGCCCGCCTGGCCTTTTTTGATATCCCTCAATTGGGATAGCAGGTTGAAGATGTTTTGATTGTCAGGATCAAACTTGTAGGCGGTGGCAGCCACCATCTCCGCATCCGAGGCGCGACCCAGATTGACGAGCAGGTTGACATACTTGAAAACCGCTTCAGGGCTGTAGGGACAAAAGGCAAAGGACTGGCGGAAGGCGAATTCTGCCTCCTTCACCATGCGCTTGTTTTCCTCAACGTTCTTGGAATTTCCAATGCGCCAGAAGTACACCCCGCCAAGGGCCGAGCGCAGCTTGGAAAACGCCTTCTGCGCGTTGTCATCACGCACAAATTTCGTATCCCCCTTAAACCCTGTGTAATCGCGGCGCAAATAAGTCTTCTCCGCAAAATCGCAGATTTCCTTCACAGGTGTGTCGTAGGTAATCCAATCCCCGATGAACCGCTCGGAATATTTGGTCCAGAACAAATGATCCTTCTTAACCATTTCCTCGGTCATTTCCGGCACCTTCTCGCGGTTGATCTTCATGATGATCCCGGCCGGAGTCAGGTAAGGAAACATCCAGTCCAACGCGAAACTTTCCTCAAGGTAAAACTCATGAGTCGGGTTCTTGTCAAAGATGACCTTGGTCAGCAGCCCGTTGATGGCCATAACCGCCACCTGCCCTGACACAGAGATTTTTCCATCCTGGAGGTGCACATCCTCACCGGGCCGGATTTGCTTGGGCTCGTTGGGGAACTGCATGTCATGCTGCAAACGTTTTTGTGCGTCCCCAAGGTAGGTCTGGAAGGCGACTTGGTAATCCTCGGTGTTCGGGGTGTTGATTTCTTTGAGGGGATAAACGCCTTCCTTTCGACGGCGGGCTTCGATATCAGCACCCAGTTTGGTGAAATAATTGTCCAGCGGGACACTCATCCGAGCCACGAAATTGGTTCGGCCTTCCTCCTCCTCCTTCTGGCTGCGCAGGAAATTGACGAAAAAAGGAGGATCAATCTGCGTGCTCCGGTTGTAGTGCGCCCTGATGTAGCTCAGGTAAGTGCCGTCCGCCAAAGCATTCTGCGTGATCAAATAGCAGTCACGGCGGTCAAAATCAGGGTCGAGACGTTTTGATGGCGGAATGAAGCTCTCACAAAAAATCATGTAAGTGGGACAAAACCGGCCTGGGTCAGTGCCCCCAAAGATGATCGAGTCTTTCGGCATCTTGGGATAAACCTCAAAAGGCGGGGTGAACATGTCGTGGCCGAAATAGAACCCGAACAAATGTCCGCGCTGTTCGTTCTCTGCCCAGTGCCCCATAACGCTCCAGATGGGAATACAGGCAAATGCCGCCAGCAGAATAAGGCGTGGAACCCGCGTTTTCATCAGGAAAAAGAGCGCCATCAAAGATGCGGTAAGACACAGAAAAAAGAGCGCGTTGATGCGATCAATCGGAAACTGCGTCCTCAAGGAAGTGAGGGCATAAAGCGAAAAACCAACCGCCACAGCGGCACCGATGAGCAGTTGTTTGCGGTACGCCTCGTATTGGGTGGCCACTAGGCCACCTATCAGCGTCAATCCGTAACCCACCCAAATGGCGATGATGAGGTGGGACGCCGTGAAAAAGACGCGCGTCTGCTCCTTGGCCTGCCGGTCAATGCCTGGGTTGAGCAAGACCAAGAGAAGCAATGCCAGACAGAGATAGATGGCCGTCAACCCGATCATCCAAGCCTTCTCCCTCTTTTGCATCTTGGCGAAGAATAGGAATGGCACGACCGCAATGAGCAGGCACACCACGTTGAACTCCTCCTTGGCTCCTTCGATATAAGTGCCGATTTGTTCGACCAAACGGCCGACTTCAGCCGTGGGGCTGGTTTTGTCGTACTGGCCCCGGGTTAGCGCATGCCAAAAACCCTCTTCAGTGCGAGGGTACCCCCAGTTCATGGGTGGGTTGGTCATGGAGGCGATGGGCATGTAAAAATAAAAACTCGCGCCCAGCACAAACATAAGACCCATGACCGAAGGCGGAATGATGGTGCCGATCAATTTTTTGAACTTCAGTTCGCAAGCCTCTGAAACCATTTCAACCAACTCACCCATCGTTTTGAAGATCATCACCAACGAGACAAGGGCGGAGCCGACTCCAACCAGATTGTAGATGAAGAACAAAGGCGGGTTATTGTCAAAGGAGGTCAAAATGCCCTTGCCCTTGGCCCACAATCCAAGGAGGTAAACAATGGTGTTGATGAGGAATAAATCACGTCCCAGCCGGGGTGCCGCCGCCAGCACCGCCACTTCAATGCCCATGGCCGCCACGATTAAGGTTTGATGGTTGGTGAAACAAATGCCGAACCAGAAGGCCGCAAGATAGAGGTACCTCAACTGGTGCGGCGCGTAGGTCCAGCGCAACATGGCGCACAAAAGCAGCATGAGCGAGAGCACACTGAGCGTGTACACCTCCACAATCACCGCCTGGCTCCACATAAAGCCGTTGAAGCCTAAAAGTGCTCCCGCCACAAAACCGGATACGAGACACAGGCCGTCCTCCCATTTCTTATCCATGTTCTTGAAGGAGGCGATCCCCTCCAAAATCATGCTGCTGCCACGCGACACCAGTAATGCCAGCAAACCGCAGGAGAACGCCGCCGCCACTGCGCTGGAAAGGCTGACCCGCCATGCGATGTTGGAGAAGGGAACCAATTGGGTGAACAGCCATGTGTAGATGGTCCACACCGGATAACCCGGCGGATGGGGCACGCCCGCGTAAAACGAACCCACGGCCAATTCGCCGGAATCCTCCAGCGTCAAATCAGGAGAGAGCGTGTAGAAATAGCCGGCAAAAACGATGAGTGTGGTGATGAAAAAGGTAATCCAATCCACCCTGCGGAACAGCGGTGGGATGGCACCGATGGGCGCCTCGGCGGGCTTTGACAGACCGGGACGGCTCGGAGTGGTTTGCGGTTTACTCATTGCTCTTGATGCTTCTGATGATTTGCCACCTGGCTTCTGACTCTCGTTACTCATGAAAAAATCGATCGATTAATGATCAATCTGGTTGGTCATGGGGGGGATCACTGCACGCTCGCGGGGAGTTGTCGTGGCCAGTGTCATGTTTAAAGTCGTTCTGGGGAGGTTGTTCATCTCGCTGTGGCTTGAATCGGTGCCGTAGCCGCTCCATGATGGAGAACTCCAACCCAGGGCGGCAATCAGCCCATTGGTGGATAAATTGGAGCCGCCGTTGCTGGCAACAGGGTGGGAAGGAGCCGAAGCCACCACCAAAAGCGCGCAGCCGGCCACTGGTACAAGCCATTGAAACAGCTCCCGCCACGCCAGCGTGATATGGGGCTGTGCACCCGCCCGGCCAAACAAAGCGGCCGAGATGCGGTCAGCGGGCTGCCGCAGCTTCCAACTTGATACCATCTTCTCCAAAGGTTCCCGTTGATTCGTTTTCATGGGTGGCATGGGTCGTTAAACAATCTCGCAATTTCTTCATTCCGTATCGGTACCGGCCGGAAGCGGTGTTGGGGGAAATCCCCAGCATTTCCCCAATCAGCTCAAACGTCAGCTCGTGCCAGATTTTCAGCACAATCACCTCGCGCTGCTCCGGCGGCAGCCTGGTCAGGCACTTCATAGCCGCCTCCTCAGCTGGGTTCGCTTCCGAATCTCTCTCAAACCAGCGGGTCGATTCGATCTCCCGCTTTAGCCGCCTCCACAAACTGCGGCGAAAATTCGAGCAGCGGTTACGGAACGCGCCGATGCAATAGAACTCCGGCTGCGGCGGCTCAACCGGCAGCGCCAGCAGAGCGACAAACGTCTCCTGCAACACATCCTCCGCCTCCGAATGACTCAAGCCCAAGGCTCGGCCATACAAAAGCAATTGGGCGGCCTTCGCCTCATAAAGGCTGCGGCACCAATCATCTGTGTTCGGACAACTGCTCATGCTCTCACACTGGAAACACCGCACCGCACCGTTTTTGTATACCGGGACAAAAGAATAGTTCGTCGCTGTGTATCGACGTAAAAGGGAAGTCTGAACGAATCCCGCCCCTCCCGCAAGCCCGCCTCCGCCCAGCCAATCGCGTAAATCCAACAGCCACTGCCCCGCGCTGAGGTTCCAAAGCCCTAACGGCGCGGACGACCACTTCTTTGCCAAAAAAAATGGGGCAGACGCAAATCTGGCCCAATCCCATGTCACAATTAACGCCAATACCGCTGAAGGCAGAGTATTTGGCCATCTTTCCAGCACGAATCGATTGGCTTCTTCGCTGGCAGGTGAGCGGCTTTGTGCTAAAACCCCGTGCCGCTCCGAAAGAATGTCCACTACTCGCCATTGAGGCGGCGACGTTGCTGGTGTTAGTACGAGAGATTGACGAGCAAGCCAACGACGATGCAACTTCCTTACACGCATGGCCTCTCATATCAAACCGACAATCAAGCCTCAAGTCGCCGAAGCTGGCCTCAACAAAACCACGCACCCAGATGGAAGTCCGTCGTCAGAATACACAGTGAAAAATGGAAGGCGGCACGGCATTTACCACCAGTGGCATGAAAATGGGGGGCTCGCAGAGGAAGGCCGCTACCGAAATGGGCTGCTGCACGGGGTTATTCGAAAATGGAACGCAAAAGGTCAATTATTGGGAAAATGTAAATTCGACAACGGCACTGGCATGCTCCGCATATGGCATGACAACGGCCAACTTAGTTGCGAGTGGTCCTACGTGCACGGCGTAATGACTGGCCGGATGAAGTTTTGGGATGAGGAAGGAATGCTCTACGGACAACGCTACTATTTTAATGGCCGTCCCATTTCAAAAAAAGCTTACGTGCAAAAATGTGATAGCATGCCGCAACTCCCACGCTTTGAGGATGAGAAGACCGCAAATACCCTAGGCAACTATGTTAGGCGGTTGCGCCGAGCAAAACGGGAACAGCGCAAATCTGGCCCGACCCAAGACGAACTTGCAGAGCAAAAATGTTTCGACGAGCAATGTGAACTCGAAGCAAAGGAGAAGAGCTCGAAGGAACTCCTTGTATGGCTGACGAAAGGCATCAAGCAGCACAGGGAAATCGGCGAGATGTCCAAAAGACAAGCCCTGCGGTTTGCCCGTAAATTGTATTCTCTGGGAGCGGTCAAGGCCTGGGCGACTGACATCGAGCTGGACGGGGATGGGGCCGAGTACTCAAATAGGCTTATTATCGCTTTGCCCGAAATATCAACCAAGCAAAGCAAGATTTATGATCTGTGCGTCGACCCAGCACGTCCATTAATGGATGGAAGCGCCCCCGCCATTAGGGTTGGAAGGAAATACATGAGCATATCCTTGTTGTAATGAACGTTTAATAGCGCGGACGGTTTGGTCCAATCTTGCTAGAATCGGGGGATTGACGGAGGGCTCTGGCTGGAGGCGCAACACGAATCCGTTTGGCAATATTTATCTACCCAACCGGACTCAGTGGTTGTGGGTGATGTAGTGGAAGCGGAGAGCGGAAAGAAGGTCCGGAACAGCCAACCCGTTCTTCCAAACCTGCTTGTGGTATTCTACTGCGTCGCCTCGGGGTAAAACTAAAGGATTGAGTCGCGAAACTCGTCTGGATCAGGATTCACCGATTGGTCCACGATCGATCGGCAATCGTCGAAGCGCAGCATGGCCTTTTTTGGGGCTCAATCCCACCCAATGGTTCGGCCTTTATTTTGGTCCTGTAACCAGGTCATGAGGGGTTTGAAGTATTCCACCATGGCGCGGGTGGATAGATCCTCGCCGGTGAGGTCACGCAAAACTTTGCGCCAATCCTCGGTGGCACCTTTGACCAGATAACTCCTCAGAAAATCGCCGACTGCCTTGTTATTGGCGTAATTGCACTGCTGCGGTGGCTGATGAAGGATTTTGCGCGCGATGTGATCGTGCAACTGAAACTTAAGCACGGTGGCGATGGCGTAGGAATAGTAGTAACAAGGATTATCATTGATGTGCGTCTTGGTGGCTGCGTCGCAGAATTCTTCGCCTCTCGAGGTCGGTGGTTCCACTCCTTGTAGGTTGCGCACATATTCCCACCAGCGGGTGTTCCACTGGTCGGGAGGCAGGTTTTTGCCGTACACGTCGGCCTCCCAATGGGTCATCGTGCCGCTGGACCAGAAGATGAATGGGAGGGACCGGGAGAGTGAGTCGCTCAACAAAAAAGCGGTGGCATCAGGTTCAAAATCAGCGGGCAAAACCTTCACCGATTTAAGATAAGGCACCTGCGACGCGGCCAGGGCGATCAACTCGCCGGTGCCCTCATGGAACGCGGGGTTCGCTCCGGTCCTTAAAAGGTAGGGCACCTCAGGACGCGTATAGCTCATGAAATAATAGCCGTGACCCAATTCATGGTGAGTGGTGAAGAACCATTCGGAATTGGGCTCCACGCTCATGAGTGAGCGGATATCGCGATCCAAATCGACATGCCAGCAGGAGGCATGGGTGTTTTTCTTCCGTTTGTCACCGAGCTTCACCGGATACAAATCAGATTTCTGCCAGAAAGAATCGGGCAATGGGGAGAACCCCAGGCCGGTGTAGAATTGTTCCGCCGTTTTCACGATGGATTCGGCGGAGCGATTGGTGAAATAAGAATCTAGTTTGGCGGCCTCAACGATTCCGTCCCATTGCTGGCTCCAACGGTTATTGATCCAGTGGGCCGGAATTAGTTTGGGTACTGGCTGCCCATATTTTTTGGCGAGTTCATATCGCACCCATGTGTGCAGTTGCAAATAGAGCGGGCGGAGTTCGCGCATGAAATCGTCCTGCATCTTCAACATGGCGTCGCTGGTCATTTGATATGCGGCCACTTGAAGGGCAAAATAATCGGAGTATCCCAACTCTCGCGCGCAACCGTTGCGCAAATCACGCAGCTTGACCAAGCCTGGTTTCAAGGCAGGACCGGATTCTTTGGATGCCTCCCACACCGCTCGGCGTTCGGTCAGATTGGTGCTTGTTTGGAGCAAGTCATCAATCGCGTTCACGCTGATTGGTTTGCCTTTCATCTGGAACTCGAAGCCGTTCAGAGTGGAGGATTGCTTGGTCTCAGCAGCGATGCGCATGGCAACCAACTCGGGGTTGGACATGGGACCTTCGGCTGCATTTAACAAGGATTGCTCCAACTGGCGCACCGTCAACTGATTCAATTTGGTGCGATGTTCCAGCAGTTTTTTGGCACGGGTAATCACAGCGGGATTGCCATTGAAGGAAGCGCGGGCCTTCCCCGCCACTTCGGCACCGGCATCGTGTTCGGGCGAAACATCCGTCAGGGCCAGCCATTGCGCCTCGTTCTCAACCCTGTAAACGCCCTGATAGCCTGCGTTCACCACCGAAAGAAAAATATCGGCCTCCTCTTGGGGCGTCGCTGCAGCAATCGCAGAATGGGAGGGGATGAAAATCGCGAGAGCCAAGACAAAAGCCCAACAAGCAAATGTTCGAAATTTCATGCTGTCCAGCATAGTCAAACCCGCACCAACGGCGAAAGCGTCGAATTCGTTTGCGGCGGGTGCGGCATTGGTCACGCCTGGCTCCTTATTGGGCATTCAAGCGCCCATTGTCTGCCTCATGCGGAAGTATTTTGGCCGATCCACAATCGGTTGCCATCGGGATCGTCGATTCGAAATTCCTTCATGCCGTAGAAGGTGACCTCCAAATCCGGCACGGCCAATCCGGTCTTTCGAACCAGCTTGTGATACTCGACCAAATCCTCCGGGTAGAGATAAAGGATTGGATCGCGAAACTGGCCGGGATGTAGATTGATGGATTGATCCACCATCAATCTACATTCATCGAAACGGAGCATGGCCCAGCGCCATTCGTCGTTTCGTTGCTCCACCTCAAACCCCAACATGCCGCAGTAAAAATCCACGCTCGCTTGGATGCTTTTGACGGGGAGCATAGGAATCATTCTGGTCATCTTCATAGATTTATGGCTCTGCGTTGCTGCAAAACAAACGTGGCCGGCAAGGAATCCGGCCCTTCCAGATTAGGAGGTTTCGGATTGGGAAAACATCAGGCTGATTATCGGGCCTATTTTTTAAGCTGGAGATGTACGAAGGCACCTCGCTTATTTCCCACAACAATATCTGGCAGACCGTCGCCGTTGACATCACCGACCACCACTTGAGTGCCGACGCCGGATTCGCTGTCGATCAAATGGGGCACAAAATCGACTGAGTGATCAGCCGCGCGCACCAGTTTGAACCAGTAAAGAACCGCCGCTGAGTTGCGATCAGGATCGCCGGTCCGTCCGTGCGACCAGAAGCGCTTGCCGGTAACGATGTCCTTCACGCCGTCACCATCCATGTCCACCAGTTCGATGGCATGCAGCTCGGAGAATTTTACGCCGTATTTGTTGTCGGTGGTCTCCTTGTTCATGATGATGTGCTCGCGGAATTTGATCTCTTTGCCCTCACGATATTGCTCATACCAAGCCAGCCCAAAGCCATGTGCAGCCAGACCTGTGATGATATCATTCAAGCCATCGCCATTAACGTCGTAGGCGTACATTTGTGAGCCGCCTGCGCCAAAAGTCCATGGATGTAGCGCCCACAGTGGATTTCCGGACAGGGATGAGGGTTGCTCCCACCAACCATCCTTCTCAATCAAATCCAGCTTCCCATCGCCGTTGACGTCTCCGACGCCCATGCCATGGGTGAAATTGCCATATTTGTTATCCGGCGAGATGGCGTGGAACAACCATGGTTTGGTGGGATCGGATTCGTCCGGCCCGGCGTACCCATACTGCCCTTTGGTGATGCAAACCAACTCGGGCCGGCCATCGCCTGTGATGTCCGTGAAAGTGGGAGATTCGTTGTCAGTTTGGTCGAAGATTTTGTGGCGCTTCCAAGGCCCCTCAAGCCCCTTGGGGTTTTCAAACCAAGAGGTATCCTGACCAGGAAAACCAATGATCAATACGTCCTTCCAGCCATCCTTGTTGAAGTCGTAGGTGTACGCGAAAAAGTTGTCGGAATAGGTGTTTTTTGAGCCAAGCGTGCCTTCGAAGCCGGGAGCCTTAACGCTGGTCATGGAGCTTAAAGCCAGATCGAAGGTTTGGGTGGCCGGGTAAATTTCGTGACGTTTCTTGAAATCGGGCCCTTCCCACCACCACGGCCCGGCCACGATGTCGTTCTTGCCGTCGTTATTCAGGTCGCCAAAGGTGGCACCCTCGCTCCAAAACTGATCATGAAGCTGAATCTTTTGAAAACCACCGGCGACATCAGCGCGAGAAGCGGAGGCCATACTCAGCAGAGCAACAAGAATAAAAGGAGTTTTCATTAAAATACGGGCATTAACGATTATTGACTGCAAAAGCGGTGCAAAGCTTCACCAAAAAAGCATCACATCGGCGGTAGCTCAGAGTGAATCAGCCGCCGCTATGCCGCAAGGAGGATAAACGAAAAAGGAGAAGGCGCCATTTTTACACAATGTCTTACTTTTTAACTTACGTCTTACTTTTCTCATATGACACACCCCATCGAATGCGGAATCCTGGCTTGATGAGTGCCACCAAGAAAACCGACGCCGTTCGGTTCACCACCAAAGGTCAGGTTGTGATCCCGGCTAGGCTGCGGAAGCAATTCCACATCGAGGTCGGCACCAAGGCAATGGTGCAAGCCACAGCCGATGGCATTCTCCTCATTCCGGTGACGACCGCCTTGGTCCGTCAAGGACGTGGCATCCTCAAGCGTAAAGCAGGCCATAAATCCCTCGCCGAAGATTGGGCCGACCACAAAAAAGCCGAGCAGGAACTGGGAGATCGCCATGCCCGTTAAGGTGCTCGACAGCTTCGCTCTCATCGCTTATTTCAGCAACGAAACGGGTGCGGAGGAAGTTGAGAACCTGCTGATCGCGGCGGGACAGACGGCCGTCCCGCTTCACATGACCGACGTCAACTATGCGGAGGTCAGGTATTCCATCGCGAAGAAACACGGGGCTTCCTCATGGGCAGCGGCCTCGAAAATCCTCCAAGGCCTGCCGATAGATTTCCACTCCACTTCCAGAGCTCTGGCAGACATTGCCGCTGAATTCAAAACCCGCTTTAAAATGAGGTTGGCTGATGCCTTCGCAGCAGCGCTTGCCAAGGATATGAATGCTGAACTGGTCACCGGAGATACCGAATTTAAGGTTCTGGAAAAAGAGGTCAGGATAAGGTGGCTGAAGGAGTAGAGTTCCCCGCACACCTTTCAATTGCCATAAACACGCAATGGTCCGTAATCTGAGGCGACCTTCAACTAGATGAACCTGATTACCTCAGCGCTGCGCCGACCGTTCTCCGTCTTGGTTGCCGTCGTTGCGATCGTGCTGACCTCTTTATTCGCGCTGCAAAAAATGCCGCGCGACATCTTCCCCAGCCTCGGTGTTCCGGTCCTCTACGTCGCGCAGCCTTATGGAGGCATGGACCCGGCGCAAATGGAGGGATACCTCACTTATTATTACGAATATCACTTCCTCTACGTGACCGGCATCGAGCACGTTGAATCAAAATCCATTCAGGGGGTGGCCCTCGTTAAGCTCCAGTTCCACCCCGGGACGGACATGGCCCAGGCCCTCGCCGAGACGATCGCCCAAGTCAACAGGGCCCGCGCATTTATGCCGCCCGGCACTGTGCCACCCTTCGTGATGCGCTTCGATGCGGGGAGCGTGCCCGTGGGCAATCTGGTGTTTACGAGCGATACTCACACTGTGGCGGAGCTTCAGGATGCGGCCCTTAATCGGGTGCGCCCCCTGTTCGCCACCTTGCCGGGCGTCTCGGCGCCGCCGCCATTTGGCGGTAGCGCACGGGCCATTGTGATCCGAGCCAACCCTGACCGCCTGCGTGCCCACAGCCTGAGCCCGGACGATGTGGTCAAGGCGCTGGTTGGAGCCAACACCATCACGCCGTCGGGAAACATACGCATTGGCGACCAGATTCCCATGGTGCCGCTAAATTCGGTGGTTAAGAGCATCAAGGAATTGGAAAACGTGCCGCTGAGGGCCGGAGTCAATCCGGCCGTGTTTATGCGCGATATCGGCACAGTGGAGGATGCCTCTGACATTGCCACCGCTTATGCACTGGTGAACGGACGCCGAACAGTGTTCATCCCTGTCACCAAACGCGCGGACGCATCCACACTCAGCGTGGTCAAACTGGTGAAAGAGAATCTGTCCAAATTCCAATCGGCTCTGCCTGATGGGATGAAGGTCAGCTATGAGTTTGACCAATCCCCCTATGTGACACGTGCTATTGCGGGCCTTGCCATGGAGGGCGCTCTCGGCGCGGTGCTGACGGGCTTGATGGTGTTGCTCTTCCTGAGGGATTGGCGGACGGCCTTGGTGGTTGTGCTCAACATTCCGCTGGCTGTAATGGCTGCGGTGATAGGACTTTGGCTGACGGGCCAGACCATTAATCTCATGACATTGGGCGGGCTGGCACTGGCCATCGGCGTGCTGGTGGATGAGGCCACCGTCTCCATTGAAAACATCCATACCCAGCTTGCGCTAGGGAAACCGGTCGCGCTGGCCGCCTTCACTGCCACAGTCGAAACCGCTGGGCCAAGATTGCTGGCCATGTTGAGCGTGGTCGCAGTGTTCATCCCGGCATTGTTCATGGTCGGCCCCGGACGCGCACTCTTTCTGCCGTTGGCCCTGGCAGTTGGTTTCGCCATGGCAGCCTCCTACCTTCTGTCCACCACGCTCGTGCCTGTGCTCTCGGCATGGCTGCTGAAATCGAAGCCGCACGGCTCGGAGGTCGATCAAGGTTTTTTCAGCAGGATCCAAGCTGCGTACACCAAACTTGTGCAAGGAATCATGGAACTCCGCTGGCTCGTCGCAGTCGTTGCCCTGGCCCTCGCCTGTGGCGTCATCTGGCAGGTTGGAGGCAAGCTGGGCACCGAAATTTTCCCAACCGTCGATTCCGGCCAATTCCAAGTGCGCCTGCGCGCACCGGCCGGAACCCGCATCGAACGGACTGAAGTGCTTGCAACCAATGCCTTGGCTCTCATCAAGTCCGAAGTGGGCGCGACCAACGTGGAAATCACCCTGGGTTTTGTCGGTGTCCAGCCGGCATCATTCCCAATCAATACCATTTACCTGTGGACGGGCGGCCCTGAGGAGGCAGTGCTGCAGGTCCAGTTGAAATCAGGTTCAGGAGTTCGCATTGAGGCATTGAAGGAACGGTTGCGCCAGAGGCTCACCGCAGCCATGCCCGAGGTTAAATACTCCTTTGAACCCAGCGACATCGTCAGCCGCGTCATGAGCTTTGGATCCCCCACCCCCATTGCCATTGCGGTGAGCGGGCCCAACCTTGGGGCAAGCCGCGAGTACGCTGAAAAAATTCGTGACGCGCTGGCAGCAATTCCCCCGCTGAGGGATCTGCAATTCGAGCAGTCGCTGGATAACCCCACAATCGAAGTGAACGTGAACCGTGAGAGGGCCGGGCTGATGGGGGTTACAGTGGGCGATGTGGCGCGATCACTGGTGGCAGCCACTTCGTCGAGTCGCTTTACCGCACCGGTCTATTGGGCCGACCCAGCCAGCGGCGTCGCATACCAGATTCAGGTGGAGATTCCACAGGCACGCATGAATTCGATGGAAGAGATGCGAAATATTCCTGTGAACACCAAGGGAGAAAACCCGCTCCTGCTGCGCAGCGTGGCCAGCATCCAAAAAGGGACAGCCGTTGGCGAATATGACCGCTATAATATGCAGAGGCAGGTGACCCTGACCGCCAATCTTTTCGGTGAGGATTTGGGAGCCGTGTCGCGCAAGATATCTGAGGCTCTGGCCAAAGTGGGCGCCCCGCCGGCACGAGTGGCGCTAAACGTGCGCGGTCAGATCGCCCCAATGACCCAGATGTTCGAGAGCCTTAACTCAGGCCTGCTGCTGGCTGTCGTGGTCATCTTCCTGCTCCTCGTGGCGAATTTCCAATCCATCAAACTTTCAATAGTGGTTGCATCCACAGTGCCCGCAGTAATCGCCGGGGTTGCGCTTTCACTTTGGCTTACCGGAACAACCCTCAACATCCAATCCTTCATGGGAGCCATTATGGCGGTGGGTGTCGCCGTCGCGAATGCGATACTGCTGGTGACATTTGCGGAACGGGCGCGCATGGCCGGAGCCAGCGCCCGCGACGCCGCAGTGGAAGGCGCTCGGAGCCGTTTGCGCCCTATTCTGATGACCAGCCTCGCAATGACTGCGGGGATGGTTCCCATGGCGATCGGCCTTGGAGAAGGAGGAGAACAAACCGCTCCGCTGGGCCGGGCGGTAGTGGGCGGCCTCGTTGCCGCAACCTTTGCCACACTTATTGTGCTGCCCGCAGTTTTTGCCATAGTTCAAGCCCGTGCAGCCCGGCATTCGGCATCACTTGATCCGCACGACGCAAACAGCAGCCGTTACCTCACACCGACTGTCAGCCAGCGCATGGCACCGTAAGAATTTATGAACCGCTCGCTCCCCTCCCTACTCTGCCTGATGGCGTTCGCCACGCTGCTGGCTGGTTGCAAGCCGGTGGCCACTGAAGCCACCAAGCCCTCAGCGCCGGCAAAGACCGATGTTCGAGTCACCCAGGCTAAACGCGGGCCAATCACCCGAAGCATCAGCCTCCCAGCCAACGTGCGCGCATTCCAACAGGCCACGCTCTACGCCAAAGTGGGCGGCTATTTAAAGAACATCAATGTGGACCGGGGCGACTCGGTCAAAACAGGCGATGTTATTGCCGAGATTGAAGCACCAGAATTGCTGGCCGACTCGGCGAAGCATCAGGCAGAAGTAGAGATCGCGAAAGCTGATCATCAGCGCCTCGCGGAGGCTCTCAAAAAAGCACCCGATCTGGTGGTGCCTCTTTCGGTGGATGTTGCCAAAGGCAAGCTGGAGATGGCCCTGGCCGGTGCCAAACGAAACCAGACGTTGCTTGAATTCTCCCGATTGACCGCACCGTTCCCCGGTGTTGTGACCAAGCGTTGGGTGGACACAGGAGCCCTCATCCCCGCAGCCACGGCCAACAGCTCGCCTCAGGGTGCGGCGGTGGTGACACTGGCCGATTTCAGCAAAGTGCGAGTCGAGGTTTTTGTGCCCGAGCAGGAGGTTCCATTACTCAAAGTTGGACTGGCGGCTGAAGTCAAAGTGGAAGAGCTGCCCGGCAAATCATTTTCCGCCCAGGTGTCACGCATCGCCTGGTCTCTTGATGAATCCACCAAAACCATGCCGATTGAGATCGACCTGCCCAACCCGGATGCCACGTTGCGTCCCGGGATGTTCGCTTCGGCGAAAATTGCTGTCAGCCAGAAGCCAGACGCACTCCTGCTTCCCATGGAGGCGCTGGTCATCGAGAAGGCCAAAACCTCGATTTTCATCCTCACGGATGGCAAAGCCAAAAAAATTGTCGTCAAAATTGGCTTTGAGGACGGTAAATCGTTTGAGATTTTGGATGGAGCCACTGCCGAGACCGTGGTCATCCTCACTGGCAAACTGCCTCTGGCCGACGGACAGCCGGTCAACCGATTGGAGGATTAAGAATGCGCACCCCTGTCTATACCCTTGTGATGGCCCTACTGGCCGGGGCTTGTTCGGCGCAGACTAATTTCACAGCCGGTTCGGGCACCAACGTGCTGGCGATCGACCTCCCCTCCACACTCCAACTCGCCGGTGCGCGCAGTCTTGATGTGCAAACCGCCCGTGAGAAATTAACGGAAGCCAAGGCCATCCATGAAAGCTCCGTCTGGCAGTTCTTTCCATCCATCACCCCGGGCATCGGATATCGTCGGCATGACAACTTGATTCAAGACGTGGCAGGCAATATTACGGATGTGCACAAGGACTCCTACACCGTGGGGCCGACCATTGCGATGCAGTTGGACCTGGGAGATGCCATCTACAAAAAACTGGCTGCACGCCAATTGGTCACAGCGGCAGAATCCGCGCTTGAGACACAGCATCAGGAAAGCGTGCTGAACGCCGTTAAAAGCTATTTCGACCTCACCAAAGCGCAGGCGGCGACAAGAGTGACCGCAGAGGCGGTGCGCATCTCCAACGACTACGCCGCGCAAGTAAAACAAGCGGTCACAGCGGGGATTGCCTTCAAAGGAGACGCGCTTCGGGCAGAGGTGCAGGCGGACAGGAACAAGCTGGCGCTGCGCCAAGCAGAGGAGGAATCCGCCGCGGCTGCGGCCCGGCTGTCCAGCGCATTGCACCTCGATTTCAAAATCATCCTCGCCACCCCTGTTAACGACTTAGTGCCGCTTGCTCTTGTGGCCACCAATACCGCGCTGGATTCGCTGGTCTCCCAGGCATTGGCAGCGCGACCAGAGGTGAAGCAAAGCCACGCGCAAATTGAGGCGGCACGAAAGCTTAAGGACGGAGCCAAATATGGGCCACTGGTTCCGGCTCTGGGTGCTCAAGTGTTCGCGGGCGGTCTCGGCGGCGGCATCGACGGAGGTCCCGGCCGCTTCGGTGAATCGGAAGACTATCAACTCACGCTCGGGTGGAAGATTGGTCCAGGCGGATTGTTTGACCGCGGACGAATTCGAGCCAGCGAAGCCAGACTCAAGATCAGCCAGATCGAGGATGTAAAAACGTCCGATAAAATCACCCGAGAAGTCGTCGAAAGTCAGAATAGGATGCTGTCATTGTCCGACCAACTGTCAACCGTCCGCCACACGGTACAAGCCTCGGAGGAGGCGCTTAGACTTGCAGATGAGCGCAAGGAGTTTGCGGTGGGGCTGGTCCTGGAACACGTTCAGGCTGAGCAGGAGTTAACCAGGGCACGACTTGATTACCTGACCACGGTCTCGGAGTTCAACAAGGCTCAGTTCACGCTTAAAAAAGCGATCGGACCTGTACCCGGAACAGCTGGGCAATAAGCGGCCGCTATTCTTTTGGAGCTGCTTCAGCCGCCCACCAAACCCCTTTAAGAGTCAGCAGCGGATCGACCACGCAATCGACTCCCAATCCTTTGGCAATTAAAGCGGCATAGCCGCCAGTCAGGACTACGGGAAGTTTCCGGGCGCCGAGTTCAGTCCGCAAGCCTGCCAGCAATTCCTTAATTAAACCGCGATAGCCACGCACTGCGCCGATGAGCATGGCCTCGCTGGTGCTTTTGCCGATGAAGGCGGCGGTATCGCGGATTTTGACAATAGGCAGCAGAGCCGTTTTTTCGTGGAGATAATTGGTCATGGCGCTGAGACCCGGAGCGATGATGCCCCCCACGTAATCCCCTGCGCGGTTCACGACATCAAAAGTCACGGCGGTTCCAAAATCAACCACCACCACCGGGGCCCCATAGGCACGACGTGCAGCCACCGCGTTGGCCAAGCGATCCGCGCCGATACTGGAAGGCTTCGGGTAATCAATGCCGATCCCCACGACGGTGCGCGCAGTGAGTTCGAAGACAGAAGTGATTCTGCCTGGAAGCGAGGCCTTCACTAGGGGGGTGGCTGTTGGAACCACACTGCATAAAGCCACGCTTTCCGGGCTGAAACCGTCCAGCCACAGCAGAAGCTCCCGGCCTGAATCACCGCTCTTCCAACCGGCGGTTTTCAAGTTGATGGTGCGGCCCAGTTTGCCACGCTTGACCAAACCCAGATGGGTGTGGGTGTTGCCAACATCAATCAAAAGCATTGATTTCAAGCGCCCACCCTCCCCACACGAACATCGCCTCCGACCACGCGCTCCAAACGCCCGTGCTCTGAACGCACCAGAAGCGCTCCGTCGACATCCAAAGCCTCGGCGCGGCCCACCAATTGGCGCCCCCCCATGGTAATACTGACCTCGCGCCCGATGGTCTGGCACCGTTCCATCCACTCGGAGGAAATCTCGTCAAAACGCCCCAGCAAAAGCCGTGCGTAATCAGCATCCAGCTCCCTCAAAATCTGAGTGGCCAGCCGAGCGCGATCCACTGCACGACCCGTGACTGCACGCAGAGAAGTGGCCAATTCCCTGACATCCTCCGGGAAGTCCGCCTCGTCGACGTTGACGTCCATGCCGATCCCCACGACCACATGCCTCACCATCTCAGGCTCTGCGGATAGCTCAGTCAAAATGCCGGCAAATTTTTTACCGTCATGCAGCAAGTCGTTGGGCCATTTAATCTCGGGGTAAATTCCGGTCACGCGGCTCACGGCGCGGGAGAGGCTGACTGCCGCCGTGATGGTGATTTGAGTAACTTGCGAAGGGGGCCATGGTGGACGCAATAGCAGGGAAAACCACAACCCGCGCCCGGAAGGCGACACCCATTTGCGGCCAAGCCTGCCGCGCCCTTTGGTTTGGGATTCCGCAAAAACAACAACGCCCTCGGGCACCCCATCACGGGCCAGCCGTTCCACAATATCATTCGTGGAAGTGGTCTGCTGAAAAACTTGAATATCCCGGCCAATCACACACCCATCGTCCAGCCTCGCCAGTAAATCATCAGAGTGGAGTAGGTCGGGGGTTGCGGTCAGTCGATAGCCCTCGTGAGGGCTTGCCTCAATTTGGTATCCCAATGTGCGCAAGTCCTCGATTCTCGCCCAGACGGCCGCACGCGAAATGCCCAGATGCTCAGCCAAATCGGCCCCCGAAGCCGATCCGCTTTTCCGATGCAACGCGCGCAGGATTTGCGAATCCACGCTCATGAGGGAAGCCCCTCCGCAGGCTCCACAAAATCCAAACCGATATCCACGGCGCGAGCCGAATGGGTGATGGCCCCCACGGAGACAAAATCGACGCCGGTTTGGCCAATAGCATGAATGGTTTCGAGAGTTACGCCTCCGCTGGCCTCAAGTTGAACCCGACCCTTGAACGAAGCGACCGCCGTTCGCAATTGATCCAGGCTCATGTTGTCCAGCAGCACGATATCAGCGCCGGCCTCCGCCGCCTGCCCGGCCTGCTCCAAAGTATCGGCCTCAATCTCCACGCGCAAGTGCGGGTAGGCGGCCCGCGCCCGCCGCACCGCCGCAGTCACCGCGTTGGGTTGTTCGCCAGCCAATGCGGTCAAGTGGTTATCCTTCACCAACACCATGTCGTAAAGGCCATGACGATGATTCTTCCCGCCGCCGCAACGAACGGCAAATTTCTCCAAAACGCGCCAGCCGGGAGTTGTTTTGCGGGTATCGAGCAACTGCGCCGAAGTGCCCTCCAAAGCTTGGACATACTTTGCCGTTATCGTTGCCACGCCGGACAACCTTTGCAGAAAATTCAACGCAACGCGTTCACCAGCCAGAACCGCGCGTGTGCTTCCCTCGACCTGCAACAACACTTCACCTCGCTGCACTTTCTGCCCGTCATGGCACTTGGAATCGACGGACACCGAAGGATCGCACTGGCGGAAAGCTTCGCACGCAAGCGCCAATCCGCAGATCACCATAGGCTCGCGAGCCACCATCCTCGCCATACTGCCGGACTCAGCCGGAATGGTGGCCACACTGGTCACGTCGCCACTGCCCACGTCCTCAAGCAAGGCGGTCCGCACCAACTCGGCCACCAGCAACTCAGGCAGACGTCCGAAATCACGAATCGCAGTCATGAGCGCAGAGCCTCCACTGGTTTCAGCCGTCCTGCATTCCATGCCGGAAATAGGCCCGCAATGAGACAGGCCACCAAAGCGCCCACGCAGATAATGACCACATCGCTGGTAACAATCAGCGCAGGCAATTCCTTGAATGCGTAAATCTTTTGCGGGAAAAGTTCGAAACCGGTCACCCTCCGCATGAAAAATAGAAATTCATTGCGATAGCGAAGGGCCAGCAAACCCAAAGCCAGACCCAACACCACGCCCACCACGCCAACGACCAGGCTCTGCCCTAGGAACACGGTCATGATCTGGCTGTTCTGGGCTCCCAAAGCCTTCAACACTCCGATCTCTCTCGTTTTTTGCACCACGAAAGTAATCAGCGCGCTCATGATCCCGAAAGCCGCGACGATGGTGATGAAAAACAAAAGGTAAAACATGACGTTCTTTTCGGTGGCAAGGGCCTCCAGAAAGAATTGCGCGGTGGACATCCATGTGGTCACCCGAGCCTCAGACCCAAGTGATTCAGTCAGAGATCTGGCCACTCCTTCGACTTGGTAAGGGTCGGTGACCCGAGCCATAAGCCCGTTGACCGAATCGCCCAAATCAAACAAGTCCTGCGCGTTTCCCAGGGACATTAAAATGAAGGCCGAATCGTACTCATAGTAGCCCACCTGAAAGATTCCGGAGATGAGATAATCCTCAGGCAGCGGGGCTTCCCCTTTGCCTGAGTTGTTAGCCTTTTTCAGCTTCTGCAAATCCCTGGGCGCATAGAGTGAAAGCCGATCACCCACATGGAGTCGAAGTTCCGAGGCAAAGGAACTCCCAATAAGAATCCTGTTGCCGCGCAAATTCATCTCACCTTCCACCACCGAATTGGTCAGGGTAGAGACCCGCCCTTCCGCCGCCGGATCAAACCCGCGCACGTATTGCGCCACGCTGACAGGCTCGCCCACGTCAGGCTGCGTTTCAATCAACACCTGACCGATCACGAAGGGGCTGACACCAAGGATATCCCGGTTTTTCTCTACCTCTTTGGCCAGAGCGTGATAATCCCTGACGCGCCTTGACTGGTTGGATATCTGAAGGTGGGCGTTGAAGCCAAGAATCTTGTCGCGCAGAGAGTGGTCAAAGCCGTTCATCACGCTGATAACAATGATCAGCACGGACACTCCGAGCATGACCCCCATGACACAAATCAAAGTGATCACCGAGACGAAGGTGCGCTTGGGGCGCAAATATCTCAGTGCTAACATCACCTCAAAAGGCAGGCTCGACATGCGGCTCAAACTACGGAGCCACTGCCCCATTTGTCAACGAGTGCCGAGAAAGCCGTCGATTTGCCAGAGCAATCGAATGATACTGGACTAAGCTTGGCAGCAGTTAATTCCTTGGTCCGCCACTCAAATTCCCTTAAACACTTGGGAAATCTTGAAAACAATCTCATCCAGCGCGGTCCCCAAGGAAACCCAGGTTTCACGACGCAGGTTTTTGCATCAAAGCGGACGGGGTCTAGCTTCGGTTGCTTTGGGATCGTTGGTCAAGCAAGAGCCAGCATCGGCCGCTGATGCCGTTCACCACTCCCAAGACTTAATCGGCTTTACTGAATACCAAACGAACCTTCCGGGCGGACGTCACGCCAATGCGATTACCATGCGCGCAGCGGTCGTACGAGTGGACGGCACGCACGTGCGCCGTGTGGCCAAGGAACTCATGCGTAAACCCAATACTTGGACTCAATTCGCCGGATGGTCGCCCAATGGTCGGCAAGCCATCATTGGCTGCGGTTGGGAAAGCCTGGAAAATGGCGCATGGGAAGAGGAGCACAAAACCTTTCGCTTCAACGCGGAGGGTTGGTTGTACGACACCCTGCTTCTGGATTTGGTTAGCGGTAAAACTACGAATGTCACCTCCATCGAGCGAGCCAGTTTCTACAACACCGGGGTCTTTTTTTGGCCGAATGATCCTAAGCGGCTTGGTTTCCAGGCTCTCATCAATGGGGACTCCCATCCTTTCAGCATGGATCTTGATGGGCGTAATAAAAAAGATCTCACGGCTGAGTCCAAGGAGTTCGCCTACGGCTTCAACGCCTCGCCGGATGGCAGGCAAATTGCGTACCACAAAAGCTACCAGATTTTCATCGCCGACGCAGATGGATCGAAGGCCCAACACATAGAAACCCGGCAGCCATTTAATTTTGGGCCGCAATGGTCACCGGATGGCGAGTGGCTGTTGTTCCTCGCGGGCGAACATTACAACTGCCACCCCTACATCGTACGCCGAGACGGTACGGAACTCCGCAAGGTTGCCGACCGACAAGGACATCGCGGAGAGATTACCATTTTTGACGTCGCTGATTTTCACGGAGGCAGCAGTGATACTCCGCTCTGGTCGCCTGATGGAAAGTGGATCTATTACACCGCCAAAATGGGCGAGAGCGTCGAGCTCATGCGCGTCTCGATCTCAGGGAAAATAGAATCACTGACTCAGACAGCGAAGGGTCGGTTGAACTATCACCCCAAGTTTTCACCGGAGGGCCAATGGGTAGTCTTTGGATCCAATCGGACCGGCACGCGTCAGCTTTACGTAATGCCCGCCGATGGCGGCACCCCGCGCGTCATCACCCACCTCAAACCTGGGTGGGGAGCCATGTGGCCGCATTGGCAGCCTAAGTTCATAGCTTGAAAAATTCGCTCATGGATTGGTTTCCTTGCGTCCAATTAAGCTAAGTCGGACGCACGACACCGATATTTTGGTAGCGCCGAAAATCAGATTCATTGAAGGTTATTACGTGATCAATCCCATACACGTTCATGGCCGCAACCAAACGTGCATCGTGCACATTTTTTCCCGAAACGCCCATTTTGAGCACAAGACTGTGCCATTCAGTAAAAATGGCCTGCGTTTCCGGTAAAAGTTTTATCGCGGAAGGAATCCCTCGAACAGCGGCATCTGCTTGGCTCGGACTCCAGCCAAGCCCATTTACGTTGGGTGGTCGAGTGACTACAGCCCAGAACTCCACTATGACCTTAGAGCCTGTCTGAAAAGTGCCCAATGTTAAAATGATGAAAAAACGAAGAAAAGGCTTGATTACAGTGTGCGGGTGAAAGCTCCCCGCCTATTAGCGCAGCTCCATTTGGGGCGATGAAAATCGCCGTTTTTGAAACCAATCTCACCGATG
>JANYDC010000058.1 GCA_025359965.1 Pedosphaera sp.
CAACGCTTAATCTTTACGTTGACGGTGCGTTAAACGCGTCGCTTTCCGTGGGTAGCTACCCTCCCTTCTCAAACTCCGCCCCGCTGACGATTGGCGGTCTTCTACCAGGCTACGGATTTGGCGGCGCAATTGATGATGTAAAAATATACGATCAAGCGCTATCAGATTCAGATATTGCAGATATCTACGAAGATGAAGCTCCGAAACCACGTAAACCAGCCAAGCCGATCGCTTATTATCCGATGGATGGTGACGCCAAGGATAAGGGCGGCAGTCATCTTGATGGAACGCTTGTTGGAACTGTGTCTACAGATGATCGCTACGGGAAGCACAACAAGGCTTTGCTATTCAATGGCACAACCGATTTAATCAACTGCGGGAATCCTTCCGCGTTCAATTTTAACGGTAATTTCACCCTCAGCGCATGGGTTAAACAATCCGGGACTCAGACTGCCCGTTACATCATTGCAAAGTATGATTTTGCTTCAGGCCATGATTACGGCATGGGAGTCGCGGAATCGGCTGAACCTTACGGATTTGTGCTCGGAGATGGTCCGGGATACGAGGATCTGCGTGGAAGTGGTGCGTTGAATGATAATGCGTGGCACTCCATGACCATGGTGTTCCGAAATGGAACAACGCTTAATCTTTACGTTGACGGTGCGTTAAACGCGTCGCTTTCCGTGGGTAGCTACCCTCCCTTCTCAAACTCCGCCCCGCTGACGATTGGTGGTCTTCTCCCAGGCTACGGATTTGGCGGCGCAATTGATGATGTAAAAATATACGATCAGGCGCTATCCTCTGCTGAGATTGCTGGCCTTTTTCACGCAGATACCCACTAAACTATAAATCAATCCTATCAAGAGCTGGCCGACTCCTTTCATTGAGTCGGCCTTCTTTTGGCCCCAATTGCACTGTCGTCATTCTGGGGAAGCATTAACGCAGGTGAAAGGTGGGGCTGCTTTTAATCGACGGACAAGAAATTAGGGCAAAATTTCACTCCCGTTTATTCCATGCCAAGTTCGAAAGATCACAGGTTTTATGATCCTGCAGAACTCCGAATAGCCGCCCTGAAGAAGGTGCAATTGGTCGGCTTGATATAGTTCAAGGCGGGGGTTGCCGTTTTGGTCGAAGAGGACGGGGTTGACGTCGATAAAAGTGTGGTTCGGCGCGGCTGTGCAATACTCGCTTACCAGTCGGTTGTAGCGGTTCACGGGTTCCCATTTGGCAATTCGGTCAGGCGCGCGAGTGCTGGAGACGAAGAGGAGTCGGGCTTTCGGTAATGCTTTCTGAACGCGCTGTGAGAATGATTTAAACCGCTCAAAGATCGCCTCCGGCGCGTCACCAGCCTTTAAATCGTTACTACCACAGTAGTAGACGATGATTTTTGGCGCGTAAGGCAGCACTGCTTGGTCGAACCGCAGCAATTGGTCGCCGGTACGAGATCCTCCGAAGGCACGATTGAGAACGGGCAGCGGAGCCATCATTTCAGCCACATTCGTCCATTGCCTGAAAATGCTGCTCCCAACGAAAAGCACGCCTCCTCGAAAAGTTGAATTGGTGCGATCTGCCGCCTCAAACGCATGGAAATCGCTTTCGAAAGGCAATGAAGCGGGCGAGGCCGTCGTTGACTCATTGGTGGCAGCGAAAGAACGAAATACGATGATCAGGGCCAAAAGGACTAAAACTTGTGCTCTCATGTCAGTGGGTTGTGTCAAAGAGGGGGCGTCTCAAACGTACCTGCTTGCGCATCAAAGGTGAAGGCTGGATGGCTGATTTTGTGTGGAAATTTGGAGTTTATCGTCTCGCTGCCACTTCAGAAGCATTTCTTTTCCAACTGAATGATGACGAGTAGAATAAGTTTTACGTATGCCACCGGTGGTGTGGTGAATAACTTGTACCACTACAGGTGGTGTTTTCGCTTGCCAGTTCCTCGCTCTGATTGTTTCTTTGTGGCATGTATCTTAAGAGCCTTACTGCGCTCGGGTTTAAGTCTTTCGCGGACAAGACGACGCTGCACTTTCAGCCGGGGGTGACGGCTATTGTTGGGCCGAACGGTTGCGGGAAATCGAATATCAGCGACGCCATTCGCTGGGTTCTGGGGGAGCAATCTGCCAAAGCCCTGCGTGGTGGTGAGATGGCGGATGTGATCTTCAATGGAACCGACGGACGCAAGCCGGTCAGCATGGCGGAGGTGTCGTTGACCATTGGGGATGTTGACGAGGAACACCTTAAAGCTGCGGGAGTCGATGTCTCGTTCAATGAAGTCACCATTACGCGCCGAGTTTTCCGGGATGGAGGCAGTGAATACTTCATCAATAAGACCAGTTGTAGGCTCAAGGATATCCAGCAGTTGTTCATGGGCACGGGGATGGGGCGAAGCAGTTACAGCATCATGGCCCAGGGGAATATCACGCAGATCATCTCAAGCAAGCCGGATGACCGTAGGATGGTTTTCGAGGAAGCTGCCGGCATCACCAAGTTTAAAGCTCAGAAAAAAGAGGCTTTAAGGAAGCTGGAACACACGGATCAAAATCTGTTGCGCATGCAGGATTTGATTCGCGAGGTTAAACGGCAGATTGGCTCGCTTCAGCGACAGGCTGGCAAAGCCAAACGGTATAAGTCGTTGATGAGTGAGATGCAGTATCTCGACACCCAGTTGGCGAGGCATCATTACGATGTGTATCGTGAGGGGATTTCCACTCGTGAAGCCAGCCTCAAGAAGCTGACCATTGAAAGCGAAGTCTGCCAGGAAAGCGTGATTCGCGCCGAGGGTGAAGTGGCGCAACTCCGCGAGCGATTGGGTCAAATCGATGCCGACTTGCTGGCCACTCAACAATTGGGGCAGGAAGTCAAAGCGCAGACAGACCGAAACGCCAGCCGGATTCATTTTAATGAGGAGCGGCTGAAGGAGCTTGAGTCGCAAAAATCCAAAGCTTTGGGTGACATTGCCGGTGCCGAGGAGCGTCACGTCGCAGCAGAGATAGAGCTTGTTTCGATTCAAAGCCGTTTGGCGGAATCCACCCGGCAACTTGAGGAGCATCGTCAGCAAATGCAGGCCAGACGCGAGGCATTGCAGGGGGTTGAGTCGTCCTTGATGCAGCGGCAGGATGTTGTGCGAAAAGCCCAGTCTGAATTGTTCTCCACTGCCCAGGCGCTGAGCCGCGCGCGCAACGAGATTAATTCTTTGGATCTGCAAAAGCAGGGTAATTTGGTGCGACTCGAAAAACTGCACGCTGAAAAAATCCAATTGGATGAGGAAACCACGCGTTTGGAAACCCGTCTGAGGGAGTTTGCCGCCAACGTCGAAACCGATCGGCAGGGTATCGTGGCCAGCAGGGGCACTTTGGAAGAAAAGCAGAAGCGGCTGAAGGAAATTCAGGAGGAATTACACAAATCGGGCCAGGCGCTTGACATTCTCCTGCGGCAACAGGCTGAGAAAAAATCCCGGCTGCATATTCTGGATCAGCTTCAGCATGACTACGAAGGGTTCAGCTCAGGTGCTGTTTCCATCCTGAAAGGCTCGCCCGGAGTTCATGGTTCTTTGACGGATCGACTTCGTGTGGCGGATCCCCACGTCGTTGCAGTGGAATCAGCTCTGGGCCAGCAACTGCAATTGGTGGTGTCAGAGGATGCTGAAACGGCCCGCAAAATCGTTGCTGCGCTTCACGCGGATAAAAAAGGCCGAGCCAGCATCGCCGCGCTGTCCCTTTCAAACCTCATCGGACCTGAAACTGATCAGGCCGTGGCGCCTGCCAACACAACGCTGTTGATTGGATTGATCGACGCGGAAGAATCCGTGCTCCCGCTGCTGGCTCGATTGTTGAGCGGCGTTTGTCTGGCAGCCGACCTGGCAATTGCGACGGATGCCTGGCAGACTGCTCCTGGCAGGTTCAGCTTTGTCACTCCTAGTGGTGAAATTCTTTCCCGCGAAGGCGTTTACTCAGGAGGCACTGGCGCCGGCAAAACATCCAGTTCCGTGCTGGCCCGAAAGAACCAGATCATCGAGTTGAAGGCTCAGATCGATCAATTGGTGGAGCAGGTGGAGCAGGCCAGCCGGCAGAAGGGCACCTGGCAATCGGAACAAACCGCGATTCAATCTGCGATGCAGCAGACCCAATCTGAATTGCGCACGCAGGAAGTGGCAGTCGCCACCAGGCAGGGCGAGTTTAATGCATTGCAGAATTCCCGGCGCTCGCTTCAACAAAAGGTTCAGAATACAGCATACGAAATCCAGCGCTTGAGCGCGCAAGAAGCAGAAGGGCAGGGGAAACGCGAATTGCTTGCTGCTAACGTTGCGACGCAGGAGCAAAAAGAACAAACGCTCCAGCAACAAGTCGCCGAAGTCACTCAAGAGGTTGAATCATTGCGTCAACAGCGCGATGGGGCGACATCCAGCCTCAACGAAACCAGGGTTGGCCTTGCGACTGAAGAACAGCTTTGCAACTCGCTTCGCCAACAATCGGGGACCATCCAAAACCGCATTCGCGAACTGACAGTCCTTCTTGATTCTCGACGCGTAGAAATTCAATCGTTCGCCGGTCGGAAGGAGCGGTTTGAATTGGAAATAGCAGAGTCACAGACCAAGATCGAATCCCTAAATCATGATCGCGAACAGATCAACGGACAACTGACCGAACTGCTGTTGCAGAAGCAAACACAGGAACTGGGGATCCTTGAGCGTGAGGAAATTTTGCGAAGCCAGCGTCGACGTCTTGGTGAGCTGCAACAATCGAAGAGCCAGACTGAGCTGGAGCTCGCCCAGAAGCAGATGGGCTCGCAAAATCTGCGCGAACGAATTCTTGAGAAATATCAGACAGACCTTGAGAATGTGCGCAGCGAGTGCATCACCATTACGGTTGCCTCCGAAGGCCCCGTCAAAATCGAGACGCTTACTACGAGCGAGATGGAGGAAAAGGGGCTGTCGACCGATTGGGAACTTGTTGCCCAACAGGTGGCTTCCATGCAGAAGCGGGTGGAGGAAATTGGCCCAGTCAATCTGGTGGCCATTGAGGAATACGAGGAGACCGAGCAACGCCACACTTTCCTCACCGCGCAGCACGACGACCTGGTAAAGGCCAAGGAACAGTTGATGGAAGTGTTGAACACCATTAACGGACAGACGCGTGAGATGTTCCTTGAGACTTTTAATAAGATTCGTGACAATTTTCGCACCTTGTTTGTGGAGATTTTTGGGGGTGGCAAGGCAGACTTGATCCTGGTGGACGAAGCGGATTGTCTGGAGAGCGGAATTGAAATTGTGGCTCGGCCTCCAGGCAAGCAATTGCAGAGCATCTCACTACTCTCAGGAGGTGAACAAACGATGACCGCCGTGGCGTTGTTGTTTTCGATTTATCAGGTGAAACCCAGCCCATTCTGTGTGCTGGACGAACTGGATGCACCTTTGGACGAATCGAACATCAACCGTTTTGTTCGCATCCTGCAGCGGTTTCTTTCGCTGTCGCAGTTCGTGATCATTACCCACAACAAACGCACCATCAGCATGGCCGATGTGCTTTATGGAGTCACGATGGAAGAACACGGCGTGAGTAAAATCGTCAGTGTGAAGTTCCACAAGGCGGATGACCTGCAATCAGAATCGTCCGCCGAGTCGCGGCCGCTTGTGCCGCCTGCTGCGATGCAATCCTTGGCTGAAGACACTGACCGAGTGAACGCACCCAACGAAACATTCGAACTCGCCGGAGCGGAGTGACCAATCTTGAGTGCGGGAGGCGAGCACAAGGCGGTTAGCTCATCAGAAATTTTGACTCGCCCCCGCCATTTTAGCTTTGGAATAAGTTCAACGGGCGCGATTTGTGAGAGCCATTTTGCCGATGTCCGTGATGACATCCCAAGCCGGCCCGGGAAATTTGTGCATTTGCACAAGCACATCCTCAAACGAAGTGAGAAACCAACGGATATCATCATCGCTGATGACGAGAGGCGGCAAGAGTTTGACTACATCAATATGATGTCCAGCAACTTGCGTGATGATGTGATGTTTGTCGAGCAGGGGGATGATGGCCGACTGCGGGAAAAGACTCTTGTCCAACTGATGCATGAGCGTCCAAGCAGCTTTTAAGGTCAGCGAACTGGGCGATCCAAACTCAATCCCAATCATGCAGCCGCGTGCGCGAACTTCCTTCAGGAACCCATAGCGCGGGATCATGGCTCGCAGCCCCGAATCAATTTGATTCCCAATCTCCTCAGCTCTTTTGATGAGCTTGTACCGATCCAGAACGTCTAGTGCTGCAAGCCCGGCAGCCATGGCAAAGCTGCCCTGACTGAAAGTAGAACTGTGGACAACGGAACGCTGCATACTGGAGAACACTTTTTCGTGAATCCATTTTTTGCACAGCACTGCGCCAACCGGCACATACCCACCCGAAAGTGATTTCGCCAGTACCACGATGTCCGGATCCACATCACCATCGTGTTCAACAGCCAAAAAGCGCCCCGTGCGGCCCATACCCGATTGAACCTCGTCATCGACGAATAGTGCTCCGTGCTTGCGGCACAACCTGGCTGCTTCACGAAGGTAACCGGGCAACGGAAGGTTCACACCCTTGCCTTGGACAGGCTCGACCACGAAGGCAGCAACATCGCCCTTTCGCAGCTCCTCCTCCAATGCACTCAGATCATTAAAAGCAATTGCCCTGCAATGCGGCAGGAACGGCTCAAAACCGCTGCGAAAACTGTCATCGCCATTGATCGAGAGGGCCCCGTAGGTCAGGCCGTGAAAAGACTTCTTACAGTGAATGATGGCCGGCTTGCCTGTTGCACACTTGGCGTATTTGATGGCTGTTTCAACCCCTTCCGCACCGGAGTTGGTGAAAAACACCATGTCGAGCTGATTCGGCATGCGTTTCTTCAACTCCTGAGCCAGCAAACCGGAGAGCAAAGGAGCCTCCATTTTGACGAGACTCGGGTAATCCGATTGCATGAAATCCTGCAATACCTGACGCACGTCAGGATGATTTCGGCCCAGCCCAAACACGCCGTAGCCTGAGAGCATGTCCAAGTATTTGGTGCCTTTCACGTCCCACAGGTATGGACCTTCCGCACGCACGTAACAACGGTCGAAACCAATTGTTTTGAGGGTTCGTGAGTTGGAGGGGTTGACGTGCTGGGCGTGCAACTCGTAATTTTGGCCCTCATGCTGCTTCAGCAGGGCGCGGATATCCAGCACGGGAGCTTTCTCAAGCGGAGGCACCAACTCGTTTGTGAATGTCATTGATTGCAATCGTTCAATAATCATCGCTTTGACGGATGGCGGTCAAGCAAAGAAGCCCTTCGAACTGGTTCGGCAATCGTCGATTTAAATGGCTAGTTTACGGTTTTGTGCCACATTCAAGTTCAGATAATTGCTGAGCCAAATTCATTTTGGTTTCTCATTCGAATACGGTGGCTGACATGACAAACTCATGAGGGCACACGGTTGGAATAATTGGGAAAAACAGCGGGTGATATTGCACGCTATCGCCACAGGCATTTCGCTGCCTAAGGTTATTCAGCTAATCCTCGAACTTCTTGAACAGGAGCGACCCGACATGATTGGGTCCTTAACTCTTATTGATTCGGCCAAAGGAATAGTTAAGGAAACCATATCGATCAGTCTGCCACCGAGTTATTCGGCAGGATTCGATGGACAGCCAATTGGCCCATCAGCCGGCTCGTGCGGAACGGCCGCCTATCGTCGCGAGACTGTGATTGTCAGCGACATTGCGACTGACCCGCTTTGGTTTGAGTACAAGGACTTTGCACTCAGTCACGGTCTCAAAGCCTGTTGGTCAACACCCGTGTTGCTGCCCGGTGGCGCAGTGGCTGCCACTTTCGCGGTGTATTATCGTGAAGTGCGGGAGCCAGATGAAGCTTCCTTACTTATGGTCGATGCGGCCGCGGATATGGCCCAATTGGCTTTTGTACGTCACGGGGCTGATGAGGCTCTCAAGGCTGAGCAGGCACAGCAGGCCGTCATCCTGGACTCGGTTCCGGCTTTGATTTTCTATAAGAATCGTGCAGGTCGATTGGTCAGGGTAAACCAAGCATTCTGCCAGTTTATTGGTTTGCCGAAATCGGAAATCGAAGGGCGAACGGCGGAGGATGTATTTCTTAATGAAGCGGGCAATTTTAGTAATTTTGACGATGATGTCATCGACTCCGGGGTTTCCTGCCGACAGCTTGAGGCTGAGGTCAATACGCCATCTGGCCATCGAATTCTGCGCATGGACAAGGTTCCGCATCGCGATGCCACAGGCAAAATCGTGGGGTTGATCGGTTTCGCCCTGGATATTACTTCTGCCAATCAGGCTGAGGACCTTCTTAGGGAGCAGGCCGCTCTACTTGACTACGCGCGTGACGCCATAATCGTCCGTGATCTTGATGATCGCATCCAGTATTGGAATCGCGGAGCGGAGCAGGTATACGGATGGAAGGCTCAGGAGGCTCTCGGAAAAAAGATAACCGACTTGCTCTGGCGTGATATCACGCCATTTCTTGAGGCAAAGTCTCTGACCATCAAAAATGGAGCTTGGGCCGGGGATATTTCCCAAATCAATCGTGCCGGGGATGTGGTGCTGGTCAGTGCAAGGTGGACCATACTAAAAGGGCGAAGGGGTGAGCTTAAAGGAATTCTGGCCATCAACACCGACGTCACGGAGAAAGCGCAGATTGAGGCCCAGTTCCTTCGTTCCCAGCGCATGCAGAGCATTGGCACTTTGGCGGTGGGGTGGCGCATGATTTAAACAACGTCCTGACACCAATTCTTATGTCAGCCGAACTATTGGCCATGGGCGTGTCTCCAGAAGAAGGAAGCAGTCTAATTCAGTCCATTGAAGCATGCGCCAGGCGAGCCGCAGAAATGGTACGACAATTGTTATCCTTTGCACGGGGGATTGAAGGCAACCGGATCAACGTGGATGTTGGCGGAATCATCGCTGATGTGGCTAGAATTGCCCGCGACACTTTCCCCAAAGCAATCAAGGTGAAAATGTCTCTCGATGGTGAACATCAGCAAATCCTAGGTGATCCCACCCAGATACATCAATTGGTCTTAAACCTGTGTCTCAATGCTCGGGATGCCATGCCCGAAGGGGGCACTCTCACTATCCGCCTTGAACAGGGCAAACCAAAAACTTCATGGCCTATCCATTCAGATGGAAATAAACCAGCCCAATACCTCGCGGTCAAAATCATTGATACCGGCCATGGCATACCATTAGGGATACGTGAAAAAATATTTGATCCATTCTTCACTACCAAACCATTAGGCAAGGGAACTGGTTTGGGGTTGTGGACAGCCCAAAGCATAGCCAAGAGTCACTCGGGATTCCTTGAGGTGGAGAGCGAGATAGACAAAGGCGCAACGTTCACGATTTATTTGCCACTCCACAAGCAGCCCAAACCTGACGCATCCACGGCTCTCATTCCATCCAAGGTTGTTAAGCATGGCAACGATGAATTGCTTCTAATTGTTGATGATGAGCAATCCATTTTGAATTCGCTTGAGCGCACACTCAGAGCCGCAGGCTACCGGACCATTCTAGCCCGAAATGGACTGGAAGGGGTAATAGCGTACAAATCCCGAACTGCCGAGATCGCGCTGGTAGTTTCCGACATGATGATGCCAATCATGAATGGCGAGACCATGATCGAGAAACTCTTGGAAATTAATCCGAGTGTTGCGGTCATTGCAACCAGCGGATTGGCCCAGCAGGATGAGCTCTCATTTCTCGCCGCTTCAGCGGTGGAAAAATTCATTACCAAACCTTTCAGCAGCGAAACCATGCTCACAGCCATTTACCAAGCGCTCCACGGGCATCAGGGCAGGGCACCAGAAGAACTTTAAGGAGAAATCGTCTCCACGTATTCAAACTTGCCATTTTTGATGGCGAGGATCACGGCTGGTTTGGTGGCATTACGGTCTTTGTCCATGATCGTCTTGCCTGTCACGCCATCAAAATCCTTTGTGGCCGCCAAAGCCTCGCGGACTTTGGTGGGGTCTGCAGAACCGGCTCGTTTCATGGCATCCGCCAGCACATACGCAGAATCGTAGCCCAAAGCCGCCATGGCATCCGGAACTTCCTTATACCGATCCTGGAATTTCTTAACGAAATTTTTAACGGCAGGGATCGATGATTCCGAGGTGTAGTGGGTTGAATAAAAGCAGCCCTCAAGTGCTTTCCCGCCGATGGACAAAAGTTCAGGAGCCTCCCAGCCGTCGCCTCCAAAAAAAGGAACAGTGATCCCGAGTTCCCTAGCTTGGCGCACGATGAGCGCAGCCTCGTTGTAATAGCAGGGGACGAATATAGCCTCCGGGTTCTCTGATTTTAACGCAGTCAACTGCGCTTTGAAATCCTTGTCGCCGCTGGAAAATTTCTGCTCGGACAATATGGTTCCCCCAGCTGCGGCAAATCCTTGCTTGAAAAAATCCGCCAGACCCATGCTGTATGGCGCAGCCACATCAGTCAGCAGCGCGACTTTGGATGCTTTCAGGGTGGTGCGTGCGAACCGGGCCATCACTGTGCCTTGGAAGGGGTCAATAAAACAGACCCGGAAAATATAGTCGCCCACTTGCGTCACCTTCGGGTTGGTTGACGACGGGGAAATCATCGGGATTTTATTCGTCTGGCAAATCGGTGCGGCTTCGAGAGAACGCCCGGAGGCGACTTCGCCAAGGATGGCCACTGCACCATCGCGATTGATCAGTTTACGAACCACGGTTGCAGACTCACCTGGCTTGGACTGGTTATCCTCCGTTTTCAACAGGAGCTTGCGACCGAGCACCCCTCCTGCAGCGTTGATTTCATCCACTGCGAGTTCAGTGCCCTTGTGGGAGGATTGTCCAAAGTTTGCTTCTTTTCCGGTAAGGGAGGCGAATTCGCCCACCACGATCAGTCCGGTGCCATCGGTGGTGGCGGAAGGTCCGCATCCCACCGCAAGGAGTAATCCCATCAATATTAGGCAGAGCGGGGCAACATTTCGTTGAAATCCGCGAAATAGATTCGTCATACGCGCCATCAGCTTAGGACAGTTGCGGCGGGTTTCAAGCTTGCCCGCAAAGAATTGATCTTTTGACTTTGCTTTCTACAGGCGACTGATCTTTTCGAGCAATTGCGTGGTAGATTTCCCGGGAACAAACGGGATAAAAACCATTTTTGCACCACAGGCCTTCAGCACCTCCCGCTCGTCCGGGTTGAGAGTCTCCACAGTGTAATCACCACCTTTGACATAAATGTCCGGGCGGGCCAACTGAAGAAAACGGATAGCGCGAGCTTCGGGAAAAATGGCGGCGGCGGAGACTGATTCAAGGGAAGTAAGGACGAGAGCTCGATCCAGCTCTTGATTCACAGGGCGTCCTTCTCCCTTAAGGGCTTTGACCCCGGCATCTCCGTTTACGCCCACCAAAAGCAGATCCCCTTGCAGGCGTGCGGATTCCAGGTAGGTGACGTGGCCGAGATGGAGGATATCGAAGCATCCGTTGGTGACCACAACACGCCGGCCCAAGCGCTGTTGCTCTCTGCGCCAAGATGGAAGTTGCTCCAAAGCAACCAATTTTTCGCGGAAACTCATTGCCTAAGAATACGATGGCCAGAAGCCGGACTCAATTTCCAAAGGCGGCGATAGTGGCATGAGGGCTGTTTGATGCCCCGGCCAAGGTCTCAGGATCAAGAGTAACTGTGATATCGTGAAAACTTTTGATGGCTGATTCGATGGCAAGGCCAGACGTGGCGATCGCGGTAAAACCGTCGAAGGAGCCGGGTTTGCCGAGGATCTCGACCAAGGGACGATTCACTGACTTGCTGACGATATAGGCCATAATAACGCTACTGGGCCTCTGGGGTTCAGAGAGAAGGGCAGTGCGAATTTCCGCCTCGCTTGCACCCAGACAGGATGCAAGCGGATGAGATAAATCCTGCTTTATACCCACAGAGAAGTTCATATCGAAGGTGACAGCCGCCTGACGGAGACGCGCTGAGGCTGGACGACCAAAGTGCATGGCGATCAATAGGATATACACTAACAGGGCCAGTTTTCTCATCTCAAACATACTGAGTGCCTTCACGCAGATCATGTGCCATTTTCAAAATCGAGAAACGGTTATTCTATGCAACGACTTAGTTATCAATCAGTTAAAGATTGGACCGATTTTGATGAGCTTGTCATTTCGACTTCGGTTGGTTAAATGTAGGTGTATGAAAAGAGATGTGTTGCCTGTCGAGATACGAGGCATCCTCCCCGCGAACAGCGGATGCGCGATTTTTGTGGGGAACAATGAAAAAGTGTTTGTCATCCAAGTGGAGCACAACATGGGGGCTGTGATTGGCATGTTCCTACGTCAGACACCGAAGGAACGACCGCTCACCCACGACCTGATGCAAAATATTTTCGAGGGATTTAACATTTCGGTGGATCATGTGGTGATCACCGAGTTGAAGAATGCCACCTATTTCGCCCGCCTTTTTTTGCGGCAGGAGAATGAGCTTGGGAAAAAAATCGTGGAAATTGATGCCCGCCCTAGCGATTGTCTGGCCATCGCGTGCGCCCAAAAATGCAAAATTTTTGTCTCCTCCTCGTTGTTTGAACAGGTGGAAGACATGACCGAAGTGTTGTCCCGCATCAACGAGAGCGGGGAAGAACCCGAATCCTAAAGGCTTTATGGCGGTTTCAAGTTTAACGGCCACAATTCCTGTATGCCTCATAGCCGGCGAAGACGAATATGGAGTTAAGCTGCGTGGTCGTCAGCTTTTCCAACAGTGGTCTGCTGAAATCGGCGGCATGGATCATGAGATTATCGATGCGGCAGCCTTGAATAGTGGGGACGCTCTAAATTCCATAAAGAAACTCCGCGAAGGATTGCAAACTCTTCCGTTTTTTGGGGGCGGTAAGGTGGTTTGGTGGCAGAATTGTAATTTTCTTTCCGAAAGCCGCACCGCCAATTCATCTGCTGTCACCGCCGCCATGACCGAGCTGGCAGCCGAGATTAAGGTTTTTCGCTGGGATACGGTTCGCTTGCTAATCACTGCTGGCGATGTGGATAAACGAAAGGCTTTTTACAAGGCACTGGACAAAATCGGGCGTGTGGAAACATTCGCCGGTTGGTCGGCCGAAGATAAAGAGTGGACACATCAGGCTGAAAACGCCGCCCGACAACAGATCGGGCAGCTGGGATTGAGTATTGACGATGGTGCCTGTGCTCAATTGGTGCTAAGTGTCGGCCCGAACCCGCGTTTTCTAGCGACTGAAATCGAGAAACTGGCGCTTTATTGTCTGGAGCGTGCAACGATTACAGCGAAAGACGTCGAGGCCATAGTAACCAAGCAAAAAACTTCTCGCGCTTTTGCCTTGGCCGATGCCTTGGGTGCCCGTCAACTGCCCCGTTTGCTTAAAACACTTAAAG
>JANYDC010000067.1 GCA_025359965.1 Pedosphaera sp.
TGAGGTAGTAGGCGTGCTCCCAGACATCGACACCCAAAACAGCTTTGTTGCCGTCCATGATGGGGTGATCCTGGTTGGGCAGTGAGATGATCTCGATCTTGCCGGTTTTGTTGACGATCAACCAGGCCCAACCGCTGCCGAAACGGCCGAGACCGGCTGCCTCAAATTTTTCCTTGAACGCGTCAAAGCTGCCAAAAGTGGTGGTGATGTCCTCAGCCAGCGCACCGGAGGGAGCGCCACCGGCGTGGGGGGCCAGACTGCGCCAGAAAGCGGTGTGGTTGACGTGTCCACCGGCGTTATTGCGGACGATGGTGCGGATTTCCGCAGGAACGGCTTCCAAATTGGCGATCAGTTGTTCAGCCGTTTTGCTTTCAAGCTCGGGTTTGCCCGCGACAGCCTTGTTCAGGTTGGTGACGTAGGCGTTGTGATGCTTGTCATGGTGAATTTCCATGGTTAGAGCATCGAAATGGGGTTCGAGCGCGTTGTTCGGGTACGGCAAAGGAGCGAGTTCGTATGGCATAAATCCTACTTGTTTGGTCAGTCAGTCGTTTAGTCACCGCTATGATCGAAACCGCAGCGGCACTGTCAATGTAGCAAAAATAATGCGGCCCACAAGCGGCGGAGCGAGGCTTATTCCTTGAGCCCGAGTTTTTTCAGCTTGGGGGAGATGACCATGCGGCAGTAGGGGTTCTTGTTTTTGTTGAGCTTGTAGTAGTCCTGATGGTAATCCTCAGCCTCGTAAAAGGTCGAGGCGGCCGTGATCTCGGTGACAATGGGATCGCTGAATTCCTTGGAGGCTTCGGCTTTGGATTTTTCCGCGACCGTCTTTTGCGAGTCGGAATAATAATAGATGGCCGAACGGTACTGGGTGCCCGAATCGGCTCCCTGACGGTTTAGCGTGGTCGGGTCGTGCAGGTGCCAAAATACAGCAAGCACTTTTTCCAGGGAGGTTTCCTTGGGGTTGAAGGCAATGCGAGCCACCTCGGCGTGGCCGGTGGTGCCGGTGCAAACATCTCGGTAGGTGGGGTTCTTGGTCTGGCCTCCCATGTAGCCGGACACCACCGAGTAAACCCCAGGGATTTCCTGAAAGACAGCTTCGGTACACCAGAAACAACCTGCACCGAGAGTGATAATTTCGGCGCCTTCGGGGATGGTATTTTTCATAGTTGGATTCTTCGCAACGGGCGCATTAGTGTCGGCGGCGAGCATCGCCACAGAGGACAACACCGCAAATAACAGGGCAAGGAGACTTGAGAGTTTCATAATCGTTGATTCCTACTCCCGTTCGTCGAGCAGGATGAAAGAACCTTTCACTTAGCTTTCATAAAATGCAATGCCGCTGAGTTCATGCAGTAGCGGAGGCCGGTGGGAGCGGGTCCGTCATTGAAAACGTGGCCAAGATGGCCATCGCAACGGGCGCAAACCACCTCGGTCCGCACCGACCATAGGGAGCGATCCTCGTGGGTCAGCACATTCGCGGGATTGAAGGGCTGGAAAAAACTGGGCCAACCGGTCCCGGAATCAAATTTGTGCTCGCTGGCAAACAACTCCAGCGCGCAGGCGGCGCATTGGTATACGCCTTTGTCCTTGGTTTCGGTGTAGGCTCCGGTAAAGGCCCGTTCGGTGCCCTTTTTTCGGAGTATGCGGAATTGCTCAGGAGTGAGTTGAGCTTTCCACTCGTCATCAGTCTTGGTGATTTTGGTGATCATACCTGAGCCTGCATTAGAAGGCGTTGATTGGCCGATGGTTTGTACGGCATGATCTCCACAGCCGACAGCAGCGAGAGCGATGATCATTGCGGCTAATATCCGTATCATTTCAGGGCTTATCGTAGCACGTCTCAGGGATAATCGCATGCGGCTCTACGGCGAAGCATTGGTATGCCGCAACCGCAGCAAACATTCGATCGCCATGAGACCGGCAGCGGTGCGGTTTTCGACTTGAAGCTTTTCGAAGATGTGACCCAAATGGATCTTCACCGTCTTCTCACTAATGTTGAGAATCGTTCCGACATCTGCATTCAACTTACCCTGGGTAACCCAAAGGAGCACCTCAGCCTCACGAGGTGTCAAGCCGAGCGATTCGAGCGGGACTGGGGAGGAAAAATCAGGAACGCCCCCGGATTTGTGCAGTAGTTGGTGACGGATCAGACGAGATTCGATGGCTGCAAGCACTTCCTCGGCGGAAGCGGGCTTGGTTAAATAATCATCGGCCCCAAGATTCATGCCGGTGCGAACATCTGGCCGATCCCCTCTGGCGGTAAGGAAAATAAAGGGGACAGAGCGGGTCCTTGACTCCTTATGCAAAGCAGCCAAGACGCCGTAACCATCGAGCTTAGGCATGGTTACATCGCAGAGAATAAGATCGGGAGATTCACGCAAAGCTGCCGCCACACCCGACTCCCCATCAGGTGCAGTCACCGCCTGATAACCTTCCATCTCCAGAATCGTAGCAAGGTTCTCGCGTGTGTATTGTTCATCTTCGATCACGAGTATTTTAGTCATACGTCAATGGATGGTGTGGGTTGGCTTAAAATGTTCTCAATAGGCTGTTCGAACAAGGGCATGGCGACTGTGAAGACGGCTCCAAAACCTTCTTCACTCTCCAATGAGATAGTTCCTCCATGTATTTCCACACACTGCCTCACGATGAGAAGACCAAGGCCCGTGCCCGGGGTGTCGCCCACATTGGAACCACGCTGGAAGGATTTAAAAAGCCGCAGGCGATCAACGGCAGGAATGCCCCGGCCACGATCGGTAACGATGAATACAGCCAGACTATTCCGGCGCACCAACTGCAGAGTCACAGGCGTACCGGCCGGAGAATATTTCACCGCGTTGGAAAGGAGATTGGCGAGGACATGATGCAACAACGATTCGTCGCCACGGGCTCCATCGAGCGAACCTTCCATCCGCATCACGACGGGGCAACGACGGGCAGTGGCAGACAATATTTCATCCGTGACACGGCGTCCGAGCGCCTGCAAGTCGATATTTTCAGGTTTGAAATCCAATTTCCCGGTCTCCACCCGGCCGAGCAACAACACATCCTCCATCATGCCCCGCATGCGTTTAACCGAAGCATGAATCGATTCAAGGTAATGCTTTCTCTTCTCAGGTGACAGGCGATCAAGGTAACGGTCGAGTATATCCGAACTAGTAAGTATCACCTCAAGCGGGGTGCGGAATTCGTGAGAAACCAAGGCAACGAAGCTCGCACGCAACTCACCCATCTCCTTTTCAACCTTGAGGGATTCAGCCAACCGTTCGTTGGCTTGAGCGAGTTCGTCCGTGCGCTTTGTCACCCGGTGCTCCAGATCAGCATTGAGACGCAGGAGGTCGAGCTCACGAGCGAGAACTTTTGCGTTCATTTCACGAAATGCTACCGCCAGTTCGGCCAGCTCGTCGTTGTGGGTGGTCGTAATTGGGGGAGCGGATTTTCCGCTGCTCATTGCCTTCGTTGCCGCGATGAGTTGCGAGAGAGGACGGGCGACTTGAATTCTCAAGACGAGTGCGATGGGCCCAAGCACCAGGACAAGCGAGATCAGCCCACTCCATAATACCAGTTTTGCTGTATCCAAAGCTTGGCGGCGCATGAAGTCGTTCGACATGGTGGTCACATAAAACCATTCCGGCCCAGCAAGCCGGGCCACGTTGTAGTAAGTTGCAGTCGCAGGATCGAAGCCTGAAAAGCGCCGTTCGGTGCGAGTATCGATTAAGCGATAGATACTAGCCAGCGTTTCATCGCCGCAATCGACCGCCGTGAGCAGACCCTTGGACTTCAGAATTTCCGCCCGCTTCGTTGGATGCGCAATAAGCCTGCCATCCGCCCGAAAGATATAATGCGACGCACCCGCAATGGAACTTTTGACGGCTGCGTCGATCATCTGGTTCATGGGCATGTTGTGCCCTACAGAGGCCAGAAACACGCCGTCCTTAACAACCGGCAAATAAGTGGAAACCAAAGGCTCAGAAACGATGCTGTCCTGTTGCAGGCCCGTCCAAGAAAACTCATCCTTGGGAACCCCTTTGGGCAAGGCGAGGGCGATCCACTCAAGCCCGGTCGTATCAAAGTGGCCGGGCATCTTCCACGACCAATCAGCCAATAGGACATCAACCCCAACATTGACGAGACCGGGTGCAGGAAATTGAAAGTAATAGCTGGGAAAAACATCCACCCATCCAGGCAGCATCTCGTCGCATAGCTCCTGAGCGATCAAAGTCTGACGGCGCATCTCCGAAGTAGCAGGCCAATCACGGTCGGCCCACATGCTGGAAGCCTTTCTGGGGTCGCTGAATTGCTCGCGGGAACGCCAAGCTCCGTCAGGATATTTTCGATACCAGTAATCCCATTTGCGCTCTAGCTCATCTTGCGACACAGGCGCTTCCAAGCGCTTTAGAAACTGTCCCCGCACAAGTTTAAGATTGGTCTGCACCACCTGGAATCTGGCCTCCTCCTTGGCGGCACGTTCGGTTACGTAAGCTTCGAGATTTTGGAGCCCACTGTCCTTAAAGGTCTCATAGACCAGGCGAAATTTGACAGCTGTGGCGATGGCGACAACCGCAGAAACACCAACCGCCATCTGCATGAGTATCCGTCGCGAAACAGTCATATCCCCTTATTATTCACAGCTGAACCGATTCAAACCAATCATCCTGCCGGTGACCATAGGTCTTTAGCACTAGACTTTTCAAGCCAAAGACAAATCAGTCCGCCAAGACAGCCCAGATCCGCAACATTTTAACTGCAAGTTGAGACGTACCCCTCCATTAGGTCGATGGTCCTATATCAAAGAATAACTTCTCGTCTTATACATATACAGGTAATGAAAAATAACCACCCTCATTCAGCAGTTATGAAACGACATTCGGGCCTCAATAAAAAATGCCCAAGCATCACCCATCGTGGTTGGTTTGGCGTCTGGGCGATCCTATTAAGCCTTTACTTCGAACCTCTTTCGATTGCAGTCCAAGTACGATCGCCCGTAAGTGTTCATTGCCCAGCCGACATTGTGATCGAAGCAGGCAGCTCAAACGGCACAGTGGTAAATTTCAAGCCGTCCGCCAGCAGTACCGCTGGCGTAATCACATCGATGAGTAGCGCACCCGCGTCCGGAGCAATGTTTCCTTTGGGGGTAACCTCAGTGAAATGCTCGGCGATTGATAGCCTGCGAAACAGCGGTTCTTGCACGTTTACGATTACAGTGCGCGACACGACTCCCCCCGAGATCTTTGCCCCGAAGCAAGCTCTCGCACCCTGTGCATCTTCCGAGGGCGCGGCGGTGGAGTTTCTCGTGCGGACAGGCGATCTCGTTTCGCAAGCCGATCTGAGCTGCAACCCTCCGAGTGGAAGCGTATTTCCCATCGGAACCAATCTGGTGACGTGTATCGCCACGGACCGAGCAGGTAATTCGCGAACCAACCAATTTCCTGTCGTGGTCACGGCGGAATGTTCCCAATGCCTGACCCTGAGTTCACCGCAGAACCCGATTGTTGTCGATGCGGACGAGGACGGAAACCGCGTGGTCTATTTCTCCCTAGCGGCGACAAATCATTGCGGAGGTGATGCATGGTCGAGATCCGAACCACCGTCTGGAAGCGTCTTCCCCTTAGGCAAAACCATTGTTAAGTGTGCCGCAGGCATCGGTTCCAAAATGCTGATCGAGCAGAACTTTGAAGTGACGGTGCGTGATGTGACGCCTCCGACCATCAAGGTTCCAGGACATTTGGAATACATTTGTGGTGGATTGGGGATTGGCGGGATACCCAGCAAGGAAGTGTGGTATCCCGAAATTAAGGTTTATGACAATGCGGATCTGAATCCGGATCTCGTGCTGACACCGCCCTCCGGGTCGACCATGGGCCTGGGAGATCATCTTATAACCGCCGTCGCCAATGATTACTCAGGAAACGCGACCACCAACACCTTCACCGTCACCGTGGTGAGCGGCCCAAAGTGCGAATTTGACCTTTCCCAGCCCCCTGAGGCATTACCGCCGAATTGGGATTTTGAACTGGGTTTGCTGGGATGGATCTCCACAGGAACAGCGTTCACCACTCAACCCACCTTTGGGGAAAATTTGGCGGCCCACCGCGTCGATTCAATCCGTCAGTATATGGAAAACAAGATCGGCGGTGATTACTGGCGCAACGTGACCTACCCCATCGGTATCCATGGTCATTACTGGATTGGGACCGCAGAAAAACGCGAGGAGTCCACCGAGCCTCAAGGCATCACCCAAGGCAATGGCCCTGTCGGAACACTGCGTTCGGTCTCGTTCACAATAACCAGCCACTTCATTAGCTTTTTGCTCGGTGGAACTGCAAACCCGGATGAGCGAGTGGAACTGATGGTTGAGACCACGAAGGATAAACCCGGAGCAGAGAAGGTTGGGGTTGGATATTTTGTGGTGGTCCAGAAAGAGGTTCCGTTCACCAGTGAACTGCTGGAACGCCGCTGGTTTAGCGTCTCACAGTACGATGGGTTGAAAGCGGTTATCCGCATAGTGGACGGCAGCTCGGACGGACACATCAACGTGGACGATTTTCGTTTTGTGAACACGCTGCCGCCCAACCAAACGGTCTGGGTGGGAGGAAAATATTGGCCTGCAGTTGTGGAACAGGATGGGAGATACTACGATTGGGATGCGCCAGTTTGGGGCTTTGCAGACCTCCACACCCATCCGATGAGCTACCTCGGTTTTCGGGGCAAGGTCATGCATGGAGAGCCGGACGGCGATATCCGCTTTGCCCTGGGCGATTGCAAATGCACGCATGCCGGTAAAAACCTGATCGACAATGATTGTGGAGACTACGTGCGTCAGCTTCTTTTTTCGGTCATGGATGATGCCGGCCCCAATCCGCACACGGATGGGTGGAACGAGAACGAGTGGCGCAGGTTCCGTAATTTCCCCGTATTTTCAACTAAGACACACCAGCAGATGTGGCATGAGTGGATTGAACGCGCCTACAACGGAGGGTTGCGGGTGATGATCGCCCTTTGCGTCAATTCCCAACTGCTGGGTCATGCCGCGAAAGGGACTCTGCCGGAACTCGACAAAGAAGTCGGCGACCTCCAGATCAGCGCGCTCAAGGAATTTGTTTCCCGCCACAGCGACATTATGGAGATCGCGCTTGATCCCCCACAGCTCCGCCGAATTGTTCGCGCGAATAAGCTCGCGATCATCATTGGTTCCGAGCTGGACGACATCGGCGATTTTTCGCACGACGACACCATCAGCGCGGATAACCCCTCCCCCGCAGCCCTTCAGAAAGTTAAGGCCGAACTCGACAGGTTGTATGACCAGGGTTTGCGCTACATTTTCCCGGCACACCTTATCAACAACAAGTTTGGCGGCACGGCTATCGCCGGGGACATGTTGAACATTGCCAACAAATATGTGCATCACACGGGCTTTGAGGTGGAGTCGGCTGATGTTTTCCAACTCATCGACACTCGGTTGTCTGATCTCGATTTTACGAAGGAACTTAACGAATTGGTGGGCAATCTGGAAATGTTCGCACCAGCCGCCCCCGTGGCTCTTCCACTGCTTGCTCCAGTCGTGGATATTTTGCTTTCCAAGGAATTAGGTCCCGTGCCTCCGGGAACGGGAGTCGCCATCGGTGCAGGCCTTGCTGCGGTCGGAGTCATGGCGGCGTTGGGCGCGCCTGTAATGGAAATGGCAGGCCTTGATTCCATTCCTTCCTACGTCTGGCCGATTAACGGCAACTACGAAAAGCCGCCCTACGCCACCTATGGACATCGCAACAAGCTGGGACTGACCAAGCTCGGCGAGTTTGCCGTCACGGAAATGATGAAACGCGGAATGATGATGGATATGGATCACATGAGCCGATACATGAGCGCCGCGGTGCTCGATATGGCCGAAGCAGTCCCGGGCGGTTATCCAC
>JANYDC010000106.1 GCA_025359965.1 Pedosphaera sp.
GGAGGAGGAAAAGGGAAAGCTCGTTTGGTCCTTTGACATTGCCACTCCCGGCGACAAGGACATCACCGAGGTTCAGGTCGATGCCATGACCGGGGAAGTGGTTAGCGTGGAAAAAGAAACGCCCGAAGACCAAAAGAAGGAAAAGAGCGAAAAAGAGGATGCGGACAAGAAATAATGGTTTTTGAAGGCATCCTACCGGACGCCAAGCCAACCTTGGCGTCAGTGGCATGCGGGACTTGTCTCGAAGGCCTGAAGCTGCTTTTCTCCTGTTAGATTGATGCGTGTGCTTTTGGTTGAAGGCTCCGAGCGTCTCTAGCGTTGGGTCGGTTCCGGTTTGAAAAAATCCGGTTGCGCCGTGGACACAGCCAAGGATGGCACCGAGGGCCTGTGGCTGGCCCAGTCGAATGACTACGATGTCATTGTGCTAGATATCATGCTGCCTGGGCTCGACGGACTCGCTGTATTGGAACGGTTACGCAAAGCCAACTGAAACACGCACGTCCTGCTCCTTACGGCCAAAGGCTTTCTTCGACGAGTAAAGAAGTCCGGCCGCCAGCCCCAGCTCCTTGGCAACCACCCCGGCGGACTTGCCGCTGGAGAGCCAGTTTTTGACGGCCCCGCTTTTAAAGGTGTCATCAAATTTGCGCCGGGCTTGGCGGGTTTAGATTGCAGGCTCAGACTGTTTCACGGGTTTCATCGGATCAGTGTTTCGACCTAATCACTGTCCGTCAATTCGGGGCAACCCCATATCTTGAATTGCAAACGCGAAGGAAACCTGCGTAGCTAGGAATCAACACTAACCAGGAGTTTAATATGGCCAAAGGAAACAACAGTCAGAAAAAAGAAATCAAAAAGAAGAAGAAAGAGAAACCCAAGGCCGCGCCTCCCGTTTCCCGGAAGAGCGCCTGACGGATCGCCTGAAAACCGGTAGACGGTTCATCGCACCTGAAATCAGCAATGATTTCAATGGGCTGCTGGTGCTGCCTGATTCTCATCGGGCAGCGCTGATAGGTCGCTCTCAGCCGCCCTTGCGGAGCGGGGTGGATATCAGCAAGAATAAGGCAATCGAATGAACAACCTACTCCCAGCCGAGCAGATACAGGATTGGAACCAGCCGATTCCGGTGTTGGATACTTTGGGCATTATCGCAGGAAGCCGCACTTTGCCTTTTATTTGTGCGGAGGAGGCTCGCAGCAAGGGAGCCAAGCGGATTGTGGCGGTGGCGTTTGAGGGCGAGACTGATCCAGAGTTGGCTAAACTCGTCGACGACATCGTCTGGCTGCGGGTGGGGCAGTTAGGCAAAATGATTGATGCATTCACTTCACGCGAGGTTCACCACTGCATTATGGCGGGGCAAATTGCGCCCAAGAACCTATTTGATTTCAGGCCGGACATGCGAACGATGGGGGTTCTGCTGCGGCTCAAGGAAAAGAATGCGCACACTATTTTCGGGGCGATCGGAGATGAGCTGGCCAAGGATGGGGTCCAGCTGATTTCAGCGGTTCCCTGGTTGAAGGCACACATGCCGCCGAACGGGTTTCGTATGGGATCAAAACTGACCAATTCAGAGGAGGAGGATGTTCGGTATGCCCTCAAGACGGCCAAGGCGGTGGCAACTTTGGAAATCGGCCAAACGGTGGTGGTGCGGGATCAAACTGTGCTCGCCGTGGAAGCGTTTGAGGGAACCGATGCCTGCCTAACACGCGGAGGCGAGCTGGCCAAGAAGAAGGATGCAGTTGCAGGGAAGGTTGCAAGGAAAAAGCACGATCTGCGGTTTGATCTGCCCTGCTTTGGGCTGCGCACGATCCAGACGTGTGCCGACCATGGCATTCGAGTGCTGGCAGTCGAGGCCTGCCGCAGCGTATTGTTGGACTCGGGCGAGGCGGCAAGGCTGTGCCAAAAAACGGGCGTTACCGTTTTGGCGGCAAATGTCGAGGAGTGATCACCAGTTGAATTCATCCCAAACCCTGGTCAAGCGACGGGCTGGGTTTGGGTTCTTCTGCGGGTCTCCGAGGCGGTTGACCGAGGGAACCAAAGCCAACGTCTCGCCCGTGCGGGCACGTCTGACAGAAGTGGGTTTTTCGGCAACGAGGGGCGCAATCCAAGCGACATGGAACAGGTTTGCTTTCATATTATTTCTTTCATTTCCGTTCAAACAGAAATCTGGTCTCAAAAAAAATCAACGACCGAACATCTTGTCCGTGCCACGGAGCAGCTTCCCTAAAGCCTGAGTGGGCAATCGGCGGACAATGTCATACCAGGAGTTGGTGGTGCGGAAAAAATCACGCAGGGCTTCCAAACGTTGAATCGTCACTGCTGATTCATTAGGGGCTTTCCCTGCTTCAATCAGGCAATCGTTGAGAAACATTAGCGTTGGATCGACTTCACGCTTCTTTCGCTCATCCAAAACGATGCGAAAAAGTTCCCAAACATCGTGAAGAGACTCAAAATGATCGCGTTTATCGCCCATCACGTGAACCATCCGAACGATCCCCCACCCTTGCAATTCCTTGACGCTGTTGCTGACGTTGGAACGGGCCACCTGCAAGGTTTCGGCAATATCCTCGGCGTGGATGGGCTTGGCCGAGATGTAGAGCAGCGCGTGTACCTGGGCAATGGTGCGGTTGATGCCCCAACGCGAGCCCATCTCCCCCCAGTGGAGGATGAATCGTTGCTGGATTGGTGTCAGTTGCGGCATGGCTAGTTCTCTCGTTACAGAAATAACTAAACCATCAGTTGTCATGCTTGTCAAGGCAGGGTCTGGCATCCTACTTGGAGGGATTGTTGCGCCAAAATGCCTCCAGATCAGCATTCCAATCCGACTGGCGGCCAATCCATCTCACCTCCCAATGAGGGGGCATAAGTTCGCGATAGCGGGACTCGGACCAGCGGTCATCGATTAAGAGGACAGCGCCACGATCCGTCTCGGAGCGAATGACTCTTCCGACTGCCTGCAAGACACGGTTTAAGCCGGGGAAGACGTAGGCGAAGGCGAATCCATCGCGGGATGTCCTGTCGAATTGGCGTCGCATAACTTCTCGCTCAAGGCCAACCATGGGCAGACCGACACCAACGACTACAGCGCCAATTAAGTTTTCACCCACTAAATCGATGGCCTCGGCAAATTGGCCACCCATGACCACCCAGCCGAGCAGAGTACGGCCGGGCCGCGGTTGGCGAAACTCCTCTAAGAATTCTTGCCGGTCAGTTTCACTCATGTCCGAGCTTTGGACAATGTGTTCGGCTCCGCTTAGGAGAGGTTGGGCAATGTTGCGCACCAATTCCAAATAAGCGTAAGAGGGAAAGAACAATAAGTAGTGACCGGGGCAGCCGCTGGTAAAAGCGACCAAGGTTTGGGCCACACATTCGGCGGAATTTTCGCGGTTCTTCCATTTGGTGGAAATGCGTTCGTGGATGAGCAAGTGAAGATCGGCCGAGTTGAACGGGGACGGAAGCTGCAACAACAGATCCACCGACTGCCCTCCGAGCATCTCCTGAAAATAAGCTGAAGGAGATAACGTGGCAGAAAAAAACACTGCCGCCGTGGAGCGTTTGAGCATCTCGCCCAGCAGGCGTCCAGGATGCAGGCAAAGCACCTGAAGAATCCGTTCTGTGCCATCCGCATGGCACAGAAGTGCAAAATCGCTCTCGGCACGCTCGACGGCACGCAGGAAAGACTGCATCGCAAAATAGCACTGGAGTAGACTTTCGCGGCATGCGGACATCTGGTTGGTGGCCAGCCATGCCTCAGAACTTTCAACGGCCGTTTCGAGCAGACGGATCAAGATTTCATCCGGCTTGGCCTTGTCCAAATCCACCTGCTGGGCATCGCGATGGGGTTCGATCTTTCTCAAGCGACTTGCAGCGGACTGAAGGGCTTTGGCCAGAGAGGGCAGCAGAGATGCGCATTGTTCCGCGGCTTCTTGTAAAGCGGCGGAAGAAAGGGTTGCGGAAAACATGTCGCGCGCGCGATCCACGAGGTTGTGGGCTTCATCGATCAGGAACACATACTTCCCCTGCTCTTCCTCAAAGCATTGGCGAAGGGAAGCAGCAGGGTCGAAGGCATAATTGTAATCGCCAATCAGCACATCAGCCCAAGGCAAGAGATCTAGGGCGAATTCAGCCGGACAAAGATGGTGTTTTTCGGCGAGGCGAAGGACGGTTTCACGAGTCCAATCGTCTACGACAAAAGCGTCGCGGAAGGCGTCGTGCCAGCGATCATAGTATCCTATCAATCGTGTGCAACGAGCCGGATCGCAGGCCACTCCCTGCTGCTGACAGACGCGACTGCGTGCCGACAGGGTCAGACTCCGACAGCGGAGCCCCGTGCCGGCCAAATCACGCAGGGCGCTTTCAGCCACAGACTGCCCGCTGATTTTGGCGGTGAGATAGAATATCTTATCAATAGGTTGACGTGCCGAGGCTTTGAAGGTGGGGAAAAGTACGGAGATGGTTTTACCGATCCCGGTAGGGGCCTCGGCGAACAAGCGCTTTCCATTTGTGAGCGCCTTGAAGACTTCAACGGCAAGACGGCGTTGGCCGACGCGGTACTGCGGGTAGGGAAAAACCAATTGATCCAATGAGGCGCGGTGAATCTGCTGCCAGCGCAATCGCTCCGAGGCCCACGGCAAATACGCGTCTATTAAATGAATCCACCATTGAGTGAGACTCTCGAGATCGCCGCGTACCTGAAAAGAGATGGTGTGCTGGGAATCAAGCTCCAGATAGGTGAGTTGCAAATCCACCTCGGGCCAATAGCGTTGGATGGAGAGAATGGCGGCGTAAGAACGTGCCTGCGCCCAATGGAGATCTTTGGGATTGCCGCTCCAGGGTTCCTGAACAGTTTTGATTTCTTCAATCAGTGGACGGCTCTCGCGCATCCAAAGGCCATCGATTCGACCCTGCACGCGAAGGATGAAAGATTCCGCTTCATGATCAAACACGACTGGCACCTCGGCCTCGTATCCAGCAGGACGTGATTTTTGGATTTTTTGATGTCCTCTGGTCCCAACCACCATACGATCACTTGCGACGAATCGGCTGCCTCGCAGAAGATCGCCACGCAGGAGCATGAATTCGATTAAGTCTCGAACGGAAATGGTAAAAACAGGCTTCATGGACTGGTTTGTCACTAAACCAGAAGGGCCTCAGCACGATGCTTGGGCTGGTGTTCCATATGCCGCTCCATGAAGACTCCGAGGCGTTTGGCAAAATCTGCGGCTCCGGGCGGAGCCTGCGCGGGATCAAGCGATTGCCACTCAGTCCTCCCCAGCCAATCGGCCAGGATGCGGACGTCTTCAGTGATTCGAGGGGAATTCATAGGAGGACTCAGACCAAGCAGATCCAAGGCGCGCCATTCAAAGGCAAGGATGTTCAATGGGCTGGGCGGTCTTGACGGAAGGACCGAAAGGAAACCAGACAAAAGCTCAAAGAATTCGGGGATGGGTGTGTCATGTTCGGTGGTCACGCGGATAAAATCCGCAGCGTAGGCGGCCTGTCTCAACCATTGAAAATCGCGACTCAATCCCTCTCGCGGTTCGATCAATTGCACCTCCTTGAGGGTGTGCAGTTGGGAATGCTTGCCGCGCACCATGGCAAATTCACAGAGGTAATAAAGATCAAGAAGTCCGGCAAAGGAGGATTTGGGTTTACGGGCACCTTTGGCCACGGTATCGACGCGGCCAAAATCACGGCTCAGCCAGCGGATGATCAGACTGGAATCCGTCAACGGTTGTATGCCAGTAACAATGCCGATGGAGGACTCATCCATTATTGCGAGCGAGCTTTGAACTCCAGATTTTCAAATGGCAACCATTCCTCCAGACGGCGCACCAGCCTGTTCTCCTCCTTTTTCATGAGGCGGCGTAAGGCGGGAGAAAGATCATCAAACCCGCTCAAATGGAGGACTCCATGCACGACATAACGTACCAATTCGCTGGCCGGGCTTGTGCCAAACTCTTGTGCTTGCTCAACGGCCACCGCCGGGCAAATGAGCAACTCGCCGCTCAGTTGATCTTCGCCCTCCGCCGGGTAGGCGAAGGTAATGACGTCGGTGGCGCCGGTGTGGTTGAGAAATTGCTGATTTGCCTTGGCCATCCGATTCACTCCAAGAAGGGCAATCCCCAAAGAAGCCCGCTCGAGCTTGAGTTCATCCTTCACCAATTTCATGGAGAAATCATGAAGGACATCCGTGCGAAATTGAAAGACGCGCTGGCGATTGCTAACGACAACCTCAAGCGCAGATGCCTCCTTATCGCTGTTGGCCACGATGGTCTTCATAGGCCCCTATAATTCTTTGCACAAGTGGGTGGCGCACCACGTCGCGTTTTTGAAACTCAACGATGGAGATGCCTTCGACGCCTTGTAACGCGCGGGTTGCCTCGTGCAAACCAGAACGCCGTGAACCGGGAAGATCTACCTGGGAAGGATCGCCCGTGATGACCGCTTTGGAGCCATGGCCAAGACGTGTCAGGAACATGAACATTTGCTCCGTGGTAGTGTTCTGGGCTTCGTCCAAAATAATGAAGGCCTGGTTCAGCGTGCGGCCCCGCATGTAGGCCAGCGGAGCAATTTCCAAAATTCCGCGTTCAGTCATGCGGGCCAACTCCTCGCCGGGCAGCATGTCGTGGAGAGCATCCTGTAAAGGCCGCAGATAGGGAGCGATTTTCTCGTTGAGATCCCCAGGAAGAAACCCGAGAGCTTCACCTGCCTCCACAGCGGGACGTGTCAGTACAATGCGGGAAACCTTGTCATCCTTGAGTGCGGCCACCGCCATGGCCACGGCAAGGTAAGTCTTTCCAGTGCCGGCAGGACCAACGCCAAAAATCACATCATGGTTGCGGATTGCCTCCATATATTTTTTCTGGCCAACAGTTTTGGGACCGACTGAGGCTTTCTTGGCCGATGTGTGGATGCGCTCGGAGGCAAGACTGGCCAGCGCATCAACGCCATCGTGTTTCGCCACAGCGAGGGCATAGGCAAACTCACGGTTCCTCAAGGGAGTGCCGGCCTTCAAGCCTTTCTCCAAATGCTCGAATACCTTCTTCGCGCGCAGTACGGCGGATTCCTCGCCTTCCAGACGTATCCAGCCATCACGAGCAGTGGATTTGACCCCCAGCTCCTGCCCCAAGACAGCAAGATTTTGCGGCTCATTATTGAACAACTGTTGAGCGACGCGTGCATTTTCGTAATGAAGAGTTTCGGTATACATGCGAGGAATTAAACCGTTTGCAGGGCAGAGCGAAGCTTGGCGGCCAAATCGCGCAAGGCTTCGGGAAGAACAGTGGTGGCCGCCAGGACGGGCATGAAATTGGTGTCTCCCTTCCAACGAGGAACAATGTGGATATGGAGATGACTGGCAATGCCTGCCCCAGCCACTTGGCCAAGGTTGACTCCAATGTTGAACCCATCAGGTTTCATGATTTCGGTCAACGCAGTCTGACAGCGCCGCAGCAACAACACAAGGTCGAGTAGTTCGTCCTCAATCAAGCCATGGAAATCCGGAACCTCACGGTAGGGAACGACCATGAGATGCCCGCCTGTGTAAGGATAGGAATTCAGAAGGGCAAAACACGATTTGGAACGTGCGATGACCAAATTGGTTTCATCATCCGAGTCGTTACCAATGCGTGAAAATACCGACACATCCCCATGGGGAGTCTTGGGCCCAAGAATGTAGGCGATACGCCAAGGTGCGTGCAACGGTTCCATTTGGGAACGCTAGGAGTGAAAAGGTCCGCTGTCAAAAAAATGCCGTCCTCGCCGCACCGATTTGTAAAGGGGAACAAGCATGGCTCAGACAGGCATCCTGGCGATCATCGCGTCCAATCGGGCCAGCACCCGCTCGCGGCCAAGCACCTCAAGCAGATGATACAGACTCGGACCAATGCCACTGCCAGTGCAGGCAATACGTGTCGGGTGCACAAGCAAACCAGCTTTGACGCCCAGAGTTGTTGCCGTGGCCTTGAGTGCGGCCTGAAGAGAGTCGGCAGTAAAAACCGAGTCGGATGCAAACGCGGCGCGGAGCTTTTCAACACGGCCTCGGCTCTCGGCGGTTAAATCCTGCGGTTCAGCAGCCTTTGCGGCATCATCAAAAACAACGGTATCCCGGAAATAGAAGGCCGCGAACTGGAGAACGTCCGGCATTTGCTTGACCTTTTCTTTGACTGTTGCCAAGGCGGCACGGATGTACTCCGGAGAATAATTGTCCATGGCCAGACCTGCCTGTCTCAACACCGGCAGTGCCAGGGTCACAAAACGATCCAAAGTCATGGACTTGAAGTACTCAACGTTCATCCAGTTGAGCTTGTTCATGTCGAACCGTGCATTGTGACGCAAAATTTGGGGTAGATCGAACATGGCCACGATCTCATCGAGAGGCACGATTTCGCGATTTTCCTTGGGCGACCAACCAAGCAAACAGAGGTAGTTGACCACGGCTTCAGGGGCATAACCGCCATCCTGATAACTCTTAAGCGACGCGCCCTGATCGCGCTTGCTCATTTTAGTGCCGTCAATGTTAAGGATCAGCGGAATGTGCCCGTACTTGGGCGCGGGGACGCCGAATGCTTGAAACAAGGCGATGTGCTTGGCGGTGTTGGAGAGATGGTCCTCACCCCGGATGACGTGGGTGATGCCCATCTCCAAATCATCGACAACGTTGACGAAGTGAAACACAGGCTGGCCGTCGGAACGGAAAATGACGAAATCAGGATCAAGCTCCTCACGATCCGTAAGCTCACGTTTGACATCGCCCACGATGAGGTCGGGGATGAGCACCGGTTCGCGCTGCATTTTAAAGCGGACGGCGCCTTCCCGCTCGTAGGCCAAACCCTTGGAGAGTAATTCCTCAACACGCTTCTGGTAGATCGCGCCGCGCTTCGATTGGAAATACGGGCCATGCTGGCCAATGCCTGGACCCTCCGCAGCACCGCTGAGAGGACCCTCATCCCAGTTGAGCCCCAACCAACGCAAACCGTCTAGAATGACGTCTACCGCCTCCTGGGAGTTGCGCGCGGTGTCAGTATCTTCAATGCGCAGCACGAAAGTTCCGCCGGTATGGCGGGCGTACAACCAATTAAATAAAGCCGTGCGGGCACCACCGATATGGAGGTAACCAGTGGGACTCGGGGCAAAACGGACGCGAACACTCATGCGAATAAGTTGGTTAGAATTCTAAAGGAACAGGCGCGTTAAATTGAAATGGTATTTACTTGGTCGAAATCAACTTCACAACAATTAGCTGACGGATTCATTTTTGATTTCTTCCAGCTCTTCCCAACGGGAGTAAAGTTTGGCTGCCTCCTGTTTGCGGGCGGCAAGCTCGGCCATTAATGCGGTTGTCTGGGCACCATAAGATCTCTGGAAATCAGGTTCAGCGAACAGGTTTTCGATTCGCTTCACCTCGTTCTCGACCTTATGGATGGTTGCCTCCATGGATTCGAGTTCGGTTTTATCCTTCCAGGTCAGTTTACGTTTGGGAGCTGCTTTAGGCGCTGGTGCGGTCTTCGGCGCGGGCGCAGCAGTTTGACGAGACGCGACGAGTTGGGCTTTTGCGCGCTCCTTCTTTTTTTCTACCACATAGGAGTAGTTGCCAATGTGGTAGGTCACGCGTTGATCGCCTTCAAAGGCGAGAATGCCGTTGCACACGCGATCAAGAAAATAGCGATCATGGCTGACCACGAGAACCACGCCCGGGAAGCAAACGAGAGCCTCCTCAAGCACTCGAAGGGTGTTTAAATCGAGGTCATTGGTAGGTTCGTCGAGAATCAGGAAGTTACCGCCCTTCTTAAGGGTTCGGGCCAAGAGCAGACGGCTGCGCTCTCCGCCGGAAAGATGACGGACGCGGGTGGTGATGCGGTCGTCGGTGAACAAAAACCGCTTGAGATAGGCGCGAAGGGACAACTTGCCGTTGCCCCAAATGACGAATTCTGAACCATCGGAGACTTCATCAAGCACTGTTTTGCTTTCGTCCAATTGCATGCGTCCTTGGTCCACATAATTAAACTGAGTTAACGCGCCGATCTTAATGTTCCCACTGACGGGTTCCATCTGGCCAAGAATGGCTTTCAGCAGTGACGTTTTACCCATGCCGTTGCGGCCCATGACGCCAATCTTCATCCCAGCCTCAAAGTTGAAACTAAACTGTTCGAACAGCAGCTTATCTCCAGCCTGAAGGCCGACATTGGTTAACTCAACAATTCGGTTTCCAAGGGGCGGAGGTGGTGGCAACACCAATTCGACATCGCTTTCGATGTTCGGTGCATCAATGGCCACCACTGCATCGTAGCGGTCCCATCGCGCTTTTGATTTGGTGGTTTGCGCCTTGGGTCCACGACGCACCCACTCGAGTTCGCGACGCAGGAACATCTGGCGCTTGTGCTCGACCAGTTCTTCGGTGGCTTGACGCTCGGATTTGGCAACCAGGTAGTCACTATAATTGCCGTCGTAGCTGTAAAATTGACCGTTAGCCAGTTCGGCCATGCCGTTGCAGACCGAGTCCAGAAAGTGACGATCATGAGTCACCAGCAAGAATGTTCCTGGAAAATCGCTAAGGAATTCTTCCAGCCACTCAACCGAATCAGGATCAAGGTGGTTCGTGGGCTCGTCCAAAATGAGAAAATCGGGGCGGCCAACCACGGTTTTAGCCATGGCGACGCGACGCTGTTCTCCGCCGGAGAGGCCTTCAATGGCACGATCCCCATCGGGCGTATGCAAATGGTCCATGGCCTGCGCGATGCGCGTATCGAGGGACCAACCGTCCAAGATTTGGATGCGTTGTTCCAGATACTCGTGGCGATGCGAATGGCCCGGTAAATTCTCGAACTCGTGGATCAAATCCAGCACGTGTTTAGCGCCGGACCGGATGTTTTCGTAAACCGTCTTGGTGGTGTCGAGGGAAAAATTCTGAGAGAGATAACCTGTGATCAAATCCCGTTTGCGAGTCACGGAACCGGAGTCAGGCTCCATCTCGTTGGTGAGAATCTTGAGAAAGGTGGATTTTCCTGCGCCATTCCGGCCCACCATGCCGAGCCTATCCCCTTCGTGGATGGAAAGGGAGGCGCGATTTAGGACTACGAGATCGTTGTAAGCGACTTGGAGGTCGGTCGCGGTGACTATTGCTATGGTTGAATCTTGGGCCATGTGGCGCGGATCATAGCAGACCCGCGCCGCTGGGGAAGTCCCTAACCGCTGAAATCACATGCGGGAAAGAAGCAGCTCACGGTAAAAAGTGAGCTCTTTGGGCATCGTTTCATGCAACTGCACGAAAAGTTCCTCCTGTGCGATGATCTCTTTTTTCCATTCTCCGGGATCAATCGATTGCAACCGCTCGAATTCGGCGGGGCCAAAGTTGGGCAGACCTTTGATATCGAAGTCCTTGTTATGAGGCATCCAGCCGAGAATCGTCTCGCGGGCGCCCACTTGACCGTGGCAACGTTCGGCGATCCATTTCAGCACGCGCATGTTCTGTCCAAAGCCCGGCCAGAGAAATTGGCCCTGATCATCCTTGCGGAACCAATTAACGTGAAAAACACGTGGCACATGCATGAGGTGCTTGCGCATGGAAAGCCAGTGTTTGAAATAATGGCCCATGTTGTAACCGCAGAAAGGAAGCATGGCCATGGGATCACGGCGGACCAACCCCACTCCGCCTGTTGCTGCGGCGGTGGTTTCAGAGCCCATCATTGCGCCGAGGTAAACACCGTGACCCCAATCAGAGGCTTGGAAAATTAGCGGAAAGGTTGTGGCGCGGCGGCCTCCGAAGATAATGGCGCTGATGGGGACGCCTTGCGGATGGTCCGCCTCTGGCGCAAGCGCAGGGTTGTTACGGATGGGCGAGGTAAAACGGCTGTTGGGATGCGCGGCTTTTTCTTTGCTTTCGGGCGTCCACGGATTTCCGCGCCAATCGGTTGCGTGTTCCGGAACGGGTCCATCCTTCCCTTCCCACCAAACGTCGAGATCCTCGGTCAACGCGACGTTGGTGAAAATGGTGTCGCGTTCAATCGTCCGAACCGCATTGGGATTGCTCTTGGTGTTGGTGCCGGGAACGACTCCGAAATATCCGTTCTCAGGGTTGATCGCGTAAAGTCGGCCATCAGATCCCGGCTTCATCCAAGCGATATCGTCGCCGACGGTGGTGATGCGCCAGCCTTTGAATTCCTCGGGCGGAATCATCATGGCGAAATTCGTCTTTCCGCAGGCGCTGGGAAAGGCGGCGGCGACATAGGTTTTCTCACCTGAGGGGGATTCAACGCACAGGATAAGCATGTGCTCGGCCATCCAACCTTCACGCTGCGCCAAGAAGGAGCCAATCCTAAGTGCAAGGCATTTCTTCCCCAACAACACGTTGCCGCCGTAGTTGGATCCAACCGACATGATCAGGTTGTCCTGGGGGAAATGGCAGATGAACCGCCGCTTTGGATCGAGGTCGAGTGAGCTGTGAATGCCCCGGTTAAAATCGCTTTGCTGACCTAATTGGCGCCATGCGACGGCGCCCATTCGTGTCATGACGCGCATGCTTAGCGCCACGTAAATGGAATCGGTCAATTCGACTCCCACCTTGGCCATGGGCGACCCCGGAGGTCCCATCAGATAAGGAACCACAAACATGGTGCGGCCTTTCATGGAACTCGCCAGCAGACCCTCTATTTTTCGTTTCATTTCCGCCGGTGCCATCCAATTGTTGGTGGGGCCGGCTTCTTCGCGGGTGGGAGTGCAAATGAAGGTGCAGTGCTCGACTCGGGCCACATCGTCCGGATGGGAGCGGTGGTAATATGAATTGGGACGCTTAGTTTCGTTCAGCTTGATCAAGACCCCGGTTGCCACCGCTTGTTCCAGAAGCATTTTCTGTTCTTCCTCGGAACCGTCGCACCAATAAACACGGTCGGGCTGGCAAAGATTTGCGGATTCCTCCACCCAGTCTATGACTTCCCGGTTGTGGGTGTGCTTTAGATTTTCGTGTGTGACGCTCATGGTTTTGGATCAAGATGATCGATTCTCCCCCAACTTTGGACAGAATATGATTGTGGGCGGAAGGTTCAATCTTGGCAAACGATTCTCCTTTTTTAATCGCACCTAACCATTAAATTCAACGGATACGAATATGTCACGGATGAACAACCAAGGTTTAGATCTCATCACTCCACGGGTGACGCCCGTTCTTGATCCTTATTTTCGTCCGGCGGCTCTCGCCCGGAAAAGCTTCGAGGCAAGGGCCCTCGCCACGGGCAAACCAAAACGGATCGGCATTGCACTAGAGCAGGCTGACGGATCGATTGACCACTTTCACACTATTCTGCCCACCGAGGATCATGCGGCGGGAAGTTTCCGACACGTGGAACGACTGGTGAAATTCCTCCTGTGGGCGCGGGGTGGGTTCAAAATCCATATTGCTGGATCGGCCAAAATGGCGGCACTTCTCTCCGAACATTTCAACCAAAGCCCTACTGGCCAGTTTGATGCGGAAATAATGGGCAACCGCATTTATGAACAAAGCTTCAGCGTCGTGTCATGCGATGAATTACCCCCTGCGCGCAGTGCCACGGCGCCGTTGGGACGCCACTGGAACGGGTGCCGCATAGGATTTGACCTGGGCGGCTCGGATCGCAAGGTGGCGGCTGTTATTGATGGCAAGTGCGTGTTCAGTGAGGAAATAGTGTGGAACCCGGTGCCACAGAAGGATCCCGAATGGCATTTTCAAGAGATCATGGACGGTCTGAAAAGAGCGGCAGCCCATCTTCCAAGGGTGGATGCCATTGGTGGCAGTTCTGCGGGGGTGTATGTCAACAATCGAGTCAAGGTGGCCTCATTGTTCCGTGGCGTTCCACCGGAGCTTTTTCAATCCCGGGTGAAGGATTTATTTCTCGAATTGAAAAGCGCGTGGAATGACATCCCTTTTGAAATTGCCAACGACGGCGAAGTGACTGCCCTGGCCGGCTCGATGTCGCTGAGAGAAAACAGGGTGCTCGGACTGGCCCTCGGCACAAGCACCGCAGCAGGATATGTGAATAGCGAGGGCAATATTACTCAATGGCTCAATGAACTGGCTTTTGTACCTGTCGATTATCATCCTTCGGCGGCGGCAGACGAATGGTCGGGGGACCGGGGCTGCGGGGTGCAGTATTTCTCTCAGCAGGCCGTCAATCGGCTTCTCGGGCCCGCCGGAATTGAGGTGGACCCTTCCATGCCATTGCCTGAGCGACTCAAAGAGGTGCAGCAATTGATGGCCAAAGATGACCATCGGGCCCGAAAGATATACGAAACCATTGGTGCGTATTTGGGTTATACTGTCGCCCATTTTGAGGGTTTCTATGATCTCCGCCATGTATTGGTGCTGGGCCGGGTCACCACGGGAACAGGCGGAGAAATCATTCTCACCGAGGCGCATCGGGTGCTCGCTTTGGAATTCCCCGAGTTGGCCGAGAAAATCCGACTGCACATGCCCGACGAAAAGGAAAAACGGCACGGCCAGGCGATGGCCGCAGCCAGCCTGCCAGCACTGCCGTAAAATCAACAGATCATCTATGAATCCTTATCAAGCACTTGTTTCGAGCTACGCCAGTCTCTGGCGCGAGGGGCGTCAGATCCCCATGGGCAATCTTGCGCCCACGGTGGCGCCGAGAATAAATCCAGACGCCGGAACGGTCCTGATTTTCTCCCCCCACCCTGACGATGAATGCATTATCGGAGCCATCGCGCTTCGACTTCTCCGTGAATCAGGCTGCCGCGTGGCCAATGTTGCGGTGACTCAAGGCACTCTTCCGTCACGCCAACAAGGAAGGCTTGAGGAACTAAAGCAGGCATGTGCTTACTTGCATTTCGACCTGATCCAAACCTCATCAACCGGACTTTCTCCCATAACCTTGAAGACCAGAGAGACTGATACCTGCCACTGGGGAGAAGCAGTAGAGGTCATTGCGGGCATCCTGCAAAGAGAGAAGCCGCGTGTCATCCTCTTCCCCCATGCCAACGATTGGAACAGCGCGCACATCGGGGTTCACCATCTTTTGATGGATGCGCTGAAAATACAGCATTCCAGTTTCGCCTGCCACACAGTTGAGACGGAATATTGGGGGCAGAACATGCAACCCAACCTCATGGTGGAATCGAGCGAGTCTGATGTGGCGGACTTGGTGGCGGGAACCTCCTGCCATGTCGTGGAGGTAACTCGCAATCCATTTCATTTGCTGATGCCCGCCTGGATGCAGGATAATGTGCGGCGTGGCAGCGAGTTGGTGGGAGGCCAAGGCCAGGCCGCGCCTGATTTTGGGTTTGCCACGCTTTACCAAGTGCGCCGCTGGGCACAAGGAGGTGTTCAGGAAGCATGGAAAGGCGGCAAAATGCTCTCCAAAACCGACAACCCTCTATCGATCTTTGAGCCTGCCTCGTAATCCGCCACACCCAGCCAAAGTAAACAGACAGCATTAAGTGTCCGATAGTACATCTGAATAACATGGAACATCGGTTATTAGTGGTGGATGACGAGGAGCACATCCTCGATATGCTGGTCGCGTATTTTGCGCGGCAGGGCTTTGTGGTGGATGCTGCAAACAGTCTGGCCTCCGCACAAGCCAAGCTTCAGGAGCAGGCTTACCGGGTCGTGATTCTGGATATCATGCTGGCTGGTGAAAGCGGTCTTCAGTTGCTGACCGAGTTGAAGAGCGCACGCCCGGACGCCCGCGTGCTGATGTTTACCGGTTTGGGTTACGACGCTGACTTGATGGGGCAGGCTTTGGACAAAGGGGCGGACGGATACATCACCAAGGGGATGCCGATGGAGGATTTACTCATAGCAGTTCGGCGGGTTTTAGAAGATTGATCGCGTGAGCAACCCCTTTAATCTGAGGCCTATTGAACCGCCCGATTCGCACTATTTGTCCAGTGCGACCGGATGGCTTGAACTGGGCAACCATCTTGAGTCCAACCTTGAACTTCACAAGATAGATCCCCTGCTCCGCTCGCATCCTGACGTAATGGAAGTACGCTGGCGCATTTATGCCCGCGCCAAGTGGTGGGAGGCCGCGCTCGACCTTTCGCATGCCATCGTTCGTCTCGCACCGGACCGGTCCAGCGGTTATATCCTGCGGGCTCTTGGACTTCGCCGGGTCAAAGGGCTTATGTCTGCATGGATGAGTATTCTGCCGCTGGTTGATAAATTTCCCGAGGAACCACTGATCTGTTTCTATCTAGCCTGTTTTGGTTGCCAGATGGGTAACATGGAGAGTGCCCGGCAATGGCTTGCGAAAGCGGCAAAGAAGGGGGAAAACGACAAGGAAAGGCTCATACGCCTTGCATTGGGTGAACCTGATCTTCTGCCGTTGCTGCCCGAATTTAAAAGCCTTGGGTTGGGCCACGGAGGCTCCGGAAGCACACGAGCCCAATTTTTTAAGTAGCCGCCCATTTGCCGGGAGAGCCGGCATGGCCAGCATCATTCCCGCACCGTCCACCTTCGGAAAAAGGTCAGCGCCCGACGCTCTTATAAATAAAGCCGAGCTTTTCCATTTCGACGGGATCAAACAGATTGCGACCATCAAAAAGAATGGGGTGACTCATGGTCTTGCGCGCATGATCCAGATCCAAGGTTTTAAAGACAGGCCATTCCGTGGCAATAATCAGGGCATCGCAACCTTCGGCCACCTTATTCATGTCGGTGACAAAAGTAACTGTCTTGGGGAGCAAGGATTTAGCCTTTTCCATTCCTTGGGGATCATAAACGCGCAGAGTTGCCCCGTCCTTAAGCAATCGCTGGCAAAGATCAATGGCGGGGGACATGCGAACGTCGTCCGTGTTCTGCTTGAAGGCCAGTCCGAGCACGCCAATTTTTTTGTCTTTGATCACCCAGAGAGTCTCGGTGATTTTCTTGAGGAAGCGCTCCATCTGCTGGGAGTTGATGCGTTGGACTTCCTTAAGCAGGCCGAAATCATACCCGAGCTGCTCGGAGATCTTGATAAAGGCACTCAAGTCTTTGGGAAAACAGCTGCCACCAAAACCGATGCCAGCATTCAGAAAACGCCGTCCAATGCGGTTGTCCATGCCAATGCCATTGGCAACTTCCTCAATATTCGCCCCGGAAGCCTCGCAAATCGTGGCCACGGCGTTGATGTAGGAAATTTTAAGAGCCAGAAATGAATTGGCCGCGTGCTTGATCAACTCAGCCGAGTTGATGTCGGTAACAATAATCGGCGCGCCGAACGGGGTATAAACCTCTTTCATGGCCTGGACCGGGCGCTGGGAACGGGTGCCAATGACCACCCGATCAGGCTTCATAAGGTCTTCAACAGCGAATCCCTCACGGAGAAACTCAGGATTGCTGACGACATCAAACTCAACTTTGGACTTGGAGTAGCGCTTGATCGTCTCCGCCACTTTGTCGCCCGTCTTAACCGGCACGGTGCTCTTATCCACGACGATTTTGTAGCTCGTCATGTGGGCGGCAATTTCGCGGGCTACCGCTTCAATAAAAGATAGATCCACGCCGCCATCAGGCTGGGCAGGAGTGGGCACGGCGATAAAGATGATGTCGGATTTTTCCACCCCTTCCTTGGTTGAATTGGTAAAGCTGAGCCGCCCTGAAGCGACGTTTTCTTTGACCATTTCCTCCAAGCCAGGTTCATAAATGGGAATGCCGCCTGCCTGCAGCATCTTGACCTTGGAAATGTCAGAATCAACACACACCACTCTGTGGCCCACCTGGGCAAAGCATGTCCCGGTGACTAGGCCAACGTAGCCTGTTCCAATAATAGTGATTTTGCTGGGCTTCATCGAATTCATAATTCCGGATCAGAGGAAAATCGGCAGAATAATTGGGGACTTAATTTTTAGGACGTTATTTAATAGCTGGCGCATTCGTGCCAGAAGCAGGAATGACAGCCGCTTTGGCGAGGGCCGGGTATTTTTTCAAAAGCAGTTCTTTGTACTGCATGGCTTCAGAGGCCCGCGCGGAGTTGGAGGTGGGCTTTGAAACCTCGTTGTAAAACTTCAAAGCTTCCTCACCTTGTGAACGGGACTCATGGATGCGGGCCAAAGCCATGCGGGCATCATCAGCCACGCTGCTGCGAGGGTAGCCACTAACCACTGTAAGGTATGCCTTGAAAGCATCGTCGGTTTTGCCTGAGGCCTCGATGGAAGCGGCTGCCCCATAAGCTGCCTGTCCGGCAAAGTCACTGGATGAATGCTGAGAAACGAATTTTTGGAATTCGGCCTGTGCCTCAGAGTATTTAGCTTCGTTGAAAAAGGTGGCGGCAGCCAATAATTCTGCATGTTCAGCAGCAGTTGTCCCCTGAAAATCTGCGGCGACCTTGACATACGAAGCGGCTGAGGGTTGCGCGGCATTCGTGGGGGCGTTCATGGGCAAACGCAAGGCCATCACGGCTTTGGCGGCCGCAGCCTCCTTGCCTTCATACATGTTCAAATAGACCATGTATGCCGCCGAAGCGGCCACGAGCATCACAAAAAGGGCACCCAGCCGCTTTTTGTTTACTTCGAACCAGGCCAGGAAATCGATCAGCGTTGTATTTTCAGAAGTCTCCGAACTCATAATATATCGATGGAATCTGCCTTGAATGACCTCGCGAGGGCAAGGTTTAAGTGGGTATTTCACGAGAGTCGGGTTGACTCCGTTCCAGATTCAACCTGATCAAAAGCAACGGTTCATTCGTAAGCGGCGATACCCAGGGCAAATCAAATCTCTACTTTAACGTCACGGTAGGTGCCTGCAGCGACCCTTCCGGTTTCAGTCCGCAAATTGCAGAATTCCACCCTGCCCTGGCAGATTACTCCCGCATCGAACACCATCTTTCCTGTGATGTTGATTATTTCACAATCAATGAGTGAAGGCACACCTTGGGAGAAGCACGCTTCAAAATCGGCGAGGACTTTATAATGTTGCGGATCAAGTTCCACGAGAGGCGGCTGGCCATGGCGAGCCGCAACCAGCTCAAGCCGAAAATCCTCGGTGACATGGTACGCATCAGAGCGAAGCGCAAGCAGGTCGGAAGTCGTTTTCACTGGGGCAAACCGTGTGCGTGGCACGACGATGGCTCCGGTCTGATCGAAACATTCGATGGCGGCACCCATGGCCGATTCAAGTTGCAGCACTTTCGGCGAGCTCGGATCACGGGGGTCGACAGTCTTGGTGTTGGTGATGAGGGGCAAGGCGAACACTCCTCCGTTCTGGTCCAGCATGGTCTTGAGATGATCAAGCCTTACCCAGAGGTTGTTCGTGTTGAAGTAGCGATGCCTTTCGATATCCTGAAAACAGGACTCATCCGCTTTTGGACACTGTGCGGATTCGCGCAGCAGAAGTCTTCCATTGCTTTTTCTACGTGCCAGGTGGCCGCCCTTCCGATCCGCCGCGGTGCGAGTCGCAACCTCCATCATGAATGACAGTCCCGAATCGGCGAAATGCCGCAGTATATTCAGATCAACCGTGGCACCAAGGTTGTCGGAGTTCGAAACGAACAGGAATTTAACCCCACGTGCGAGCAGTCGCTCAAGCAAACCCGAACCTAAAATTGAAGGATATAGATCACCGTGTCCGGGCGGGCACCATTCCAATTCTGGTTCGGCGGGCCAGGATATCGGAAAAAAAGTGCTGGCATCGATTTTGGGAACCATGCTCTGCAAAAAATCAAGAGGCTCGTTCTCGGCCAGCGTTGGATATTTGCTCAGATATTCAAGCGTGTCAGCCTGTGTTGCGAGGCTGTCCATCAAATAGAAGGCCGGCTCTCGACGAGCTCCATTGTCGCGCAGGTGAAAGACCTGTCGGGAAACGAAATCGAGAAACGTATCCGCCCCCTTGACCGTAATCAGAGATTTGGCACGATCCAGCCCCATGCCTGTGCCGAGCCCCCCGTTGAGTTTGATGATCGCAAGCTGACGGAGTAAGGCGGATTGATCAACAGAATGAGCACCTAGCACGTCTTCCAAGCAGGGAAGAGAGGCAATGGAATCGATCAATGATTCAGGCAGGAGCCCGCGGTCACCGGCAACCACCTTGTGAACCGCGCCAAGGAATGTGGCGATGGTTGGAGCAGGAATGCCCGCAGCACGCATTTTCTCTTTGATAGCTCCATCCGCTTCGGCAATGTTCATTGTGTGATTCAAGTCTGAACGAGAAGCCACTATTTTGATCGTGGCAGTCTGCGTCAAGCCACTTCCCCATGGGTATTGGAAATTCCACGCCGACTCGGGCGGTCAGACGAAAATCAAGCCGTGCGCACAACGTTCTGATTCTAAATTCGACCTGTTCGGATCGTCATGTGGGGGGTCATCGCGCTTATCCGCGCGTGTGAAGGTTCTCTCGGCGGAAGGTGACGAATCACTCAAGCTCACGTTCACCTTCAAGCCAGAAAGTCACTTCCTCCCCCTTGCCCTTGATAATAATCAAACCGCGCGGAAGGAGGACAAATCGGGCTTGAATCAACTGGGCGGTGGCTTCGGATATCTGGATGCGGCCAGGTTCCCCTTGGGATTCCATGCGGCTGGCGGTATTCACGGTGTCGCCCCACAGGTCGTAAATGAATTTCTTGCGCCCTATGATTCCAGCGATGACCGGCCCGGAGTTCACGCCGATTCGCATCTGGAGTGAGGTGTTATGGGTTAAATTGAAATGCTGGAGTGCCACCTGCATGTCGAGAGCCATTTTCGCCGCTGCGATTGAGTGATCGGATTTCGGAACCGGCAATCCGGCAGCAGCCATATATGCATCGCCGATGGTCTTGATCTTTTCAATGCCATGACGCTCCGCCAGAACATCGAAGGCGCTGAAGATTTCGTCCAGGAGTTTGACCACATCCTTGGGTGGAACGAGCATCGACATGGTGGTGAAGCCAACCAGGTCGGCGAAAAGAACGGTCGCCTCAGGGAAGCTGTCCACGATGGTCGCCTCCCCCTGTTTCAAACGATTGGCTATCGGCTGCGGCAGCACATTGAGAAGCAGCCGTTCCGATTGTTTTTGCTCGGCCTCGATTTGTTTGATGTAGACTTTCTCCCAGTCGCGCAGGCGCTTCTTCTCCAACGCCGCCGCGATGCGGGCACGCAGTAATGTTGGGTTGAAGGGTTTGGAGAGGTAATCCTCGGCCCCTAAATCAATACATCGAACAATGCTTTCCATTTGGTCGAGAGCCGAAATCATGATCACCGGAACGCTCTTCAAGTCGGGATCATTTTTGATCTCCGCTAGAAGCTCGTAACCGTCCAGCCCTGGCATGACCATATCGAGAAGAGCAAGGTCGAAAGGGCCTTCGCGCAGATACTTCAGGGCCTCATGGCCATCGGTGCAGGTGGTCACCGAATAGCCCAGCTTCTCCAACCGGCGCTGTAAAAGCTCCCGATTGCCTGCGTCGTCATCAGCCAGCAACAGGTTGCCCTGTTGGGCGGGAAACACATCCCGATTATTGGCAATGCCGGAAAAAGTGCCGTGGATGCGTGTCCAATACTCAGTCTTTGCGGGATCGGAATGCCTATCCGCGCGGGCTTGGTTAAACTTCGCCGCGTTCTCTCCAAACAAATGCTTCTCCATGAGGCTAAGCCATGACCGGCCCGCCTCGATGATTTTTGTGAGGTCCGCCTTGAACTCCGCCCTGCCAAGGTCCTCGCACTGGTCCCTTAACAACTCTCCATAACCGATAATGTGATTGGCGGGCGTGCGCAACTCATGACTGGCCTGATGAAAATCATGCACTCGCAGCATCACAGACTCCTCGGCAAGGTACTGATTAATCAGAGTCACCAGTTGATGACCGGCAGTGTGAATTTTTGCCAGATCAATTAAAAACCCCGGCGGCACCAGCCCTTCGGCGTCCTCTTGGAGAATCTCGCTGTAACCAATCACATGATTGATCGGAGTGCGTAAGTCATGACGGATGCGGGCCAATCGAAAACGGTCATCATTGACTGCTGGTTTGGGCCGCTCGGGTGCAATCAACGGATGGTCGCTGGCACTTGTGCCTGAAGCCGGTTCAATAATATTCTTAACATCTTGAGCACTCATGGCCGGAGATCAATGCTGGTCCACTCGGGGGCCTTGGTCAATCCATCGCGAACGAGGAGCGGATCATGACTGGATTCAGGAATCTCCCTGCAAGCGGGGTCAAGGCTCAGAAGAATAAAATGAACGATGAGATCTTTGGCTGGTTGGTGCTTTTCAAAAAGACCTAGAATGAGGCTCCTCCCATGGCAGTCTCATTTTGTTCCCGCCCCAAGACAGTATGCGGAATTCACAATTTTTCGGCCAGCATCTCCAGAGTAATAAGTGCGTAGGAGGTGGTGAGCACGGAATCCTTCTCGAACCAACGGGCGGTCTCGTTTGTCCAAGAGCCATCGGGCCGCTGCAGGTTGAGCAGTTTTAAAGTCAAATCCTCGCGCCAATTGGCTTTACGTCCATCCTTGGTCTCGATGGTGTTCACTTCAGCTAGATTGAGGGCTTTGGTCAAAGTGTGGAAGTAGTAATACAACCCCGCAGGCCCCATGCCGGGGTTTTCATCTAGTGTGTAGTTGGTTTGCAGCCAATCCATGACTGCATGGACACGGGGATCGTCCTTCTTCATATCAGCGTAAATGTAGCTGAGAAGACCGGCGTAGCTCATGGTGCCGTAAGAGCGCAACGCCACGCGACCTGAAGGAAGATTTGTTTCTCCAGCCATGCTGCGACCAGGAGAGTAAATGAACCCACCCTTGTTTTGAGCATCGTCTGAGGCCCATGCCTCCTTGTTCTGTCCGGGAAGATTCTGGCAGCGCTGGATGAAGGCGATGGCTGCGGACCAGTTTAAGTCAGCGGTTTCACCGACATTCTTGTCGGCCAAGGCCAGGTTGCTGTAATGCAATGCCTCCAAAGCCCATGATGTGTTGGAGAGATCAGGACGTTTATCGATACCGCCACCATAGCCGATCCCACCATCGTAAGCATTGTTGGTACTGCCAGGGGTATCGAAGCGAGCCTGAAGGCCAATCAGGAACTTTCGGGCCTTAACCATCGCATCTTTAGCCTCCGGGGTTTTGTTGAAGGTCAAGGCCAGCAGCGAAATCGAGGTGTTGTAGCTTTGTAGATCCTTCCGATAAATGCCCCCGTCCGGCTGCATGTTACGCATTAAGAAGGAATATCCCTTCGCGACAGCCTCAGGCTCCGTCGTTTGGTGGCGTTTGGCGTTTGGCCCCTGCAATGACATCAAGGCAAGCCCAGTCAAGGCCGGGTGGTCGGCTGTAGACCAGAAACCATTGGTGTTTTGGCTTTGCGTAATCCAAGTCGTGCCCTTATCAATCGCTCGTTGGACCTCATTGCGGAGCGATGTGTTTGGCGAAGCCAGAGGCGAAAGTTTTTGGGAGCGCTGATCTACGGCACCAGAAGCAGCGCGAATATTTAGCAGAACGCCGGACAAGACTGTTGCAACAAACAGGCATCGAGAAAATATTGACCGGCTTGCTGAGAAGGCTTTATTCATAATTTCTAAAGATTTTACAGCCTACAACCGAGGATTAAGCTGTCAAATCCGTCACTTTGGACAAGCTTAGGAGTACGTATGCCCTCAGCAAGCATTTTCGGAATGCGTGGTGTAAGGCCCGAGGGGACGCGCTTGGCCTGTCGTGGACATGCAACTCAGGATTGACCCCAAGCACGAATCTGCAACGGTTAGGCACGATGAATATAACACGCACTCACCTTTGGCCGCTGCTGCTGTCGGCAGGCCTGTGTTTGGTTTTTCCCGTTTTTGGAGTTCCTCCCGTGCTTAAAGGACCGGTTCGACCGCCCGAGCAAGGCGAGGTGGATCGTTTCGGCAAGTACCGTCCCACCGGACCGGCGGGTACGAACTCCAATGTCACCGAAGCAGAGGCTGCACTTAAAAACGCCCTCAACATTCAGCAAACGGGCAGCAACCAATTTCGACTTGGGCAAGTGGAATTTGATAAACAAACCCGTGTCATCACCTTGCCGGGGCGCATTAAAGTCCGCGACCAAATTATCGAGTACGCCTTGGTGCATGAACAGGGAAAGGCCTACGAATCGCTTCTCACGACCGAAGCCCGACCTATGGAGGTCCATCTTGCACTGCTGCTGATGGGCGCTACCCCCACCGCCGTCAAAGGAGATTTTCGCCAACCGATGGAAGTGACAAGCGCCAACCTGCTGAACATAGAAGTCAGCTGGGTCACAAATGGGATGATGCTCCAACACAAGCTTGCGGACCTCATCAAGTTGGTGGAGGAAGGAGCACCCCAACTCAAAAAACAGAATGGAGTCAAAGGTTGGTTTTACAATGGATCTGCTTTTGATGAATCAGGATTTGCCGCGCAGAGGGAGGGTTCCATAGTGGCACTGATCCGGGACACAGCGGCATTGGTCAATAACGCTGGTGGCGACCGGGACAATGATCAAGTACACATGCCCAACGAAAAGATGCTGCCCCCAACGGAATGGCCCGTTCGTATCATGATTACTCTGCCAAGCTTGGCCAAAACGAATTCGGCAACCGGTTTCCCACCCGGAACCCATCCGGCTGACCCAACCAACACGAGTCGTTAGGCTTTACTTGGCGTTGAGCATAACTTCATTAACAAGCTTCTCATAGTCGGGTGACTTGAACCGTCCGATTTCGATGGCGGAACCTTCGGCCGGGGCTGGACCCTGCCAGTGCACCCAAAACTCTGAGGGCTGTTCAGAGTCCTTCCCGATCTCATAACTGTATCGTCCTTCCCCAATTTGGAAACGGAGAGTGACTGGATTTGTGGGTGAACTATGGTGCCCTGGAATCAGCTTCAAGCTTTGGAGGGGATGTAAGACGGAAGCGATCCGAACGGAATTAGTCACGGTAAAGGTTTGCCCACCTCGGGCTAACTCCAACGAGTTGATCTGTGCCGCAGTGAGCTTTTGAAACTCTTCCCGTAATCTGTTCACGTCGTACCGGCGAGTGGCGAAGCCTCCCAAAAGTGACAAAACCGCCAGTATAACAGGCAGAAACACTTTCGGATTAAGTGTCTTCGGATTCGTCCGAGCTTGCCAGACCCCTCCCAAAGCGGAGACAAACCCGAAGAATAGAAAGCCCACAATGAAGCCAACCATTGAATGCGGCAGGTACATTCACTTCAAAATATTTCGACTAAGTTACGCCCGGCTGGGGCTCAATGTTCTTGCTGAGAAACTATCTTCGCCACACTTGTAAATACAGCAGGATACCGCTGCCAAGTGGCCACGCGCCAAGCAACGCTTTCTTGGCTGAAACGCCGGCAAGCGTGCTGGTTCCAGCCGACAGATTGCTATAAACCACCAAAGAAACCCCGGCGCTAAAACCGGCATTCGTGGGGCCGAAGGTTACGCCGCTGAAGATGCCGTTTTGGAGGCCGTCATTTGGATTGGCGAAGAAGCCGGCAATCGCACCGATGCCTTCCTCACCGAAGTTGGCGCTGACAACCGTGAATGGACCTTTATAACCTGCAAAATGCGGGGTTCCCCAAACGAGGCCGCCGTAGATTGAAATCGTGAATGAGATTGGGACAGCCTGAGAACCAGCACTGATACCGGGTCCCTGGTAGCCCCAGGTGCTTAACAAGGGTCCAGGGTTACTTTCGCCCGCTGCTGGCTGATATTTTCTTTCGGTGGTGTCCAGTATTTCAAAACCAATATTGTAACTGAACTGAGCCAGACTGCCACCAGCCGCAGCCGATGCTGCTGACAAGCCATCCGAAATCGCAGCCGCGGCTACACCTGCCAAGGCGGGTCCGAAGGTGTATGACAGCTGCTCGCCAATATTACCACCCGCGGCACCGAACAATGATCCCAAAATACCAGAAAGGTGAGCAACTCCGCTGGTGGCAACTATCCCGGCACCAAGTCCTCCGCTCGCGGCGGCAAACCTGCTCAATACGTTTCCGGAAAGTGATACTGAGAGAGAAGCACCCCAGATGGCTGCATCGGGACTATCACCATTTACAGCCAGGCCAACACCCAAAAGCGCATAACCTGCGATAAGGGCCAAAGTCCCCATGATTGCTATCGATGTCATCACTTCGCCCATGCTGAAGTTGCCGCTCGGGTCTATGTGATTGACGGGGTCGTTGGCTGTGTATGTGTAGCGATGGAGGGAAACGGGATCCTCCTGGACTCCGCCGAATGAGTCGGCAGCCGTGAACCTACCATTGGCAGGATCGTATTGCCGGGCTCGCAAGTTGTACTGTCCGGTTTCCTGATCAAGGTATTCCCCACTGTAAAGCAGACGGGTTTTGTTGGAGGCGGAGATTGAATCCCCTAGGAACACACCGAACGCGTCGAAGGCATAGGAATCGACGATCACTCCATTGGCATCGGCCAATTGGCGAGTAGAACCATGCCCGTCTTTCAGGAGGTGCAAAGTTTCTGCATCGCCATTTTCCACGTTGGTCTGGGCGAGAATCTCGTCAGCAAGGATGTAGGATCGCGTTAGGGGAGCACCAACGGCGGGAGATTCTTCCATCACTTGGGAGAAACCCGTCAAATTGAAGGAGTCTACTAGGAACACGTTGGTGGTGACATCGGAGGACGTTCCATTGACGGTGGTTTTTGTTTCTGTCCGACTCCTGCTGCCAAGTTGACTGTAGAAGTATTTCACCAGCTCCACCGATGTGACCCCACCTGTGACGGTGGTTGTGGATGCGGTTATAAGTCGGTTTTGAAGGTCGTAGGAATAATCGACGACGCTTTCACTTGAACCGGAGGTGACTTTTTTGGTCACGCTACCATGTGCATCATACTCGTAATGTATTACTTGATCCGTTCCACCCCAAACGTTCGTGGACAAGGCTTCATAAAGTGCGGCCTCTGTAGCCAGCACTCGGAGGTCAGATGTGTTAAAGGCCATAAGTGCGGCCATGAGACTTGCCACACACCGGGGGAATAGAGCTTGCGAAGGCTTGAGGTCCAACGTCAACAGGCGCAATCGGCGGCGTCCTGCGGGGATCAAAAGAATTCCAGCCGGAATCAAAAACGCGGCTCCAAAGAAATAAGGCAGGGATTTGGCAGCATAATAGGTCCATGCAGAAGGGAGGCTGCGCTCGACCAACGGACTGTTTGGTCCTGAGGACGCCCATATGCGTTTTTCGCCACTGGCTGCGCTCAACGAAGCAGCGGCTGTTGAGTTTGTTTCAGTCAACAAACGATCATTCGCATCGTAAGTATAGGATGTGGTCAGCGCACGATTTCCAGCGACAATTTTTCGTTGGACGCGATTCCCAGCCAGATCGTAGGAGTACTGGGCGGAGAAGCCTGAACGGTTGGTTTGCGTGAAGAAATTGGTCTCACTGGTCAGCCTTCCCGCACCATCGTAGGTGTAGAGGAATGTGTTGGTTGTGCCAAGAGCCTCATCCGATCCGGGTTTGATCTCAACAATGCCGACTTTCTTCCCTGCCAGGTCCAAGGTGTAGCTGTAGGATGCCACCAAGTTGGACAATGCATTTTGATGCTCAAGGCCGATTAGTCGGTTGCGCAAGTCGTAATGATAATGAGTAGTGATGCCATTGGGACGTTTCGCTGATACCCGATTGCCATAAACGTCATAAGTGTAAGAATTGGTCTCGTCCGGTGACAGGACTACACCGTTTCGCTTGGCAACGGAAACAGTTTCGAGACGTCCGAGCTGGTCGTAGCCGTAGTGAACGTCCGATTGGACTGTCCAGACCCGCGACTTCAAACCGCTCTTGTCGTCGTAGGCATAGCGGATGGTGCCTTCAGGGGAAATAACGGCAGTCATGCGGCCCAGCGAATCATACTCAAACCGCAATGCGCCGTCCGCCCCAACCACACCAGCCTGCCGTCCAAAATCGTCGTAGGTGAACCGGTTAGTCAGGACAATTGAGGAAGCGGAGGATGACAACCTGGTCTCGACCTGCCGACCCAGTTCATCATACGCAAATTCGATGACTTGCCCATTCTCATCAATGGTGCGAGCCACTTTACCGTAGTTGTCATATTCCTGTGAAGATACCTGACCGAGAGGCAGGGTGCGGCTAACGAAGCGATTGAACTCATCATACGAAAACCGGGTTTTGGCACCCTTTGGGTTTGTAATGCTGCGCTGATTGCCATAAGCGTCACGAGTATACGAATAGACTGGACGGGCCAACCCATTGGTTCCCTCAGCATCAAGTACTGCTGGCAGCGTCACCTCCAAAAGGCGTCCTGCAGCATCATGAACCATATCCTTGCTCTCTCCCACCTCGTTAATAAGCGACTGCTTGCCTTTGATGTCATCAAAACTCTGCTGTGTGGAGGTTCCATCGGGATACACTATTCGAATTACACGGCCGAGTTGGTCATAGAGAAAGTTGGTTTCATTGCCCGATGGATCACGGGCCACTGTCTGATGGCCCGTAGCATCATATTTAAACTCGGAGCGCTGCTCACCCGGAAGGATGATCGCTGTTGTGTTGCCATTGGCGTCATACTCGTAACGGACGCTTGCCCCTTGCGCATTGATTTTGTTGGTCATGCGACCAAGCGCGTCGTAAGCCATCAGATTTGTGGCCAGAACCCCTCCACTGGAAACATATCTCGAGGTTGAGAAAACGGCTCCGTTGTTGGTGTGAATGTCGATGGAAACAATCAGGTTGGAGAGAATTTGAGAGCTTAGGACACGCCCAAGCGGATCGTAAGTGTAGGACGTGCCGAACCCTATTTTTCCGGGAACCCAACCCTCAAGCTTGACGATCACCCGCCCATTGGCGTCATATACTGCCCGACTAATTTTGCCATCAGGACCCACCGATTCGATCAGATTTCCGCGCGCGTCATAGGCGCTTTTGACGGCATTTCCCCTGGCATCCAAAGCAAGCACGGGTTTTCCCAGTTCATTAAAATAATTAGTGGCTTTCAGTCCCGTAGGCCCCTCAACGATAAAGGGACGACCAGCGGCATCATAGGTGACCGTTTGCTGAAGCACCTTGGTTTGATTGGTGTCTTCCGGATTAGACCAGTGAAACTGAGTTGCCATTTGCTTCGTCTGATCGTTGTAAGTGTAAGTCGTCTCCACTCCTGTGGCAGATTTGAAGTCCGTTGTTCGTCCGGTTGAGTCGTATTGGTATTGAGTGGTGGGATTGCCGTTTATATCCAAAACCGATGTGAGGTTTCCCTTTGTGTCGTAACTGAACTCAGTCTTCAGACCGAGAGCGTTGACCATTTTGGAGAATCGCCCGGTCTTGTCGTAGTCCACTTTAGTGGTGTGCCCCATCGCATCGGTGGCTGAGGTGATGTGGCCCTTGGAATCCAAGATGGCGGCGACGCGATTGCCCAGCGCATCAGTCACCGAAGTGGGATTGCCGTCACCATCGCGTTCGATGATGGTCTTGTTACCGAGGGCATCGGTCTCCGTTGAGATCCGCCCATTTGGGTCATAAGAGTAACTGCTTGTATTACCCAGAGCGTCGGTGATGGCAATCACGTTACCGCGCTCATCGTAGGCAAACTGGGTGGAATTGCCCAACGCATCGAATGCAGTCTCAACACGGGACGAAATGTTGTGCTCAAACGCGGCCTTGTTACCATAGGCATCATAGGTGGCGATAAGCCTACCCGAGTCGTCAAATTCCGATCGGAGAACAGAGATGCCGCGAGGGTCAATCACCTCTGTAATCAGATGAGGGAATCGGGGGTGGGCGTAAACGTAGGTGGTGGTGCTAAACGATGGCTGCCCTGGAAGGGATGTGTCGCTTAACAGTTCTGCCTTCACCAGATTCCCTGCGGTGTCATATTCGTACTTGGCAGAAGGCGGTCCGACCGGGACTCCGTTGGTATCAAGATTATCCGATGTATAAACCTCGGTGAAGCGCTGCTGGCTGTCGCGTTTGAACAGCATCGACTTGTAAACGGTGTTGTTCGGGTCGTAGCTGATGATGTTTTGCAGTTGATAATTATCGCGAACAAACTCCGTTCGATTTCCCAATTTATCCGTAACGCGAGAGAGATAGAAATCGCCATACGCCTTCGAATAGCTTCCGATGGAAGAGTCGCTTGCGTAGAAGTGTTCGCCTTGAGCCTGGCGATCCAGCTGATACTGCGTGCCATCACCAGTGGTCAGGATGAATCCGGGAAAGTCAAAACCCTCCAACGACGTTTCGAGGGGCGCGGCCTGCCAATAATTAAGGCTGAAAAGTGAGATCAGAGTGGCGTCGCCCATCGGGCTAAGGGTCGCGGTTACGCCGAGCGGCGGAGTCCAGTAGGCCCGCGATTTGAAAAGTCCTGCTGAGGCGATTTGAAAACGGAAAGTAACACGGCGACCGGTATCAGGAAGGGTAAGGGTAACATCGCGCCCGCCTCCGGTCCGGAGGCTGAAAAATTCGCTGTCGTTGGATAGATCCTGAACGTCGGTCCTATCCTCGTTCATCGAGACTTCAAGGTCGGAGATGGAATAGTTCCACGAATAGCCAAATTCGGACTTGCCTGTATTCAAAGAATCGTAGGTGCGGGTCACAGCCAAGCCGATTCCTTTGATCGGCAACACGACATCGCGATGGGCAAACTTGAGTTGGCCGATCTTGAGTTCACTGCTCAATGCGATAGTTGCTGCAGCGGTTGCGACCTTTTCACCACCCCGCACCTCGAGGAGCAATGTATAGCCACCATTTCGCACGGTTGTGAAATCAAGGGTGCCAAGGCTATTTCCTGCCGAAACTCGGCCTTCGTGCCAACCCGCTGCATTGAGCGGCTTGGGGGTGACATCGGCAACGCGATTGCCAGTGGAGTCATAGAGACCCACGCGGTAGGCGACGGCGTCGATGGCGTCGGGATCGTCGGCCGTCCCTTTCAGTTCGAAGAAGCCGGTCTCAATGCTGGTGGTGTCGGTGTCGGAGAGGTTGGCTATGGCCGCGATGGGCGGGTTGTCAGCTCCGCGCACGGTCAGGATTGGGGCAGAGTAGCCGGATTTACCAGAGGGGTCCGTGGCCAGGAAAGTGATCTGTTCCGAGGCTCGAGCACCGGCGGGATAGGTTATTGTGGCGACGCGGTTGGTGTCGATGGTGACCGTCAGCGTTTTGGCTCCCGAGAATGTCCAAACAATCTGGTTGTCGGGATATTGGGTATCGCTGACATAGCTGTCCAGCTTCACGGTAGCGAAGGTATCCGGCTCGACGACTGTCTGGTCAGGCAACGGCTGGACGAGAGGCCCGTCGGGTGCGCCGCTAAATACGACCAGATTGTAGGACTGGGTAGCGAAGGCTCCCTTGCCGTCATCGGCTCTAACCGTTACACGGGTGCCACCCAATTGAGTAGTGCCAGGTGTCCAAGAAATAGCGCCGCTGGAGGCGTTGATGGACATGCCGCCGGGATTCTCCAACAACGAATAGCTGATTGTGTCGCGATTCGGATCGACCGCCACGGCGGTGTAGGAGTAGGGAGCGGAAGGTACCGCCGTTCTAACCGGTTGGGAGGTGAATTGGGGAGGCAGATTGGTAAAGGCGATGATTCCGAGCGAGTAGCTTTGGAAAGCAGAACCGCCCCTGCCATCGGCAAATACCTGCACAAAGAAGCTGCCGGTCGCGGCGGGAGTCCACTGGAGCAAACCGTTGTTGGTGTTGATTGTCATCCCGGCCGGGCCCTGGCCCAGTCGGTAAGTTAAGGACCCATTCTGAGGATCAGTGGCAATGACCTGGTACTGGTAAAGCACACCCACCATACTTTGGAAGGTGGGCGTGGAAGTGATCGATGGGGGCAAATACACGTTGGTGTCCACGGCGCTGACCGTGACGTTGGCCGGCAGACTGTCCTTGAGGCCGTTGTTTACCACCAACTGGATAGAGTATTGGCCTGACGCGTCAGCTTGGAAACTTGGGCTAGAGCTGTTCGTGCCAGTCAGGGTCGCACGGCTGCCAATGGGGGTGGAAAGCACGGACCACCGATAGCTGAGAGGCTTGCCTTGCGGATCCGAGGAACCGCGACCGTTCAAAGCGACCGTGTCGCCAGTGTTGACCGTCTGGTTAGGACCAGCATCGGCGATGGGAGGCTCAGAGGCGGCCAGATCGGTGATAACACTGAACACGTTGTTGGTCAGGGTGATTTCAACAAAAATATTAGTGCCGGTGCCTGGGTCGGCTGCAACAACGAAGACGGTGTGGTTGGTAATTTCCGGAGTTGGCCAGTTGACTGATAAATCCTCGTACATGCCGGGGGCCAGCGGTCTTTCAGAGCGAGCCACAGCGATCAGTGTTCCGGAAAACTTGGGATTTCCATCATAGAAGGACATTGGGACGTTGGTTCCGACGCTGACCAAGCCGCTGTTGCCAAGGCGTGCGGTGAGCCGCACGGAGCTCGGCAGGGTAGTACGATCCACCGCAAGAAGTCCGGCACTTAGGTCAATCACGGGCGGCTGATTGGTGCCCAACTCGGACCCGGAACGCATGATGTTGTTGGATTCAACATATTCGGCGACCACATTCTGGCTATCCACGAACGCGTAGAGGGGGGCGTCCTTAAACAACGAACTACCCTGGACGGTCATCTCGATCCAAGCTTCGGACGACGCAGGGAAACCGGTGGGGAATGTGCCATAGCCGACAATGCGGTCTGCATTCGTGGAATAGTCACCATCAAAATCACCATCGACGAAAACGGAGACGGTGAACGGGACGGGTACGGGGTCAGTGCCGTTGTTGCGGATGTAAACCCGAGTTGTACCGGAAAGGGCAAGCGATGCACTGTCCACCAGCACGTTGGTCATGACCACATGCACAGGCTGAAGGTCAATTTGCGGGCCTAGCGGGACCGTGACGGCGATTACGAAGGACTGGTCGGCCGTGCCGCCGTGCTCATCAGTAGCACGCAAAACCACTGGGTTTGGCCCGACGTTGTCCGTGCCGGGCAGCCAAGTGAGTGTTCCGGTGGTCGGATCAACTGACATGGTGGCGGGGCCTTGCACCAACTGGAAGGTTGAGCTGTCGCCATCAACGCTGTCGAGGGTTGGGGTGTAGGCGTACGGTTTGGTGGCTCTCACCATCAGGGGCGGAGTGGAGGTAAATATGGGCGGCGCATTGATGGACTGGATCAGTTTCGTGGACTGACTGCGGCCTCCGCGATTGTCGCTGACTGTGAGTCTGACTACGAAATCGCCAATCTGACGGAACACATGCGTGACCAACGGGCCCGTGGTTTTGGTGCGGTCTCCGAAATCCCACTCGAAAGACATGGGATCATTCTCTGGATCAGTAGTGGCACCGGCATCAAAGGTGACAGTGCTAATGACAAAGGGAGTGTTGGTGGAGGCACTAAAGTCGACTACAGGGGGCAAGTTGGCAGCAGCCTGGGTCACCGTGAATGCATATTCGCTGCGGCCGCCGCGATTGTCGCTCACAGCAAGAATGCCCGAGAAACTGCCGAGAGTCTGATAGCTGTGTGTCGCCTTGGCTCCGGCCGAATCGGGACTGCCATCACCCCAAGTCCAAAGATAAGTGATGGGATCGCCATCAAGATCGTGCGAGGCAGAGCCGTCCAAGCTCAGCGATTCGCCAAGTCGACGAGAGAAGGACGGACCACCCGAGACGAATGCCACAGGCGCACGGTTGGGACGTGTAATGACAGCATGGGTTTTGGCCGAGACCGTGCCACCATATCCGTCATTGACGAAGAGACTGACTAAATAATCACCAATACCACCATAGGCATGCTGCGGATTTACCTCAGTGGAAGTTGAACCATCACCAAAATTCCAGAAGTAGCGGAGGTTTTGGTTGTCTGGATCGGAGGTGCCGACGGACGAGAAGTCAATTGTTTGACCAGTTAGCGCCGAATACGGTCCGTTAACATTGACAACAGGAGCGTGATTGGTGGCTGGGAAAACGAAGATGCTGTAACTTAAAACGTCGCGGCCTATGTTATTGGTGACTTCGAAGGAAACAAACTGGCTGCCTACCTGCTCTTCCGTGGGCGTGTAGCGGATCAAGCCGCTCGTTGAGTTGACGGTTAGATTGGTTGGCCCTGACAACTTGGCGAAAGCCAGAATGCTGTTCTGTGGGTCGCGAGCATCAAGACTGGCTTCATACAGTTCCCCCACCTTGGCCAAACGATCGGGTGTGGAACGGAAGTGCGGAGCTTTCTCATCGAAGCTGCGCGGCGGCGAGAGTACGAAAACAGGGTCGGAGATACCGATGGGATCAGGCCTGCCGTTCACGTAGGCGTAAACACGATAATAATATTCCGTATTATAATCCGCCAAGGTGTCAAGGAAAGTGGCATAAGAACTGGGTGTGCGGCCTACTTCGGCGAAACCGCGATCGGGTCCCGCGCCGCTGCGGACAACAACACTGGAATCACCGGCCTTGGTCCAGGTAAGCTGAATCTTGTTGCCCTTCGGGCGGGCTCGCAAATCGGGGATAAGCCGGTCATAGACAAAAACGGTGGTGAAGGCGTCGCTGGTCAGATCCTCCAGGCCCAAGCCTGGGTAGGTAAGTGAGTTCGCGTTCTTGACGCGCATGGCCACCGGATGCGGACCGGACTTGGAAAAGCCTCCGGCAATGACCGGGCGCTCGCCTAAGATAGCCTGGCTGAAGTCCAGCGGCAGCTGGTAGTCAGCCAGCCATGCCCAGGACTGGATGAAATTGCCACTATTCGCATCCACGGTGAAGGAGCCCGAACCATCGAGGTGTACATCCTGGTTGATCGCAGCAACGTAAGGACCACCGGCGTCAGCGGTCGGTGGGTAGGGCGGAATACTGGTACGCACCACCACCTGCGCGGTATCGGAAAGCTGGGGCGAACTGTTATCCAACACCTCCAAGGCTACGGTGTTGGTGCTGAACGAGCCAAACACATTGGTCACGAGAGGGCCGGTTGCATCTGGGTGGGTGAAATCGATGCCCTTTGAGGTGTCGAACACCCAGCGGTACTCGACGATCTTGTAGCTGGGATGCTGATGGTATGAGCCCCGGGCGTCAAAGACCACCGGATACCCGACAGCGGAAGGATTGGGCGAAACATTCGCGACGGCTACCGGGCCCTGCTGGAAGAGTGAACTCGATAGAATCAAGACAGACCAAGCGGTCGCGAGCTGCGGTTCGACCCATTGTTGCGACGTCCAAGAGCCGTATGTGGACGGATTATTTGTGTCGGATGCTTGAAAGCCTATAGTGGTTCGGGCCAAGCCGTCCGCAGGATCGAGGAACCAATCTTTACCTGTTGCGGCGAGCGTTTTTACCGGTGCAGGGCTGGCATTGCGCAGGGCTTTGGCGGTGGAATAATGAGCATAAACATTGTGGCGGGACATAATTCCGCCCCAATTGTTGGCAATGTAATTCTCGCCAGTCTTCCAAAGCTGGTTGGTCGTGGAAACTCCGTCAAATGACGACTGAACCAAGCCGGATGGTGTCGTGGCCTCCCCTTCCCCAGGCCCAGTGTAGCCGAACCCTCTGGAATAGTTCAGCCAGACAAGATTTCGCGTTTTGACCCAATCGGGGACAACGACCCCCCAATACTGCTCAACGGCAAACAAACCGATGGCACCCCATTGGCTGGCGGAATTATCCGGGAAATCCTTCCAACTATACCGCCATCCACCGCCCACTGCGGAATCATTGTACTGTCCGTAGGCATACATGTCCGCCATGTCCTGGGCGATGTCCTTGAAAGTGCGCCCTTTCACATTGGCAGGACCTGTCTGGGCCACGAGTTCAGGACGGCCCACTGCCACAAGCGCGTCCATCACGGGGCCGGTTTCGTAAATGGGTCGACTCGAGCCGACCGTGAGGCCAATTCCGTTTTGGTTGCTGTCCGGGTCGCCGTAGGGCTGTACCCCAATGGTTGCAGTGGCGAGTTGGGTGAATAAATGATTTACGCCTCTCTTAACGGTTTCGACATAAGGATCACGACTGGCATCATCGGTCAGCAAATGGCCGTTGATCGCAAATGCCTGAACCGCAGAAGCAGTGGCATTGGCAGTATACCCTCCGGAGGACCAGCTTCCACCCTTGTTGTTGGCATCAATATCATAGCGGTTTTGAACCTTTTGGAGATTCCACAAGCCCTCGTCGATGGCTACTTTTTCTTCAGTATCCAGCGTTTTGGGCCGAAGGATCAGAGGGTAAGTAGCGGTTAAAACCTCGCCATTGGTCAGGTACAGTCGGGCCGTGGCCGAATAAGGCGCCCCATCCGAGCCGCTGTATGCGTGATAGGCCTCCAAGTTGAAGACTGGAGCAGCAGCCGTGACCACGTTGGTGAAGGTTCCGGAGCCATCGCCAAAATCCCAAATGTTAGTGAACGGGAGAGTCAACCCGCGAGCCACTGCCTTAACCGAAACGACCTTGCCCGAAAAACTAATGTGAGGCTGCTCAATTCCGCCAATGATGGCCCAAGGCACGGACTGCAAAAGATTGCCTCCGGAAATAGAAACCACCAGCGAGGCAGTGGAAGTTTGGTTCGCAAAATCACGAACAGTCACTGTGTTTGTGTAGACGCCGGCCGAGGCATAGCTGTGCGATATGGCCGGGCCGAAAGAAAGTGGGGTGCCGTCGCCAAAATCCCAGGCATAACTGGCAATGCCGTGATCATCAGTCGAGCCGTAAGCGTTGAAGGGAAGCTCAAAACCAGCCAAGCCATTGGTGGATCCACTGATGACAGCCGTTGGAGGAGCTCCCGTTATAACGTTGATGGCAACGCTGGCCAAATTGGTTTGCCCGGCGTTATCGGTAACCTCAAGGGTTACCAGTCCGGGTTCTGATAGGCCAACCGTTAGTCTGCTGGCAAAGCCCGCAGAATTCACCTTAATGTCATCGAAACCAAAGACCCCGCTATGAATATCGGCACCAAAACTAAAACTGGAGTCGCTGTAGGATTGGCTCTCAAAAACTTTAACAAAAGGCGCACCCGTTCCGGAAGGACGGATAAAGTATTTCGCGCCAGCGATGAGACTGGACTCGATGCGGACGTCATATGAATTCCCTTTGGTATAAGGCCCCACCGAACCGCGGTCACCGCCGCGCTCATAGATCCTAATGTCGCCTTCCGCAAAATAGAAAGCGTAGATCAGGTTAGGGTATGACTCGGTTGAAAAATCTGTATTCCTGAACCCCACCATGCCGTGGTTCACCCCTGTGGCAGTGTCAACTCTGGCTTCAAAAAATGAACCGCGGGGAACTTGAGTTCCCACAGAATAAAAATAAGCGCTACCCCAGCCTGAATTACCCGTCAGCAACAACTTATCATCCTGGACAGCACGGCTAGACGCCCATTGCTGCGCGTCGATTAACTGCCCGGAAAAATCAAACAGCCTCGGCGGCAAGATCCAATGATAAGCTGCGATGCCATGATCGTCGCTCGAACCTTCCCCGTTGAATGAAACCGGTTGGGTTCCCTCAGGCTCAAGCGGACTGGCCGTGATTCTTGCAATTGGCAACTCTCCGGCCACGACGATTACTTTTTGCGTGACAGTCGTCATTTGATTGCCGTTGTCGGTAACGGCCAAAACCAATTGATATACGCCTTGGGCGGAATATTTGTGGGAGACAGCAGTCCCGGAGTCAGAACCGCCATCGCCATAACTCCAATTGTACTTGTAAATACCGGTGTCATCGGTGGAAAGGGCGGCATCCCACGAACCAAACCACAAAGTGTTGGTCGCGACATCTTCAGCCAGAAGGCGCGGTCCTTTGATAACTGGTATGGGCGGATTATTCGCCTTGACCACGACAGTGTGGGTAACCGCGTTCGTTTGAGTGGCGTTGTCGGTGACCAACAGCGTCACGACGTAGGAGCCGATGGCACTGTAAGTGGTGGTGGCCGTTGGGCTGGTGGCCGTCTGGCCGTTGCCAAAGTCCCAATAATACTTCCACAGGCCAAAATCATCGGTAGATTTCAAGCCGTTAAACGTGGCTGACCAAACGCCATTGCGGGCCGCGGACTCATCCACAACATCCGGCCCCTCAATCACTGCCACGGGCGGGTCCGCTGCGATAAAAGTGACGGTGGCGGTTTTCGGATCGGAAGCCTGGCCGGAATTGTCAACAACAACGAGGGTTACTGTCCATGGTCCCGCATTAGCCCATCCATGAGTTAAGACCGCGCCATTTGTGGATGTAGTGCCATCACCGAAGTCCCAGAGATAGGTTGCGATTCCGAAATCGTCCACAGAAGCGGAACCATCGAGTGTTGCGAACCAAACCGAGTTGGTGGCGGCCTTTTCGCCGAAGACGTAAGGGCCGCCCGGATTAGCCACGGGCCGCTGGGCCTTGACCGTCACCCAAGTACCACGGACACTGTTGATCCCATTTGAAGCGGTATGCAACAGGCGGGTGACGAACCGACCTTCGCGAATATACTTGTGTGTTACCGTGGCTCCGTTGTTGGCAGAGTTGGTAGTGAAGGTCCAAGCCAGCGTGTTTGTTCCTTCGTCACCGAAGCTCCAGCGGAACACATCACTCCCCGAAACGCCGCTCCCCGTGGCGTGGAACGTTATGGAACTGTTCAAATTGGTCAAAGGATCACGCGGCGTGATATTGACGTCAACGAGAGGAAGGGGTGGCGGAGCGGAAATGCCGAAAGAATTGCCAATGTTCCTAGAGATGACAATCTGGTTGGTATCAAAGGTTCCATCGCCCCTACCGGCCCAAAAATAGGAGGTTGCTTGTGAATAGGTGGACATCACCAAGTCCAAATGGCCGTCTCCATCATAGTCGAAAGAATCAATTCCCGCGTAGCCGCCCACGTCCAAATTCGCCCACAGGTTACTGGACGTAAGGTTAGTGAAACTTCCGTTTCCCAGCCCTTTGAAGTACGCAATGTCCCCGTTGCCATTCCCGCTGCCAATCAGGTCCAAGTAGCCGTCCTCATCGAAGTCGCCTGCCGCCAAGCCATAGGGATCGCTACCAAACTGGCCCACTTGGACGGGCGCGGCGAAGGTCCGGTCGCCATTGGAAAGATAAAGGCGCAGAGCACCGTCACTATACGTGGCCCGAATCAGATCAGTCCGGCCATCGCCATCAAAGTCCCCTGTAACCATCCCGCGTCCATAATTCCCCAAATCCCTAACTTCCACCGAGAATGTGCCGTCGCCTTTGCCCCAATAGAAAAAGACATAGCGCTCGTTTCCATTGGCCACAAAGTCCAGATTGCCATCCCCATCAAAATCTCCCACTGCCGTGCCCATCGTATAGCCGTTTGCTCCATCCGCTCTTGGCAGTGCGACTGGTGGGAAAAAGGTACCATCCCCCCGTCCTTTGAGGAAACTGGGAGCCATCTGACTACCGCCAGCCCCGCCTACGATATCAAGGATGCCGTCCCGGTCAAAATCACCAACTCTCAATCCCCGATCGGTAGAACCCAGCTCGGCGATTTTTATGGCTGTTGTAAAGCCGCCATTGGTTTGGAAACTGTTGGTCTGTAGGTACTCGGAAACAAAGATACGCCCCCCTTCATCGGTCGTTGCCACGATGTAATCACCCGGTAGAATGAACACCGGAAGGACCGTCGATTTATTGCCCGAGTCGTCGCCGGCCACAATTCGCACATCTGTCTGCTGGTGGCTGTTGAAGGGAAACTGGACGGTTAAGTTTGTTCCGACAAGATTGGTCCAGAGGTTTCCGTTAAAAAAGATGGAATAGTCCGAGATTTCAGAATCGTCCGTGGCCGCACTCCAAGTGATGGATGCCATGCCTGTTCCTGGGATTAATTCAAATACGCCATTCACTCCATTGGTCCATGAGGGTGAATTGGTATCAGCCAGCCCGGCGGCGTGAGCCAAAGCCTTGACCCGAAAGAACATGACCGAGTTGGTGGGAACTATCTCGATTATGGAGACCAGTTTACCTGGGCTGGCGGTTACTGGTGACACCGGCCTCCAGCTCGTCTGGTCGATGCTGCTTTGAAGGATATAAGCCGCGCGATTGGTGCCGCTGAGCAATTGTAACTTGAAAGTGGCAGGCGTCCCCTTCGATGAGGCGCTTCCCGGAGAAATCACTAGGGATGCCCCCTGCGCGCTGATCCGTGGCGTGTGAACCATCCAGCATGCGATCCAACACAGAAAGACCAAAGGTTTGAAATATCGGTACATGGCAGCGTTCTCCAAAAATCAGTTTCAACGGCGTCGGGCAAAGAAGGAAAAATTGTTAATGGGTGGAGCAACTCGAGCTGTTGCAAACACCTCAATAGCGTTCGTCAGAATGATTCGTTGGCCCGGCTCCATGCTTGCGGCCCCATTGGCGGATGTGACTGCAGCAGTTAGGTCCACGTAAGGAGTCCCATCATTCAGAATGCCACTAGGGCGCACGTAGCGCGCCAGCACGGAAGTCAGCCCGAACCGGTAAGCCGGAAGGTAGGCTCGACCGTTCTCAACCGGGTTGGTGATGGTCAACGTTCCAAGCAAGCTGCCCGCAGGACGGTTGAGCGTCCAATCAATGCCCAGTTGGAGTTCAGCAGTGATGTTGATGGGATCGTTGGTCAGACCTGGATCATCTGGAAGATGGCCCGGCAGGGAATCCACATTGATATTTTGGTTAACCGCACCAGAAAAAGTGATGGCAGTCTGAAAGGAGGCAATATCAAGCTGCTTCAAGGCAAATGAACCCAAATAATTGGTGTAATCTGAGACTAAAATCTGAACAATATTTGTGCCTCCAGGTTTAATTTCACCAAGAGAAAAACCCAACGACATCGCCACATCATTGAGAGCCGTGCGCGGAATGCTGTTCGAATTATTAAGAGCGCCTTCGTAAAGGTTGCGAATGAGAGTGCCTGATTGAAATCCGGGCTCATCTATCTGCCATTGATCAGGGTCGGGATCACTGGCACCCAAACCAAGGCGGCCTATGGTGGTGCCGTACTCATTAAAAAACGTGTTCTTGGCCTCGTCAATTTCAGCATCCAACAAAATAAACAGGTCCACTTTCGGGAAGGTCACAGCCGAGGCATTGGTAAAGGCGTAGGAAAGCAGCAGGTTGGATTTGTTTGTGGAAAGCTGCGAGGAAAAATTGAAGGTAAGACCCTCCGGCAGTGAGTCGAGAGACAGATCCCCACTGAGGCCTAGTTGGTTGCCGTTCAGATCCAGATTGGTAATACTGAGAAATGCGTTCAACTCGTAAACATTTCCTCCCTCGCCGATGCTGAAAATTTGGCCATTTTTGGACCCTCCTTCTCCATGAACGCCAAACTGGCCCAAATCTATTGCCCGAGTCTGAAAGATCGAAAAAGCCATCAAGCAAATCAGATATGCCAAAAGCCTTCGTTTCATAAGCAATTTATCGGTAAGGCCAATAGGAATTGGTTTTGGATTGGATTTGCTGTGTTCTTCATGAAACTTAGATTAGAAGCGTTTTCCGAAGGTCAGCCCAAACACGTAACCGCTACCCGAAAAAGAAACGTTGTTTGGACCCAAATTAAAACTCACATCGGCCACCGTCCATTCGTAGCCACCATTCAGCCCGGCATAATATCCACTGCCCAAATCCACGTCCGCCCCGATTGAAAGCCCGGTGGTGAGACGCCATTTGGCAGAGCTGCTTGAATCGCTCCAGTTACCCCGACTGCCCTGGGCGCTGTCGACGAATGTTTCGGCCCGCTTCGCCGACACGTCAAGGAAGGCCACGCCCAGCTTGGGGGTAAGATGAAGAAGCACGGATTCTGAAGCCTGATAACCTATGCGGGGATTCAGGGTTAATTCGTAGAAATCGGTTTTAACCCGGTAATTGACCGTATTAATGCTGGTGGAAAGATTTTCCATGGAAGTAGTGCGGCCATCAGGCAAGTTGCCAATCACCGGAAATCCACCAGGCCAAGTAGATGTGCTGCCCGCCGGACCGTCGTAAGTACCTTTATACTCAACTGGCCCAGGGAAACCAAGATCTCGATCAGTGGCATCGGCCACATTTCTCTTGTCTTCCACGGCGTAACGCCCGGCGGCATCCGAAAAAACCCTGACGGACATTTTGGATTCAACGCCCCAGAGGCCTTGTAAGCCCAACCCGAGACCGACGCTCCAACGGCCGGACTCGTAAATCTTAAAACCACCACTGAGCTGAAAACCGGCCCCATCCAAATCCTTCTGCGTTGAAGATGAGCCTGCCGAAGTTTGATAACCGATATCACCCTGCTTGTGGAAAGTAAGAGTGCCAGCTTGGGCATTGTACTGGGAGGCTTGATTGTACCCCCAGTTCCAAGTGTTGCCAGCGCCACCGACACTGTTTGGATTCAGCGTGCCGGAATCCAGCTTAACATAGCCGTCGTCATATACCCGGTCACCCAGAACATTGGCCTGACCTACGCTTGGCGGGAGGGCGAGTGGCGCGGGTGCGGCATGCAAGCCAAGCTGTTGCGCATAGGATTGGCCGGTGATTTTCATCCTCATGCCCCCTCGATACACCGGACCGGCCTCGATCCACCAATCATCCCCGCGAGAGGCACAAGGTTGAAAACCGATCCCAACGGCAACAGCGCAAAGGTGAATTTTCCGAAGCACAATTTTCATGAGGTTAATCGACTTTTATGAAATAGTGGTCATTTTTCATCGCAAACAATTCAACCCAAGAAAGTTCTCAATTTCTTTTTAAGCTTTCACAAATCGTCGGAGGCAACCCCAACAAAATCAAGCCTTAAATAGACCCAATTGTGGTCTCATGTACCCAACGAACGCTACTGAAAGAGCTCAAATTCCAAAAAGCAGTGTCGAACCTGCTCAATCAGCTTGGTCAAGGTGTATATCGAATATGCTACGTGCTCTAACTTTAACAACAGCCGAGTTCATGGCTTGCATAATATCATACCGAGCCTCATTCCTTTCCATAAACCAACTACGCCATGGTTTTGCCTGCTCCTGAGCAGTCAATGGGGAACCGGAGAATCTCCGCCAAAAGAAAGGACGACGCGATAAAAATTGTGAAAATCAGACAGGCTGTTCGTCAGGATGGTCAAGGTATCTGTGGCTCGCACGGCACCGGCTGGATCGATAACAAATTCAGAACTTAAGTCGGATGCGGATTGAATTTGGTAATAGAACCCTCGTGTGGTGGGATAACGAAGCTCGCAACCCAATGTCGACAGTCCGCGTATGGCCAATGAGATGGGTGTCTGAGCAATTGTTCCATCAAAGTACTGTTTTGCCATTGCCCATGCTCCTTTTCCGCACTGAGATCCAACTCTGCGTCCCGTAAAGTCATCAATTGGGGGATGGATTCCGCCCCAAATTCGGGATAATCCAGCTTGATCTGCTGCATCAAAATAAGTAGCCCATTGCAACTCGATATCCTGACTTGGACCTTTTTCAAATGTTAAGGTGGTATTGGCCGCAAAGGAGTACCTGCCCATCCCTCCAGGAAAAAATGGAGATCCAGTAGCTGCAGTCAGCACTTCGGCGGCAGCCCGGCTAAAAGTGCTGTGGCCGGAAATATAACCAGGGAAGGCTGGTGTGACGAAGGTCTTCTTCTGGAAAGGAACCCAATCTATTGGACGAATCCATTTAACTCCACTGTGTTGAGTCGCTGGCTCAGACGGTTGTCCCGGCCAGGCATGGATCACCACTTTATTCACGGGAAGTCCCTCGTGTCGGCCTCCAGTTTGAGCCGTACTGTCTGTTACCAGCTCAATAAGTCCTGGCACAAGAGGAAGTCCGTTTGGGTTGTAACTGGGAAGAAAAGGGTCACTTGACTGTCCGGCCTGGCCCATATACCGAATGGCGGAGATCGGACGCCACCCGTCATAGTAACGCTTAAGCGACCAGGCAGCGCAGGCCGCATCGTGAAGAGCGGAGTTCAACGCAAGGTAGACCTTCACATCCCATTCCAAATCGTCCAAAGTGGAGCCTGTTCCACCCAAACGTTTTTCAAACTGCGGACTATCAGCGACCAAGTTAGCCAGCGTGTTCCAATGACCAGGAGGAGTTTCGGAATTGGGGCCATCTGCCCAGAATTCGGCAAGGATTCGAGTGAAATCGCCACGTTTTACCAAATTAGGGGCGTACTGCTGGCCGGTTGCAGGATTGATGGAGTGCCCCTGACCGTCGCTGGTCCCCAGCGAATTATTTCCAAAAGTCCCAGGAGAAATATCAATGGACACATTATCATCGGGGGTCATCTCACTGCTGCGCTGGATAACAACGACAACATTGGATCGAAATTCCGCATCACCTACCCCGCCCAATTGGGGCGGTGGACCTGGATTGACCCAAGGGAGCGACGAGTCGAATCGTTCCAAGGCAAAAGGGCGAACGCCTAACCATTGTGATCCAAGGAATGTCTGAATGGGTCCGGCGGGAATCCCGTTCTGATCCACGGCATTCGCAATGGCCAACGGCTGCCAATGGTTCACATTCGAGACGATAATTCCGCTCAATCCGGTCACTAAGACCTGGTTTACAGGCGCGTAACCACCCAATTCAGGGAAATTATCCTTATAGCCTTGCTCCTGACGTGCTCCGTCTTTGATGAACCATTCTGACACGGCAGCAGCAACGCTGTTACCTAGGCCCGCTGGCGTGGAGGGGTCGAGAGAGAAATTATTAGTATCGTAACCGAGACTGGTAAGCCGGGCATCCAAAGCTACGAGTGTGGTCTTTGAGCCAACTGAAAGACTGTATCGTTCCTTCAGTATTCGATAGGCAGCGTAACTGATTGCCTCCCGGCGGGCGGCTGTGGCATCAGAAAAAGAATGCTTGCCGTGGTAAATATACCCAACAGCCACTGGATCGAAGGCCGCCCACGCATCGTACATTGCGGCTGAGAGGCTGAACAGATTTCTGGCATGAACGGGAGGGTGAGGCTTATCAATCCTGATCGCCGAGAGAGCTTCCTCATCCCACACCCGGGCGATGCTTTGGGCTGCCGCAACCGAGGTTTGGAAAAATGCGCAAAGCAAAGCGCAAAGGCCCAGAATTTTAAAACCGGAGCGAATCGAAAGCGCGGCCCCAGACGATTTACTAAAAACTATACTCATATCAGGCGACGACAGCTCGTCATTATTTTTCTTTTAGAGCCCTCCGTTAAATGGGCTGTAGGGCACTTCCAAAAATGGCATGTATTAAAAGCAGGCTATCCTAAAGGCACATTTGGAACCCGCATAGGTTGTTGGCCCGCCCGTTTGAATGGAGCGGTTGCAGGTTGAGTGGTGCATCCAGAACCTCTCGTTGCCAACAGTTTCCTGTTTTTTCATGGTTCGTCTCATGCCTTGGCCACCGGATGCAGCTTGAGCCGCAGGATCGTCTCGTAGCGTTTGAGGTTATAGCAGAGGTTGAGCATCTGGATGGCCGCCTTGTTTCTGGCCCAGCCCACGTACCTCTGGAAGATCCGTCCCGCCTGTCC
>JANYDC010000132.1 GCA_025359965.1 Pedosphaera sp.
AGAGGGTCGCGCTGCTGGGAAATCTGAGCCAGACGCTCGGTCAGGGAGAAGAAGGAAAGCTCAGCGGGGCGGATGATTTCAGGCATGCATTCTTTGACGAAATCCACAACCCATCTACTCAAAATCCACACCGGATTTTTAACATTATTTCAGTTTCTGGAAGCGCTCAAATGTCTTACGCAGATCCTGCCAGCATCTCAATTATTTTCATCCGAAGTAGGAAATCGCGTTTGATATCCACCCTTATGGCCGTTTGCGCGGTTCACGTCAACGAGCGAAAGTCGGTGACCAAGTTAAGCTGCGACACACAGACTACCTAATAAAGGGTTCCCACCGTGTCTGAATCATGGCTCAGACAAAAACCAGACAAGCCGCCCTCGAAGTGTCCGACCACAGAATTAAATGCTCAAAAAAATGGAAGGAGTGTGTTGGAATAATTGAATGGTTGCTGTATCCATTAGCATATGAGAAATCTCATTCTTGCCTTACTCGTCTGTTGCATCGCGGCAGTCGCCCCTCACGCGCGGGCGGAGGACAAAAAATCTGCCGAGGTTCAACTCAAGGAGTTGATCGCCAAAGTGGGCGTCAAAATCAAGGCGGATAAGCGCACTGAGGCGGATCTGGCCGATGAGCTTAAAGAATTCGACACACTGCTGGCCGAGCATAAGGACGAGAAGACCGAAGAGGTCGCACGGATTCTCTTCATGAAAGCCATGCTGTATGTGGAGGTTTTGGAACTGCCCGACAAAGGCGTGCCTCTGGTGAAAAAGCTACAAGCCGATTTTCCTGACACGGATATGGCCAAGCAGGGGGAAAAATTGCTGGCGTCCATCGCCCAGCAGGCTGAGTCCGCCAAACTCCAAAGCCAATTGGTTGACGGCGCGGTCTTCCCCAATTTCGAGGAAAAGGATATGGACGGCAAACCCCTTTCCATTGCCGGTTTCAAAAGTAAGGTGGTGCTGGTTGATTTTTGGGCCACCTGGTGCGGGCCTTGCGTGCGCGAACTGCCCAACGTGATCAAGGCTTACGAAAAATACCACGACAAAGGATTTGAAATCGTCGGCGTCAGCCTCGATCAGGATGAGAGCACCCTGCGTGCATTTCTGAAAAAGAATAAAATGACCTGGCAGCAGTATTTCGACGGCAAAGGCTGGCAGAACAAAGTCTCCACCAAATACGGCATCGGCAGCATACCGGCCACCTTCCTATTGGACAAAGAAGGCAAAATCATCGCCAAGGATTTGCGCGGTGAGGATCTGGCCACCCAATTGGAAAAACTGCTGGCGAAGTAGCGCCCCATTGCCCACTGAATGTGGAGTGCGGTGGGAGAGTGAAGCAGAACGTGAAGCAGTCATATTATCTGGAGTTCAATTTCCGACACCGCTTTTCAGGAGGGTTTTAATCAAGACTCATTTCCAAGCCTTTAACTTCTCTCAGTTCGCATCCCAAAGCGGTGTCGACGCTCGGCGCTCTGCAACCGCACTCCATATAACGCGGCTTGCCTCATTTTGCCCCTAGGTGAGAATGGAGCCATGCCCAAAAGCGTCTCTATTTTCATGCGTATGAAGTGTGTTGGCTTGTTTTTGATTGGTCTGGCTGGAATGACAGTTCCTGGGCAGGCCCAAAATGGCGACAAGGCAGGCGAGGCCCAAGTTAGCCGCGTGCCTGCCGACAAAATTCCGCCATCCCCCGTTTTGAGCGCGGCCGATTCAATGAAAACCTTTGTCCTGCCGCAAGGGTTTCATGTGGAAATCGTGGCCGAGGAGCCGCTCGTGAAAGACCCGGTGGCCATGCAGTTTGATGGTGACGGTCGGTTGTACGTGGTGGAAATGAGCGGCTACATGCGCAACCCGGAAGGCACTGCGGAGACTGATCCGGTGGGATCGGTGGTGGTGTTGGAAGATACCGATGGGGACGGGCGAATGGACAAACGAAGGGTATTTGCCGACAAGCTGGTCATGCCCAGGGCGCTTTGTTTGGTGAAAGATGGAATCCTCATCGCCGAACCGCCCAAGCTGTGGTTTTACCCCATCAACGGTGATGGCACAGCGGGCGAGCGGGAGGAAGTGGCCGGCGATTATGCCAAGGAGAACGATCCTTCCCGAGGCAAACAATCCAACCCGGAGCATGCATCCAACGGATTGATGTGGGCCATGGACAACTGGATTTACAGTGCAAATCACACCACGCGCTTTCGGCAGATCGATGGGGTCTGGAAAAGGGAACCCACCATCTTTCGCGGACAGTGGGGTATTTCACAGGACGATTACGGCCGACTGGTCTACAACTCCAACAGCGACCAGTTGCGGATTGATTTGGTGCCATCGGCTTATTACGCGCGCAATCCCAATCTGCGTTCGCCTTTCGGCCTCAATGTGGACCCGATAAAGAATCAGAAGACTTATCCCATCCGCGTAACTCCAGGGGTAAATCGCGGATATCAGGAAGGCACCCTGCGCGCAGACGGCAAACTCGCCCAATTCACCGCCGCCTGCGGCCCGGTCATTTATCGAGGGAACAACTTCCCTGAGGACTATCACGGGAATGCCTTTGTGGCCGAACCGTCAGCCAACCTAATCAAGCGCAACATTCTGACCGAGGAGAACGGAATAGTAAGCGGCAAACAGGCCTGGGATGACCGGGAATTCCTCGCCTCCACCGACGAACGCTTCCGCCCGGTCAATTTATACAACGGTCCTGATGGCTGTCTTTACATCGTGGATTTTTACCGGGGCATCATCCAGCACCGCATCTATTTGACCAGCTATCTGCGACAGCAGATGGAATCACGCAACATGCAGGGGCCCACAGGTATGGGCCGAATCTATCGCGTCGTGCATGACGGTGGAATCCGAGAAAAGGCACCGAAGCTGGAGAAGGCCAGGTCAGAGCAACTGGTAAATGCCTTGTCGTCGGAGAATGGTTGGACGCGGGACACGGCACAGAGATTGTTGGTCCAACGCAACGACCAAAAGCTTGCACCTCAACTCGTCGAATCATTTGGGAGTTTAACCAATTCCCTTGCCCGTTTGCATGCTATTTGGACCTTAGAGGGTATGGGCGCGGCCAACGGCAAAGTACGAAGCAAGGCGCTGCGCGACGAGAATTCCAAGGTACGAGCTGTTGGTGTTCGCCTGAGCGACTCATTCCTTAGCCGACTTGCCACGCCGTTCCGGTACGATGAGCAGGTTCACGACAGGCTGAGGTTGGCAAGAGATACAAATAGTGACGTTCAGTTGCAGCTTGCGCTTTCATTGGGAGCGTATGATGACCCGGATTCGAGGGAGGGAATGTTGACAATTGCGCAACAGTCAGCTGGCTATCCACTTATCCGCGATGCGCTGCTCTCAGGACTTTGGAAGGGCGAAGTAAAGTTTATGGATGAATTTCTGGCTAGGTCCCAAGGCCGGTCAGTTACCACTGCGGATGGCTCAATGTTGGTAGGATTGGTCAAATGCATCATGAATTCCGGCAAAGCGGCCCAAGTAGGCCAGCTATTGGCTTCGGTGGCCAAAGCCGATGCCTCGCGGCAGGAGATTCTGTTGGGAGCAATGGCCGCCATGGTGCCTGTAGCACAACTCGGCAAACCTGCACCTACAATTCGCGCGGTGATTTTTACAGAGGAGCCGAGCGGCTTTCTAGCTTTGGAAAAAAGCCAATCCCCGATAGTGGTCGAGAGTGTACAAAAAATCCGCAAGCTCATCACTTGGCCGGGACAACCGGGGTTTGTCCCGCCGCCAGTGGTGGCGCCGCTGAACGCCGCTGAGAAAGAGCGTTTTGAGGCTGGACGAGCACTTTTCGAAATGGCCTGCGCAGCCTGCCACCAAAAAACCGGAATCGGCATGGAAGGGCTGGCTCCTCCTCTGGCTGACTCCGAGTGGGTGAATGGCCCAGCCGAACGGCCGATGCGCGTAGTCATGCACGGGGTGCGTGGGCGGATTCAAGTGCGGGACCGGACGTGGGATTTGGAGATGCCATCCTTGGCCAGTTTGGAGGACGAACAAATCGCAGCAGTCCTGACCTACGTGCGCCGGGAATGGGATAATACTGGGTCGCCAGTTACAGCCGATCAAGTCAAAGGCGTCCGCGCCGCCACAACCAACCGCACAGAGGCTTGGACCGAAGCGGAGCTGTCCCAGATCAAGTGACAAGCAACACTCGCTTTAGCCTGGTTATGCTAAAACAATCCTCCGTTTTCGATGCCGGAGGCACGAACTGGAGCCTTAGAGCAGCTTCGGTTGGCTCTCTGGCCGAAGTCCCACGAGACCAAGTCGTTGATGGGCCAGTTCGGTGACTACCCGGCCCTGCGAAGTACGGTTGAGGTATCCTTCCATGATCAGGTAAGGCTCATAGACTTCCTCAATGGTGTCCGGTTCCTCGCCGACGGCGACGGCCAGTGAGGACACACCGACTGGCCCGCCGCCGAATTTCACGATAATGGCTTCAAGGATGCGCTTATCCATTTCGTCGAGGCCATGCCGGTCGATATCGAGTAGCGCGAGCGCTTTGTCGGCGAGAGCGGCTGTAATTCGACCGTCGCCGCGCACTTGGGCGTAGTCTCGCACGCGTTTGAGTAGGTTGTTGGCGATACGCGGTGTGCCGCGGCTGCGTCGCGCGATTTCCATGCCGCCGAGATCTTCAATTTCAATGTTCAGCAATCGCGCTGCGCGTATGACGATTTTTTGGAGCTGTTCCGCGCTATAATAATCCACCCTCTCACGAATGGGGAAACGGGTCAGCAAAGGCGCCGAAAGCAAACCGCTGCGAGTAGTAGCGCCGATGAGCGTGAAACGGGGCAGGTTGAGGCGGATGCTGCGGGCGTTCGGCCCCTGATCAATAATGATATCAAGTTTGAAATCCTCCATAGCCGGATAGAGGTATTCCTCGATGGTTTTCTGAAGCCGATGGATTTCGTCGATGAACAGGACATCGCCTTCTTCCAGATTGGTTAGCAAGCCGGCCAAGTCCCCCGCTTTTTCAATGGTGGGCCCCGAGGTGGATTTAAGCGTCGCATCCATCGACTTGGCGATGATGTTGGCAAGTGTGGTCTTGCCCAAGCCTGGAGGGCCATTTAACAGGATGTGATCCAACGGTTCGCTTCGGCGGCGGGCTGCCTCGACCGCAATCTCCAAACGCTCCTTAACCTTGGCCTGGCCGGTGAAATCAGAAAACAACGACGGACGCAGCGTCATTTCAAGGGCTGCGTCGGGCTTGGTCAAAACATCGGCGGTGGGTCGCTCGGCCATGCTGAAGACGGTAGGGGTTGGAAGCGGGATTGTAAACGGTGGCTCTGTGCGGCTACGAAGTCAGTGGCGCGCCAACGTTCAGACCACTTTCGAGACAATAGGCGGCGTTCTCAACGTATTTGGTGGCCCAGAGTTTCAAACCGGCGCGTTCTTCGGGCGAAAGCGCGCGAACGATTTTTCCCGGGATGCCAAGAACCATTGAGCCCTCGGGCACAACCATTCCCGGCGGCACCAAGGCTTTGGCCCCTATAATTGATTGCGCTCCAATCACCGCCCCATCCAGCACAACCGCACCCATGCCAATGAGACATTCGTCCCCTACTGTCGCGGCGTGGACAATCGCGGAGTGCCCCACAGTGACGAGTTCTCCAATCAAACACGGATAATCGTCCGCAAGATGAATCACGGCATTGTCCTGAACATTGGAACGAGGGCCGATTTCAATGTGATTGATATCTCCGCGAAGCACAGCCCCAAACCAAACGCTGGCCTGATCCCCCAAAGTTACATCCCCCAGAACCACGGCCTGCCGGGCAATATACACGCCCTGGCCTAGCTTGGGCTGGCATCGCAAATGACGGTCAAGCCGCTCACGGAGTGTGCTCACGCCGCAACGATGAGGGCTTGATCAGCGGGTTTCAAGCGTTCAATCGGCGAAACAATTATTGTGTTCGCTGCACCAGCAGATAATCGTCCGTTCGAATCATCATCTGGCGAGGGTCATCATTGTCAAAAGGAGGGGCGATTTCTTTCACGAGCCATTCCCTTTTAGGCAGATCGGCCAGTTTTCCTGAGTGCAGCATCGCATAGGATTTGAGGATGGCATCATTCATGGGCTGATCAAAATACGAATTCAGTTGTGAAAGGTCGGTCGGCAAATCTCCATTGTGCTCCTCCACAAATCGGGATAACGCATTTTTCAGATTGTGGGCAAATTGGCGTTTTGCCGCTTCGCGCAATCCCGGCATGGCGTTGGCGGGAGCGTGCTCCCCTTCCATGTTCGATGTTTTAACAGCGTCAAGCCAGTCGTAGTCCTGCAAGTATTGAAATTCCGGTATTTGATGCTCGGGATGTTGCTCACTCCATTTCCTGAGGATTTCCACTTTTGCCAGCCATGCCTTTGTTGCATTTTGAATGGGATCCATCTCCGTCCGCTTCGCTTCCCGTGCGGCGGTTCTCAGGGCTCCCACCTCTCCCCGGAGCCTGAGTAACTCCGCGTTGTTGCGGATAAGCCGTTCGTTTTCATCGCGCAGCGCGGCGAGTTGGCTCGCTGCAACCTCTAGCTCCCTCATTAATGGGGCGGGTTGTTCCACAAGCGGCTTGGGCTGTTGTTTAAATGTTTGAATTTGAGTGCATAGCAACGAAATTTGGCGGGCTTCGAAGATTCCTACTCCGGCTAGGACCGCAATCACGGCGGTCACGGTCTTTTTTTGCAATGTGGTGATGGCGATGCTTTTGAGTGTTGTGGCTGATGTGGTCAGGTAGATAATCGATCCAGCTTGGGCAGCAGTTGATATGGTGATGGCCATTCCCACGGGCGCGGCTTGGACGGCGTTGCAGGAAATGGCGACGGCTAGTCCTTTCGTTCCAATTTTGACGCCTCGTTTGCGTAAGAAGTCGCGCATGCGTTCGATGGCACGGCTCAAACGTTTTTGTACCGCATTTTCGGACGTTCCTAGCGCTGCGCCAACTTCGTGGAGAGACTTATTCTCAAAATAGCGAAGCAGAACGACGGTGCGGTCCTTGTCGTGAAGAGCGGACATGGCTTCGTCGAGGATAGGTTCGACATGCTTCCAATCTTCGGTTGTGGCGTGCATAACGTCCATCCTGGCGGTGGTTTGCTCGCGCATTTGTCGCCGGGCTTCGCGGCGGACAACATCAATGGCCTCACGACGGGTGACTTGATAAAGCCACGCTGCGAGCAGGGTGTCCGAGCGCAGTTTCGGTGCAAGGCGGGCAAGTTTGATGAAGGTGGATTGAGCAACTTCTTCGGCAAGATGCGGGGAGCGAACCTGTCGCAGTGCAGCCGAATGGACTAGGGCAATGTGCCTCCGCACGAGTTCAGCAAACACATCCTCGGCATGGTTCCGGGCATACTGCACAAGCAATTCCAAGTCGGTATCCATCATTGTTAAAAGGATAACGTCGCCCCCAGCCGGAATCCGCCAAGATATTTTCTTGTGAAAATGCTGCAACAGCTCTTCCCCTTATTCGCGTGTTTCGGATTGGCATTGTTCGTGCTTTTTTGCAGGGGTTCCGATTTCCCGGGACGATGATGCACGGTCTCGTAATTAATGTTTATTAAATGTTGATACTGAGGAACATGCGTTGATTTGAACATTTGCCCTAAAGAACCGAAAAAATTATGCGCCAAAGGACTTGCCCGCAGGCGCCACCATGAGCTACATAGTAGGGACTGTGTTCCCCGAAAGGTCAATTGCCGAGGCCGAGATGCCGACTCCCACAATGAGTGCTGAGGGTCCATTAATTTACGTGGTGGATGACGAGCCTATGATCGGCGATGTCGTAGAGGTGATTTTGGGTTTGGAAGGCTTTTCCACGCGGTTCTTTGAAGATCCGCAGCGGGCATTGATCGCCCTCCATGAGGAAGACATTAAACCCGAGCTGTTGCTCACCGATTTCACGATGAAGCCCATCAACGGCATGGAGTTGATTGCCGAGGCCAAGAGCATCCTGCCCAACCTCAAAACGATTCTGTACAGCGGTAATGTGGGTATGAACGTGGTGGATGGCGCGGAGGTCAAGCCCGATGGGTTCTTAGCCAAACCTTTCCTGCCGAGGCACTTGGTGGGAACAGTGAACCGAGTGCTGGGTCGTATGCCCGATGGGCAGGAATAGCCGCGATGAAAGCACCGGAAAGCAAACTGGTGCTCGTCCTTTCCCGTGCCGCTGGGTCAGCCAGCGGCAAACATGTGGAAGGGCTAATCCAAGCAGGAATCCGCCTTGGCATCCCAATCAAAATCTACTTGATTGATGAAGGGGTTTTTTGGGCGGCGTTGCCTCAAATTGAGGAATGGAGCACCCTGGGAGTTCGGCTTTTTGGATGTGCCTTCGGGGCCAGATTGAGGGATGTTCCTCTTTCCGACAAAATTACCTGGGGGGGCCTTGGCCTTCTCAGTGATCTTATATCCAAGGATTCCCGCGTGCTGAGTTTGTGAGCCGTATCCCTAATCAATCGCTGGAGGTCATAACCAGAACTTGTTCAAGCGTGGTTATACCTTCCCTGACTTTATCGAGGGCCACTGCCCGAAGATTTTTCATCCCTTGGGCAACGGCTACCTTGGCAATTTCCATCGAACTTTTGCGCTCAATCACCATCTTGCGGATTTCATCCGTGACAGTCATCACTTCAATAATGGCGCAACGGCCAGCGTAACCGGAGTTTTTGCAGCGGTCACAGCCCCTGCCCTTATACAGGCTGATCCCATCAAAGAGCTTGGGGTCAATACTCAGATCGCGATACATCTTGGGCGGATAGGCAACCGGCTCTTTGCATTGATTGCAGATGCGGCGCATGAGTCGTTGAGCGCAGGAGAGCACAACGGCCGAGGAAATCAGGAAGGGGGCGATGCCCATGTCATCCAAACGCGCAATGGCGCCTGGAGCATCATTGCAGTGCATGGTGCTTAGGACTTGGTGGCCGGTGAGGGCGGCTTCGACGGCGATCTCAGCTGTTTCCTCGTCTCGAATCTCACCGATCATGAGAATGTCCGGATCCTGACGGAGAATGGAACGCAAGGCACCGGCGAAAGTCAGGCCAATGGTTTTGTTCACAGGCACCTGGTTGATGCCGGCAATTTGGAATTCGACGGGATCCTCAACCGTGACGATGTTGTAATCCGGGTTGTTCAACTCGTTGAGGACTGAATACAGCGTGGTAGTCTTGCCCGATCCAGTGGGACCGGTCACGAGCATCAAGCCGTGCGGGGCATCCACCGCAACTTTGAAGCGGCGGAAGGTTTCGGGGTCCATGCCGAGTTTATCGATGCTTCCGGAAAGGTTTGATTTATCAAGAACGCGGAGCACGCATTTTTCACCGTGGACCGTGGGCAGGAAAGACACACGCAGATCGATATCCTTGTTGCTGACCTTCATGCGGATACGTCCGTCCTGTGGCAGGCGGCGCTCGGCAATGTTCAGATTACTCATGATCTTGAGGCGGGACATGAGCGCGATCTGAAGATTTTTGGGCGGAGGTGTGGCGTCAACCAGGGCACCGTCTGTGCGGTAACGCAGTCGCACCTCTTTCTCGAACGGTTCGATGTGAATATCGCTGGCACGGTCCTTGATCGCCTGGACCAGAATCAGATTGGCCAGCTTGATGACCGGGGCTTCTTCGGTGGAGGACTTGATCTGTTCTTCGGAAAGATTGTCACCGATCTCCTGAACCTGTTGAACAGTGTCAGCCTCGGATTCCAGCTCGGCCTGGTTTTTGGCATCCTGGATGATGTCCTCCATCGACCCCGTTTTGGTTTCGACGTTGTTGAGCTTGTCGACGATGGCCTTCTCGGAGGCAATCATCGGGCTGATATCCATCTTGGTGATGCGCTTAACGTCGTCCAAGGCGAGGACGTTCAACGGATCGGCCATTGCAAGGTAGAGCCGGTTTTCGAGTCGGGATACGGGCAGCACCTTGTGGCTGCTGGCGATTTCTCTAGGCACCAATCCGATGATCTCGGGCGGGATGTTGATGCGGGCGAGGTTGATGGGCGTTGTGTTGAGAACGCGCCCCATGGAGACGATCATGTCCGTCTCGGAGATGTACGATTTCTCCATCAGCAGCTTGATGAGGCGGGTGCCTTCCTTCTTTTGCTGCGCGAGAAGTTCCTCGACCTGCTTGGTGGAGAGAAGTCCGTCCTCAACTAGGACGTCCGCGATACGTTCACCAAATGTTTTGATCGGAGGCATGGGCTTAAAAATCAGCGGATGATCTTCTTGATCGTTTTAACGAGATCCCCAGGGGAGGCGAGATACCAGATCAACCGGTTTTTGGTGCTTGCCTCCAATTCCTGGGCTGCCTGCTTGTTGAAAGGGTTGCAGGTGGCGACGAGGATCGATTTACTCATACGGTCAAAGGGCAGGACGGCCCAGCGGAGGCATGTTTCACGGGAGAAACTGCGGGCCACTTCCACATCCACATCATACCGCTCGATGGGCAGCCAGGCCATGCGGGTCCGTTCGATCAAGTGTTTGAGGGCTTTTTCCAGAGGCAGAATTTGTTTCTCGTGCAGAACCCCCAGCAGAGGTTCAACCACAGCAGTAGGTGTCGTGTGGAGATTTGGAGCCGGCCAATAAAGGTTAAAGTCGTTGGCGGTGATCAGTTTGGAATCAACCAGATGTTTATACATCGTCTGTCGGCCATCGTCGACTTCCAGGTTCTGCATGGGCTTGCCAGCCACTGGTTTCTTGACGGAGGCAGGGGGCGACGTGAATCGATCGCCCATATCAGACTCGATACGAGGGATGTTGATCTCAATCTCGGCCAGCGCGGTTTTAACATCGGGATCATCGGGATAGCGCTGGAGAATCGATTCGTACTCCAAGATGGCACTGGAGAGCTGCCCCAGTTGCACATAAGCTTGGGCAATACGCTTGGAGGTCGTTACCACCTCGCTCTGCTTGTCGAGCTTGGTGTACGCTTCCTTCAAAATTTCAAGTGATTGCCAATCCATCGGTTGCGATTGGGTAATCACTTCAAACATCTCAATCGTCTGAGATAATTGAGCTTCTTCGTTGGCAGTCAGTCCGGCAGCCATGTTTCAATGTTATCGGCGGAACATGGTGTAAGCTGTAATCAAAACCCGCTAGGTGCCAGAACTTTGCGCTGTTGGGAGCTTGGCCGGTTTTGAATGGATAAACTTCTTCGAAAAGATCGTATTTTGTCTTTTTCCTCGTGTCACGGATTGCGGACAGGCCGCCCGCAGCGACGGCAATCGTTGGGTCGATTTATTCGTACGTGCTTCTCAACTTCTCCAATCGGGGAATCAGCGGGGAGTTGGCAGGTGTTCGGGCTTTGACCGCTTTGTAGATTTGGCGGGCCTCGGCCAGATCAGAGCGGTTGATGGATACGGCGTAGTCCAATTCCACATCGCCAAGGCGGGGGTCCTGAATGTGCGACGCGTATTTGTCCAGAAAGGCTCTTACGGCGGGTGGACCCTTCTTGATCGCTTCTTGCAATGGCTCCTCCATGCGGTCCGGTAATCCTGGTAACACGGGGGGAGCCACCACCTTGGGCGGAGTCACGGGGCCGTTCTGCCTGCGTTCCACCTCATTCCACCGTTGCACAATGTTTCTGGCGGCCAGGAACATCACCACAATAATGACTATCGAGATTAAAGCTTTCATCGTTCAGCCACCCTTTCTATCTGCGCACCCAAACCGCGCAGTTTTTCGTCGATATTCTCGTACCCACGGTCCAAATGATAAATACGGTTCACCACAGTCTCACCCTCGGCAACCATGCCCGCAATAACCAATGCGGCTGATGCCCGCAGATCGCTGGCCATGATGGGAGCCCCGCTCAGCGGCTTACCTCCTTTGACAATGGCACTCGGCCCTTCAATGGCGATATCCGTTCCGAGACGCGCCAACTCAGGCACGTGCATAAACCGGCCCTCAAAAATCCGCTCTGTGATAATGCTAGTTCCCTCGGTCACGGCCATCAACACCATCATTTGCGCCTGCGCGTCGGTGGGGAAGCCCGAATAGGGCATGGTGGTGATGTCCACGGGACGCAATTTTCCGGCCCGTTTCACGATCAGGCTGGTGCCTTTTCGCTCGATGGATACACCCGCTTCCCGTAGTTTGTCCAAAACAGCTCCGAGATGTTCCGCGCGCGCCCCTTTGATGGTGATCTCCCCGTTGGTGACAGCCGCCGCAATCGCAAAAGTGGCCGCTTCAATACGGTCGGGAATCACCTCGTGCTCCGCCCCGTGCAGCTTGGAAACCCCTTGGATGGTGATGGTGGGGCTGCCCGCACCGGTAATCCGCGCTCCCATGGCGTTGAGGAAAACCGCCAAATCGGTCACTTCCGGTTCGCAGGCCGCGCTCTCTATAATCGTCACCCCCTCGGCCAAAACCGCCGCCATCATCACATTGGCCGTCCCCAGCACCGTTGGGCCGGAGCGTCCCCCTAGGAATATCTCCGCTCCTCTTAGGTCCGGTGCCTTGGCCACAATGTTACCATTGCGCACCTCGATACTCGTCCCCAACGCACGCAGGCCCTTCAAATGCAAATCAACAGGGCGCAACCCGATCACGCAACCGCCGGGCAGCGAAACACTGGCCTCGCGCAACCGTCCCAGCAATGGCCCCAAAATACAGATCGACCCGCGCATCTTGCGGATCAGATCATAATCGCCCACGCCTTTGATCTGGGGCGATTCGACCGTGATGGTATTCCCTTCCATCGCGACCTCCGCGCCGAGCGAACGCAGAATCTGCACCATGAACGTCACATCGCTCAATCGCGGCACACGCCGGATGACGCAGCGTTCGGCTGTGAGCAGCGTGGCCGCCAATATGGGCAACACGGCGTTTTTGGCGCCGCTCACGGTCACTTCGCCATGGAGCGGTGTTCCGCCCCGGATCAATAAACTATCCATTATAGAAAATTGGAAATCGTCAGCTCGGGATGCACTTAGACGCGCGCCGGCGTCGCCATCAGCATCCTCTCGCGCCCACTGTAATCTTTCTCCACAGCCCCCACAATCCAGTTGTGCGTCGTGAACAACTTGCTTAACGCCGGGGCCTGACCATCGCCGAATTCAATCCACAAGACTCCGCCCGGTTTCAGCCAATCCGCCGCCCGCGCGGCCAGTTTGCGGTAGAAATCCAGTCCGTCCGCCCCCCCGTCCAAGGCCAGACGGGGGTCAAAATCGCGCACCTCCGGGGTCAGGGTTTCGATTTCCGCCGAAGGAATATAGGGCGGGTTCGACACTACGAGATCAAACCGCTGCGCCGCTGGGATTACCTCAAACACGTCCCCCGTCAAAACTTCCATGCGCGGAAGCACGGCATTTTTCTCGGCATTGAGCGCCGCCAGAATGGTCGCGTCGGACGAAAGATCCACCGCCATCGCGCGGGTGGTCTGCGGCAACTCCAAAAGAATGGCGATGGCCAAGCATCCCGTGCCTGTCCCGATATCCAGAAATTCCACCTCAGCACCGCGTCCGCGCAGGAACGTCCATCCGCGTTCAGCCAGCAGCTCCGTTTCCGGCCTGGGGATTAATGCCGCCTTGGTGGTTTGAATGGTGGCCTTGCAAAAACCGGTTTGCCCCAGCAAATGCTGCAACGGCTCCCGTTGCCCACGCCGTTTGATCCAGTCCCGGTAGTGGGTCAACTCCGGTTCGCCCACCTCGCGCTCAAATTCCATATAGAGCTTCAATCGCGGTAAATTGAGTGCTCCGGCCAGCAACAACTCAGCATTTAACCGCGCAGATTCCACCCCCCGCTTGCCGAGATACTCGGTGCTAAGTTTCAGAAGTTCGATGACGCGCGGCATGTGCCGGGAGTCCTTACCACGCCCCCCAGTCCCGCACAACCCCAGACCCCGAACTTCAGCCGATTCTTAGCTCAAATGGTGCTTAACAATCGAAACAGCCCTGAGTAAAGCCCAATTGGAGAATAAACAATTCGTCTTAAGTCGGGGCAGTGCGTGATTTGCTACCAATCATCGAATGGTTCGTTGTCGCATCGGAGCGACGTTATTAATTGACTTAAGAATCATGCGTGTCTTAAATCCATTTCATGAGCGGGCTATTAACTATCGGCAACAATGTTTCCCTGCTCAGCAAACTATTTGCGGAATTTAAGCGCTATGGGTTACGACCTTCACATCACTCGTAAAAAATTCTGGAGCGACGAAGAGGGGCCTCAGATCTCACCGCAGGATTGGCTTTCGTACATCGCCACCGATCCTCAACTTCGTCTTCGCCCGGATTGCAAGGATCACACGGTCACCATTTTAGTCGAATCAGAATATCCAGAGCCTTGGTTGTCTTGGTCCGATGGTAACATTTACACCAAGAACCCCGACTTACCGATTCTGGCCAAGATGCTTCAGATTGCCACTGACCTTGGGGCTAAAGTCCAGGGGGACGACGACGAAGTCTACCGAAGTGCTAATTTTGAGGATGCGGTTCAAGAGGAGTGAGAAACCTCTCCTCACTTAGAATGCGCATATCAAGCCGCAGCCGTGTTTTTATACCAGTCGCAGAGTCTCAATTTGTTCACCCCAATCTCGATGAAACTCGGTTACAAATACTACCGAAACAATCTCATCAAATCCGGAATACTGAGCCTCGGTTGCCTCGGTATTTTCGGGGATCATTTTCGTGGCCTTGGTAATCCAAATGATGAGCCGGCAGCATTGGTTTTGATTGCCGTACTAATATTCTTCGGCAATGCGGGGCTGTTTTTCCTCATGCGACGAGCGAAACTCAGGGAGCAAGCCGAGATGTATTACGCTGAGAAGCCAAGGCGCTGAACCCACCGCACGCAAACAAAATGGTCAAAGCCACGCAGCACGAAACACCTCCCGAGAAACCACAGGATCTTGCCCAAATATTGACCTTATTGAGTGCCTTGATCGCCTTAGCTCAATGGTCACAGATTATTTATCGGCTGAACTTGTTTTATGAGCAAAATCACGGTCAGAAAGGCCTTAAGGGCACTTCCAGAAACTGAAATAATGTTAAAAATCCGGTGTGGATTTTGAGTAGATGGGTTGTGGATTTCGTCAAAGAATGCATGCCTGAAATCATCCGCCCCGCTGAGCTTTCCTTCTTCTCCCTGACCGAGCG
>JANYDC010000028.1 GCA_025359965.1 Pedosphaera sp.
GACGAAATCCACAACCCATCTACTCAAAATCCACACCGGATTTTTAACATTATTTCAGTTTCTGGAAGTGCCCTCAAGGCTGCTGACATTGTGGTTAATGTGCCGCAGGCCGTCGCACAACGATTTGCCAACTTCCTCGAAGACGGAACCCCCGCATGCCAGATACATGGAGACACCGTGGCTGCATTTCAATGTTCAAAATGCGGGATCACCCTCTGCCCCGCCTGCGTGCGGCGGACCGGCCTGACTGGTTCTGCGGCACTCTATTTCTGTCTGGAATGCTCTGGCAAATGCGTGGAACTGGAACAATCGGAACGTGCGCCGACCAAAAAAAGCGCAATTCCCGGTCTGAGCAAATTAAGTGATACGTTGCACCTCGCGCGCCCCATCTTCATGGATTTTATGAAAGGTAAGAAGAAATGACTCAAATGGAAGAAAAGGCTTGGAAATGAATTTCACCACTCAATACCTGCAGTCCGTCAATGATTACAAGGACATCGAGACCGGACCTCTGGTTAATTATTTAATCCAGGATGCAGTGGCGGCCGGGGCCAGTGACATCCACATTGAGCCATGGGAAAGCTCTCTGGCCGTCAGGGTGCGACTCAGCGGGGTTTTGAGCGAACTGGTTCACTTGCCTTTGGACCTGCTCGAAAAAATTTCAGGCCGCCTGAAAGTCATGGCTGAATTGATCAGTTATCAGACAGACCTGCCCCAGGAAGGCCATGTCCCCGCCAGTCCGGAAGTGGCCAACGTCGAACTCCGTCTCTCCTTCTTTCCATCCGTGCGCGGTGAAAAAATAGTCATCCGTGTTTTTGATCCCAAACATCGCGACTTTGATCTGGAAAAACTTGGCTTCGACAACGAATCGCTGCACACGTTCGTCTCCCTCCTTTCCAAGCCAAGTGGGTTAATCCTGCTAACCGGTCCCACCGGCTCCGGAAAAACCACCGCGATTTATTCGGCCCTCCACTATCTCCAACAACGAGCAGGTCCTTCCGTGAGCATAAGCACGGTGGAGGATCCTGTAGAAGTTCACCTACCCATGATCTGCCAGGCGCAGGTCAACCGCGCCCGCGAATTCACCTACCCAATCGCTTTGCGGTCACTCATGCGACAGGACCCTGAGGTGATCATGATCGGAGAAATTCGAGATGCCGAAACTGCCGCCATAGCCGTGCAGGCAGGCATGACCGGGCACTTGGTGATCAGCACGATTCACAGCGGGACGACAGCCGGAGTTTTCGCGCGGCTGATCAACATGGAAATCGAACCTTTCCTGCTATCATCCAGCATCATCGGGGTTCTGGGCGTGCGATTGATTCGCAATAACTGTCCACGATGCTCGACGATTGTTGATTGTCCACCCTCCGCAGCCAAATTGATCCCTCCTGAGATGCTCGAAGGAGCAGTTTTCATGAAGGGCGAAGGCTGCGATCATTGCCAGCACACTGGTTTTATGGGTAGGAGCGCGCTGACAGAAATGTTTGTCACAGACGAAGTAATACGCGATGCCATCCTGCAAAAACTGCCCACCCGCAGCCTTCAGAACATTGCGGTAAGCCAAGGCATGCGAACCCTTTGGATGGCCGGAATGCAGAGAGCGGTTCGAGGCATGAGCACCATGGAGGAAGTCATTAGAGTTGTGGCCTCCGATCAAGTTTGATTGAAACAGACGGGCTAATCTCCGTTTTTTGGAGGTTTGGGCCGCTCCGCAATCCTGTGCATTTTGGCAGGAAGCGAAGCAGACCGGCTCGGTGTCCTCTCATTTTCGAGTTCTGCCTCCAATCAAGCTTTGCCGAGGGATCCTTCCTCCATACAATACGGCAGTTTGAGTCCAAAACCGCTTTGAAAATCGGTGTCCACGCTTCGCTTTGCCACCGCCAAAAATCCGTGCTTCTCCCGAACCAAACTCCGCAATGTCTGACCACAACCCGGCGAGCACTAATTAAACGTTGACTATGTACATTTAACGCACTATAGTGGGCGCATATTCAACCTTGCTATGCAACACACAATCAACTCCAACCTCTCCGACATCCCCTCAGACTTCACCTCCACTCAAATAGCTCTCCTCAATGAGATTCGCGATAAAGCCATCGCCACCGTCCGGAAGGAGGGCGTAAAAATGTCCGAGATCAACAGCGCTCTCAACGTCTTAATCAAAGTAGAAAAACAATTCTTCATCCTCACCCATCGCCGCATTCCAGGCCAAAAAAGCAAGAAATCGCGTCGCGACCCCCCCTCAATCCTTCCCTTCGCTCCGGATGGGGACTCCGATCAATCTGATTCCTCTTCTCCCACCCCTTCTGAGCTATGTCCTGAAACGCCACTCCCGCTCCCTCCTTTGCCCGACCGGTTGGAATCGTTCTGCGATCTAAAACAAAAAGGTTTTCGTTCCGAATCCTGCCGCGCCTGCATCAATGGATTATGTTGTATTCCGAAGCAATAACACTCCCAAAGGTAGTGCGGATTTTTCCACGCCACCCCTAAGGTGACGCGAGTTGGCTCACGACATCTGATTTGCGTCCTTTCTGACTGCTGCATATCATCCGATTCATGCACCAGTACATTGAGCGTGTTGTTGATCTCTTGCCATCCGAGTCAAACCACATCTGGAACATGCCGGTGGTAGAGGCCCAAGCCCGAGTTCTCAGCGCCGATCCGTCCAAAGTCAGGGAAATCGAAGGTTCGTTCGCCTTGATCGCTCGCGAAGGCAAAACCGTTCGGATGGCTCGCTCACTCGATCGTCCCATGCGCTATTTTCTAGCCAAGCGTCAGGAAGGCCCGGCTCTGGTGGTGGCCGAACGAATCGACCAGATCAAAGCGTGGTTACAAAGCGAAGGCTTCGGTGGTCAATTTCACCCCAGCTACACCCGGATGGTGCCCGCCCATTACATCACCGAAATCCAACTGTTGGGCTGCCCGGATCCAGACCCCACTTACACTCGATACTTCGATCCCAAACGCGAACAGCTTTCCACGGATCTCGACGATATTGGCCGCCGCTATGTTGGCGCGATGGCCGATGAAATCCAAAAATGGCTCAAACAAATTCCCGGAGCAGAGCCGATTGGAGTCTGTTTTTCCGGCGGCATCGACAGCGGCGCGGTCTTTGTGGTGACTTATTACATGATGCAAAAGCTGGGCATGAATCCATCTCGCCTCAAAGCATTCACGTTGAGCATTGAAGACGGTCCGGACTTGAAGCAGGCCCAAACTTTTGTTTCATCTCTTGGCCTCAATCTATTTCTCGAAGCCGTCCCCGCAAAACTGGCTGATCTTGACCCATTGGAGACCGTCCGTGTTATAGAGGATTACAAACCGCTTGATGTCGAATCAGCCACCATGGCCATGGCCTTGCTGCGCGGCATCCGCCAGCGTTACCCCGAATGGCGTTATCTCATCGACGGAGACGGCGGCGACGAAAATCTCAAGGATTACCCCATTGAGGAAAACCCCGAACTCACCATCCGCAGCGTCGTCCACAATCAAATGCTGTACCAGGAAGGATGGGGAGTCGGACGCATCAAACATTCCCTGACTTACTCCGGCGGACTCAGCCGCTCCTACACCCGCACCTACGCGCCGGGCCGACACTTTGGTTTTGACGGCTTCAGCCCTTTCACCCGCCCCAACGTGATTGAAGTGGCCGAAGGCATTCCATTCATCGATCTAACGAATTATGACGTCGCGCGCCTCTACGAGTTGAAGGGCGAAATTGTTGGCCGCGGAGTCAAACAAATCACCGGCATGGAAATGCCCATCCACCCCAAACGCCGTTTCCAACACGGTGCAGTCACTCAAACCCTACTCCGCACCCGCCTGCCCGACCAGGAAGCCTACTACCGCCGCCATTTCCTCTCCCTCCACGCGTGACGGCGTATCCTGCTTCACCCGCCGAACGCACCCGGTGGATCACCAGCCAACGCCCGCCTCGCCGCGAGGTCGGGGTAAACCATCCGCGCGCGGTCTTCCGTGAACAAGAGGTGGATCGAAGCGGAATCCTGCGCGACGTGCTGACCGTCATTTTGACCGGTCGCGAATGCCCGTGGAAATGCCTGATGTGCGACCTCTGGCGGGATACTTCCCTCACCCCCATCCCACCGGGAGCGGTGGTTCGCCAAATCGAATCCGTTCTGTCGCAACATCCTCAACCGGAAGTAATCAAGCTCTACAACGCAGGCAGCTTTTTCGATCCGTTGTCCGTTCCACCTCAGGATGATGCGTCCATCGCCACACTTCTCCAAGGCATAGGCCGAGTCGTGGTGGAGTGTCATCCTCATTTGATCGGCAAGCGCGCCTTCGATTTCCGGGACCGCCTCAGCGCAAAACTGGAAATTGCCGTGGGGTTGGAAACCGTTGATCCCATCGCGCTCGACCGCCTAAATAAACGCGTCAGCCTGGAAACATTCTGTCGTGTGGGTGAAAAATTGCATGAGGAGAAGATCGACCTGCGAACCTTCATCTTGGTGCAGCCCCCTTTTCAGCCTGCCAACGAAGCCATTCGCTGGGCCTTTAAATCAGCTGCCTTCGCAATATGTGAAATGGGAACTGGAGTAGTCAGCCTGATCCCCACCCGCTCCGCCGAAGGCGCAATGGAAACCCTCCGGCAAAGTGGAGACTTCACTCCGCCCACACTGAAACTTTTTCTCGAAGCCGTGCGCAGGGTCCATCAAACAATGGCCGCGGACGCACGCATCCTGGCGGATGTCTGGGATCTGGAATCGTTCGGCGAAAGCGCAGAAATCACGCGCTCCATCCGCGAGGAACTCATCCGCCTCAACCTCAGCCAGTCAGCCACCCGGAGCGAGGGTCTTCGACCCGCAGCACCTTCACAAGACAATCATGATTCCCGCTGAAACTTCTTACGACGTGGTAGTCGTCGGCTCCGGATTCGCGGGCACCCTGCTGGCCATGGCTTTGCACCAGCACGGGCGCAAAGTGGCTTTGATTGAGCGAGGACGTCATCCCCGCTTTGCCATCGGTGAATCGAGCACGCCCCTCGCAAACCTTCTCTTGGAAGAGATCGCTGACGAATTCAACCTGCCTCGCCTTCGTACCCTCTCCAAATACGGATCGTGGCAGGAACACCACTCGGACATAGCGTGCGGGTTGAAGCGTGGCTTCAGCTTCTATAAACATACCCCCGGCGCACGACTTCGGGCCGATGACCTATCTAACCAACTGCTCTTCGCCGCGAGCCCCAATGACCGCATTTCAGACATGCACTGGTACCGGCCGGACTTCGACCACTTTCTGGTACGACAAGCCTGCGAACTCGGTCTGCGGTACGAGGACGAAGCTGAACTCACCGAGGCAACCCAGTGTAATGAGGGAGTTTGGACCCTTCGCATCAAAGGCCGCACCGAGCCCATCACATGCGCATTTGTCGTCGATGCCACAGGCCCCTGCGGATGGTTGGCCAAACACTTCAATCTGCCCGTGCGCGGTTTGCCCGAGTTGCCCGCCATGGAAAGTCTGTACGCGCATTTTAGCGGCTTGGAACGGCTGGATGCCATCGACCCTCAATTCACCCAATGCGGGCTCCCCTACCCTGTGGACGACGCCGCGCTGCATCACATTATCGACGAAGGATGGATGTGGATGCTCCGCTTTAACAATGGACTCACCAGCGCGGGCTTTATTCTCAAGCCGAACGTTGCCGAGCGAATTCGCACCTCGTCACCCCAAGCGCTATGGGATCATTTGATCGGCCGTTATCCAACCTTGGCCAGACAGTTCCAGAACGCGCGCGCGGTCACCCCCCTCTACCATCAGCAGCGCGTGAATTTTACCGTGGATCAGATAGCAGGACCGGGTTGGGCCATGCTACCCTCCGCCGCCGGGTTCATCGATCCATTGCTCTCGACCGGTTTTGCTTTAACTCTGCTTGGGGTGCAGCGTTTGGCCCGCACATTGATTTCAGCCCCGCCAACCGAACCCGAGAGGATCGCATACCAACAGCAAACCCAGCGTGAGTTGAAGGCCACGGCCGCTTTGATCGGTGCGTTAACCGCAACCATGCCGCACTTCGACCGTTTCCGCGATCTGACCCTCCTATATTTTGCCGCAGCCAGTTACGCGGAAACAATGCGCCGTCTTGGCCGACCCGGGCTGGCACCAGGGTTTCTGCTCTGTTCTCACCCGGGATTTGGCCCTGAATTCCTCTCGATTTGCCGTTCAGCCATCGACGATCCAAAACGCGATTTCTCCGAACGTATCCAGCGTATCATTGCGCCGTTTAACGTGGCCGGGTTGGACCGTCCAAGATCCCACCCTTGGTATCCTGTTGTATTGGATGATTTATTCGCCTCCGCAGACCGCATTGGGAGCAGCCGCGAAGAATTGATGGCCATGCTGCGAACGTGCGGAGCACTATGAAAAAGGGCAGACCCTCGCTAGAAGGCCCGCCCATTGGAAAAAGTATTCAGGATCAGTAAACCATTTCGGCCACCGTCTTACCCGCCGGAATGAATGGCAGAACGTGCTCGGTGTAAGGGGTGATCACATCAAGCAGATAGGGCTGATCGGAATCCAACATCCGCTGCATGGCAGCGCGCAGGTCTTTTTTGAACATGACGCGTTCACAAGGAACGTTGAATCCCTTGGCGATGGAAAGGTAATCAGGATAAATCTGTTTCATGTTCTCCGGATCGCCGAGGTAGGTGTTACCGCGGTTTCCTTTGTAGAAACGATCTTCCCACTGCACGACCATGCCGAGATGCTGGTTGTTCAGGATCAACGCTTTGGCGGCGATTTTTTCGATATGCGCGGTGGCCAGTTCCTGCACGTTCATGAGGAACGAGCCATCGCCATCAATATCGATGACCTGCTTGTCTGGGCACGCCACTTTGGCGCCCATCGCCGCAGGATATCCGTATCCCATCGCGCCAAGACCGGCACTGGTGAGGAACTGGCGGGGGAACTTGAAGTTGTAATGCTGGCCGGCCCACATCTGGTGCTGGCCCACGCCGGTCGTGATAATGGCATCACCCTTGGTCAATTCATACAGCAGCGCGATGGCATACTGCGGCAAAATCACTTCGCGGGAATCGTCGCCCATGTGATCTTTCATGTGTTGCGACTTCAAGACCTCCTCAGTGACTTGATAGCTGAGAGGAGCCTTGGCTTTCCAAGCAGCAATCTGCTTGTGCCATGCCGTAAATTTTTTCTGGATGGGGTTGGCGGTGACCATCTTATTCAGACGGGCCAGAGCATCCTTGATTTCTCCCACCACAGGAAGTTGCACGAGGCGGTTTTTCTGGAGTTCGGATGGATCGATATCCAAATGAACAATCGTGCCGTGTTCGCAGAATTTCTCGACCTTGCCGGTCACGCGGTCATCAAACCGCACACCGAAGGCCAGCAACAAATCCGCCCCGGGAATATTTTCCTTGGCCTCACCGCTGACCGCCCAATTGCCGTAAGCGCTGCCGTGCATGCCCAGCCACTTAAGCGACAATGGATCGGTTTCAGGAAACGCCCCGCAACCCATGATGGTCGTGACCACCGGAATCTGTGTGGCATGCGCAAATTCGCGCAATTCTTGCGATGCCTCAGCACTGATAATACCGCCGCCCACGTACAACACGGGACGCTCGGCTTTTTGAATCAGGCCCAATATCTCATTCAAAGCCAGCTCATCCGCACGCTGCACTGGTTTGTAACCACGCAAAGTGTTCTCGCGGGGCCAAAGCGGCTGGGCTTCCTGCTGTTGGATATTCTTGGGGACATCGATCACCACCGGGCCGGGACGACCACTCGTGGCGATGTAAAATGCTTCCTTAACGATGCGCGGAATGTCGTTGATATCGGTGACCAGATAACTGTGCTTCACAATCGGCAGGGTCATGCCGAAAAAATCAGTCTCTTGAAACGCTCCCTTGCCGATCATGGCTTGCGGCACCTGGCCGGTGATCGAGATGACTGGAATCGAATCCATGTACGCGTCCGCCAAACCCGAGATCAGGTTAGTTGCGCCAGGGCCGCTCGTGGCCATGCAAACACCGGCTTTCCCCGTCGCGCGGGCATAACCTTCAGCAGCGAACACCCCGCCCTGTTCGTGACGGGGCAGAATGGTGCGGATCTTCGAGCGCGTTAGTGATTGGTGAAACTCCATGCTCGCGCCACCGGGATAGGCAAAGATGACCTCAACCCCTTCGCGCTCGAGGGCGGCGATGACCATGTCGCTACCCTTCATTTTGGGTCCAAGTTCGCCACGCTCCGTGGGGAGGGCGCTCGATTTTGCTTCCGCTTTGGGACTTGCAGTACTCATAACTCTATGTGGTTTGGCTTGCGGCGCGTGGGCATTAAAAAACCCACGACATCTTTGGCCGTGGGTTCTCGCTTCCTAATCCGGTTTACAACCAGCAAGAACCACCGGCCCGCCCCGCTACTACAGCGAGGCTGCCGACTACTAGTACTTGACCGATTGCTGACATCATTCCCGCAAAATTACCCCCGAGACCCACCCACGGTCAAGAGGGGAAAAAGCGAAACAAAAATCATCAGGGCTACTCCTGTTATTTCTCAAGCACCCAGATGTTCTGGTAGAAAACTGGGTTGCCATGGCCTTGGAGGGCAAAGGGACCGGCGGTGTCGTCCTCTTTTTTGCCGTTGCCTGGGGTGTTGCTTTTGAGTTCCAGATGATCTTGAACCGTCACGCCGTTGTGTTTGACGGTGAGGACGGCGGGCTTGGTTTTAGCGCCGGAGGGATCATATTGGGCGGCGGTGAAATCGATATCGTAAGTCTGCCATACCAATGGAGGGAAACACATGTTGACCAGCGGTTTGGATAGTGTGTAAAGCCCCCCGCATTCATTGTTCTCGCCTTTCAGCCCGAAGGAATCCAGCACTTGAATTTCGTAGCGGTCCTGCACATAAACTCCGCTGTTGCCACGATCCTGTCCGCGACCGAAGGGTTTAAAGGGCAGCAGGAATTCAAAGTGAGCGGTGAAGCTTTTGAAGCTTTGTTTGCTCTTGGTGCCAGCGGCCAACAGCTGACGACCCTGTTCGTCCATGTGCCCGTTCTCAAAGGCATCAGTGTTCTTGCCATCAAATAGAACGACTGCACCAGCTGGAGGTTTCGCGCCAAGAGTCGGGCTGGTCCGTTCTATTTTTTCCATAGTGTAGGGACCTCCATCGGCCGTGGTGATGGTGATCTTGCCCTTCGCCAGCTCGGCGCGGTACTTGTTCTCACCCGTGAAGACAATTTTATCGCCCTCGCGTTTGCCGGGAGTTTCAGTTCTAACCGCTTTGTCCCAGCCCGCCCCGGGAAGCCCTGTGGGATACGTCACCATTCGGAACTCTCCGCCTCCTAGAGCGATGATCTGAGCGCCACCCCAGTCGTTTTTGTATTCACCCTGGTCGGCGTAGTCCGCACCACCGGATTTTACGTCGAGGTACGAGGGGTTGTTCTCAGCGGCATAGGCCGCGCAAGTTAAGAAAAGAAGCAGAGCGAGCGTTTTCATGATGATAAGGGGAATATTACCGCCGACAGCTCCCAGAAGCAAGCAAGGCAAACCGAGCGTTTAAAAAAACCAGCGCGTTGCCATCGTGCGCGTGGAACGGTAGTTTTGGATTATGGATTATGAGGGAAATCTTAGGGTGATCACGGAGCGTATGGCGATAGCTTGCGGCAAGGTCGGAAGAACGCCGGATTCAGTCCGCTTAATGGGGGTGACGAAAGGGCAGCAGGCGGCGGCGGTTTCTGCCATGGCAGCACTGGGCGTGAAGTTGTTTGGTGAAAACAAAGTGCAGGAGGCCAAGGTCAAATTACCGCTATGTCCATCTAGGCTGACTTGGCACATGATCGGGCATCTCCAATCCAATAAGTGCCGGGATGCGGTGCATCTGTTTGACATGATTGAAGGAGTGGACAGCCTTGCTCTGGCCGAAGAGTTGGAGAAATGCGCGAAGAACAAGGGCAAGGTTCAAAAGATTCTTCTTGAGGTCAATGTGGCGGGAGAGGCTTCCAAGTTCGGCATGAGAGCGGGCGAGGTGGAAACGACCTTGATGAAAATCAATGCCCTGCCGCATTTGGAGATTCATGGGTTGATGACCATTGCGCCTTACAGCCCTGATCCAGAGAGGGCGCGCGGGTGTTTCAGTCGACTACGTGAATTGAAAGCCAAGTGCGAGCAGACACTAGGCGCGCCGCTGCCAGAGTTGAGCATGGGTATGAGCGGCGATTTTGAAGTTGCCATTGAGGAAGGCGCGACCATTGTGCGAATCGGCACAGCCTTGTTTGGGGCGCGGCCAAAGTGGTCGGCGGTCAAGTCTTCAGAGGAAGATTAGAGACCAGCCTTGCCCTCTATGAAAATGCTAAGCGGGCGTGGATAGAAGAGCTTTGGAGTTGCCTGCGGCTAAAAGCTCGACGCGGCCCAGACTTGCGGGGACCAACGTAAAAGCTCCACGCTTCAGCTCAAGATTGGATTGGCCGTGACGAACCATGATACTGCCCTCCACAACCGCAACCACCAATGGCTTTTCCAAGGCAAGATGCAGGCCCGACCCTTCGCCGAAAGCGGCTACTTCCACGCGAAAATATTCGTTATCGACCAGCGAAATGATCCGCACGCCGTTGATGTCGGCGACCATCTTGGAAGGAGTCAGGGACGGCTCGAAATCCTCAAAGTCGATGCACCTGAGCGATTGTTCCACGTGCAATTGTCGTTTCTTGCCTGAGGAATCGGTGCGGTTCCAATCGAACACCCGATAGGTCGTGTCGGAGTTTTGTTGGATTTCAAAAATAACCATCCCCTGCCCCAGCGCATGGACTCGGCCGCTGGGCAGGAACATGCAGTCACCCGCATGCACGGGAAGGGTATGAAAACAATCCGCCACAGTGCCATCAAGCGTCTTGCGGGCAAATTCCTCCTTCGTCACCCCGCGTTTGATGCCGGCCAGAATCTCGGCTCCGGGGTCGGCCTCAGAGAAATACCACATCTCGGTCTTGGGCTCTCCCCCCATCGACTCAGCCAGATGAGCGGGAGGATGGACTTGTAGCGAAAGCTTTTGCCGGGCATCGAGCAGCTTAATGAGCAGTGGGAAGCGACCTTGGATGGAGCGGGCCTGGCCCAAAATATCGGCGGAATGATGCTCCATCAGCCAACGGAGGGATTTACCCGCAAGCGGACCGTTAATTATGACGCTGGCGGCATCGGGCCGATCTGAAACCTCCCACGATTCACCAATCACTGCGCCGGTGGAAACCTTTTTGGCGTACAAATCGGCGAGCTGGTGTCCACCCCAAATGCGCTCCTGCAAAATGGGTTCGAAGGCGAACGGGTAAAGTTCCATTTGGAGAAATCCTTAGGCGGCAACAGCGGCGATGGGCTTATTCTCCTGAACCTGACCCATATTGCGAAATTTGGCGTACCGCGTGGAAAGCCGCTCGGAAACGGACATCCGTTCCACTTGATTTAGATGATAAGTGAGCGCGGTTTTCAGATTGTCGGCAGTGGTCTTAGTGTCGTGGTGCGCTCCGCCAAGCGGTTCCGGAATTATGCCATCGACCAAGCCGAGGTCAAGAAGGTGCCGGGCAGTGATCTTGAGCGCCTCAGCGGCACGGGCTGCAGCGGAGCGATCTTTCCAAAGAATGGCTGCGCAACCTTCCGGGCTGATCACCGAGTAATAAGCGTTCTCAAGGATCAGCACCCGATCCGCAACACCGATTCCGAGCGCTCCTCCTGAACCGCCTTCGCCAATAACGGCAGCAATAATAGGAACCTCAAACAGCATCATTTCGCGAAGATTTACCGCGATGGCCTCAGCGATGTGGCGTTCTTCGGCGCCGATGCCGGGATAGGCTCCGGCGGTATCAATCAGGGTGATGATGGGCAAACCAAACTTGGCTGCCATCTGCATGAGCCGCAGAGCCTTTCGATAGCCCTCGGGATGGGCGGAACCGAAGTTTCGGCGAATGTTCTCCTTGGTATCGCGCCCCTTTTGCGTGCCGATAACCATCACCTTGCAGTCGCCCAAGTACGCCATGCCGCCGACTATGGCACGGTCGTCCATGTACAAGCGGTCGCCGTGCAATTCATTGAAATCGTGGAAGGTGTGGGAGAGGTAATCGAGAGTGAATGGCCGCTTAGGATGGCGGGCCAACTGCACCCGCTGCCAAGGGGTAAGGTTTGAGAAAATTTCGATGCGAGTGTCCTCAATCTTTTTCTCAATTAGGGCGACCTCATCCTCGAAACTGATTTTCAGGGAATGGGTTTCAGGATGACTGCGCAAATCCTCCAGCTTGCGCTGTAATTCGAGGATCGGTTTTTCAAACTCCAAATAATGCTTCATGTCTACTGGTCTGTCGGGACTAATAACGACGGGAACTGTAGCTTTTTGGGCGGTCATCGCAACCCTTTACGCGAAGGTGGATCGGGGCGGAAGGGTTGATTCCAAACCAAATAAAAGGACAAAACCGCGTAATTTAATCCGGCTGAGATGTTCCAAACTATCGCATGATGCCTCTCAGGAATTATCCAGTGATTGAGAGCGGCAATGGTGGCCACGTTGAGCCCCCCCACTCCGAGCAGCATCCAAAAACGACGTTCTGCTGCCGCGCCACCGGTTTCGCGCGCCACATGACTAACGGCGGCTAAGGCTAGGAAACCAAAAAACGCTATTACAATAAACGGGGTCGTCATAACTCCATGGGGCAGTGCGGACGGCAACTTAAACCAGCTTTTTCAGCTTGGTGACACGACCCACTTCGACCCATTCCACGACGAAAATGTTGCCCTCATGATCGAAGCAGGCACCGTGGGGGGCAACAAATTTGCCGGGAGTAAATGCTTCCCGGGCCTTGTCGCGGATGCCGTTGTAGTGGGTGCCATCGCCCAAATGCGCAATGAGTTTGTTCTCTTTGTCGAACAGTGTAACGCGAGATTCAAGGTCGGGAATCAACAGGACATCACCCATGCTGTGAAAATGACAGGGAGCGCGCAGTTCGGCAGTCACGAAGTTAATGTGACGACCGTCGAGGGTAAAGTTCTGGATTCGACGGTTATTTCGGTCTGCCACAGCCAAGATGGGCTCCTTCCCGCGGGTATCGACCATCAGGCCGTGCGAACAGGAGGTTTGACCCCGTTCCTTGCCAGGACCACCAAAGGAGCGGATGTACTTGGCTTTGCTGGTGTACTGATGAATCCAGCTCTTGCCGTAACCGTCGGCCACGTAAAAATCACCATTGGGTGCAGTGGCGATGTTGGTGGGGTGGTACTCGCCTTCGTTGTTGTAAACGCCCGATTCCATGGGAACACCAAGACGGAAAATCTCTTTATGTTTGAGGTCGGTCTTAACCACGAGATGGCGGTTGGGGTCGCAGAAATAAAGGAATTCATCACCACTCTCGCGGTTGATGTGGAGACCGTGGGCGCCACCACGGAATTCGTCACCCCAGGATTCAACGAACTTGCCCTTGCCGTCAAACACCACAACGGCGTCGCCCTTGACGCTGTTCTTGCCGACGGTGTGCTTAACGTAAATGCGCCCGTTCTTGTCTTCGCAAACGCCGTGCGTGTTGCCGTAAGTTATGGATTCCGGGAGCTGACCCCAATCGTGCTCAACCTCATATTGATGTCCCGGAACTCCGACCACAACGGGCGTGTTTCCTGATTTGTCGGCGGACAGAATGGCAGGCGCCGCAAAGGCCGCACCGACCACAGCACAGGATTGAATAAAGCGGCGACGGGAGGTTGGCGAATTGACGGTGGAGTGCAACATAAATGGTGGCGTATTGTTAAGGGAATCAAAACGCCGACGCGCGCTATTGGCAAGCGCGGAATTGAGACCAGATGGGAAGCAGGGAATTGTCGGGCGACCCTACAAACGTTACGAAAGTGGCAAACGAAGCGCGGTGGCAGGTGTTGTCAAAGCCAGACTTACTGCCATGCCCAATTCCTCGAAGGTGTAGGGCTTGGGGAGGACATGCTGGATGCCGCAAATTCTTGATTCTCGAAGCAAATGATCAGTAAGGCAGCCGGTGGCAAGGATGATGGGCAGATCGGAACAAACGACTCGGAGCTGCATGGCAACGTCAACGCCAGAGCAGTCGGACATGTTGCAGTCGCTGATGGCCAGCGCGAACCCGCCGGGAGAATTCTCCAGCGCAGCCAGGGCAAGTTTCCAATCCGTGAAGCCGGACACTTGATAGCCAAGGTGCTCCAATGCACGGTTGGCCACGCGGACCAGCGCTGGCTCGTCATCAATCAGAAGGATTCGCTGCCCATGACCGTGAGGAAAATGACCTACCTCAACAGCAGCCGCTTTTGGAAGGGTGGCGGCAGGGAAATAGATGGTAAACAAAGAGCCTCGCCCCAGCTCGCTGGCGACTTGAATCACGCCTTGGTGCGTTTCCACGATTCCTTTGACGATGGATAATCCGAGACCAGTGCCCTCGCCGATGGGTTTAGTGGTAAAAAACGGCTCGTATAGACGCGCAAGCGTCGCCTCATCCATGCCGAGGCCTGTGTCGCCGACAGTAATTTTGCAACCGGCCGAAGCGCCCAAGCCTTGCTCAAACATGCTGGCTGCCGAGGCGGTTTCGAGCCTGAGGAAAACTCGGCCCGGCTGGTTCGCAAGGGCATGCCAGGCGTTGGTGACCAGATTGAGAATGATCTGCTCGATCTGGGTGGCATCGGCCAGAATTTCAGGTACGGCGGCGTCATAAAACACTTCAAAATCAAGGGAGCGAGGAAGAGTGGCACGAAGTAATTTAGTACTTTCCTCAAACACCGGACGGAGAGCGATCACCTGACGTTGCACAGTCCGCCTGCGGGCGAAACCTAGAATTTGCTGAACCAGCTGGCGCAGGCGCAGACCGGCTTTTAGAATTTCTTCAATGGAATCAACGGCCGAGTGGCCCACATCCAACTGACGTAGTGCCAGCTCGGAGTTTCCAAGCACGGCACTGAGCACGTTGTTTGCCTCGTGAGCCACTCCTGCGGCGAGGGTGCCAAGGGTTTCCAGTTTGTGCTTTTCCCTCAGCTTATCCTCAACGACCGTTCGCTGTTGGGCGTGTTGAGCCAGGTCGGTGATTTCCTCCACTGTGGCGATAAATCCATCGGTGATTAACAGCCTTGTGAACGTCCACCGGGTAAGGACCGATCGTCCTTCTTTCGATTGGCAGTGAACAGGAGGTTTTTGCGTCCCGCTCTGAGCCAATCCAGAACTTAACCATGCCCGGACATCGGCTTGACGTCCTGAAGGGAAGATCAATTCTTGGGGGCTCCGCCCCAAAACTTCTTGCAAGGTGTAGCCAAAGAGCCGAGCAGCCGCAGAATTCCAAGAGGTTATCCCCAAATCAGGTCCGCATGAGAAGCAACAAGAGGGCATCTGTTGAATCAAAGTGGCTAGTTGTTGGCCGGCAGCAGCTAAGTCAGCGGTTTTATTGTGGAGGGAAACCTCTGAAATGATGGATATAGCCAACTCTGAGAGAATCCCAACCTCGCCCGGCCTCCACACCCTTGCCTGATCGCCGATGGCACACAAACAGCCCAGAGAAACGCCCTCAGACGTACGGAGAGGAATGCCAACGTAGGAAATTATTTTTCCGCCAGTCACTGCGGGATGGTTTTGGAACTGTGGATTCTGGCGCGCATCGTCGACAATGAGAGAACCGCCAGACTCAACAACCAGGCTGCAAAAGGAGTGGGATAAAGCTGTTTCGCGACGGGTAGTCCAAATCTCGGGCAGACCGGGCTGGCCCCTGAAGAACTGTCTTTCCCCATCCACGAAAGAGACGAGGACCACGGGCACGCGCAGAAGCTGCGCAGCCAGCCGTGTAAGCCGATCAAACGCGGCAGTGGCGGCAGGGTTGAGCAGGATAGCGGCTGTGGGTGCAGGCTGTTTCTTACTATGATCTCCGGGAGTTGCATACGTGCCGCGAAAAGAATTGGGCGCTGACAACTGCTCGTCCGTGCTATCGGCACAATCTATAGATCGATTCATCGATCAAAGGTAGTTGCCTGGAGCAGGCAGGAATATCCCGGAGAGTGGGTAGACCCCCGTCACGGGTAATGGCTACCAGCAGACTGGGATGCGGATAACAAGAAGCAGGCCCCTTAAGGCTGAATCAGATTATTGCGGATGGCGTAGCGGACGAGATCGCTGGCTGATCTAAGACGCAGCTTGCTCATGACGTTCTTGCGATGGGTCTCAACAGTGTTGAGGCTGATCCCGAGGACATCCGCCGATTCTTTGTTGGACTTTCCCTCGGCCAAAAGCTGAACCAACTCTCGCTCACGAGGGGTGAGCCTGCTGCGCGGCTCTTCGCCGCGAGGAGCCGGAGACCCCTCGCCTTCCAGGCTTTTCATGACCAAGTCCGAAATCTTAGGGGTAAAGAAGGTACGCCCGGCCGCCAGTGCTTCGATGGCCTGCGACAGCATCTGCGGCGCGTCGCTTTTGAGAAGATACCCACGGGCGCCTGAGGACAAAACCTCCTGCGTAAGGGCATCAGACTCGTGCATGGTTTGTATGAGAATCTGGACGCGCGGCAGCGCGGCGCGGATTTTGCGCGCGGCATCGAGACCATTGAGCTCTGGCATGGTGATGTCGAGTACAACGAGGTCCGGATGCAATTTTAAGGAGAGTTCCACAGCTTGCCTCCCATTTTCTGCCTGGCCACACAACTCCCAGTTGCTTCGCTCTTCAATGATGGCGGCCAACCCCTGTCGAATCATGCTGTGATCATCGGCGATGAGTATGCGAAGTTTCTTCATGGGATTGTTGGCTCGGGTGGATGAATGGATTCATTCGTCGGCATTGAGGCTAGGATGGTGGTTCCCTCGTGATCAGATTCAATGCTCAACAGCCCTCCCGCTTGGGTCAGCCGCTCACGCATGCCGCGCAGTCCCACGCCAAGAGACACCTGATTCGCCATGCCGCATCCGCTGTCCTGCACCTCCAATCGAACCTCCTCCGCATCACGATCAAGACGCACGAGAGCCGAGGTGCTGGTCGAATGACGTCGAACGTTGGTCAGGCTTTCCTGCACCACACGAAAAAGCGCCAGCTCCTGATCCCTGCGCAGCCGTCCATAGTAACCTCCGGCATCTAGCTCAACCTTCACGCCACTGCGATGCGAAAAACCCTCCACATAATCACTCAAGGCGCCGACGAGACCCAAATCCTCAAGCAGAGGTGGGTGGAGCAAATAAGTCAGAGTACGAATTTCTTGAACGGATTGTGCCACGAGAGAAACCGAATCGGAGATGAGTCCCGCACCCAACTCGGGGGACACCAAATGACTTAGACGGCTGAGATTCATATGAATCGCGGCGAGGTGTTGGGCGGTGGTATCATGCAATTCTCGCGCTATACGGCGACGTTCCTCGTCTTCTGATTCCAGCAATTGAACCAGCAACTGCTGGCGTGCGCTCTCAGCCTGCTCCAAGGCGCTTATGTCATTAATAATCACAATCACACAGGTTACGCCGTCGAGGCTTATCACTTCGACAGAGTAAAGGCCGGTGCCTAGGTCGCCGGAGAATCTTCGGAAGACTCGCTTAAAGTTGACAATACGGCCCTCACGGAAGAGACGCTCGGCAAGTATGCCCCGGTCATCGTTATCAAACCATAAACCCAACTCAAGACTGGTGCGGCCAATGACCGTCTTGCTGTCAGGAAGGTTGTTCATGCGCAGGAAGGCATCGTTCACATCCAAAAACCGCCCCTCATCCAGTGTGGTGATGCACATGGCCACGGGACTGCTGCGAAAGGCTTTGGCGAATCGCTCCTCGCTCAAGCGCAGGGCGGCCTCGGCGGATCTCTGTTTGGTCACGTCACGCAAGATGCCCACAATGCATGGCTCGGAGTTGATCTCAATGGTTTCGAAGGATACGAGCGCGGTAAAAATCTCCCCTGTTTTTCGCATCTGTCGCATCTCACGATCGTAAACCCGCCCTCCGTCCCGGGGCAGTATGCTCACCGCACGCTCACGTTCCAAAGGCGAAACAAATCCCCAGCCTGCGCCGTAAGTGGCTTTGCCGATAATTTCCTCCAGCGGGCAATCATAAATACGCGAGGCACCGGCGTTAGCCTCCAACACCAACCCATCCCGCCAGCGAGTGATGAAAATGGCATCAGGGCTGGAACGGAAAGCTTTGGAGAATTTTTCCTCAGAAATACGGAGTGCCTCAGCCGCCTCAGCGCCTCGGATGAGCTCGCCCCTCAACTCGGCAGTGCGAACTTTGATTTTAGAGGCGAGAGCGCGATTCCATGCCAGGATTCCAGCAAGCCCCCCCAAGACCAGCGCCCCCGACCACAGGGCAATACGCCGAAGCCGTTCGCCCACGAGACTGGGAGGGTTGGCCAGTTTGACCCAACGTCTAAAAAATCGTTCCCGCTCACCAGGCGTGATGGTCGCAAGAGCCTTCTCCATAATGACCTGCAACTCCGGCCAGTCTTTACGAATGGAAATGCTCAGCCGATAGACGAAACCCGCCTCACCGGCAATCTGTAGGTTGGAAATTCCCTCCGCTTCCATTCTGGAGGTGGCGACTGGAAGCTCAGAAATAAAGGCGTCCACCAGCCCAAAAGAAACCTTGCGCAGGCCGGTCGCGGCGTCGGGTACCGAATCAATGAGCAGCTTGGGAAACTGAACACGAAGATACTCCTCCAATGCCCAGCCCTGTACAACCGCCACCCGGGAGCCTGATAGCTGTTGAAGGGATACACCACTACTGACTCCCTGCCGGACAACAATAAAGGTGGGAAAATTTAAATAAGGGGCCGTGAAATTCCAGTATTTTAAGCACCGGTCTGTTGCGGCGGACGCGGTAACCATATCGGCACCTCGCTCGTTCGGTTCGATCGTCTGCCATTGCTCATGCGAGAGATGGACAATTTGAAAGCGATAGCCCAACCGCTGCTCGATCAATTTAAAATACTCAGAGGTCAGGCCGGAGTAATAGTCATCGGCCTCAAGAAACTCCACAGGCCTATAGTCAGAAGAAGGTGCCAGCCGGATTACTGGGTGAGCCTCAAGCCAGAGCTGTTCTTGAGGAGTGAGCAACCCTTGACGGGCGGGTGGACCGACAACTTCCGCAACTGAAGGCATGGCACACCCGACAGAAAGTAAAATGACCACCCAGCATATTGGAAGACCCGCTTTAAGATCTCCTGTTGTTCGCCAGATCATTGATTCTCCCCTGCACTGATCCGGCATTGGTCGTGCCAAACATTTGGTGGTGCGGTTATAGAGAATGAACTTAGCTACAACGGCTCAAGGGTCAACCACAAAGGGTTGCTTAAAGAAGCTGATCCCAGACCATCGCAACCATAAGGGTCACTCCGAAGGATTGGCGCGATAGAAACGAGCAGAGTCACCGGCGTCTTCCAGTTCCTGCAGTACGATCGCGGGTTGGGCGAGTTTATAAGCAGGGCCTGAAGTCCAAGACTGTAGATCCTTCGAGGTGAGCAAGGCACCCGCTTGGCCAGACAAACCGTGAAGCACCACACACCGCCTGCCATCCACAAGCTCAACAGCCAGACGCGGCGGCGGGAGTAATTCATCAATGGTGATAAGCCTCACCGTGCCATCGACAGCGTTTTGCGGAGGAGGATTGAAAACAATATTTCCCTCCTTGATGAGACCGCTCTCGCGAAAGGCCCAACCATCAGCCGTTTTGACCATCAAAAGCGCGGTGCGCCCCACTAGGCCTGTGAATCCAAGAGCCTCCATGCCCGGAATCCGGTCGGCCAGATTGAAATCCAAATAACGAAGCTGGGGTGCTTCCAATCGAAATTGGAAGGTGCCTGGGGAAGCATTACCGCGATAGACCGCGATCCAGTATTCCACCCCGGCTTCCCCAAAAAAACCTAGGGAACCGTAAGGAGCTGAAGCGACGGAATGTAGGTTGCCGTTAATCTCTTTAGTGAAAACGACCAGTGGGTTCACCACTCCGTTAGGGGAGTAAGTCTGCCATAGCGAAACTGAACCATAAGTCGGAGCGATCCAACGGTACCAAACAGATCCCCCGGCAAAATCAGAGCCCAAATCAGGCTCGGTCAATTCGCGGGTAGTCGAGACAGTGTGGCCGTTGAGAAGCACACGGCTGGCATCCAGAACAGGCAACGCTTCCGAAATCTGGTCATTCACGGGCGGCGGTGTTTGGGTGACGTTGAATGTGACCGATCCAAAAGTGCCTTGGCTCCCTTCAAATGAGATGGGGTAAGATTCTCCCGCCGTGGCAGTAAAAGAGTTACTTAAACCGCGCCCCAACGAAGTAAGGGAAGCCAAAGTCTGGCCGCGGTACACTGACAGAATTGGAGCAAAAATGGGAATCGGATCAAGGTCTACCGTATACCTAGGCCCGCCAATAAAAATAAAAACGCCGCCGCTTCCCGACCAATCACCGCTCCAGTGAGAAATGACTCCATACACACCACCCGGGTCCACAGCGCTCTGTAGAACTTCGACCGAAGCAGCCGGATATATTACAGGCGCGTCCAACCCAACCACGACTTGCCCTGAGACGGGAGCGGTCCAACTCCACCACACCGAAGCTCCACTCGACTGACCGTGGTAAGCAGGCTCCCCCGGTTCGACGGTCGCTGCGAAATTGGTCGCAACAACCATGTTGAGTAGGCCAGACAATGGAATCGCCTCAGCAAACGCGTCGTTCGACGGTGCGGATGTGAAATCAAGATTGAAGGCAATCGCTCCTCCGGGGATCGGCGGAGGTACGACAGGGGTGGGATCAATAGGCTCACCGTCAGGACTCAGATGGATTGGAATGATGTCGATTGGTTGGTGCAGTATGCCATATAAACCCGGATCAACGCCCTCATTGTGGGTATCCGCGGCCAGGAAGTAAGTTTCACCGGCGCGAACGCTAACACCTAACGTATCACGAGTTTGCCAAATAAAATCGGGGGAATCAAATGATACCCCCATGCGATGAGCGGACTGGGCTCGGAGCGTCAGGTGATCGAGGCTGGTGCCGGAATAAATGCCAAAGACCACGGATTGATCCCCAGCAAGCCGAGAAATTGCCAGGTAACCGTTGGTGGAAGCGGTCCAAGTATACCATACCGTGTGGCCCACCGGGTCACCAGGCAGGATGGGTTCACCTTCTTCTCGGGTGGCGTCAATGTTTGAACCAGTGACAGTTCCGTGCGCAAAAGAAATGGTTAATCCGTGGGCGAAAGAATCGTTCGCAGGTGCCTCAGCGCGTGCCACCAGACAAAACGCGAACGCCAACACCAGCCATGCAAGGCTGACTTTCGCGAACAAAGGAAATGGTGGAAACCGCCTCATTTATCCGCGACTTATAATACAAAACACGCCTGTCAAGCAAGTCAAAATGCGATTACGGCCGGTCTTAAAATTGAAGACTGATCCATCCAGCAGAAACTCAGTCGATTACCTTTCGTTCGGTTTTGATGTAGTATGCAATTGCCGAACTGCCAGTTTCTGTTTTAATCAACCTATCTGAGGGAAGGGTGGCTGAGTGGTCTAAGGCACCTGATTCGAAATCAGGCGTTGCTTCATCGCAACCGTGGGTTCAAATCCCACCCCTTCCTCCATTCTCATAAATACCTCAAAAAAACAACAGTCTTCATAGAACACGTAGGGCCAAAATGGCTTCAGCATAACAGGTCGGCGTACCTTTTGTGGGGGTGTTTGCCCTTAGTGACGCCGAAGCCGCGGCCTTGTGGGCTTGCTTTGAATGAATGCTTTTCGGCCCGGGAGAAGCTACGGGCCGGGGTACAACCGCCTAACACTCCCCACAAAATGACTAACCCACCCCTTGCGAGGGTGGGTTTTTTGTGAACCTAATGTGAGACCGACAAGAGAACAAATCAGGCAGTGAACGTCGTGCCAAGGGTCGGGTTAAAGGAAGATCCCTTGCCTGTTGCGCCGCCTTGAATGCTTGAAAGTGCCACCGAAAAATTATCGCCACCGGGGGAAGCTGCAATCGCACCAGCCACTGCCACTTGGGCGTCAGCCACGGACAAACCGGCTACGGTTTGGAAGAACAACACAGCGTCTCCGCCCACGGCAGCCAAGTAAACGATGTCATTGGATCCGCCACCCGTGCCATACTGAGTCAGAGTTTCAACAGTGCCGAATTCGATAAATTTTGGGGAAACATATTGTTTTTTCATAAGTTTTGGGGGTCAAACGCGTAGACCACACTAACGATTATTGTATCACGTAAGTCAAGAATGTCAAGAAGTGTCGCTTATTGAGTGGTCAAACCAAATGAATCCCCACTTTCTTAACCTTCTCGGGTCAACACAAACATGCCTCACGCCTTTGGGATGATTCAGAGGACGAAGACTGCGAAGCATGGAATGAGTGCTTGCGAGTGCTCAATGCAAACAGGCTCGGATTCGATACGAACGATGGCACTTCGGGACGAGCCTGGGAACACGCTTTTGCCGAAGTTCTTATGTATTAGTACACATGTGGCGTCTGGTCACAAATAGCGCAGCCAGGCCCAAGGCCGTGACAATCGACGTGACACCGGGCTCCGGCACCGCGACGCCTTGCAGACTGAAAGAAACATCACCCGGTCGGGAGACGAAGCTGCCGTTGCCATTGGCCGCACCGTAGCGAACCCCTCCTGCGTAGCCAGCACCGGCACCCATCTCGACGGCTCCTTGACCGCCAGGAACACTGTCTGAGTAAAAGAAATACTGGGTACTCGGCGAGAGAGTGAGTGACGTGGAAAAAGTATAAAGGCCGGCAGAGGCAGCACCAACCCCCAAAAGGTTGGGCGTGGACACACTCAGTGCCTGTGGCGTGCCGGTGTATGCCTGACTCAGGAGATACAGGCTGCCTTGAGCGAGCGGAGCCCCGGTGGTTGAATCATACCAATTGAAAGTGATATTGGACCAAGGACCCCCAGTGGGAGTTGTCACCGACTGGCCCGGTGCTTGGGCGGAACCGCTTCCTGACTGAAAACCTCCGTAAAAGTCAATGACAGCACCCTGCGTGGTGGCCGCCATTCCGAATAACCCAACAAGAAGGCCGAGGGCCGAGGAATTTATCGATGACACGATTTTCAAAGTAATTTCAATTCAGAATATGGCTCAACGCCACTTTTTGTGGCTGAGGACAGATGGTATATCGAGCTTTCGATGAAGAAGTTTAGCATGGTTAATCATTTTAGATACCTTGCGCGTTAGCCGCTCGCCAGGCTCTTAACGGCACCGAACCCGGGGCGTAAACTATCCCTAAAGCCTGCGCCATGGATGGCACGATGAGGCGACATACAACTCCACCCCTTCGAGTGTCAGAACTCCTTTTTGAGTTCGTTGACAAAAAACCCTTCAGAGCCGAAACTTTTCAGGTGAAAGTCTTGGTAACCATAGTGCTGTCCATTTTGAGCCTGGTGCTGTCGTTGCAGGCAGAGGATGCAAAAGCGGTGGCTCCCGTGCAGAATCCTAGCATCCGGATTCCGACCCAAACCGAGAAAAAGGGTTCTCAAACTCCTTCAGATTCCTCCAAGAAGTTGCCCTATGCCAATGCGGGGCTTTTGGTCGACATCCGGCGCTCCACAAACCGCTTTCGCATGTTCAGCCTCAGGCAAAAAAGAAATCCTGTCGCTGATGAGGAGAATTTGATTCGAGACGTGTCCGACCCCGCGCGCATTACCGGCGTTAAACTCCTCTCATTCGATTTTTAGTCCGCCTATTCAATGGCGTAGGTCTGCCACTCCTTATAGTCGAAATGCCACCATTCCTCGGGCAACACCGAGAAACCTTCGGCCTCCATGGCCTTTCGAAGCAGTTCACGGTGCCATCTCTGTAGCGATGTGCCGCCGGGATAATTAGCGTAGGATCGCTCAGTCATTTCATCGTATTCACCACCCATATCCACTTCACTTGCCAGCGAGAGTGTACACAGCGTGACATCCACAGCCGCTCCACGGTTGTGCCGCGAGCCTTTGGCGGGGTCCGAGACGAACTGATGGTATTTTGGTGGCACGGCGTCCCACATCACTTTAGTGACTGCCCAAGGGCGGTAAGCATCCCAAACTAGAATGCCGAACCCTACGGAGCGCAATCGATGGTGGGCTCTTACCAAGGCTTCCGCTACGACCTTCCGCAACCTCACCACCGGCTCCCGATACAAGGCCACGCCCAGAAAATTGTTGGTGGTCACATAGCGGGATTGAAGGCGCAGATCGAGAGCCAAGGTGGCGGGCTCCAACCAATCGCCGCGCAAAAGGGAGGACTCATTGGCCGGAGAACTCGCCTGGGCGGCTTGGGCGAGAAGTTGGCCCATATTCGAAACCCGAGTCCGCCATGTCTCCTTCTCCCAAGATCGGCGGGGGAAAGTTTGGATGCCGATTCGTAAAGATTCAGCCTGTCCCTTCCGCAGATTCAATTGCCAAACTTGCGGGGGGCGGTTCGTCCATGCCACTTTTATCAGGCATCGGCCGATGCTTCCGGAAGTTTCCACAGCCTCCGGTTCCAAGGGTACCGTCTCCCGACGATTGATTACCGCCAATAATCGCCCCTCTTTTTCCAAGATAAGCACTGCCCAAAGCGCATCCCCATAAGAACCGATCCAACCGGCCCACTCGGGACGAATGACGGCAGGGCGTGTAGGAGCAGCCTCCACTTCGGAGGCCTGAATCCTCAGGCAATTTAAAAAAATCCCAAACGCCAGCCATTGCATCATCACTCTGATCATATATCCCGAGGCAAAAAGATTGCGACACCCCTTACTCTCACGTACCTTGCATCGACATTCTGCGAGTGTAGCTCAATTGGATAGAGTAACGGCCTCCGAAGCCGCAGGTTGTGGGTTCAACTCCCGCCACTCGCACCATCCTTAGGTTTCAAATTTTCTGGGATCATGCAATGCCTGATCCTTTCCTCCACGGCACGCGAGGTGCAATCTTCGCCCTCAAAAACAAACTGAACGCCAAACAATTGCATCCGGCGAGGTGGGACACTCGTAAACAAAGCAAGGAAGTTGAGTCATTTGTCTGTTTGGACAATGCGCCGGACCCGGGTCCGGCGCAGACGCTCCCTCCATGTCTCAAGGATGATTATGAACCATTCAAAACCACCAAAAAAATTGCCCATCCCAAAAATCCTCGCCCTGATTGGCTCGCTATTCGCGGCTCAGGCGACGCATGCGGGGCTTGCCATCAGTCTCACCTCCACCCCTCTTGGCGGCGGCATCTTCGACTACCATTACTCGATAGCCAATTCCGGCCCCGAAGATCTGGCAATCGTGAGCATCACCGATGCCGCTCTCGGCGACGCCTTGATTGGGGCAACCCTACAAGCTCCAGCGGGATTCCTTGCCTCCTACGATTCAAGCCTCGGTTTCGTTGATTTCATCGGTGACGCCTCCGTCTTTGGGGCCGGAACCACGATCGGCGGTTTCTGGTTCCAAAGTGGTGTGTCACCGCAAGGCCAGTTTATCAACTTCGAGGCCCTCAGCATCACTGGCAGCCTTATCAGCGGCAACGTTGATCTGACTATCACTCCCGTGCCCGAGGCCGGAACCTTTTGGGCGGCCGGGCTTGGACTGGTCGCCTTTGTAATCTCCCAACGCCGACGCTCGATTGTCCAAAGTTAACCTTCCCCAAAAACCTTTCCCCTATTGACGAAAATGAAAATAACATTGAAAACCCCATCCTCCGCACTTCTTTCAGGATGCGCCGCTGCAGCCCTGATTCTGTCCTCAGGCAACTCCACTCTGGCTTCCAGTCACAGCGATGCCCCTCTCATCAAACAGGATCCGCAAGCCAACCTGACGGACGTGTATGCGTTTGTCGGGACCAAGTATAGCGATCCCACCAAAAAGGTGTTGAACGTGCTTGTTTCGGTCCGTCCTTTCTCAGAACCAGGAGACGGTGTGATCTATGATCGCTTTGCAGATGATGCGCTTTACAGCATTCACATTACGAATCCGTCGACTGGCGACACCCTGATTCGCTACGACTATCAATTCTCTGCGGTTGATCCGCTCACCGCTCCCGCCCTCAAAAACCCCAACACCATTCTCTCTTATGGTCGCGGAACCGCAATCGGCTCGATCGAGACCATTGGTGATGCCCGCCAGAACTACACCCAGACCTACACCGTGAAACGCGGAACAACCCTTATTGGAAGTTCGCTTCCTGTGGCGCCTCCCAATGTAGGCAAGCGGACCACTCCGTTGTACAATGACGCCAACACGGGCAAAGCCATCTCCGGCGCAACAACAGTGGCCGAACTCGACAGTTACACCGCGCAGGCAGTCAAAACCCTGTCCTCGGGAGAAACAGTTTTTGCAGGTTCGCGCGATGACGGTTTCTACGCGGATACTTCAGGGATTTTTGACCTGCTGGATTCACGCATCCTGGACAATAACGGCACCTTTTCAGACGGTCTCGGCCAGGACGGCAACGGTGTGGACGGCTTCAAAGGATTCAATGTCCTGTCCTTCTGCATTCAGATCCCCATCGAAAGCCTTCCTGCTTCCGAGTACACTGCTCCTTTCGCCAATCTGGCCAGCCCGCTGCCGGCGCTGGGTACCGCAAAAGGTGTGGGCGTATACGCCTCGGTGAGCCGCCCGCGCATTACTCTGCGCAGCTCGGATGGGAAGCCCACCTCCTCCGGTCCCTGGATTCAAGTGAACAGACAGGGCAATCCTCTCTTCAACGAAGTTCTGGTCGCCATGAAAGACAAGGATAAATACAATCGAACCTCACCCGCGGCGGATGCTGCAACCTTCGCGACTTACGCCCAGAATCCTGAGGTTGCAGTGCTGATCAACGCGGTTTTTGGAACGGGTTTTGCGACTTCAGGACGGGGTGACCTTCAGGCGGTTTACATCCCTGATGTTATTCGCGTAGACACCACTACTCCTGCTGTGCATGTGCCGGGGGATTCAGCCTTTCGTCGTGTCGGATTTGTGGCCGGAGACACCACCACCGATAGTTCGGGAAGGGTAAAATCCAGTGGCTGGCCAAATGGCCGCCGAATCGGCGATGACGTTGTCGATATTGCCCTCACCGCCGTGGCCAGCGGACCAACCTACTCGACCGTTACCGTTGTGGGTGACAACGTGAACTCCAACGATGCGGTTTACAATAAGGTATTCCCTTATCTGGCCACCCCTCACTCGGGTGCCGCAGTGAGCCAGCGCCAGGCACCGTAATCATCACCTCAGGGAATGACGTCTGGAGAGGTCATTCCTTGTCAGGTTTAAGACAAAAAAGCCCGATCCAGTGGATCGGGCTTTTCATGTAATATGGTGACAAAATCAGACGGTAACGGTCGAACCTGGAATGGCGATTTTGTAGGCGCCCTTGTCGTCGGGGAGGCTTTGCGGCAGGGCATCCCAAGCGTAGCTCTTCGGTGCGAGATCGATCTTGGAAGCCATGGCTGCATCCCATTCGATGACTTGGCCGGAATAAGTGGCCATACGGCCCATGATACTGGTCATAGTGCTCTTCGCACCGCGCTCGGCTTCGTTGTAGGGAAGGTTGTTGCGGATCGCCTCGAACAAGTCGTCGTGCTCCTGCTGGTAGGGATCCTTGGGTTGATCCGCCTTAAAGCGGAAAGGCGTCGGCCCGGTGATGCGGTTTCCCCCCACATCAGCACTGCCCTTGGTGCCCACCACATGTTCCGAAACACTGCTCCAGCAGCCACGGATATGGCGGCATTGGCTGTAAAGACGGCTTCCATCGGCGTATTCAAACTCCACCGCGTGATGGTCAAAAATTTCTCCGTATTCAATACCGGTGCGAACCTGACGCCCGCCCATGCCGTGGGCTTTGACTGGGTAACCGTTCTTAACCCAGTTGATGACATCCAGATTGTGGATGTGCTGTTCGTTGATGTGATCACCGCACAGCCAGTTGAAATAATACCAGTTCCGCATCTGGTAATCCATTTCAGTTTGACCGGGCTGGCGGGGTTTGACCCATACGCCGCCGTCATTCCAGTAAGCGCGCATGGAGACAATGTCGCCAATGGCACCGTCCTGAAGACGCTTGATGGTCTCGATGTACCCGGCTTGGTGATGACGCTGCAGACCCACGCCGATTTTCAAATCCTTTTTCTTGGCTTCAGCCGCAGCGGCAATCACCCGACGAACGCCCACCGCGTCGACCGCGACCGGCTTTTCCATGAAAATGTGCTTACCCTGTCGGACCGCTTCCTCGAAATGGATTGGGCGGAAGCCAGGAGGGGTTGCGAGAATGACCACATCTGCCAAGGCGATGGCCTTCTTGTAGGCGTCGAAGCCGATAAATTTGTTTTCCTCAGGAACATCCACCCGATCTTTGGCTTGGTTCTTAAGGTTGGCGAGGCTTCCTTCAAGTCGATCCTTATAGGCGTCGGCCATGGCGATGAGTTTGATCGGTCCCTTGGTGGAAAGGGCCTGACCGGCGGCACCCGAACCACGGCCACCGCAGCCGATAAGGGCGATCTTTAGCTCATCACTGCCGGCTCCGTGGGCGCCCCTCTCGATGGATAGAGCGCCGAGCAAAGCGCCTCCGGTCAAGATGGATGTATTTTGGATAAAGTTGCGGCGACTCAACGGGCCGGACTCTTGGTTTTCGATTCGATCACTCATGATGGCAAATGTTCTGGTCGTTCAGACGAGTTGAAAAGGCTGCCCATTCAACGGCGTTCTTAAAAGTGGTTACGCGCTGAAACTAGTCCCTCTCCACGCCGCTTGTCCAATACTTACCGATCTCCTCGGAAGTGGGCACCTTCAGTGGGCGAATCACACGGAATCCAAGAAACTGGGCGTCGGTGAGATACCAGATGCTCTTCGGCAGTTGAGGATCTTGAATTTTCCACGACTTGTCGGAGAACCGCCGGGCTGCGCTGCGCAGGGCGGGTGCCTCATCATCCCACGATCCACCTCTGGCCACATGAGGGTAGGGCTTGGTAGCTTTATTCCACGGCTCAACCGCCAGGCTGCCGGAAAGTTTTTTGTACATTTCCGGGTCATACTGGTCGAGGGTCCATTCGGTTACATTGCCGTGCATGTCGTATAAACCCCAAGGATTAGGCAGTTTCTTGCCGACCTTCTGATATTTGCCGTTGCTGTTGTCGCCGTACCAAGCGTAATCCCCAATCTTTGAGGCATCATTCCCAAAGGAGTAGGCCGTGGTCGTTCCAGCGCGGCACGCATATTCCCACTCCGCTTCCGTGGGCAAACGATAGAAGTGTCCCGTCTTCGCGCTCAGCCATTTGCAATAACTGTTGGCGGCGTGCTGGGTCATGCTGATGGCTGGATAACCGTCCTTACCCATGCCAAAACTCATTTCAACGTAAGGGGTGGTAGGACGGGCTAGAGCGTCCGCCAGATAATGTTCGCCGGACGGGGAGTTGAGCACCGCACGACGTTTCTTTTCCTCATCGGGGAATTGGAACAACTCGTACTCATTCCAAGTCACCTCGCATTTACCCATCCAGAAAGGCTCAATCTTAACCTTCGGCTGCGGACCCTCATCCGGTTTGCGCCCTGCCTCGCTCTCGGGGCTGCCCATGACAAATTCACCTGCGGGGATGGCCACCAGATCAAATGACACCACTGTGCCTGGAACCACTTCCTGATAAGCTTTCATGTCGCCGGCCACTTTTTCTTTGGAACTGGAGACAATGCGCCCATGGATTTCCTTGGTCGTGCCTATGTCGTCCACGGTGGCTGTGACCACCTTCTTGGAGGCAAGAGTAACGCCATCGGGCCAATTGGCTCCTTCGTCGATCCATCTTTTCAAGACCTCTATCTGAGCCTTGGGCAGCGGGCCACCCTTTTTCTTCGGCGGCATCAAATCATCGTCGTCCTCAGGGAGGGCCGTCATGGTGTAAAGTTTACTCTCGGCGCTTTTGCCGGGAACAATGGCCTTCTTGCTCTCCCCTGTGGTAAAAGCAAACTCCTTAAGGTCCAGCCGCAAATCGCCTTTGGCGTGCGCGTTTTGGTGGCAGGATAAACAGTTGAATTCGAGGATCGGTTTGACCTCATCCACAAAACGCACCGGCGCAGCCCCCGCAAGAGGAACCACCGCCGCCCAACACAAGCCAACAATGAAACGCTTCATTTAATCAATAGACGTAGAATGGTGGGCAATCCATTCGGCAAATGTCAATCCTGCCCGTATCGGATTCTGAGACAATGGACGAATGGTTCGGCGGAAGCAGCCATAAATTGATGAGCAATTTTGATTCCCCCCTTGCAAAGCCAGATTAAACAATACATTTTAATGCAAATCGCACTTAAGGATCCAATAAAAGACTCTTTTCTAAACTCCGCGCCTCGAACAAACACAAGTTTAAATCATGCCCAACTTCCAACGATCATCCCGAGCGTCACTGATGAAATTCATGGCGCAGGCTATCACTGGTCCACTGCTTGTACTGAGCACACTTTCCACCTTAACTCTTCAATCCATGGCTGACACCTCTACCGCAGAATCATACATCAAGGAAGCACAGGAACTCATTGCCAATCGAGATTTTGACCGCGCCAAAGCCAAGCTCGAACTAGCTGATGTGGAGTTGGAGGACGTGCCGTCCGCGCAAAAGGAACCATTGGCCGCCGCTGTGAAAAAGGCTTTGGCCGACATGGCTGCTTCTCAGGTTTCCGCAAACAAACCCCGCTATCTGCGGACGCTGAACAATCTTATTGATGAGGCCGAAGGTTCTGTGGGCAACTTGGCCACATGGTCGGGCGTTGAGAATCGGCTTAGTGAGCTCTTCGCTGATCCCGCCGCCAAAGCCGCCATCCCCGAGGAAATGGCCGTCGCTCAGAAAAAATTTACCACCTTCAAAAAACTGCATGGACGCAAAGCGGGGGCCGAGCTAACCATCATGGCCGAAGCCAACGTCAAACGCCTGGAGGAAGAGTGGGCCGACAAAAAAACCGACTTCACCAATCCCAATTCATCGCAAAACAGCCGAGATTCCGCCCTCCGGAGCTTGGGTTCATCCGTCCAGCGTCTTCGTCAACAGGTGAGTCAACTTCCGTCCGACGCCGATGCCACCAAGGTAATCATCGCCCGCATCGACAAAGTGGTGGCTGAATCCACCAGTCTTGCCGCCGAAGGAGAATCTGCTGAGGTCTTGGCGAGCATCAAGCGCAACATTGACAGCTATGCTGATGATTTCAAAGGTTGGGAACAGGAATCCTCCACACCAGGTCCCACATGGGATGCTTACACCAAGGAGCACAACGACTCGATATCGGCTTTTTTCGCGCCAAAAACCAAAGAATTCCGCAACCGCATCGCATCGATTATTCATGATTTGACCAACCGCGAGGATTACAAGCCGGTAGCTGCCGTGCCCGCAGTGAAGTCATACGTTGACTCTGTTCAGGCGCAACTCAAACATGCCACTGAGACGCTAACCAAACGCATCCTCCCTGTTGTTGCTGCCGCAGAAAAGGCGACTGTTAAAGACCCCAGTGATCTCAGTCGGTTGCAGGACGATGTGCGCCTGGCACTTGGCGAGGATTCTGAACCGGCGAAGGCGATCATGGCAAAGCTTCAGGCCAAGCTCGACGCTAAATCATCCGCCACAACTGGAGCCGCTGAAGCCCAGGAGAAACTTATTGTCGCTCTTCACGCCAAAGCTGACGAAATTTGGCCCGAGTTTGAGGCTGGCTTCAAAACCGCTAAACCAATCAATTTGGAGAAGGTCGGCCAGCAAATCCGGTTCACTTCAGATAATTTGATGGGATATCGTTTTAAACCGGGCGATTTTTATTTCGCGACCACCCTCGGCGGGCGTCCGGTTGCCGCAAAATTTGCACCCGGCCTCAAAGAAGGCATCAACGCCATTGAGACCAAAATTGGACGCGCCTTGGGCGACAACGATGACGACGGCAAGTGGGAGGTCATTGCCACCGTGACCGCACAGAAAGTGAAGCTGTTGGCCAAACGCGAGGCCGATTCCAGCGGGACAGTCGACGGCGTGGATGTTAAAATCACCACCAATTACGCCGAATCTGTCGATGCCGTGGTCATCGAAATTGTCGCCGCCAAGTGCGGCCCATTCGCTGGCGCGAAAGGGCTGGGAATCCTTACCGCGGACGGAACAGTCACGAAGTGAGCCAGAGCGACAATTCGATTTTTGCGGCAATGGTTCGGAAAATGAGAAGTCGGGGACACTTACGCTGTTCCGTGAACAATAATCGACTCTTGCCTCGTAAACCTGAATGATCGAAACCGAACCACCGCCTCTTTCTCCAACCCCTGAGCGTTCTCCGTCCGTGTCACGGAGAACCTCATATTGGCTCGTACCATTTGTTTTTCTAAGCCCCGCTTTGATCTCCCTCGTTTCAACGTGGTGTCGCCTCGGAGAAGCGGTTATTGGGATAGACTTCTGCGCCAGCATATTAGCGGGAATCATTTGCAGTTTTTTAATCATCCGGAATAGCAGCCTTGATGTACCATTGATCATTTTTTTCTTCGTAGTTCTTGCCCCTGTTTTCGGCTTGGTGGCATTCGTCATCAGCATTCTAGGCTGCCTCATCGGGCAAAACACAGGCGGCACTTCCATCCGAATCGGTGGCTAATTGGCAATCCAATATGAACCCACGGGAGCCAAACCTGCCCCCTCCTTTACCATCTCCATTTCCGCCCGGGGACTCTCGTAGACCCTACTGGCCGATTGCATTGACTTTGATTGCTCCGGCCATGATCACGTGGCTGACCGTCTGGAGTGGAGTTGGGCACTATACTGTGGAGGTTGCGATTTTCGGCTCGGGTGTGGCAGGCTTTATTTGTAGTTTTCTTGCAGTAAGGAGGACCCGATTCGTGGTTTGGCAAAAAGCAGTGGTCTTTGTTTGCCTAGCCCCCTTTTTTGGTGCGGCCAGTCTCATCATGAGCTTCATCGGCTGCGGCATCGGCCAATCGATGGGAGGAAAAGGTGTACCGTTCCCGTAACAACCAGCGAGCCTCTGGCTGACCGAGCTTGCATGCTTCGAATAACGGACTACGATGAGCCAAAACGCATGATCCCACCGGAGCCTATCCAGTCTTTGAATCCGAGTTCGGAATCAAAAGACAACCCTTGCTCTCCTTCCTATTGGCCCATCCTCGGGGTTCTTGTCAGCCCAATGGTATTGGGATTAGTCCTTGTTCTGGGGCAGCGCGGCGAACCTAGTGGCATAGGGTTGGTGGTGCTGATGTTTATCGCGAGCGGCCCTATCTGCGCACACCTCACCCTCAAACGTTTCAAGGTAACCGGCTGGAAAAAGGTTGCTTCGTTCTTACTGCTCACGCCTCTCTATGCAATGGTCAGCTTCGCCATGATCACTTGCGGCTGCGCCGCCATCGGCCTCATCAGTGGCAAACTATAAGATACTAATCGAGATGATTTCCAAAAACATGCTATGGCATCGATAAACTCATTGGTGCTCCCCGACGAACTGCTCAAGCAGACCACCTCACGTTGCCTCGTGTGCCACGCGCCCTGCCCTGCCGAGGTTTGGCGCACCGGCGGTATTTTCTCCAAGGTGTTTATGAAGCGCACCTGCCCCGAGCACGGCGAGACCAGCGTGTGCATTGCCTCCGATGCTCGCTTCTATTGGTTGGCCAAAGGAAAATCGGAGAACGCCTGTTGCGGTGTCGGTTCAGCCAAAAGCAACTCCTCCTGCTGCCAATCCGCTGATGGTTCCAACCCCGGCACTCTCGGCCGCAACGCCGATCCCGGTGATGCCCTCGGCGTGATGGAAAAACTCTCCACATGCCTCGCGCTGATCGAGATCGTTAACTCCTGCAACCTAAGCTGCCCAACCTGCTACGCCGATTCACCCCTCGGCACCCGCGAGAAAGTGGATGCCGTTCCATTGGACGATTTGAAGGCACGCATCCAAGGGGTGATTGATCGCAAGGGCGATATCGAAATCCTCCAACTCTCCGGTGGTGAACCCACGCTGCACCCGCAATTCTTCGAGCTTCTACGGTGGTTGCAGGACCATCCCAGAATCGATTATGTCCTCCTCAACACCAACGGCGTCCGAATCGCCAACGATGACGGCTTCGCCCGGGAACTCGGCGCGGCTTTTCAATACGGACATTTTCAATTGTACCTACAGTTCGACGGCGTGCAGGAGGCCGGGCAGCATTTCCTCCGAGGTGCTGATCTGCGCGCGACCCGCGAGCGTTGCCTGGAACGCTGCCGAGAAATGAACCTGCCCGTGACACTTGCCATGACGGTCACACCGGGGAACCTGCCTTTCCTCTGGGAAGCCATCGAGTTCGGTCTGCGCTGGACCAACGTGCGCGGCATTTCCTTTCAACCCATCTTTACCAGCGGACGAATCCCCAACGCCACCACTACAACCTCCAAATCCACGACCCGACTCAACACCGCAGACATCATCCTGTCCTCCGTCGAGCAATCCGCAGGCAAACTGCGCTTCGAGGACTTCACTCCCCTGCCCTGCGGCGACCCCAATTGCGCCACCATCGGGTATCTGCTCAAGGTGGGCGGTGAAGTCCGGTCCGTGAGCGACTTCATCGACTTCACCAAAGTGCAGGATTTCCTCGGCACCAAAATCCGCTACAAACTGGAGGACCTCATGAAATGCGGTTGCGATTCCGAACCGCTCGGAGAACTGCTCAAACAATTCGAACTCGACGAATCCCACACCTTCCGCCTACTGATCAAACCCTTCATGGACGCCGCCACCTGGGACGAAGACCGCATCGACCGCTGCTGCACTCACGTCATCCGCCCCGACGGCAAACTCGACTCCTTCTGCCGGTATTACTCGGGCTTTGCTGATTGCCAGCCGAAGTGATACGTCATGCCATGGAAAAGGAACCTGAACAGGCTGACAAAAACGGAAGAAGGGAGCCAAGGCTTCCCAGATTTGTTTGGCTACCATTTGCCTTCGTACCTTCGATCTTTGCGATCGCTGGGATTCGGACCAGCCTGTTTATTTTTTCGTTAACCATCCTCAACGCTTTTTGCAGCTTCCTGTCTGCATCCAAACTGCTCAGCATGTCCCAAGGAGGTATATTCAGCACATTAGGCTTGGGACTTGGACTGTTTTTTTCAACGCAGTGATCAGCGTTTTCGTTGGGTGCACGCTACAATAGCATTCAATCCCATATTCTCACTAAAGTCGTGCTCGACACATGGAAGACGAACAAAATCAACTGGTGGGAAAGAATAAACCTGAGAAGCGCCTCTCAAAAATCGTTTGGCTTTTCTGTGCATTCATCCCATCTGCTGTCATAATTTAGTGCTTTAAACACCCAATGCCTTTGCTGGAGTTATCCATGATTATCAGCTCCCGATATATGGACAAAAATTTAGCCCTACTTGTCGCGGTGCTGGTCATCATCAACGCCGTCTGCTGTTTCGTGTCCGGCGCAAAACTGGCTGGGGGTTTGGGCGGTAAACCAATTCGGATAACTCTCGGATTAGCTTTGGGTTTGGTGTTCTGTTTTTTTGAACGCTTGGATCGGTGTTTCCATTGGAAGTTCTGTAAAATAGTGACGATAATTCCATGATCACTCCCACCTCAACGGCTTATGGCTGGCTGATGCTGGCAGGTATTTTTGTCAGCATCATTTTCTGGTCTCGGCTGGCCAAACGTGATGACCGGCTCGTGCTCATCTACATCGCCGCCCTTGCAGGTGCGTTCCTTGGCGCGAAGCTGGTCTATCTGGGTGCGGAAGGCTGGCTGCACTGGCACGATGCCGACCGCTGGCGGCAGCTTGCCACTGGGAAATCCATCACTGGCGCACTTCTGGGCGGATATGTTTCAGTGGAGATCGTCAAACGCCTGATCGGTTATAAAGGAGTCACGGGAGATTGGTTCGCCGTAATCACCCCTGTCAGTATTATGCTGGGTCGCGTGGGCTGCCTTATGCACGGCTGTTGTCTTGGCCAGTTGTGCGAGCCAAGCTGGTTTACCATGCGCGACGCATCGGGTGCCGCGCGATGGCCGGCGGCACTGGTGGAATTGTTGTTCAACGCAGTCATTCTCGGTGTGTTATTGATCCTGCGCCGAAAAAGAATTTGGCCCGGCCAACTGTTCCACGTTTATCTGATGGCTTACGGAACATTCCGTTTCGCCCACGAATTCAAACGCGCCACCCCTCCAATCATCGGTCCCATCACGGGCTATCAAATAGCAGCGCTTGCCCTGGTTCTATTGGGGGCAATGGGATTTGCGCTGAGGCGGCGAGCATCCAGTCTCCATACTCCTGCTCCACACAAACCTAGTCCAACTTCATCCACAGCGTCTTGAGGTAGCCTGGTTGGGTGCTGTTCATGGGGAAGTCGGGGGGCTGGGGAGCGAAGAAACTTTTTGAGACGGTGCGTCCGGCGGATTTGAGCGCGGCTTCCACCAAAGACACAAACTCGGACGGATCCATGGTGGCCACGTTGGTCGAGGCCAGAAGGACTCCGCCCTTTGCGATGAGCGGTTCGCCAACCCTCACCAGCTCTTGGTAATCCTGCGCGGCGCGCCAGACGCCGTGTTCCTTGGATTGTGAGAAGGTGGGCGGATCAAGAATCACACAATCGAATTTACGGCCTTTTTTGGCCAGCCGTTTCATCCAGTCGAACGCATCGCCGTAAATGAAATCGTGGTGGGCGGGATCGAGACCATTCAACACCATGTTGCGGCGACCCCATTCGAGGTATTTCTTGGAAAGATCAAGGCTGGTGGTGCGAGCTCCGGCCAGTGCGGCACAGACGGAGAAAGCGCAGGTGTAGGAAAAAACGTTGAGCACCGCGGGCTTGGTTGCCGACTCGGACCACAATGGAAAATCATGACCAATCGAGCGCATCAGAAGCCGACGGCGATTTTCGCGCTGATCCAAAAACAGACCGACGGAATAACCCTCGGCAAAACTGATTTCGTAGCGAACGCCGTTCTCCCGCACAACGCGCGTGGGCGGCGCAATCGGCTTGGAGGGATCGGCGGAGAGCATCGGGAGCGGTGACGAATCAACCGGAGCCTGTTTGCGAACCTGACGCGAGAGAAGCTTGTGGTTGGCGTAGGCGCACCCTTCCCCAAGCATGATTCGACGCAGCCAATCCACCTGTGGGGAAGTTAGTTCATGTTCACTGGAAGCAAGCAGTGCATCACCCCACCGCTCCACGAAAACACCTGGCCGGCCATCAGGGTGGCCGTTCACCAAACGAAAGGCATCGGTTTCCTGTGGGTCAATCAAGGCCGCGCGCAGGGCTCGCGAGCTATCGGCTTCGAAATCGATGGGGGACTCAAACAGCAAGGGGGCTTTGGTGGCGGGATGGGCTAGTGTGAGCGCAGCCGAGTGCAGGCAGATTCGTTTGAAAACCGCTCCGCCATAAAGGGTATCCCCCAAAATCGGGCAGCCGATGCTGGCCGCGTGAACGCGGATCTGATGGGTGCGGCCAGTGCGCGGTTTGGCGCGGATCACCGTTCCCATACGCCCGCTCGATACCACTTCGAACAACGTCTCCGCATCGTTGTCTCCAACGCCCAGCGCAGTGGTAATATAGTAGTTGCCCGCGCGTGCTAGCCCGGTTTTCACGAGCGCAGGAACCGAAACAGGTTTTGAGGCGGTGATAAAAAGATAGGACTTTTGGATGGTGCGTTTTTCGAACTGCTCAGAGATCGAACGGTTGGCAAGGGTCGACTTGCCGAACAGCATCAGACCCGAGGTTTCCTTGTCCAGGCGGTGTAAAATCGAGATAGTGGCCCAGGCGGAATCACGCTCACGCAGCCACTCGTGAATCCCCGCACCGGCGTAGGGCGCGGGAGCGTGGGTGTTCATGCCAGACGGCTTGTTGATGACCAGCAGGTGATCGTCCTCAAACACGACACAAGGAACTTTTGAACTCACCAGAACTGCCATGCGCCCTTATAAACAATGTAGATTCCTAAAAGGCAATTGGTCACGGCGTGTGCCACCATCGCCTCACCGAGCCGACCCGTGCGGCACACCAGCCATTGATACAAGGCACCGCATAAAATACCGGCCAGCCATTGCGAATGGGCGAAGCCGAAGACCACAGATGTCACCCAGAAGGGCATGGCGCGGATGACCGCCAATGGCGCATTGGTAAAATCCTTGTCGGTCAGATATCGGTAAATGAAGGACCGGTAGAAAACCTCCTCGATCGGTGGCACAATGATGGTTGATCCCAGGATGCGAACGGCCACGAAAAACCAAGCCAGCGACACTGAATGACTGAAAATCGCGAAAGGATTCCATCCCTCATTTTTCGATCCCATCTTGGGATACCACGGGTCGAGTCCCACCCAGAGGATGCAAACCAAGACTCCAATGCCTAGACCTCTCAGGGAAAACTCCCATCGCATTTCGGAAACCATCCCCCAAGTCAGCCAGGTCAGCCAACCTCCGACGAGGCATTTGAAAAAATAGATCCAACAGCTCCATTCAGGCCCAACGGGCCCCTGAAGCGAAGTCAATCCGAGGAAAATTGCGAAAGGAACGGCACGAGCTAAAAGCGGCGAGGCTGCCAGCTTGCTTTTCAACGCTTGCATAAAAACTTAGCGAAGGCGCAACTCGCGCACTTCCTCACCCCGGGAGACGTATACGAATTGTCGCTGAATTTGCGTTACTTTCACACCCTCGAATACATCGCCAACGGCCAAGGTCTTACCGTTGATCATGGCGGTTGGAGCCTTCAGCCGAAAATAGATGGCTTGCAATCGAAGGGTTGGAAATTCGGAGGAGTTAGCTGGCGCGGCCACGACAACCACTGGTTTGGCCGCAGCGGGGGTGGGAGCAGTCGGCGGAGGGGTCACAATCTCAGGTTTGGCAGCTTCAACAGGCGGGACTGTTTGCGCTGTGACGGCGCGAGGGGCTTGCTGAAGAGTATCAACCATCTCTTCGCCTTCGTCATTTTGCTTGGCCACACCATTAAGCACAGCAGCGGCCCGAGCCACGGGATTGCTCAAAACGGTCGGCGCAGTATGTGAAACTATGGCGTGAGGCCTCTTAAACGCGCCAATCTCAACTTTCGTTTCCTTTCGCGAAAGATAAGCCACCGTCGCCAGAATCAAGCCGCCCACCATGCTTAGCACGAGGACGGTAACCGCCAATTTATGACGTCCCTCCGATGGAGCTTCAGTGTGAATATCCGCAGTCTGCATCCCTTCGGAAGTGGGTCGTGAGGCCCTGCGTGGGCCGGTCGCCCTTTTCAACGCGTCATTAATTAAACTCATACAGTGATGTCACCCTCCAATTCCCTAATGGCCAGCCCCACCATGGAAAAATCTATTTGTTCACGTTGTTGCACATACCCGGCGAGCAGGCATTTGTCGCAGACGGCGTTGATCAGACGAGGTATGCCCTGGCTGTAGCGATGAATCCTCCATACAGCCGGACCGGTAAAGTAAGGCACTCCTTTGGCTCCTGAAATCTGCAGCCGATGCTGTATGTACTGACGAACCTCCGCGTACCGCAGCGGGCGCAGATGGTATCGGACGGTGATGCGCTGTCGCAACTGCTTCATGCGCGGATCGTTCAACCTGTCCCTGAATTCAGGCTGGCCCATCAGCACGATCTGGAGGAGTTTGCGATCGTAGGTTTCAAGGTTGGAGAGCAGGCGAATTTGCTCAAGCAGTTCATTGCTCAAATCCTGCGCCTCATCGATGATCAGCACCGCATCGCGGTCCGCCTTCTCCAAACCCAATAGAAATTCATTCAGCGCAGCCACTGTCTCCAAGCGATCCTTGCCTTGAACTTTCAGCCCAAACTCAGTGGCAACGGCTTTCATCAATCCGTCCGGATCAAGGACGGGGTTCAAAATCAAGGCTGTGGCGAATCTATCACCCAATTCCCCCAGCATGGCCCGGCAAAGAGTTGTCTTGCCTGCGCCAACTTCACCGGTGAGCTGGACGAATCCCTTGCGTTCGCGAATACCGTAAAGGAGATGGTTCAGGGCTTCCCGGTGTTTGGGGCTGAAGAACAAGAAACGCGGGTTCGGCGTGATGTCGAAAGGCGTCTCGTTCAGGCCGTAATAGTCCAAGTACACAGGATAAATCTAGGTAAATACGAACCTTTGGTAAACGAAAAGTCCGATCATCCCCAAAGGAATGTCGGACTTTAAAGCAAATACTTGAGGGCATCAAGCCGCCGCAAGCACTTCTTTGGCATGCTCTTCGGGCGAAACCTTGGGCCAAATCTTCTTGATCCTACCCTCTCCATCTATCAAAAAAGTGACCCGGTTGACGCCCATGTACCGTCTACCCATGAACACTTTTTCGCCCCAGACGCCGTAAGCCTCAGCAATCGTATGGCCTTCATCGGCAAGGAGCGGAAAAGGCAGGGAGAACTTCGTGGTGAATTTCTCGTGAGCTTTAACGGTATCGGGACTCACACCCAGCACCAGCAAGTTTTTTGCGGCAAAATCGGCCATGGAATCACGGAAGGCACAAGCTTCCTTGGTGCAACCGGGGGTGTCATCTTTGGGGTAAAAATAAAGGACGAAGGATTTTCCTTCGAAATCAGTAGAGGAAACCGTTTTACCGGAAGTGGAAAGGGCGGAAAAAGCCGGAGCCACATCGCCTTCCTTCAGCTTTAATTCCAATGTCTTGGCCATGATGAATACCTCGCAAACTGTTAGGGTGGCAACCGACCACTAAAAGCCTATTTGGTGATTGGAGCAAGAATTACGAACCAAGCACTCGAATTAATATCATCCCCAGCAAGCACCAAGCTCTCAAGGATGGGAGTCTGCTGTTTGATTTTTTTAACGAGCTTTCCCTCGCCAAACAATTTAATTTCCATGCCGTCCTTGCCGAGATTGTGAACCTCAACTTCGCATTTTGACGACATTTTCAACTTACGGAATTCGTTGGTGGACACTTTAAAATCCTGTGAATCAACCTCGAAATAATTCTTCCATTTGAAAATGGATTTTAACTTCTCCTTGGTCTTGGGGTCGAGCTCACGGAGATCCTTCTTATCCGGCTTCATCTCGTCGGTACCCCAGATCAAACTGGCATGAAACGCAGTGTCAGTTGCAAAAACCGACTGGGCAAACGCCGCCAAGCTAAAGGCGAAAATCGAAAATATGATGCTAGGGCGCAAAAGTTGGCGCATGTGGGCTCTTTATGGCAGAATGAACTTTAGAAAGCAATCAGCGACCACTGGGAATCCAAACCACGGTCATCCCCTCGCGGTGACTGCGAAAAGTAATGGCACCGGAATCGTCAGTAGGCTCTTCAGTTTCGATCTCCTGAGCTCCCCCGGCCACACTTTTAAGCCTGAACACGTCAAATGAACCTGAAGCAACCATCAGCAAGACAACGGCTGCAGCCGCCGCCACCGGCCCAAGGATTCGTGCCCACCAAGGGGCACGGGAGCGGCGAACTTCGCTCCGTGGTTCGACCTGGGCGATTCCTCTCTGAATTTTTGACCAATGAAACTCGCGGCTCTCGGGCAGCTTGACGGCCACTTCTCCCTCGGCCATAAGTTTTTTGACCAAGGTAAGCTCTTCGGCCAACTGTCGCGCATCAGGGTCGCGCGCCAGCCAGGCAGCCGTTTCGCGCGCCTCGGCCGATGACACCTCGTTGTCGAGATACGCCTGCAACTTCACTGTCTGGTCAATATTCATGTTATTCCTCCCGCTTGAGTCCTGCGAGCAGGGCCGCCATTTTTCGGCGCGCATAAAACAAGCGCGACATGACCGTGCCAATCGAGCACTGCATCTTCTTCGCAATCATCTTATACTCCAAATCTTCAAATTCGTGGAGCACCAGAACCGTCCGGTGCTCATAACTAAGCTGAGCTAGGGCTTTATCAATCCGCTGCCGCAACTCTGAGCGTTCCAAGCCCGCCGTAGGATTAGGATTTAGGATGGGCATCTGTCGTTCAACCCCTCCCATTCCTTCTTCAAGCTGGTCAATCGAATCCGTCCGAACCCTCTTCTGTTTTCGCAATTGATCCAAGCAGAGGTTGATTACAATCCGGGTCATCCAAGTTGCAAAACTCGAATCCCCATGGAACTGAACCAGTCTCTGCCACCCCTTCACCCAAGCTTCCTGCGAAAGATCAACCGCGTCGTCCTCATTGCGCAACATGCTGAAGGCACGCGCGTAGATTTTGTCGCGGTGACGGCCAACCAACTCCTCGAACGCGACCATGTCGCCCTTTTGGGCTGCTTTGACGAGAGCGTCGTCCAGCAGGTTCGGATAATCGATTAACGTCGTCTTACTCATGGGTTTTGACGCAGGCGCGTCCGAGATATTCAGACCAACATTAGAGTCTTCCCTTGGTGCTGGGGATTTGATCAGCAATTCTCGCATCTCGTTGGCAGGCAACATCTAAGGCTTTGGCAAAGGATTTAAAAAGCCCCTCCACGACATGGTGGGGTTCCGAACCGTACAATAATTCGAGATGTAAATTGCAGCGGGCCTCGTTGGCAAATCCCTGAAAGAATTCCCGGGCCAAGCCGAATCGAAATTGAGAAGACATATCCTGTTCACGCTCTTCGGCAGAAAGCACCTTGTATGCCAGTTTATCCAGCCCTCTCCACACGAGATAAGGCCGACCGCTAAAGTCTATCACACATCGTGTAAGGCACTCGTCCATGGGCACATAGGCTTCCCCTGTGAATGGGTTGCGAGGGTCGAAACCGGCCCCATACCGGCGAATCCCCTTCTTATCACCCAAGGCTTGGACAAAAGCTTGTCCAAGGGCAATACCACAGTCCTCAACCGTGTGATGGGCATCAACTTCCAAATCCCCTTTGCACCGGAGTTTGAGATTCGTAACTGAGTGTTTCGCGAACAACGTCAGCATGTGGTCGAAAAACGGAATTCCTGTTTTCACGTCAGCTTTTCCGCTGCCGTCCACCTGGAGGTCGAGCCGAATCTTGGTCTCTTTTGTGTCGCGCACGATACGCGAATTCCGATCAGTCATAGGGAGAGAGTAACCAAACCGCTCAAATATGGGCTAAGGAAATTTTCAGTATCCATCAAGGGATGGCTGAGTAGGACAAAAACATCTCATTTCCTCGTCTAAAGGCATTCTTGAGCTTAAATTTTGCCGCACTGGACAAAAACTCTGGGGAATATCCATCAGCAAGTGTAGGCGCATCACGCCCACCGAACAAGACCGGAGCTAAGGTGAGATGGACTTCATCAACCAAACCTGCGCGAATCATTCCTCCATTGACCTCGCCACCTCCCTCGCAGACCAATGATTCAACCCTGTGTTGTTCAGCAAGCCAACGCATCGCAGCAATCCAGTCGATGGTGCTGCCCGCACTAATATGAATATCCGCCAGAACGGGACGCAAACGGGCCAAGCGGCGGGGATCTGCGGAGGAGGTGGTAAGAAGTAGCACCCGGGAAGCGAGGTCCTCGAAAACTGGCAGCGTTGGGTCCAAAAGTGCGCGTCCTGAGGCGATTACTTTGAGTAGGGTAGTACTCCGACCGGCCTTAAGGCGAGCCTTCGTATAGCGGGGGCCACCCGAATCCAGAGAGACAGTGCCTGAACTAACCGTTCGCGCACCGCTGAGGACTGCATCGGCCCGCGTCCGAAGGCTATACATCCAGCGAAAATCGAAATGGGAGGTAAATGGAACGAAGCAACGATCATCAGGTGCCAACTTTCCGTCAGCAGAAACTGCAGCATTAATGAAAACAAACGGCCTGTTTTCACGCGGGCTGGGCTGGGGAAGGTACGGCCTCATTACAACCTCGGAAGTGAGTTTGAAAAACTCATCACACACACCTGGTGGATTTTGGGCCTCAACAAGAGCGCGTCCTCATACCTGAGCAAGAGCGGGTTGAACGAGCCTCGGACGCTCCCTCGACAATAACGGCAAAGGAGCCTTGCTGGGCTCTCTTGCTACACCGCCGTTTATCGATAAACTCACTCCGACCAAGGCAGAAAAAATCCATAAATCCTCGGTGAGACTGCCAAAGACGAAGAAGAAAAAGAAGACTCGGGCACAGAACAAGGTCAAAAAAAACCGGTTAACGATGACCAATTCCGGGCTTCCATAATGGTAATTTCGGCGGAGCACCTTAAATCCGGCGATCAACAGCCAAAAGAAACCAATAACGCCAAATATCCCAAAGGGAATTATTAGAGAGAGGGGACCACTATGGTAATCACCGGCGACAATCGCCCAATCGTAACCTTTGCCAAGGCCACGTTTAACGCCTTCCTGGGCGAAATAAAGATCGGTGGGATTGACCGCAAAGCCTTTGCCGATCCAAAAATATTTTGGGATGTCATCGACAACAATTTTCCACATCTCGACTCTCCATTCAATAGAGCTCTCTGCGTCCTGGCGTGCCACTTTGTCAATTTGGACGGGCAGGAAGCTTAAGGTGCGCTGGACGTTAATTGGAAGTTTGTCGGCAAAGGAAAATACGAAGACCAAGCTCACCAAAACCGTGGCGACTGCAGCGGCCAAATATTTAGTGCGATGAAGGCCCTCATTAAAAAACTGAAAAACGCATATGAGTGCCGCCAGAATAATGTTGGTCCGAAAACCTGAAACAAAAATCAAAATGGCGGACCCCAGGAGCAAAACCCAAGTCCATGCAAGCTTTCTATTAAAAAGTGCCGCCATTCCGTATCGGGAAAAAAGGAAGGAAATGACCGACAATCCAACAATACCCAGACTGACCGACCGGCTCAATCCACCCGTTGACTCCAGGACGTCAGCATTTGCCTGGGAGAGAACAAAATCCACCGGGAACAAATAAAACAGGAAGTAAAAATTGGGTCCAAGCAAGTAGGCCAAATTTCCAAAACCAGCAGTGATTCCTCCGAGAAAGAACAAACTTACCGCTTTCGGAGCGAACCTAAGAGGAATAGGCAACATGACCAGGGCAAAGTAGCAAATACAGGCCGCAAGCACGGAGACATAACGGCGTCCACCGAACGAATCGCCGCCAAACACCTTGAATCCGAAGCCACCATTCATCCAAGCAGTGAAAAAGAGCACTGCGAAAATCATCAGAATGGCGTAGTCAAACGAAGGTACGCCGCAATACTTTCGGCTTTTTCTATCCAAGGGCCATGACACGAGCGAAACTCCGAAACTTAACGCTCCCAAAAACATCCACATGGTCGGAAGGCCGGGCAGGAAAAAAGCATTAATGAATGCATTCGCCGTCAGAATCAGAAGTAAATGATGGAATTTGATAATGACGGGCGAGAGAAGCAGCGCACACATTCCACCCAGGCCGATCATGCTCATCCGATCCATGGGTTCGGACATCAAATACCCCATTACCACTGCCAGGGGCAGAACGATACCAAAAATGAATAGGACGCGCGGTAAGGCCGACATAAATCAAAAACTATCTTCCAATTCAAACACGCCGGGTGCGTTCATTCAACTCGGAACTTTCATTGCAAAAGACTCTTCGTTTGACGGCTCGAGGGGGTGTCGGCAAACTTCAGCGCCTTAATTCCAGATGAATCAAATCGACAGTTCTCGTGCCCGTTTCGTTCCTGAGTTGGAGGCGCTGCGCGGAGTGGCCGCCCTGATGGTAGCCCTGCACCACTCGCTGAACGCGGCGGCAACCACCCCAGCCTTTGAAAGAGGCATCATTCATTTGCTGTGCGCCGGTCAACCGGCTGTGACAATGTTTTTCGTGTTGAGTGGTTTTGTGCTTGGGGAATCCCTGCGCCGCCAAAGTGGCTCTCAGAACAGGGTTTTCGAAAGCTTTGTGCTTCGAAGGCTGTTGCGTATTTATCCAGCCTTTCTTGTCACGACCCTCTTGATTGCTCCGCTTTTCTCTTGCGATTCAACGCGGAGTTGGTTTTCTCAAACATTTCCTGAGGCCCACCCCATTTTCACCATCCTGCGAAACCTGTTATTTATTGAGGCGACCATCAACATGGTGACGTGGACTTTAAAAATTGAAATCGTAGCGAGCATATTACTGCCCTTTTTTCATGCTTTCACCGTGTGTTTCAAATCCCTGGGTCTGGGCCTGATTCTCGTTTCCCTGCTCTACCTTGCAATGTTCCCTTCTAGGTTAGGCCGGTGGCCATGTTTTTTGCTGATGTTTTACGTCGGCTACGCCTTGCCGCTCGCGCAGAATTGGATGCATCGGCTTTGGAATTCGAGACGCCTTTATTTGTCACTTCTGCTTTCACTCGCCTTCATTACCTGGATTGCAATCCACATAATGGCGGACTCAAACACCGCCATCGAGGCAAGAGGCTTGGCAAATCGTCTTGTCCTTCTGGTAGAAACGGGATGTTCGGCGGTGATAGTATCTGCTTTGGCTTACGGATCAGGCACACCACTGCACCGCTTTTTGAAACTACCTGTGGTCCGATTCTTTGGGATGATTTCGTTTAGTTTTTACCTGATCCACCACGCTGTTCTATTGGTTATGGAAAATCTGGTGATTGCACCCGTTCTTGGCACAAATATGGATTCACTTCTGCGAGGACTGGGGGCTTGGTTATTCACCTCGACCATCGCGAGCTTCTTCGCGTGGTTACTGTTTGAATACGTCGAGAAACCCGGTGTGGCGTTCGGCAAAAAACTCACCAAATCTGCTGCCTAACGAGCAATGCGCCAGTGTTCAGTGGCTTTGCGCCAAATCGAAAGCCCAGACGCGGCTGCTGTTGATCTCCAATTTCTTAAACATGGAGTTGGTGGAAAGTAAAGTGCGGAGGAATGGCTGATCTGTAACAAGAAGTGTTACGGAGCCAAAAGTGTTCAATTCATGGTACAAGCCTTCCGGCGTCGAGTTGGTGACGACTCCCAGAAACACACCACGGCTCCAATAGGCCAGCGAGAGTCCCGAGAAATAATCGGAAGACGCGAAAGACATGCCAGCGGGAAGCGTGCTGGCGATTCGGCGAACCTCGTTGGAAAGGCGAGCAGGTTTCCCGAGAGAATTCCTGGCAAAGGCCACCGTAATATTCAAAAGAATCAGCAACGCCAATCCTATCAGCAAACAGGAATGAGCCAAGAGGCGCCGTGGCGTGTTCTGGGGATCTGTGTCGCCGCTGAAAAACCGGAAGCCGATTTCCGGTCCAGCCACACAAAGCACAAGCAGCAAGCCCCACAAAGGCCAAAGGTATCGGTCTGTAAAGTAAACCAACAGGTATCCGGCAAAATACAGCAGGATCGACAAGATCGCCCAAAATATACCTGTTCGGACGGGATCGTTTAACGTTTTGCGAAGGGGGAAAATAAGAATCACGCAAAAAAGCAAAACAGCCTTGACCACTCCAATGCCATCGATGCGATCAAGCCCAACCACGATTTCATCAAAATTACGGGTGATCGTCTTGACCACATCCTTGGCAGAGCCTCGTCCGCCAAAAGGGGGCGCAGGCTTCCACTCAATAGGCAACTCGCGCATGGACTCCAAGTTGCTCATTCGTCCAGACGGGACGCGACGCAATGCCAAGCAGGGCGCTAGTTGCATGGGATCGATCGGTTGGGAAGCGGTCCAGTATTTGCCAGCGCTATTGATAAGAAACTCATGATCGTGGCGGCTGATTATGGCAATCCAAGGTCCGGCGATGACCATAGTGGTGACGAATGAAAGCGCACCCAGCGAGAAGCATTTGGAAAACTGTGCGCGCTCCGCGCTTATCCAACGCAACCCGAAGGTTATGGCAAGTTGAGCGCAGACAAAGGGCAAAGAATAGGACTTCAAGAGGTACCCCACGCCGCCGAGCACACCTGCACCCAGAGCCACTCTCCACCCTGCCCCTTTCAGCAACCGAAATGCGAGTAAGAGATACCAAGTGAGCAAAAAGGCATGCCAAAGATCCGGCGTTGGAGCGGGGAACTGCATGATTAGTGATGCCAGAAGGCTCAAGATAAAAACGATCAGCCCTCCTCGCCCATGATTAAACTCGCGAACCAAGGCACCAGCAGCCCAAGCAAGCCCTATTCCGGCGGGAATCTGTAGAAGCCTCCCCCACAAGACAGGCTCAATTCCCATAGCGATGCCCGGAACCAACATCCAAGAAAAAAGCGGGCTGTACCAACTGTCGACAGCCAAATGAAACTCACCGTGGGCGTAGTGCCTAGCCAATTGAATGTACGTTATCGCGTCGGGCCCCAATCGATTCAATCCTGTGATGAGAATGCCGAGAGCCAGAAGCAAGTAGGCCGCGACACAGAAGGCGCGAATCGGTTTCGCACTGCTCGAGTCGTCCCAAATTGTGTCCAATAATTTCATGACCGTGAGAGTAGCAAACCAGCAGATCGGTTGATGTTTACCAGCGCAGACTATCTGCCGCCAAGGTAAATGCCTGCTTTGAGCACCTTTAAGCAAGGTGTTCTCCAAATTTGTCTTTGCGGTGAGCAGGAGGGCGGCGACAATGAAAAGCTGCGAAGGGTTCAAGGACGACGCCCCTTGCTGTGTTTAAACTAAAATGAATCAATCCACCTTGCACCGGAAAGCGTTGAACATGCTGATTCTGGCCACTGTGTTTTGGGGGTTGAGTTTTCCGGTGATGAAGGCCATCGGCATGCTTCAGCAGAAGCTTTTGCCCGGCAGCAGCTCTTGGTTTGGGACAGGCCTGGTAAACGTGCTCCGATTCGGCGCTGCTGGCGTGTTGATGGCGCTATGGTCTCATAAAACGATTCGCCAACTGAGTCGCAACGAAATTTGGATGGGTTTGGGGCTTGGATTCTTTGGGGGCATTGGGCTTATTTTTCAAATGGACGGCTTGAACTACACTTCAGCGTCAACCTCCGCTTTTCTCACTCAGGCTTACTGCTTGATCCTGCCGGGTATTGCCGCCCTGAGGAATCGTCGATTGCCTCCAAAGCGTCTTTTAGTGGCCTGCGGAATGGTGGTGGGCGGGATAGCCGTTCTCACTGATTTTAATTTGCGGACTTTTCACCTTGGCCGTGGCGAGTGGGAAACGCTGGTCGGCTCCGTCATTTTTACCGGGCAGATATTGTGGCTGGACAGGCCGCAATTCAAAGGAGCCAACGTCAAACATTTCAGTCTGGTGATGTTCGCCGTGATCACTCTCATCTCGTTAGCTACCACTGCTTTTACGGTGGAAAGCACAGAACAGGTAACGACCTTGTTGGGATCAGGAGGGATTCTGGGCCTGACGTCGGTGCTGGTCGTTTTTTGCACATTGATCGCCTATACGATGATGAATTATTGGCAGCCTCATGTGCCGGCCGCGGAAGCAGGCCTTGTGTATTGTGCGGAGCCGGTCTTCACCAGCATGTTCGCCCTGGTTTTGCCCTCAATTCTCGGTGCCTGGGTTGGGGTGGGGTACGCCAACGAGGTCATCACAAAAAGCCTGCTGCTTGGCGGATCTTTGATTCTTGGGGCCAATATCCTGCTTCAATTGGGAACCAGCGAAGATTCGACTCCGTGAGGAAGCGCCTCCCTCAGATCCTGTAATTTCTTCTGAGTGGCGCCGCTATCGAGTAATCCTGCCGCCAGGTCGATGCCTTCCAGAATTGATTTTGTTTTACCGGCCACGAACAGTGCCGCGCCTGAGTTCAGCAAAACCGCCGTCCTCCGAGGCCCCTTGTCTTCACCAGCCAGAATGGCCTCAATCAAACGGGCATTGACCTGACAATCACCTCCTGCCAAGTCCTCCACCGTACATCGCTGCAACATCAAATCCTCTGGAGACACCATGGATTCGCTGATGGCGCGATCCTGATAAAACTCCACCAATTTTGATTCCCCTGCGGGCGAGAGCTCATCAAGCCAGCCTTCCCCTGCCCGACCGCTCACGACCATGCATCGCCGAACACCAGACAACCTGAGCACCTCAGCCACGGATGCGCAAAGCTCAGGCCGGGCCACCCCCACCAGTTGCGCCGTGGGATGGGCTGGATTTAATAGCGGACCCACAAAATTGAAAATCGTCCGCTGGCCGCGTTGGGCACAAATGCGTCTTGCCTCTGCAATATGCCGGAATGCAGGGTGAAAATTCGTCGCCAGAAAAAATGCGAAACAATGCTCCCCCAGTGAATGGGCGGCCGCTTCCGGGGAAAGATGGGTCGGCACACCCAAAGCCTCAAGCACATCCGCGCTTCCTGATTTCGAAGTAATCGCACGGTTGCCATGTTTGGCCACCGGCACGCCCGCACTGGCAGCCACCAAGGCCACAGTAGTGGAAATATTGAAGGTGTTCAGCTTATCGCCCCCAGTACCGCACACATCCAGTATCTCCCCGCTTCGCAAGGCGGAAGAAATGGGGGGAACTATGCTCATCCGTCGGAGTTCCTTAACGAAAGCTGATATTTCCGCGATGCTCTCCCCCTTGGTTGAGAGGGCTATCAAAAAATCAGCCTTGGCCGCCGATTCAACGGAAGCTGAGGTCAATTCATGCACCGCATCCTTCACTTGAGGGGAGCTGAGATCGTGGTTATGGCTAAGCTGGGCAGTTAATGAGGTGAGCATAGGGCGATCACGCCAAATAGGGAATGGTCAGAGGGCCCTGAGGAAGGACTGCGACCCGGCTTTCGGGTCCACGCGCTGCCAACCGTTGCGCCACAGCCTGGGCAATGTCACCACAGGGAGTCATATGCGCGGCAAGGATTACTTCGTCAGGCAGGGAGCTGTGCACCAAGACTTCAGCCCGGCGCTGAATGAGTGCTTGGATCTGCGCCTGCCACTGTTCAGGACGCACAAATCCAGGTGTCGCCAGCATGGCCAGTATTTCTTCAGGACTGCCCGCCGATCTTAGCAGTTTGTCCAGCGGACTTCCTGCAGGTACGCCTTGGCTGCACTCACAGGCCAGAATAATGGTTCCACCCTCCTGTACGATCCGGGCGGCCGCGCTCATACCCTTCACCCCTTGGTAAAGATTCATATCCAGCGGATAACCACTATTGGTCGTTACCACCACATCAAAGGGCTCCTTCACTTTTTGCATGGCTGAAGCACGCACAAATTCAATCCCCTGCTTGTGGGCAGCCAGCAAATCACCGGCAAAAACGCCAGTGATTTTGCGATGCTCGTTGAGCGTGACATTCAATAAAAAGCTTGGTCCCACCCGGAGGGCGATTTCTCGGATTTCATCCCAGATCGGATTTCCAACGGTGATTCCGAAGGCAGCCTTCGGATCCCCAATCTGACGCTCGCTGTGATTGCTCATTACCGTCTCAAGGGCGGCGCAGCCTGGCATAATGCCCTTTGGCCCACCGCTGAACCCGGCGAAAAAATGCGGCTCAATAAAACCGGTGACAATGCGCACGTCAGCCTCGGCCAGATGGCGGTTAATCAGAGCGGGAACGCCTCCTTGAGTCACGCCAAACTGGACATGCGCGGCGTGATTCTCCGGCTCATGATTTTCGACCCGATAATCCCGCACAACCTCTGGCGTCAGCATTTTTTCCAGCTCAGCGGTGGTATTCGGGCGGTGGGTGCCCAACTGGTTCAGCAACGTGATTTGATTTTTCTGCACGCCACACTCGGCCAAATACTGCAAAAGCCAGGGGATAATCCGATCATTGGGGGTGGCGCGGGTGATGTCAGTAAAGGCAATGCAAATTTTAGCACCAGACCGAAGCCAGGCGGCCAAGGCCCCCGTACCGATGGGTGCCGCAAGCGCGGCCAATACCGCGGCACGCTCATCATCCAGGCCGGGCTTATGTGATGGGGAAATTACCGTGGTCCGCCCATTTGGAAATTCGACACCCAGATGACCCTGACCGTAAGCTAGATTGACATTCATGAGAAGTACTGGTCGCACACTAAACCCGTCCAATGCCTTCGATCAAGAAAGCAGTGTGCCATTCCGAAGGCACTCGGACGGGGTTGTCCTTCACGCGATTTTATGATTTTATGGAGGCATGTTTAAGAAACCGGGAATAGTCTGGCTGACTTCTGCTTTAAGTGTGTGCGTTTTGATCGCCTGGGCGGGTTGCACGACCGCCCCTGTGACCGGGCGCTATCAGCTGAATCTGGTTTCCGATGCCGACGCCACCCAGTTGGGCCTTTCAAGTTTTGACAGCCTCAAAAAGAGCACACCCATCAGCAAGGATGCGCGGATCAACGCCATGGTGCAAAAAGTGGGGCAGCGTATTGCCTCGGCGGTGGGCAACGACCTGCCCGATGCCAAGTGGGAATTTGTGGTCTTTGAGAGTCAGGAGGCCAACGCTTTTTGTCTACCCGGCGGAAAAGTCGGGGTCTATACCGGCCTGCTGCCTATCACCCAGAACGAAGACGGGCTGGCCACCGTCATTGGTCATGAGGTGGCGCATGCCACGGCTCGGCACGGAGCTGAACGCATGAGCCAGGAATTGGCAGTGAAGTACGGCGGCGATCTTCTCGGCGCGGGACTTTCCGCAAAAGATCCCCGGTACGGCGCCGCGTTCAATATGGCGTTTCCCACCACTGCCAAGCTTGCAGTGCTTCTCCCCTACGGACGCAAACAGGAATCAGAGGCTGATCGCATTGGCCTTACCTACATGGCGCGCGCTGGTTATAATCCGGCGGGAGCGGTTGCGTTCTGGCAAAGATTTGCCGCGTTCAACAAAGCGCAAGGAAGCCAAAACACTCCGAGTTTTCTGAGAACCCACCCGCTGGATGATATCCGTATTGCGGACCTTCAAAAATGGCAGGCTGAGGCCAAGCAGGCGTACCAGCCGTCCAAGTAAACTTTCCGCCCGTGAGGGGGAGCGAGTTGTATGGGATTGAAACAGGTCTCGCCCCGGCAGGGCTTGTGTAACGCTTGGGCCATTTCATTTTGCCGCGATGTGGCAAGGAAAAGCCGACCAGGATGCCGTCGCTCCCAGAGGCTTAACGGCTGATTGAGGAAGACTGATTGGTGCGGGGTTCGAGACCCCATTGGTTTCGGAGAAGCGCGGCAAATTCGCTTGGATCCTTGATGGCTCCGACCGAGATGGCGTCACCCACCATGAGTTGGGGCATTTCACCCCGCCTGATTTTGAAGTAGTTGGATGCGTAGAGGCGGATATTCTCTTCAATCCGTTGGGCAATCCATGGATCATCAAGAGCTTTGGCCAAGGCTGGCGCACCCACCATTTGAGCGGCTTTAGCTCGGGCTTGTTCCAGTATGGGGGGCTTGGAACCCTCAAAAAGATAGCTATCGAAATCAGCACTTTTTTCGGGAGCGGCTCTAAACACCGCCAGCCCGAGGCGCGCAAAATGGCAGGCATCGACATGAGCCGGCGAGGTTTGTTTCATCAACGGGTTGCATTCCGCACACAAAGGCATGACCAAATTGACAATCTGGAATTTCCCGGGAAATTTCAGCAGTTGATTCTCCAATAGATGGTGCAAATCACGGCAGATGTGGCATGTGTAATCGAAAAGGCTGATCACGTAGTGAGGACTGGCGGCGCTCCCCATGCGAGGAAGTCCGCCCGGTTCCAACTGAAAGGCTCCACCGTAAAGGGATATCATCGGTTTAGCGGTTGGGGAAACCACTTCCAACTGCCCGGCTCCGCCTAATGATCCGACCAAAGATGTCCTGGCGGTTATCAGCAACTGTCCGGCCACCATCCCCAACGAGGCCAAGCATCCCAATCCGGCATATATGGCCGTTCCCTTAAAGGCCGCCCTTCGCCATTGTAAAGCCACTGCCGCCGCCACAAAAAGATGACTGGCTAAACAGTAAGGACACAGGGCCTTTAGCACAAAGAACTGCAAGGCAGTAAACCAGATTGCGGAGGCCAACCCAGTTGCCGCACAAGCCGCCGCCACTTTAGCCGCAAGCGCGCTGGTTCTCGAAGCCACCAATGAAATAATCCATAATGCTTCGACAAACACCGCCAGCCAACTGACTGGAAACGCCCCCAGATGGCTCCATCCACTTCCCAACACCCGATCACAACCCGAATCGGGACCGCAACCAAGCAAGCCGGCCCCAAAACTGGCGTGAGTGGATAAATAGATGGAAATACCTAGTGCGACTGCAACCATCACAATCACCCAGGAATTCTGAGGCTGGGATCGTGGGGTCACCAGTGGAGTTTCGACCTTTAGTGGTCCCGCAGCGGGGCGTTTTTTACTGGAACGTTTGGACACTTAAAGAACCTAACTTGAACGACGCTGAGGGTACAATCAGGAAAGGCGTTCACTTGGAACTCGTCCTCATTCGCTGAACTGGCACGATCCATGTCCAAGCACAAAGTATGACCAATACAATCACCAAAACCATTGCCAATACAGGTACCATCAACGCAGTGACGGTTGCCACAATGGATCCCGCAAGCTCAGCGGTTGCGATGATTGGATTGCCAAAACCTCCAGTGGTGGTAAGTGAAGCTGCTCTGGCCAGAAGCGTTCCGCTTTGCACCAATGCAGCCACCGATCCCCCTGCTATTATGCCCAAACTCCACCGCAAAAATGGGCTAAGATCTGCCACCATCGCCGCCGTCAATATACTCCCCGCGACTATGGCGGCAGGTGTCGCCACCGTATCCAGCAGATGATCCAGCCACGGAATATAATAAGCGCCAACCTCAAGAATGGAAGCCGTCCCGAAAGCAATCACCGCTGTCCAGGAGGACATCCAGGCAAAACTTGGGGCCAAGGTCAAATGCCCGGTGAGCGAAGCCAAGCCGATGGCCAAAAGCGGCACAAAGACACGGAAACCGCAAGCGGCACTTAATCCAAGCCCCACACATAAACTCAGCAACAGCTCCATACACTCGATAGACGCCGCTCAAGGCGGATTTGTTTCAAATTAAGCATGTTCGCGTCCATTTTTTCAAAAAATATCCATGCGCAAGAATTTCCTGTCGGCTTGACTTCCAACGGAAACCATATCAGTTACTCAAAACGTCCGCTTATTCCGCGCCCATGACGAAACATATGATCTCATTTGCCCTGCGCTCGACCTTTGTCGCACTGTTTTTGGCAGCTGTAATTCCTTTGTCAGCAGCCACCAATGCGCCAGCCGGGATCGACGCCAAAAGTCAGGAAATCCTGACTAAACTGTTGAACACCTTCAAAATGGCGACTTCCGCCGAGGCGGGCATTAGAATGTCGATGGAGATTTCCCTCCCGGGACTGCCTCCACAAAACATGTCGGGTGATTACAGCTTCGCCATGCAGCGGCCCAACAAAATCGCCATGGTGCTCACGAACGGCATGATGGGAGCGACCGTGGTTTCCGATGGCACCAACATGCTCACCCATCTGCCCATGCTCAGGAAGTACACCCTGACTCCAGCAGGCAAAGATCTGCTGAGCGTAGCCCCCGGCGGAGATGCGGAATCCATGGCAGGAACCATGGGCAGTTTAGGATTGCTCGGAGCTATTTTTAACACCAATGGTTATCAGGGTTTCATCGATGGCATACCAACCGTTGTTTACAAAGGCGTTGAAAAGGTCGGCGGAAAAAGCTCGCATCACCTCGTTCTTTCCACCGACGCGGGTGAGTTGGACATGTACGTGGATGCGGGGCCCAAGCCCATCCTCCAGAAGTGGTCGATGGATATGGCCAAACTTCTCGATAACGAATCCCTCGCCAATTCGCCGGAAGCGTTGGAAGCCATGAAAAAGTCCAAAATGCTCATGAGCATGACTTTCACTAATTGGAATCTCAGCCCCACGCTGGCCACCAACCGTTTTGAAATAAAAATCCCCGATGTCGCGGCCAAAGTCGCTTCGTTTAGTGAAGCAGCCAACGGACTCCATGCGGAGGAACTGGATGACGATGAAAAAATAACCGACCTCACCAACAAGGAAGCACCCGCTTTCAAACTGGAACAAATTGGAGGAGGAGAAGTGCAATTGAGCCAATTCAAGGACAAATCCGCCCTCATTCTTACTTTTTGGAACACCAAAGCAAGCCCTGCTGGAAAAGCCCTTCCGCTGTTGGCTGATTTAGCCAAAGATTTTGAAGCCAAAGGAGTGCTTCTCTATGTGATCAATGAAGCTGAGGACAAGGATGAGATCAATGCCTTCCTTGCAAAAAAGAAGTTAAAACTCAATACCCTCATGGACACCAATAATCTGGTGGGTCAGATGTACGGAGTGCGAGGAGTACCCCACACGATTCTGGTCGACAAAAAAGGCATCATCCGCGCCGTACACGTAGGCTACTCACCCGAGATGAACGCTGTCATTGCCCCTGATATTGATAAAATGTTGAAGGAGTAGGTGGCAAACCGGCCGCACCCCGAGAACTCTCAAATACTGTCGAGCCGTCCGCTGCTGTCGCCGACTCGGGAGGCTTGCACTTTCATACGCTCAAGCATAGCCACGTACAAATTGGTCATGGGCGTGGATTGCGGAAGTTTTAGATGCTGACCGGGATTCACCGTGCCGCCGCCTTTGCCCGCCAGAATAACCGGCAACTGATCATGGTTGTGCTTGTTGCCATCTCCCAAGCCACAGCCATAAACGATCATTGAATTGTCGAGAACCGAGGTACCATCGGCATCTTTCATTGAATCGAGCGTTTTGAGGAAGCGCGCAAAACGCTCCATGTACCAACGCTCAATTTTAACAACTTTTTGGATCTTCTCCTCATTACCCGCATGGTGGGTTAGAAAATGGTGGCCTTCGGGAATGCCCAGATTAACGAACGGCCGATTGCTTCCCTCAGGGGCAACGCTGTAGCTCACCACACGCGTCGAGTCAGTTTGGAAAGCCACGGCCATGAGATCGTACATGAGATCGACATGTTGCTCATGGTCCTCTGGGATTCCCGCTGGAGTTTTGCTCTGGGCATCGGGCATTTTGAAGCGTTCGGCCTTTTCAATCTGCTGTTCAATTTTGCGGACGCCCGCCAAGTACTCGTCAACCTTCTGACGGTCGTTGCGCCCCAGCTTGCGATTCATATCGCGGACGTCTTCCAGCACGAAATCGAGGACACTTTTGCGTCGTTCGAGGCGTTTGAGGAGGTTGGCTTCGCGCTCCTCACCAACTCCGGAGCCAAACAGCATTTCAAAAACGGCGCGAGGATTGGGTTCAGGCGCCAAGGGAAGAGATTCGGAGGCCCAGGAGATATTGTATTGGTAGGCGCAGGGATAACCGGTATCGCATGAGCCATAAAGGCGTTCGCCCTCGACCCCGAGTTGAAGAGAATCAATGCGAGTCAGGTGGCCCACTTGACGCGCGGCAATCTGGTCCACCGACACCCCAAGTTGAAGCTTCGAGCCCAGAGTCTTCCAAGCATGACACCCAGTCAGGAAAGATGCACCGGAACGGGCGTGATCGCCGGGGCCATCGCCCCAATTATTGGCGGTATCGTGGGCCAGGTTGGTGATGATCTGGAATTTGTCCTTCAACTCCTTCATCGCAGCGAAACCTTCGTTCAGCTCGAAGTCCCGCCCTTCGCCGATTGGCACCCAGCGCTTGTAATTGGACCCGTTGGCAAACGCGACGAACCCCATGCGCAGCGGCATTCCCGTGGTGGTGCTGGCCAGCCCTTGCGCACCTGTAGAAGCGGCGCGAACCTTGGGGATCAGGGATTCCAGAGTGGGAAGGGCCAGGCAAACGCCCAATCCCCGCAAAAAGGTGCGGCGGCTCGCGAGGGATGATGAGTAGCTCATGGGTCTTTAGGAGTTGGATTTTTCTCCGTTGGCTGCTTCAACTGCTTTAAATCATTGGTGCCAACGCTGTCAACCGTCAGAGGCTTGGTTTCTTTATTCGCGATTGGTTTTCTATTCCGACGTGCAGGTGTTTTTCGTTGTTCGGGTGGCGGAGGAGTGGGGAGAATTGTTCGGGGCGGGGTTTTATCCTGGCCATCGTCACCCCGACGCATTTGGAAAATAGGGCTTTCCACAACCGCCATCAGCAACGTGGAAAACTTCCCGTTATCAGCCATCAATTGATCGGTGATGCGGTCCACCGTAACTGCATCGGAGGGTTCCAATCCGCGCCCAACTGCATAGGTAATCAGCTTCTCTGTTGCGCAGCGGTAAAACTTTGACTTGCGTGACGAGAACAGTGTGCGGATATCGGCAACGCCCGAAAGCGTTTCGCCAGTGAGAGCTTTTTCATTGGCCACTATGACCGCATCCCCTTCCTTATCGCGCCATTGGCCAATGGTGTCGTAATTTTCTAACACCAAGCCGATGGGATCAAAATGGGCATGACACGCCGCGCAGGACTTATTGGCGCGATGGATGGCCAGTTGTTCACGAACAGTAGCTGGGGTAACGCCGCCCACCTTGGCATCATCCAAAGGCGGGATGTTGTCCGGAGGCGGCGGGATTTGTGTGGCCAACAGATTTTCCAGAACGAATAAGCCACGCTTCACAGGAGATGTGCGATTCGGATTTGAAGTGGAAACCAGAAAGCTGCCATGTGTGAGGATGCCGCCCCGATCGCTGCCAACAGGCAGACTGACTTTCTGAAAACCCTCGCCTGAAAACGTTTTCAGTCCGTAATAATCCGCCAGTTTTTTATCAACGAACGTATAATCGGCGGTTACCAACTCCAAAAGATCCCGGTCTTGCCGTGCGACATATTCAAAAAGCATCTCTGTCTCGCGCTTCATGGCACCGCGCACAGGATTGAGCGGACCATCGTTCTCGGCAATGGCAGTCATCAGAACGTTGCGGGTGCGAAGCCACTGCCCTGGGAAGTCCTCAAAAAACCGACTCGATTTCGCATCCGCCAGCATGCGCATGACCTGCCCGCGAAAGTTTTGGCGGAGTTTACCTTGGGCAGCCAGTTCGGTAAGTTCCTGATCGGGCAAGGACAGCCAGAGGAGATACGACAGGCGGGAGGCTAGTGCGTATTCATCAATGGGATGAACCGATTTGGGATCATCAGGCTGGGCTTGGAGTTCGGAACGGAAAAGAAATTTCGGCGAAGCCAATATGGCAGTTAAAGCCTGACCCACGCCGGCATCAAATTGGTCGTTTCGCATCACGATTTCCGTAAGCCGATCCAATGTTGCTTCTCCAGCGGGACGACGGAAGGCGCGGTCAGCCACTCGCTGCACTATGGCCCGGGCATAAATACGGCGGTCCTTCTGGGCAGCAGGCGCTTCTCCCTGAAAGAAAATTTTACGGTGTGAATCGGGATATTCGTAAACACCGGTGCCAATGGGGCCGGTCAGCTTGATACGGGGACGGAAATCCAGGCTGCGGAGTCTGCCTTTGGCATCCGCCTTGATGGGCACAGTCGAAACCGTCAAATGGTGGAGACCAGGCTGGAGAAATGCGTCTTGGGAATAACGATGAGTCTTATGACCACCAATCAGAATTTCGTCCCGCACAACTGGCAGCTTGTCTGTTTGAAGCAGAAATTCAAAGGTGCCGAGGATTTCAGCAAAGTTCCCTGCGTTAAACTGAATGTCCAAATGGTAATTGCCGGGAAGCTTGACTTCAAATTCCGCGGTGTGCTCGACACGCATGGAAGCCTCGGTTTTGGTGGTTTTCAGTCCATTTTTACTCAGGTCACGGCGCGGATGGCGGGGTTCGCCAATGACAATCACATTGTCGACGACAAATTCGGCGAGGTTGAAAAACTTCTCAAGCAGCGCCGGGGATAAGGATAAGAAATCGCCGTTATTGTCGAAACCAAAGGCCGTATCATCAGGAGGAAGTCGATCGCGCAGGCTCCTAGCTTCAAGGGCACTGTCACTGATGTAATCCTGGTCCGAACTGAGATTGGCTCCAAAAAGGTCGGTAATGGTGTAATCGTATTCCATCCGGTTAAGCCGGCGGATGGTGACGCGACCGGGGTCAGGATTGTCATGGTCAACCCCCAGTTGCGCTTGCTCAATCCAGTGTGTGATTGCTTTGCGCTCTGCTTCCGAGGGAATCTCGGCTTCGGCTGGCGGCATAAATTCCTGCCTCACCATCTTCCAAGACTTTTCCCACTGAACATGATTGGTTGGTGAAGTGCCGGATTGGAGAAGATCGTCGAGGGCAAATTTTCCCTTCTTCGCTCCATCCCCATGACATTCAAAGCAGTACTTGTCCAACAGGTGTTTCCCGTCGGTGTTAGGGAGTAAATCAGGCTTGAGGAGCGAGGACGTTTCGGCCCCAAACAACTGCAAAGAAAAAACGAAAAATGCAAGCACGGGAAGACAATAGAACTTCCCAATCCTTCGCAACCCAAGCGCCGGGTTCGGGTGATAAGAACTTTTGATCTGAGAACTCATGTGCAGTACCCAACGCTAGCCTGATCCATGATTTTCTCAACGTGCAAAACTGGTGTCTAGAGCCCACGTCCATCGCGTTGTCCATAATGCTCAACATACCACTGTGACAACTCGGTAACCGACGCCATGTCTTCTCCCTGCATCAACGGAAAAATATCATCGAAAGGCAGTACGTATCCGACCACCTGCTCCTGACCGGCATCGCCAGTAATAATAATGGGCTGGAAACCAGCGGACTGGGTGCCGCGCGGCCAAGGCACGCGAGCCACGATCATCGTGAATCGGCCTGCTTGGTATACTGCCTCGACGCTCATGTGTTGATCCGGCGAGGGCGTACGAACGGGCCGCAACATACTCAACAGAACTTGTTTCGCGCCAGCCGTAGACTGGTTGTACCCGTAAAGAAGGCTTGGCAGATCGGATTCAGGCGAAAGAGATATCTTATCGAGAATCGATTGCATGAGCTTTGGGTCGGGTTGCGAGCAACCAAGCCCGAAAGGCAGGGCAACGACCCAAGTTATAAGTAAAAGCTGGCGGCTTATGCGCAACTGCGTGCCTGTGGATCGCAATCCAATTCTAGCTCACTAGGATCGAATGGACTTTCTCGGGGTTTAGCTTGAGGTCAGCCATGGCTTTAGAGACGAGTTCCATCTTGATTTGGCTTTTGCGGGCCAGTGCGTAGAGGGTGCCGACCACGGTGCTTTCGACGTCCACTTCGAAGAAGCGGCGGAGGGCTTCGCGGGTATCACTACGGCCGAAGCCATCGGTGCCGAGAGTGTACAAACCACCGGGAACCCATGGCGCAATCTGGTCTGCCACAAGTTTGAGGTTGTCGGAGACTGAAACAAACACGCCGGATTCTTTTTCCAAGGTGGTTTCGAGGTAGGATTTGCGAGCCGGTTCAGTAGGGTGGAGCATGTTCCAACGCTGGGCGTTGAGGGCGTCGTTGCGCAGGCTCTTGTAGCTGGTGGCGCTCCAGACATCGACGGAGACACCGTAATCGCGCTCCAAAATAATTTGCGCACCCAAGGCCGACCGCATAATGGATCCACTGCCGAAGATGTGCGCCTTGACCTTGCTGGCCGCAGTGCTTGATTTAAATTTGTACAAACCCCGCAGAATCCCCTGCTCCGCCCCTTCAGGCATCGGCGGCATGAGATAATTCTCGTTGAACAGGGTGATGTAATAGAAGACATCTTCCATGTCCTGATACATGCGCTTGATGCCATCTCCCACGATGACAGCGATTTCGTAAGCAAATGCTGGATCGTAAGCGAGAAGCGATGGGACACTGGTGGCAATCAACAGGCTGTGTCCGTCCTGATGCTGCAAACCTTCGCCGTTGAGTGTGGTGCGGCCGGAGGTGGCTCCGAGCAGGAAGCCCTTGGCTTTAATATCACCAGCCAGCCAAATTTGATCCCCCACCCGCTGAAAACCGAACATTGAGTAGTAGATGTAGAACGGAATCATGTTTACGCCATAGTTGGCGTAAGCTGTTCCGGCGGCGATAAAAGAGGACATGGAACCTGCTTCGGTAATACCCTCTTCAAGGATCTGTCCATCCTTTGTTTCGTGATAGTAACTCGTGCTGGCGCGGTCCACTGGTTCATACAACTGGCCTTTGGGCGAGTAGATGCCGACCTGACTAAAGAGAGAGTCCAAGCCAAAAGTACGTGCCTCGTCGGGAACAATGGGGACGATGTACCTTCCGATTTCCTTATTGCGCAGCAGGTGGGTTAGCAACCGCACGAAACTCATGGTCGTCGACACCGACGAACTATTGGAGCCCTTGAAAAACTCGGCGTAATAATCCATCGAAGGTGCCGCCACAGGTTGCGCGAGAACTTTGCGTGCCGGGAGGAATCCGCCCAATTCTTCACGCCGTTCCAGCATGTATTTCACCTCAATGCTGTCGGCAGCAGGGCGGTAAAAAGGCGTGTGGGCAATATCTTCATCGCTGATTGGCACTTCAAAACGAGTGCGAAACTCACGGAGCTCCTTCTCGTTAAGCTTCTTTTGGCCGTGGGAAATATTCTTTCCCTCACCCGCTTCGCCAAGACCATAGCCCTTGATTGTTTTGGCCAGAATGACGGTCGGTTTGCCGGTGGTCTCCATGGCAACCGAGTAGGCGGCAAATACTTTTCTGACGTCATGACCACCTCTCAAAAGTCGGGTCAATTGATCATCAGTCAAATGATTGACCAAAGCCTTTAACTCGGGTGATGTGCCGAAGAAATGTTTACGGATGTAACTGCCGGGCTCCACTGAATACTTCTGAAATTCGCCATCAACGACCTCGTTCATCCTCTTGGGAAGAAGTCCTTTGGTATCAGCGCGGAAAAGCTCATCCCATTCCGTGCCCCAAATGACTTTGACCACGTTCCAGCCAGCTCCGCGGAACATCCCTTCCAGCTCCTGAATGATTTTACCGTTGCCGCGCACGGGACCATCAAGCCGTTGCAAATTGCAGTTGATGACCCAAACCAGATTATCCAAACCTTCGCGCACGGGAAGGGTTAGGCAGCCAAGGGACTCAGGTTCATCGGACTCGCCATCGCCCATAAAGGCCCAGACTTTGGACTCACCCAGCGGCAGGAGGTTGCGGGCTTTCAGATACCGCATGAAGCGGGCCTGATAGATAGACATGATTGGCCCCAAACCCATCGAAACGGTGGGAAACTGCCAAAACTCAGGCATCAAATACGGATGCGGATAGGAGGAAAGACCACCTCCTGGTGAAAGTTCGCTGCGGAAATTCTGTAAATTCGTGACGCTCAAACGGCCTTCAAGAAAGGCGCGGGCATAATTTCCGGGAGTGGCGTGTCCTTGAAAATAGATCAAATCGCCCTGCTGTTGATCGTTTTGGGCGCGGAAAAAATGGTTGTAGCCCACTTCGTACAAAGTGGCGGACGAGGCAAAGGTTGAGATATGGCCGCCCAGACCCTTGTCATCACGGTTGGCGTTGACCACCATGGCCATGGCATTCCACCGGATGTAGGACTTGATGCGGCGTTCCAGGGGAATATCGCCGGGATACTCAGGTTCATCCTCGGGCGCGATGGTATTGGAGTAAGGAGTGCTGGTGATATCCGGCAGCGCAGGCAATTCGTCGCGAAGGCGGTTCATCAGCTTGGCGATGAATTCCGGCGTGCGATCAGGCTCCTGGGTTTTGAGGATATATTCCGCCACAAACGCCAAGGCCTGCTCTTGTTGAGCTGCTTGGAGGTGTTTGGCGCGAGTCGCGGTGCTCTTGCGCTTGGTGTTCTGGACGGCGACTGCGTTTCCTTCCACTGATTTATCTTTCATCGTTCGTAAAAATAAAGAGCCCAAGGCGATCAACGCCTTTGGTTTTTCACCTCGGTAAATGGCTCAAACTGCTTTCTGGGCTCTCGGACTGGACGAAGGACCCAAGTGGTGATGTTGGTGGACCAACAGACAATGATCAAGATACAGCAGAGCGAAATGGTGACAAATAAAATAAACTGCTTTTAACGCAAGAATTCAGGCGCTCAATAAGTTTGCCTTATCATAAAGCGGACTACACCAAAAACACGCGGTTTTTCACTGACTCAAGCCACGTGAGACGGGTAAGTTGTAAAAGCTTCAACTAACCCACTTAAGGGGTTGTAGCAAAAGCCGATAGAGTTTTCGTAGTCGCGTTAAAACAAGCGCGGCTTTGACCAGATATGGCAAAGATTGACGCGTTTTTTAACCTGATGTTCGAGCAAAAAGCCTCGGACCTCCATCTGGCGTCCGGCAACCCGCCGATGCTCCGGATCAATGGCGAGCTCCATCGCGTAGATTATCCTCCGCTGGAAAGCGACATGCTCAAGGCCATGCTCTACGAGATCACCCCCGAGTATAAGGTGAAGATCTACGAGGAAACGGGCGACGTGGACTTCGGTTACGAAATTCCGAATGTCTCTCGCTTCCGCGCCAATTTTTTCAATCAGAAGAACGGGTGTTCGGCTGTGTTCCGGCAAATTCCCTCCAAAGTGCTTTCCTTTGAGGATTTTGAAAAATTCGACGCGCCGCTGCCGGCAGTCCTGAAAAAATTCTGCATGCTGCACAAAGGCTTGGTGGTTGTGACCGGCCCCACGGGCTCGGGCAAATCAACCACCCTAGCCGCCATGGTGGATTACGCGAATAAAAACCGGCGGGATCATATCATAACGGTGGAGGATCCCATAGAATTCGTGCATGAGAGCAAGAACTGCCTCGTGAACCACCGCGAAGTTGGGCTCCACACGAAATCGTTTTCCGCCGCGCTTAAGGGTGCTTTGCGCGAGGATCCGGACGTCATTCTAATCGGCGAAATGCGCGATCTGGAGACTATCGAACTGGCTTTGACAGCGGCCAGCACAGGTCACTTGGTGTTCGGCACCCTCCACACCCAAAGCGCGGCCAAAACTGTGGATCGTATCATCGACGTCTTTCCGGCCGATCAACAGAACAAGATTCGCGCCACCCTATCCGAAGCTCTCAAGGGAGTGGTGGCACAAAACCTTTTTAAACGCATCGACAAAAAAGGACGCGTTGCGGCCCTGGAAATCCTGGTATTCACCACCGCTGTGGCCAACCTCGTGCGCGAAGGCAAAACGCACCAGATTCCAGGCATGATCCAGGTCGGCAAACGGATCGGCAACCAGCCGCTGGACGATTCCATCATGGACCACCTCAAGATGAAGCGGATCTCGCCTGAGGAGGCCTACGACAAGAGCTTGGACAAGAAAAAATTCCGTCCCTTCCTACCCCACCCCCCTGAGGATGAGGATTGAGATAAACCGCTTGGGGAATTATGCGCCGTAACGAACTAGACCACATACTGACCATGATGCTGGATTCGCATCGTGACGTGTCCGATTTGAATTGGACGGTGGACAAACCACTTCAGGTCGAATCCAGCGGCTACCTTGTGCCGGTGGAGATTCACCCAGCCATTGACAGGCTCACGCCCTTTCAAACGGAAATGGCGGCAATGAATCTCATAGCCGGCAATCGGCGCCTTACCGAGGATCTTCTTCGGAGGGGCTCATGCGACTCATCGTACTACGTCACCGGTAAAGCCCGTTTTCGCGTCAACATTTTCTCCCAACGCGGCAATTACTCAATCGTGCTCCGCAAATTGAACACGAAGATTCCCACGCTGCAGGATCTCAAAATGCCGCACGTTCTCACCGAATTGCCCAAGGAAAAAACCGGGCTTGTACTGGTTACTGGCGCCACCGGTTCCGGCAAATCCACCACTCTTGCGGCGGTGCTAAATCATATCAACGAAACGAAGTCCATCCACATCATCACCTTGGAGGACCCCGTTGAATTTGTTCATCCGCAAAAGAAGGCAACTTTCAATCAGCGCGAAATGGGCACGGATTTCGACAACTTTGCCTCAGGTCTTCGAGCCTCGCTCCGTCAGGCGCCTAAAGTCATTCTGGTCGGTGAAATGCGGGACCGTGAAACCGTTGAAATAGGTCTGAGTGCGGCTGAAACAGGACATTTGGTATTGAGCACACTCCACACCATCGACGCTGGTCAGACCATTAACCGTATTTTGGGCATGTTCGAGCAGGACGAGCAGGAACAAATCCGGCTGCGCTTGGCCGATACACTTCGCTGGGTGGTTAGCCAGCGGCTAGCACCGCGAATTTCAGGCGGGCGGCATGCATTACTTGAAATCATGGGCTCAAACATGCGTATCAAGGATTCGATAATCCAAGGTGAACGCGAGGGTTGCAGTTTCTCGGAAATCATCGATTCCAGCCGCACTTTTGGCTGGCAAACATTCGATCAAGCGGTGCTGGACGCCTATGAGGCTGGAATTATCACTGAGGAAAACGCACTGCTTTATTGCACCAAAAAAGGTCCAGTCACTCGCGGAATCGATAACATTAAGAAAACTCGCGGAGAGCATACGAGCAACATCATGAGTCTGAACATGCGCCGCAGCACTCAGGCCGCACCCATGGCGCCTGCGGATGCTCCCTCCGGTTTCAGCAAACTTCGACTCAAATAATATGAGTTTCGACCTCGATTTCGTCAAAATCACGGACAAGCCGGCGCTGCTGGCCATCAATGCTCCCGATCTCTTGGCCACGGCGCGCATGGCGCTGAATGACCTTGATTACAAATGCCATACCACAAGCAATCCTGGTGAATTTCTCACCCGGTTTGCTCAAGTACAGTATCAGGTCGTGATCATCGAGGAATTATTCTGCGCTTCGAACATTGTGGAGAACGATGCGTTATTGCAGGTACAAATCATGCCCATGGCCCAGCGACGTCACGCAGCGATTTTGCTGGTGGGCGACTCCTTTGAAACCCTTCACGCCATGCAGGCTTTTCAGATGAGCGTCCATGCGGTCATCAACCGCAACGATTTCACCGTCCTGCCCCAAATTCTCCAGCAGGTCATCGCCGACAACCAAATGCTGCTGGGCATCTATCGCGACACCATTCAACGAATTGCTACGGGGCAAATATAGAAACGGCTGCTCAAACCATCCGCCCGTCGCTTTGTTTTTGCCAGAACGAAGAAAAAAGCCAATGCTGGTCAGGTTGAAGAGCGCCCCCCGGTGCCGATAAACTTAAAAAATGCTTACCCAGCCTGAAAAATTGACCCAGCCGGAGTTCTTTCGCGCTTACGGACTGAACCTTGAATCTGATTTCCCGTTCCAAGAGTTGCCGCCCATCCATGCCCAACCTGCTGACGTAATCATCAAAAGGGTCTCAATGGGCGTTCCACAACAGGGAGGTGAATTGGCGAGCTATTTCCCCATCGACGCCGAAACCATCTACGTCCACCAAAACGAAGTCGCGACAATCAAGGTGTGCTCGGGACGTGAACTTTTGGTGGATCCCCATCCGGATGCGGCAGCTTCAGTTGTACGCCATTTCATTCTCCATCAAGGCTTTAGCATCCTGCTCTGGCAATTGGGCCGGGTCCCTCTTCATGCAAGTGCAGTGGTGAAGGACGGTCAAGCGTACGCGTTCATGGGTGATTCTGGCGCCGGCAAATCCACGCTTTGCGCCTCACTTCACTTGGCTGGATGTACTCTCGGTTCTGACGACATCGTTTCTCTCGAATGCGGGGATGGGAATTCAGGCCCCCTATTTCAACCGAGCTTTCCACAACTAAAACTGGTGCAAGATTCACCTGTGTCGATTAAGGCGGATACGCATACCCACGCGCTTGCGGACAATGAGTTGGAAAAGCAGGTTTGGAATGCTCACCGGAATTTTTCACATGAAAAAGCACCCTTAAAGGGTATTTTCAGTCTGAAATTTGGCTCTCAACTCGGAATTTACAAACTGCCACCCCAGCAATGCTTTGGTTTCTTGAACCAGAACACTTACGGGTCGAGCATTTTGCCCGCCGTGGGATGGCAGGAACGCCATCTTCGACAATGCGCGGAAATAATCCGTAGGGTGCCGATCTATGTTCTAGTCCGCCCCAAAGATTTCACCCTCCAACCCCAAGTCATTGAACTGCTCTTCAAGCAGTTCAAAGCAGATTTATCGGGTGGCTTTACGCAGGCGTGAACTCCAGCAAGTGAAACTCACGGTGGATCCGCAAGACCCGATTAGGAGCCAGACCAGCGCGGGTCGCCAAGGATTGCAAAGCCTCAATAGTCCGAAGCTGGCCTCCGAGATTGACCCACAACATCAAGTCCCAGAGTGACCCATGTAGATCAGGCGGCGTAGGCAGAATCCCTTCGAAAACAATGAGTCGGCTTGCAGGACCCATAGCTTCCCTGCACCGCTTCAAGATCAATTCCGCCTTCACATCGTCCCAGTTAAATAGAACCCGGCACAAAAGGTAGGTTGAGCCGCCTGAGGGAACCCGGTCCAAAGCCGAGCCTCCAACCAACTGACAACGCAATCCAACTCCTGCAGCATCCAATACTGCTTGAGCTTGAGATATGACTTCCGGCCGTTCCAGCAGAATGCCTGTTGTATCTGGATTCTTTGACAAGAACCGAGAGATCACATCTCCGGATCCGCCGCCAACATCGACCAAGACCTCGCCCTTCTCCAATTGGAGCCCATCGACCAGCGGTGTGACAAAACCGCGCGAGGCCTCCATTGCCGAGGCGATGCCGCCTCCGCTTTGCATGTCCTGTTCGTAAAACTCATGTCCATGGACATGGCCAAAGGCCGTTCCGCCCTTTCGAAGGGCATCGGGCAGCCCTCGCCATGATTCAAAAAAATCGCCGCCGTTAAACAGCACCCACCCGCTAAGCGAACCGGGAATGTCCTTCTGAAGATATGCCGCAGTCATCGAGAGACGATATCGGCCTTGATCATCCCTCAGCATAAGACCAGCCTTCACAAGCACTGTTAGAAAGCGCTCAAGCGGACCGGCTTGCAAGCCGATTGATTGAGCAAGCTCTCCCGAAGTGAGCGGACGCTTTCCAATGGCATCGAAGATGCCCAATTGAACCCCCGCATAAACTACTTGCGGAAGGTACTGGAGGGTCATCAGGTTGGTGATGATTTCAAGAGGAGAGGCTATCGGTGCCATGCATGTACTGGTTTCGCGTTAGCTTATTGCGAATCAACCAGTTGAATCAGAATAGAGTGGCCCTCGAAGCCGAGCAAGTCTTTAATATCCAAGATATGATTAGCAAATTTGCGCCGATGCGCAACATTCCGCGGGCGTTCCGACTTGTTTGGAACAGCTCGCCGAAATGGACAGCCCTATCCATTTTCATTGCGCTGCTCATGTCGGCTTTCCCTTTGATTGGGCTCTATGCCCAAGGGCACATCATGGATGAATTAGTGGCACTGCTTCGCAGCCCCAATGCCAAGTGGGATTCACTTAAATTCTGGGTCATTCTAGTGGCAGGAATCGGCCTTTTTGGCAGCGTGCTGAAGAGCATCCTCACTCTGGTGTCCGATCGACAGAGCCAGGATTTCACGGACTCCATGAAGGATGTCGTGTACCAGAAATCCAGCGAAGTGGACCTTTCTTTTTATGAGGATTCCAAATACCAGGACACCATGCGTCGCGCGCAGGCAGAGGCACCGGTCCGGCCCAACAAAATAGTCAGCAGCCTCGTTCAGTTGCTTCAGGGACTCTTCTCACTGTCCATGGTCGGCGGTGTGCTCATCCTTAACTTACACTGGGGGATACTCCTTCTACTCGCCTTTGCCGTGCTGCCCGGGCTTCTGCTCAGGCTGAAATTTTCCCACAAGCTTTATGATTGGCAGCGCAAACACACCGCTGTGGAACGCGAGGTGCAGTATTTCGATGTCGTCCTCACGGACACTTGGTACGCCAAGGAATTGAGACTTTTCAACCTCGCCCCTCTGATGATGTTGGGCTCGCGGGAACGTCGACGCAGGCTGCGCAAAGAACGCTTCAAGCTGCTGATAGGACAATGCGGCAACGATCTTTTTGGACAATTCTGCTCGGGTATCGCAGGTACTGCTGCCATGGGCTACATCGTTTACGCCGCCGTCCAAGGGCATCTTTCCATCGGCCAAGTGACCATTTATTTGGGGGCTTTTCAGCGCGGACAAGGTGCACTTTCGGAAGTGTTAGGCTCCATGGCAGGCTTGTATGAGAACAATCTGTTCTTAAACAATTTGTTTGAATTTCTTGACCTGAAACCTTCCATCACGGACAAATCGGGCGCAATCCCAGTACCGCAGCAACTCCGCCAAGGAATTGTATTTGAGAACGTTTCCTTCGCCTACCCGGGTAAAGATGTGGCGGTTCTCAAAAACTTGAACATGGTTTTCCGGCCCGGCCAAGCCATTGCCTTGGTCGGAGAAAACGGCTCCGGCAAGACGACCTTGGTCAAACTGTTGTGCCGCCTTTACGAGCCAACCTCCGGGAGAATCCTGCTCGAAGGAAAGGATATCAGAGAGTATCAGATCGAATCCCTGCGCGCCGCCTTCAGCGTTATTTTTCAAGATTACGTCCGTTACAACCAGACAGTTGCAGCCAATATCGGATTCGGCAACATCAAGTGCTTCAATGATCGCGAGAAAATCATCGCGGCAGCAAAGTACTCTGGAGCTGATGAAATGATCAATCGGCTTCCGAACAAGTACGATTCCATGCTGGGCCGACTGTTCGAAGGCGGTGAGGAACTCAGCGTGGGGCAATGGCAAAAGGTGGCCCTGGCACGCGCTTTCCTACGTGACTCCCCCTTCATCATCCTTGATGAACCCACCAGCGCGCTGGATGCTCGGGCAGAATTTGAGGTATTTGAGCGCTTTGTGCAACTTGCCAAGGGCCGTACATCCATTATGATCAGCCATCGACTTTCCACCACCAAACTAGCTGATACAATTTATATGCTTGATCATGGACAACTGGTCGAGGAAGGCAGCCACGACGAACTCATCATGGCCAACGGCCAATATGCCAATATTTTCAATCTTCAGGCATTGAGATACCGCGAGTGAATCCCGTTAACACCAGCGAAAAGCATCCGTTGGAACTGTACCCGTTTTCCACGGAGATGCAGATCATCCTCGCCGCATCTCATTCCCAAACCCAGCGGGTTGATAAGGAGACCATCAATAAGTTGGCCCCCCAACTTAAGGATTGGACACGATTTACTGAACTCGTGACTTTCCACCGCGTGGGGCCGCTCCTCTCTAATTCACTTCGCACCACGGAATGCATTCCTGCTTCCGTTAAGACTTGGCTTCAGCAGCAGCACAGCGCAAACAGTAACCGCAATCTTAATTTGGCTGCCAGCCTTCTGCGGGTGCTCAAACTCTTTGAGGACTCGGGTATAGAGGCCGTTCCTTTCAAAGGCCCGACACTCACCCAACAAGCTTATGGAAATCTGGCCCTGCGCGTGTTCGGTGATGTGGATCTGCTGGTCAAGCGCCCCAACATGGAGCGAGCCGCCGCGTTGCTGTGGGCACGCGGTTTTGAGACTCCGGAACACGAGAAAAACCCTGAACACATCCCAGCCCAGCTCGGCCTCAATTTTTACCACCGTGACGGTTTGATTTTGGAAATGCACTGGGCTCTGGTCCAGCGCTGGCTGGGTTACCGATACGATCCCGATGAAATATGGGGGCGCATGCGCAGAAAGAATTTCTGCGGTCAATCAGTCCTCGCCCTTCCGGCCACGGACAAGCTTCTCTATCTTTGTGCTCACGGGGTCAAACACTATTGGTCCAACCTGTTTTGGATTGTCGATATTGCGGAAGTCCTGCGCACCGAACCCGATATGGATTGGGATCTCCTGAGTCGGCAGGCCAAAGAGCGGGGAAGCCTTAGAGTTCTTCACCTCGGCCTTACCCTTGCCCAAACGTTATTGGGAGCGCAACTCCCGACCGAGGCTACCGATTTGGTCTCCAAGGACAAAGAAGCTCAATCCCTGGCCTTTCAGGTTTGCTCCTGGCTTTCAGGAGATAGAAATCCACCCGTGACCTTCAGCCGTGAAGAAGATCTTTTCTACATCAGGAGCAAGGAGCAATGGAAAGCAAAAGTCGTTTATGCCTTGCACATTTACCGCCTTGCATGGCAGCCCAGTCCTGCCGATCGCGCTTTTCTGCCTCTTCCCAATGTGCTTGAACCACTTTACTATCTCGTCAGACCAATCAGAATACTGACCCAAAGGATTCATCGTGCTGTCGCCCGAAAATAGCCCATTTTCCCAACTCCAAGCTCCCGTTACGCATGCCCCAGCGCCATGGGCGGGAGGCTTGAACTTCGCCGCCATGATGCTCGGAAAAGGCGCAAATCTGGGGGCGTTGCAGATTGTCGACAAACTCCTTACACAATATCCAGAGGCGCCCGTCATACGTCAATACCGGGCCGCCATTCTGAGCACCTTGGGCAGATTTGAGGAATGCATCGCGGAATGCCTTACGTCACTCATTGGTGAGCCAGATTCATACGCGACCTTGATCACATTGGCCAAGGCTTACGACCGACTTTACGATGTAGAAAAGAGCAAGCCCATCTACGAGCAACTCCGTGATCGGCTCCCCGAAGACACTGCCTCACGACTTGCCCTCGCACGCATCAGTCTCGGAGAATTAAATACGTCATATGCAATCCGACTGTATGAGGAAATCCTAGCCAAACACCCCACCCACTCGGAAGCCAAGTTTCAAAAAGCCCTCGCAAAACTGACCATCGGCCAATACAGCGTGGGCTGGGCTGAATATGAATCTCGATGGGGGCTTCCCGAAATGCATGGTGAGGGGTTGAACCCCATCGGACGGTGGTTCGGAGAAGATCTGGGTGGCCAGGATATTCTCCTCTATGATGAACAGGGATTAGGCGACACGCTGTTCATGCTTCGTTACGTTCCTCTACTTGCAGCGAGGGCTCGCCACGTTTACCTAAAGCTCACCCCCTTGCTCCATAGAATTGCCTCATCCGTACAGGGGGCGACTGCAGTTTATCGTAAAAACCGGGAGGTGCCAGCACATGCTTGGCACTCGCCAGTGATGAGCCTGCCTTACGTCTTTCAAACTGAGCTCTCAACCATCCCTGCCGAAGTTCCTTATCTGCACGCCCCTCTTTCGGAGTCTTCAAAACAATTACCCAAGCCAGCGTCACATACCCAATTCAAAATCGGGATAGTCTGGGCGGGCAATCCTCAGCTTCCAAACGATGCCTACCGCTCGGTGGCCGCCAGTCTTTTTGTGCCTCTGGTCGCCATGCAGCACCTTCAGTTTTACAGCTTCCAGTTCGGGGAGCGCGCAAGTGAAAGAGCGGCCTTGGGCGCATCCGTCCTTGACGCCACCACGGGAGTCACGGATTTTTACGATTCAGCAGAACTGGTCCAACAACTCGATCTGGTGATAGCGGTGGACACGGGACTAGTTCATTTGGCCGCCGCTCTGGCCTGCCCGGTCTGGATTCTGCTTCCCAAAGTCCCTGACTTCAGGTGGTTGTTGGAGCGTGAGGATTCCGCTTGGTATCCCACTGCGCGACTCTTTCGGCAAAAAGAATTCGGAAGTTGGCCGGAAGTATTCGGACGCGTTGCTGCAGCCCTTGCCTCTCCATCGTTGCGGGAAGATCTCACCGAATTAAAAAACCGGAGGATCCCCGTTTCTGCCTGAAGCCCTTCCCCGGGTTAACACGGCTTATCTCTTTTCAAACCGTGCCAACACCGAGGCATTCCAACGAGAGATGGCCGCAACTCCAAATCCGCACTCACGAAACATTACTTCAAGTTCAGGCCAGCTCATGTGATTGATCCACCCAAGTTTCGTTCTCACTTTGAGAGTCTGGGGTGTGGGCTGCCAATTTACCTCGTATGAGGTCACTATGGTCTTGCACAGCGGCTTCAACCGGGCCAGCACTCCCTGAACGTCTGACAGATACTCAAGCACTCCTGCAAAAAAAATCACATCCACATCAGGCAATGCGGGCCAATTTGGCGAATTAAGATCACAAACCAGTGTGCCGGGTCCGCGATCAACCAAATCGGAGGGAATATAAACGCAACCTTCCGGCAAGTGGTCTCGAAGCACCATTCGGGCGGCCCCAAACTCCAGCACCCTGGAATTTGGCGGCACCAATTTGGCCATCTCCAAGGTTCTGGCATCCCATTCGTGGTGAAGGTTGGCTGGGTTGCTCCAGCGGGAAAGGTCGGTAGGGTTTTGGGGCATGTTTTGGGGCGTCATTTCCAACCTCCTCTTCGAGCCGAAGAAGAATCTCCAAAGACTGGTGGCTTGCATCGATGGCTTCAAACAGTAAATGTCAGAACTCACGAAACAAAAGAAAACTGATGAATGCGAGCCTAAAAACCATGGATCGTCCGCCAGAGGCCGAATCACCTCAAGTGATAGTGCTCAGCTACAACAATGTTGGGAACTTTGGGGATCGCCTCGGATACCATCAAATCAACCAGATCCTTCCACCCTCCAGCACGGTTAGGCATCTGAATTTCACCAACTTCACGCAGTACGACGGAACGGTGGATCTACTTATTTTGGGCATCGGCAACAGCCTCATGAAGGAATTGCTCACGCCAGACCTGATTGACTTTGTCAGGGCTGCAAGAAAAAGTGTGGGCATCTTTGGGACTCAGTACCGGGAAAGGATCGATCCTGAAGTTTTCTCCACCCTCATCTCGCTCTTAAACCACTGGTTCGCTCGTCACCAAATTGATCTGGATTTGTTTGGCACCGGTCACCAGAACACCAGCTGGCTCGGGGATTGGCTCGTTGACTCATTCCCCATGGCCAAAGCCCAGGAGGATAAAATCCTGATGATCGGCAATGAGATTTGGCAGGATCTGCCTTTGGACCGAACCATTCAACGTATTCAACAGCACAAAAAAGTCCTATCCTCTCGAGTCCATCCCCTTCTTTGCGCACTCACAAGCGCCGATCAGGTAGCGTACACAGAGCAAAAACATGACGGCCTTGATTCGGGCAAGTTCTCGTCCATGTTGGTCGACATTTTCGGGAAGTCCGCGCCGGAAAAGTTGTTTTTTGATGTGGATCGCCAAGCAGTGACGCAATACAAGGAACGTGTCAGGGTGAAAATCCGGCACCTCGAAAAATTCCTTGCCGATTTACTGAGGTAAAACACCTCAAACTCAGCATTGACTCCTCACTCTCGGGACACCATCTGTCACATTATCAAGCATTGGTTGAAAAACGTGTGGAGTCATGAGCTTGTGACACAACAAGGCTTGCATTCAATCCCCTCAACCTTTATTCCCATCTGCAAGTTTTTGATCCAAAGAGCCTTGAGATTTTGTGGGGAAGAAACCCATTCCGCAAAACGCTCGCCCCACCGAAGACGGTGAAAAAGAAAACCCACAATCGGCCGCGATGGCACGAGTGGTGCTTCGGATGACCCTGTCGGTCAGTTCACTGCCGAACAACCTATGATGAATTTCAGATCAACGTACGCAGCTCAAATGCCGTCCAAACCCAACGGACTAGGCAACTTGTGCCGCTCCCGTGCCCCGTTTTGCTTGTTCTTCGCCTTGCTGTTCATCGTGGTTTTGGCAGCCAATCAATCCAAAGCTCGCGATATCGGCAATGACTTTGAGATTCTGGGCAATCCGCTGCTCCTTCGTTACCCAGGTGTGGGGGATACCTGGGCGCGTCAGATTCGCACGCTCCAACCTTCCAATAATCGGCTTTACCTAAACCACGGCAGCATGAACTTAGGTGGGCCCCTGGACATTTGGTACTTCGACTTTGCCTCGGACACCCTGGTCAAAGAAGCGATGCTTCCCGAGGAAGCCATCAATCGTTTTCGAATGATTGACGGATCGATTTATGCGCCAGGCTATGACTCGATGAGTGCAGGTGGAATCTACCGTTGGGAAACGGGCCGAGGCTGGATGATGTACAATTGCGGTCCGGATGGACATTACTACGATGTCATGAAGCAGGGTGAAACCACTGTTGTGCTGGCCGGCCCCAAGGTCTTCGGTTTCCCGGGTTTCGCCATCGCCACGAATTCTTCCCTGAGCTTTCTGGCACCAGGCCAGACCACCCAGACCAACCCCTATCCCTATTACTCGGTCAGCACGGAATTATTTCAGTTCAACGGGGATATTTACGAGGCTGTGGCCACCTCCAACACCACAGACACCAACCTCCAGCCCTACATCATCAAATACACTGGAGATCCTTCCTTGCCAGCCCGCGTCGTTCATCGACTTTATTCTGATTTTTTCAAGAACGGCATGGCTTACGTGGACATCAAGGACTTTCGCCAGGTTGCGACCAACCTTGCCTACTTTATTAGCCAGCAGAAATTACTGTCCATCGCCAACGTGGATGCAGGCAATCCCCAAGTGGTGGACCTTCCAGGACAGCCTTTGGACGCAGGACCAAGCGTAAACGGTAACGTGCGGACCCTGCAACAATTTGGCAGCACATTGTACTCAATGAGTGTCTTGAAAATGACCAACAGTCAGTACCCTGTGGTCGTATGCAAAAGCACCAACGGCCTCACCTGGCAGGAATACTTCACGGTGACACTACCCTCACCAACAGCCGCTCTGGCAGAAGGACCTGACGGGTCCATTTACATGAGCCTTGATTACGACGGTGTCTCGCCTTCGCAGAATTGCGGATCCATCATCCGCGTCCGTCCGCAAGCCATCAACGCCACGACCAATCTCGCCAAACCCTTGGTTGCTCTCGCCCTAAGTCGATCCAATGTTTGGGAAAATGCCCTACAACCAGTTTCCATCACTTTCCGCCGCACTGGCCCGGTCACCAACGAACTCACAGTTCCATACACGGTTTCTGGCACTGCGGTACCGGACTTTAACTATGTCGCGCTGAGTGGTTCAGTAGTTTTTGCCACTAATTCATACACGGCCACGGTAGACATTATTCCACTCCAACAGGCCACCTTTGATGGCGATACCACCGTAACTGTTTCAATCCAATCGGGTTCGGCCTACGCTGCGCTGGCCGCATCATCCGCGACGGTCAAAATATTGGATTCCACTCCGGCTTTCGCCAATATCTCACCCTCAGGCATGCTGCTTTGGCTGAAGGCTGATGCCGGTGTGACTCTGGACACAAATGGCATGGTTTCCTCATGGAAGGACGTTTGCTCGGGCGGAAATCGCACACTGGTTCAAACCAACAACGCAAGCCGTCCGCGTTATCTCACCAATAGCTTGGCCAGCCGACCATCCCTCCAATTCGATGGAATCAACGACTGGCTCGATTTGGGCTCCTTGGCGGATCAGATTTACTACGCCGCTATTGTCTTCACCAATTATGCCGCCGTTATTCCCAATGGCAGCGGGCAAACCCTCATCAACATCGCCCAGTACCTCGAAGGCGGCGGAACGGGCATCGAACTCGGCAACTCACAAACCTACTTCAATGACGCCACCCTCAGCATCTATATGCAAGGGTTGCGCGGCACGAATTTCACCCTTCCCGCCGCCCCCCACTTGCTGGCCCTACGCCAACCCAATCTGGCACAACCTTATTCTTGGCGCATTGATGGATCATCGAAAACCTCGACCAATGTGGATGTCCGACGTTTTGTTACTTTGTACGCCAATCAATTCAGAATTGGTTCACGCAAGGGAACGGATCGTTTCTTTAAGGGAAACATCTCCGAGATTATCCTCTACAACCGCCCAGTGAGTGATGCCGAGGCTTTGGCTGTGGAAACATATCTCAACCAGAAATACTTTCAGGCCAACAAAAAGCCTGTCGCCCAGAATGATGCGTTTTCCATCACATCAGCCGGTAACACCGTTCTCATAGGCCTCGCAAAGATCCTTGGCAACGACTATGACTTGGATGGCGATACCCTGAGTCTGGCTAGCTTTTCAAGCACCACCGCCAATGGAGGCACTGTCACTTTCAATGGGTCGGACTTTCTTTATACCCGCAACCCGGCCAACACCAACAGCGACTCCTTTGCCTATACCGTCACTGATGGACGCGGTGGGAATTCCACTGCCAACATCTCGATATCCCCGGATTTCAACATCCTCAATGGCCAGACGGACAATCTAATCGGCACTCAATTTCAGGGTGCCGGGACGCTTCGGCTCAGTTTCATCGGGATCCCGGGACGCCTTTTTTCCATCCAAGCCAGCCCAAGCCTATCCAGTCCCAGCTGGATCACTCTGGCCCAAGTTACCGCAGGTCTTGATGGCACTTTCCAGTTTGACGACACCCAGGCCGGGCAGCAGACCAGCCGATTCTATCGCGCCGTCACACAGTAACGGCTTAGTGACAATCCATCCGCTTGCTCACCTGGGAATGGTGGCAGACCGAAAATACGATCAGATTTATGTGATTGTTACTGCGGTTTATGCTACGCTTCACAGTAGATATGGACTCAACGCATGATATTTATCTGGAGCCAGTCGGATCGCCCCACCGTCACTACTTGTCCTGCGCATTGGGTTGGATAGAGCTGGGGATGCCCAATGACGCGCTCGCCGAGCTGCAAAACATTCCAGAATCCCTCCAAAATCACCCCGAAGTGATGATGGCCAGATGGGAAATACACGCCAAACTTCTCCAGTGGGAGGAGGCGCTGGAACTCGCCCGGTCCATCGTCCAAATCCTTCCTTCAGATTCAGAAAGCTGGATCAAACAATCCTTCTGCCTCCATGAGTTAAAGCGCACCCAGGAGGCTTGGGATTGCTTATTCTCCGTTCACGCCGAATTCCAGGACAGTCCCACCGTGGCTTATAATCTTGCCTGTTACGCCTGTCAGTTGAGTCAATATGAAACCGCCCGCTTCTGGCTTAACCATGCGAAGCGAGTCGGTGATCGCCGAAGTGTTCTTGACATGGCGGCCACAGACCCCGACCTCTTCCCCATGCGCGATTCACTGGCCACACTTTAAGTTGCGATACACACCCCATCTACCGCAATTGCTCTGGTTGGACGGGCTGCTGGGATACCGGGGAGGGAACAGTCGCCCGAGGTCCCAAAAGAAAGCTGACCCCTTGCTTCAACACAATCCGTAACAAAATAGCAGCCACATCCTGTTCCGAGGTGACCTTCCGAAACACTTCATTATGAAGGTTTAAATCAAATCGCTGATTGCGTCGCGGGTCCCTAAAACTGGTAAAACGGAATGTTCCCAGCGAAAGATTTAGCGTGTCAATCCCGTCAAACGCGGGTTGATTTTCAACTTTCGCGGCATTGGATTTATTTGATGCGGCGTTAAGCTGCGCCGTCTCCATCATCACAAAAACGTTGGTGCGGCCGTTCTGGCTTTCCACGATGTGCAATTCCTTCAACTCCAGACGCATCAGTCGCGCATGAAAATGCCCGTCGCGGATCGCATCCAAATCATATTCCAGCAGCAAGAACCCCAGGTCTAACAAAGGGGATCCGCCAAACTCCGCTGGGTTGTAGATCACCAAATTCTCGATACGAATGACCGGACGGTCCAGTGCCACCTCCAACTTGCCGATGCGCACCTCCATGCCAGTTGCCGTGCGAAGCCGAGATTCCGCCATGCTCTTCAAAATGGTGTCCTTGAGCAACAGCAAGGCCACCACCAGCACGAGGCCCAGCAAAAACAGCCGGAACGCCCATCGCACCAAAAATTTCATGCCGTTTAATACCCCATCCTCTGCTGAATCGCCAGCCCCCATCCTCTCATGTCCGCAGTGTTCCCTTCAAACCGTTCAGCCAGTATTCGGCCATAATGGGATCGTGCTCGAAAGGATTGATAAGGTTGAGTGAATTCACCCCTTCGGCATCGACAATCTCCCAATCCACAAAATATCGGCACGCCAGCGGCGCGATCTGGCGCATCACGACCGATCTGATGTTAGCCCGCGTGTTTTTCGGCGCAGTTGTTAGTGCCTCAGCAAAAGATGACTCAGAAGGTTGCCAAGGCGCTGGCGTGACTGCCAGCGGAAGAGCCAGGCTGCGGCTGGGATCGATCTGGTGAAATTCCAAGTCCTGCGATCGCAACCACGGATCAGTCCACGCAATATCCTCCTGCGCCATGAAATGCTTAAAGAGCCAGCGTTTGGTAATCCAATCAATCTGGCCAACCAGTAACTCAGGCTGAGTGGAAAGCTCCTTAAGGGTACGCTGCCATGTATCAATAAGAAAATCCGTCTCCGCATCGCGTCCGCGAAATTCGGAACGAGCGGCACTTGCATAGAGCCCCAGAATTTCCACGGCATCAGCCAGCGATCCGTCCATCAAAGGTGCCAGCCAAGGCCCGTCGGGTTGATGGGAGATGGAGCGGAAACTCAGAACCGCATCGGCCAAGACCACTTTAGGCAGGTGATCAATCTCCAGCAAATCCAACACGAGCGAAGTAGTGCCAGCCTTCAGCAGAAGCGTGCTCGGAAGGACGCTGGTGTCGCCATGCAATAGATGCAAACGTCGGAACCGTCGGGCATCCGCCAAAGGCTCGTCACGCGTATTAATAATAGCCCGATTAAATTGAACCCACTCAAAGAGATCGTTATTGATGTAATCGGCCCGCTGGCTGATTTGATAGGGGCAGGGCGTGCCGGACTTATCCCCCTCGGTTCGAATTTCTGAACCAGGAGTGCTCCCCACTCGGCCGGCACCCGTGTAGAGCTGGCGCAGAGTTAAGAACGCCAGCAACGAAAGCACGTTGGGCTCAGTGAGAGGCGCGGTGCGGCGCACCAGATAATTTTCATGACAGCCGAATGTTGCACCCGAATAATGATCCACGTTATTGCGGATAAAGCTGACTTGATCCTGTAGTCTAAGATCGTGCAGAGCCTCCAGCAAAATAGAATCCCCAGCACGGTCATATCGCAAAAGATCGACCAGATTCATGCACTCGGGAGTGCAGTACTCCAGATGTCCCATGTCCACATAGGCACGCCCGCCGTTAAAAAGAAACCCTCCGTTGCCAGCCGGTTCATCCCAATCCCGCTGGTGGGTGTCGGGCAATCCGTAGCGTTGGTTGGCAAAAATCCAGTTTCGTACCCGCCCCACCGCTGTCGGCGGTCCTGTCTGATCGGTGGTAAGACAGCCGTACTCCGTCTCAATACCAACGATCCGATTCATGCAGCAGCTTTCGGATCAATGCCCACACTCGCAAGAGTTAGCGGCTCGTAATGGGCCAACCGTCGGGAAACCCGCGAGAGCAAAGCCAATTCAACCTCACGATCTCCTAGAGATTTGCGCCAGCCATTCCTTCGCTCGTTTTCATCCGGCGTCTGGTCTGTCAGGGACTTTCCTTCAGCCAGACACCACCATGCTTGAAGGCATGTTTCAACCGCAGACTTAAGAGTAATTCCAGTTTGAAGCTGTGCCTCCACCCATGTCGCTGCGGACCGCTCCAATTCAGGCTCCACAATCGCCACCGCAACCGGCCCTTTAACCTTTTCAAAAGTGCCGTCGTGCCGAAGGCGGATCACCACATCCTCCCCCGCCGAACCATGCAACTCCACGAGCAGTAGTTCCACCAGAAAAGGTGAATTGAAAATCTGCTCGAAAGCCGCTTTCAATTGTGGCCCCAACCCAAAACCGACCAATCGGCGCAAACTGACATCCTCCGGCGCGCGGGTAAAAGCCTCCATATGCGCGGCGTCGATTGCGGCCTGACGAATACGTTCAATATCAGCAGGATGCCCCAGTGCCACCATTCCATGCCGGTCGAACAGCTCAAAAACTTTGCTCTGACCGATTCCCACTCCCAGCAGAAGGATTCCTTCAGGCACCTGCACGGCAAAACCGGGCGTGGCCCCCTTGAGTTGTTCGCGGATATACTCGCGGCGATTCCCAATGGCCTCCAACCAGCGATAAGGTTCGTCTGTCATGTTTGGACAAAGTATTTGGCCTGATCTTCCTCCGAGACGGATTCAACCCCGTTTGCACTCAGCAAACGGATCGTGGCAAAATGATTTTGGGAGGGATTCACTCCACCTGTAGCGGAGTCAAACTCGGCCGCCGACGACAACACTCTCAAAGAAAAACGCACTGCCTCGGGCAGACCCATTTGAGAAGGTCTCGGTGCTCCATAACGCTCTTGGAAACTTAGTATGCTACGAACCGTCCCGGATCCTGACCCCGAGGCCGCATAACCCACCGCAAGGAATTGCGCGCCTAATGGGTCGTAGAAAAAAATGCGGGGCTGCGGCGGCGAGGCAGCCTCATCCAAGCTGGCAAAAATTGGCACCACAATACCCACCCCCTGCATGGTGAGCGGCAGATTTTCCCTTAGCAGTCGAGCCAGCGCGCGCACCTTGGCCGGCAGGCTGAGCGGTTGAAGCTGACTGCGCCGGTAGTACTCAAACGAAGTCTGCATCACTCGCGCCATCTCAAAGGCCGTGGCAGGAACCCCCGCGATGGCCAGCAAGGATACGCGGTCGATTTCCATGACCTTGTCCACCGTGTCCGTGACAATCTGGTTGCCAGCCGTGGCTCGGCGGTCGCCTGCCATTAAAACACCGCCCGCGTAATGAAAAGCAAAAACAGTGGTCGCCTGGGTCTGTTCCGGCATGGACGCGGACACTCCATCGTGGCGGGCGGAGATGGCCGAATGCCGCGCGAGGAGGGAAACAAAATCCCCGGCCACGGTTTCCACTGGAGCAGAGCGCGTGATCATTGGCCTGTTCGCTGGCGGTAGCGCTTGGCCTGGTCTGGATCCACCTTGCGCATTTTTTTCAGTAATTCCTCAACGTTGGGCTTGTCCACCTTCGGAGCCGATGGGCCTTCAGCGGGACCTCCTCCGCCACCGGGTGCCGCAGGACGGGTTTTTTGCGATTGATCGGGCATAAGATTGTTCCTCATGGTTTGGAAACCAGCTTCAGTAGATCATCCGGCTTTTGGGCATCGTCAACAATTTGATTGTATCTCAATACATCCTCCGGCGCGAACAAATCCATCAGGGAAATGCGGATGGGGCCCCGGGTTCCCTCCAGCGTGACGTGATCCCATTGCGCGGCAAGGACGGCTTTTGGGAATTTTTGCACGCAACGTCCCCTCACGTATGCGCGAGTTGTCGCCGGGGGGTGTTGCAAGGCTCCCGCCACTAACGCCTCGCTTACAGCGTTCCTCATCGCGCCCACCCGCTCCAACCCATAATAAAGGCCCTCTTCCAGGTCAAGACGGTGATACTCCAAATCCAAACTCTGCAACCACGGATCATCATCACCGACATTCTGCGCCGATTGAAACTCGCGGATAAGCGAAAGTTTTGCCACCCAATCAAGCCGGTCACGGCACCGGGTATGGTCGGCCTCAAGATCACTCAACACTTCCTCCCAATCCCTGACCAAATCCGCACGTTCCGGGGTTTCGAGCGGGCAAAGTCGCCGGACCAACTCAAGATAACCACGCTGCACCTGAATTGCGTTCCCAGCTTTCTTGCCTCGCAATTGCACGGGCCAGCGGAACTCCCAATCACGGGAAATCGAAACCAAAGCCCCCAATGGATCCGCCAGTTCGGGACAAATTGCCTTGGGATCCGCAGCGAGTGCCTCCAAAACGAGGGCCGTGGTACCAATCTTTAACCGTGTGGCAAAAGGCGACATATTTGCATCGCCAATGATGACGTGAAACCTGCGATACCTCCGTGGATTCGCATGCGGTTCGTCGCGAGTGTTAATGATCGGCCTCCGCTGCATCGTGTCCACGCTTTGCAACTCGCTAAAAAAATCGCTACGCTGCGCGATTTGAAAACCAGAACGGACAAAACGGTCCTCCTCCTCAACACCAAACTTTCCTGCTCCTGCAAAAATCTGGCGCGTAACCAGAAACGCCTGCATCCCTTTCGCCAGAACCTCCCACGCAATCGCACGCGGAACCAGATAATTTTCGTGGCAGCCGTAACTGTGACCAAGGAAATCCGTGTTGTTCTTGTAAAGGCGGACCTGCGACCCGCTCGTTTCACTGAGGTGTCGCGCACAAGCCATCACAATCCGCTCACCCGCCCGGTCATGCGCCACAATCTCATCCAGAGTGCCGCATTCCGGCGTGCAATACTCAGGATGCGCATGATCGTTATAAAATCTTGCCCCATTACCCAAAACCAAATCGCTTTTAATTTCAGCAAAGGATAATTCCCTCCGCGCATCCTGGGCAAAATAATTAGCCTCATCCGTGTCCTGCCTCAAGGCGGCCACCCGAAACCCGCGGGCATCCGCATGAGGATCTTCGCTGGCATAATCCCACCGCATCGAAACACCGGGCTCAGTCGCGCTGCGCACCAAGGCAATAGACTCGGCAACCACATCGGTCTCACCGGCCGCGTCGCGCGAGATTCCAATCTCCGTCTCAATGCCAAACTGGATGGGAGGGTTGCCCACAGCGCAAAACTTCAGACAACACGGTTGATCGGACTCCCCGCTTTACGCGGCTTGATCGGGGCCAGTTTCACCACATTCTCAGGATCAAAATCCGTCAGCTTCAACCAATCCTCTGTCACATCGGATGACGGGAACAAATCATTCTCGCCATACTCAAGGCGCATCGCGGCCAGAAGATTGCTCGTCTCGATTGAGGTTTCGCGTTCCGTCTCAATGGAGCGCTTGATAGCCAGGTTCTTGGCACGCTGCACGATGGCTGCGATGATCGCGCCGCTCGCCATCTGCCCGCGATACAAGACCTCGCGTTTTCCGCTGCGATGGAACACCTCCAAAAATTCGTTCTCGGGCACTCGCGCGAACTGCTCGGCCGCAGCTTTCGCGGCCATGACCGATGCGGCTTCCGCCAAGGGCAGCGAATCCTTCAAATAGATCTCATAAATGCGCCGCGCTCCTGCCTCATCAGGACGGCTCACCTTGATCTTTCGGTCAATGCGGCCGGGGCGCAGAATGGCCGGGTCAATCATATCCGCACGGTTGCTTGCCAGAATGACCACCACGTTTTGCAATGGATCGAGCCCGTCCATTTCTGTGCAGAACATCGGCACAATAGTATTACTCATTCCATTGAAACGTCCCGCCCGCCGGGTGCCCAACAAGGACTCCGCCTCATCAATAAACAGGAACGCCAGCGCCCCTTCCGCGGCGCGCTCGCGGCATTGTGCAAACAGATCGCGCACTTGCCGCTCCGATTCGCCCACCCACATATTCAAAAGCTCCGGCCCTTTCACATGCAGAAAAAATTCCGGATGATCCACATTGGTTTTCAGCTTCAACTGCTGACGCAGATTGTAGGCTGTGGCCTTGCCCAACAACGTCTTGCCACAACCAGGGGGACCATAAAGAAGAAAGCCCTTGGGCACCGAGTAATCAAACCTCTTGAAAAGATCAGCATGCAGAAAAGGCATCTCAATAGTCTCGCGGATGGATTTCACCGCCTCATCCTGCCCACCCACCCCGCTCCACGGAAGCTCTGTGACTGTCTCCAGGGATCGCTCAACCCGTTTGCCCATTCCGATCACCTCCAGTGCAACCCTTTGGGTGCTATCGAGCCGAACTTCCAACCCCGGTTTGAGCTTCTCCTTGCTCAGCAATGATGAGCGCAGAATTACCAGCGCGTTCATCCCGCTTTCCTGTCCAATCTTCAAGCGCCCATCCGAAAGCAATTCATCAATGCGCACAATGGGCCCGTTGCGGTCAAATCCCAACGCCTGAACCACCGCAAACGCCTCATTGCACAAAACCCGCTGCCCCACCTGCAAACTCACCAGTGGAATCGCCGGATCGACACGGCAGACATAGTCCGTGCCTCCCACACAAACGTGCGCCTTGTCCGGATCAATCGTCATCAAAAGGGTGCCTACCCGGAAGGCGGGCGACCGCAGTTTCTCCACGATGGCATCCAATTTTTCGAGTGCCGCACTGGCTTGGAAAGTCATATCCTCCATCGCCGATATGCGCTCGCGCAGGTAAACCAGATCCAGAAGGGATGAATGACGATTGGGCAGCTTTGAGGCAATCAAATCCACCAGTTGCAACGCCGACAGCTTCTCCAATTCCTCGCGTGGCAGCAGTTCGCTCAGCGGGGAGTCCTCAAAGGATATGGGGTCGGGATTATGATGCGGCCCATCACCCCCGCCGGGGCTTTTCTTTTTCGACTCAGCCATGCGCCGAACCTAACCTCCCCGGCTCACTTTGCAACCCCTGAGCAATAACATTCAATCAAATTAAGCGAAGGAAACTCTCACCCCTGCCATTGACTCCAGCCAACGCAACATGTAGACATATGTCTAGTATGGATACTTTGACCGCCACCCAGAGCAAAATTTTCGATTTCATCCGTCAGCGGCTTCAGAATGGAGAAAGTTCACCCACCCTGCGCGAGGTTTCCCAATGCTTCAAATACAGCAGCGTTCGGGCCGCCGAATGCCATGTCCAAGCCCTGATCCAAAAAGGGTGGCTCTCATCCTCTCCCGGCAAAGCCCGATCCCTCCGGGTGGGCCCGGCTGCCCAACTCACTCGATCGACCATCGCCGACGTGCCCCTGTTCGGAAGCATACCTGCGGGATTACCAGGGGATCGCCAACAAGAGGCCGAAGGATGCGTCTCGGTGGATATTGAATCCATCGGTTTCAAACCGGGCCGCAACACCTTCGCGCTACGGGTGACGGGGGATTCCATGATCGGAAAACACATTTGCGATGGGGACGTCGTTCTCATGGAACATGGCCCCGATCCACGCACCGGACAGATTGTGGCGGCACTCATTGACGGCAAAAGCACCCTGAAAACCTTCGTGGTGAGAAATGGGAAAACCTTCCTCAAGGCGGAGAACCCTAAATATACCGATCTACTTCCTTCTGAGGAACTTATGATTCAAGGCGTGTTGCGCGCCCTTATTCGCAAGGCCAAGGATTAACGCCATGCGCCTGCGCTCAATCGTGCATTTGGATGCCGACGCGTTCTTCGCCGCTGTTGAGCAGGCCTCCGATCCCAACCTACGCGGCAAAGCCATCGCCGTGGGAGGTGAGAAACGGGGCATTATTGCCTCTGCCTCCTACGAGGCACGGGCCTTTGGGGTTTACACGCCCATGCCCACCGCCCATGCCCGCAAGCTCTGCCCCAAGCTCATTGTACTCCCCGGTGATTTCGAGCGGTATGAGCAGTTTTCCAATTGGATGTTTGGCTACTGCTACGATTTCACCCCGGAGGTGGAACAAACCTCCATTGATGAGGGATACTTTGATTTAACCAGCTCTCGAAAACCCGCCGTTGAGGTGGCTGAAAAAATCAGAAAAGCCATTCGGCAAAAACTAAAGATCACTGTCAGCGAAGGCATTGCTTCCAACAAACTGGTCAGTGCCATCGCTTCGAAGCTGAACAAACCCTCCGCCTTCAGCGAGATCCGCCCCGGAAGCGAGAAAGAGTTCCTCCACCCGCTGGCCAATAAATGGCTGCCCGGGGTGGGCCCCAAAACCAGCGTGCGATTGAATGCGGCCGGACTGGCAAGAATCAGTCAGATTGCCCTCACACCGCCGGAGCTGCTCGAACTTATTTTGGGCAGGCAGGCCATGCAAATCCGTCAATTTGCCCAGGGTATCGATCCGCGTCCGCTGGTGCTCAGCCCGGAATCGCAAAAATCCTACAGCAAACAGGAGACCTTTAAGGAGGATCTGACTGACGAAAGCTATCTTTCGGCTGTTCTGCGGCGCATGGCCGATGAGCTGTTCGCGGATGTGCGCGCCGAGCGCCGCAGCATTCGCACCCTCACGGTCAAAGTCCGGTACAACGACATGGCCGAGGATCAGGTCAGCGAAAGCCTTTTGGAGCCGACCGATCTGGAGGCCGAGGTATACGGACGACTCGAAACCATGCTGCGCACCGCTTGGAAAAGACGGGTCAGTGTGCGGCTGGTATCCCTAAAATTATCCAACCTTTACGACAGCCGCTTTCGCAGTGAACTCGCCTTGGGCAATGAGGGTATACGGAGGGAAGCCCGTTCCCGGCTGGCCGGAGTGGTCGACCTGCTTCGCAAGACCCACGGTGATGGGGTCATTCTGCACGGACACGATTTCCGCCTGCGGGAACCGCCCTCGGAATCCGCCAAGGTAACGCCAACGCCGCTCGTTAATTTGCCGTCAGTGTCCAAAGCAATTGCACCGCGCACCACCACCTCCGTCCCCCTGCGCGTTCACAGTTATTATTCCTTTCTTGATTCCACTCTGTCCCCAGCTGAAGTGGTGCGACTGGCTCATGAACGGGGCTTTCCGGCGGTGGCCCTGACCGATTATGGAAACCTGCACGGAGCCTGTGCCTTTGCGGAAGCGGCCAAAAGCGAGGGTGTCAAGGCCATCTTCGGCACCGAACTTCGCGTCGGTTCCGCACCGCTGCTCCTGTATGTCCAAAATCAAACCGGATACGCCAACCTCTGCCGGCTTTTGTCATTGCACGCCAACCCCACTGCGGAGGGCGACGGAATCTCGGTCGCTTCCCGCCAAAGAGCGCCGCTGAGGGAAGCACTGTTGCACGGACTGACCGATGGACTGCTGGCGGTTAGCTCCGACCCCACCCTCGCAAAACTTTTTCCGGGTCGCTTTTATTTGGGGGGAGAGTTAGCCCGTCGTGGAAGCCTGCCCCATGCCCTTTGTCCGCCGGTGTTTTACGCTGATGCTTCGGACCGGCTGCGATACGACATTGTGCAGAGCATCCGAACACTTACCTTGCTCAGACAGCCTCATCCCGAGAAACGCGCGCAAGGTGGGTATCACTTTCGTTCGTCCGCCGAGTTATCAGCGCGTTTCAAAGACACTCCCGCGTCACTGCATGCCACCGTGGAAATTGCCGAGCGCTGCGAGTTCGAATTCCCCCTTGGAAAGCCGCAGTTCCCTCCATTCCACACCCGGGACGGCTCGTCGTCCAAAGAATTTCTGAAGCGCACGGTTTTGAATGGATTGAAAATGCGTTATGACGGGAAAAAAATCCTTTCCGAACGTAAGATGACCGTCTCCATGTCTCAGGTCATCGCCCAGGTGGAAACCGAACTTTCGATCATCACCGAGGTGGGTTACGAGGATCTGTTCCTCTCGACTTGGGAACTGTTGCAAGTGTGCCGCCAACACGGCATCGAATGGATCACGCGCGGCAGCGCCGCCGACAGTCTGGTCTGCTACTGCCTGAGTATCTCCGAGGTTTGCCCCATCCGTTTCGGCCTATATTTCCGCCGTTTTCTGAACAAGGAGCGCATGGCCTTGCACAAACTCCCCGATATTGACATCGATTTTCCCCATGACCGTAAGGACGACGTGGTAAACCTGCTCTTTGCGCGGCACGGAAAGGAACACTGCGCGGTGGTTGGCGGTTTCTCCACCTTTCAAGCCCGCAGTGCTGTGGCTGACGTGGCCAAAGTGCTGGGGGTTTCAGAACACCAGATCCGCCGATTCACTGAACGCTTCCCGTGGAGCTTTGGTGGGGGCTGGGTTTCTGAGGATCACCATAACTCGCGGGGCGCAGATCTTCTCGCCTTATTGAGGGCAAGTCCCGAATGCCGGGATATGCCCCTCGACGAGGAACCCTTTAAGACAGCGGTGGAAACCGCCGCTTTTCTCGACGGTTTTCCGCGCCATCCCAAAATGCATCCGTGCGGTGTGGTTCTTTCCAAGCAACCGATGCACGAGCTGACCCCTACTTTCACGTCCAACAAAGGCTGGCCCACTACGCACTTCGACATGGACGCCGTGGAAGAGGTGGGATTGGTCAAGACCGACATCCTTGCCCAGGGTGGGCTGGCTGTGATGAGGGATGTAAGAGATTCATTGGCCAGCAAAGGGATCAAAGTGGATCTGGCCGCGTTGGAACCGTGGGAGGACCAAAAGGTTTGGGACATGATCTCCAGCGGCGGAGCAAGAGCCGTACATCACATCGAAAGCCCAGCCATGACCAATCTCTGCCAGATGTGTCACGTCGGGGAGATTGACGGTCTGGTAGCCATCGTGAGCGTGATCAGGCCCGGTGCGGCCAACGAACAAAAGAAGGTTAAATTCACCCGCCGTTACCAAGGTTTTGAGCTGCCGGAATATCCGGACCCATCACTGGAACCGTGTCTGCGAAGCACCTTCGGACTGGTGGTTTACGAAGAGCACATCCTGCAAATGTGCGAGGCGTTCGCGGGACTTTCTCCCGGTAGAGCTGATGTATTGAGGCGCTCACTGGTCAAACAGAAGTGGAAAGAAATAGAGGTAATTGGAAAGGAATTTACAGCCTCAGCTCTAGAGCGGGACCATCCCCCGGAAAAGATCAAGGAAGTCTGGGAACTGGTCACCGGCTTCAATGGATATGCCTTTTGCAAAGCGCATAGTACTGCCTACGGAGTGGAAGCCTATCAGGCGGCGTGGTTGAAACTTTATCATCCCGCCGAGTTCATGGCGGCGGTCCTAACGAACGCCAAAGGTTTCTACCATCCCATTGTCTACGTTCTGGAGACCCGTCGGCTGGGGATTGGTTTTCTCCCCCCTTCGGTCAACGAGCCGGGACCGGCCTTCGTGCCCCAAGGCAATCTGATTCGAGTCCCGCTAACTCGCGCCAAAGGCCTGACTCAAAACACCTGCGACCGCATGGTGGCAGCCCGCCGGGAAAAAAAATTCACTTCCATCCACGATTTTTTCCGCAGGGTCGCTCCGTCCGGGGAGGAGTTGGAGATCATGCTGCGGGCCGGTGGTTTCGATGAATTCGGCGAAACCCGCACCAATCAGTTCTGGCAGGCCCAGTACCTTCTTAAGACCTTCACCTCAGCGCCATCGGCTCGGCAAGGCTGGCTGATCCCTCCTGCCGGATTGGACCGGCTTCCAGAGATTCCGTTGAAGGAGCCAACCCGGCAGGAACGACTGGTGTGGGAGGCCGAGCTTTACGGATACGCTGTGAGCGCGCATCCGCTCGAACTTTTTCCCGATATCGCATGGGAAAGCTATTGCCCGGTGAACCGGCTGGGCGAGTTTGTGGGTCGGATGGTGAAAACCTGCGGATTGATTGTCGAGCAACGCACCCACCATCAGATTACCGGCGAACCCATGAAATTCCTTTCATTGGCCGATCACACCGGGATTATCGAAACAGAACTCTTCGCGCAGACCTACAAAACCTACGGATTGGCCACCGTGCGATATCCGGTTCTCGAAGTGGAGGCCAAAGTCGAACCCTTCGAAAACGGACGCGGCTTCAGCCTGCGGGTATTAAAAGCGGGCGAACCTAGGAAACGCTCCATTGGGTCCATTTAAAATCTTGCGGGATTCAGACACCCTTGGACGGCATCGTCCTGCTCCTAATTTTTAGCGCAATATCCCATTGCTGTTTGACAATCTTTGAGATGCAGGGTTTTACTCTCCGATGGCTATGCAAACCCTAGGACTTCTCGCACTGTTCTGCGCCGCATTTTCAAGCTTTGCTTTTGGCGCACCTATTCCCAGCGCGTTAACCTATCAAGGCTCACTTATCCAGGATGGAAATCCCGCCAATGGAAGTTTTAGTTTCAGAATCTCCCTGCACTCTGACCGCATGGAAGGCGACCCTATTGGCCAGCCCATTACGAATTCATCCATAGGTGTGGTTAACGGCGTCTTCACAACCCAACTCGACTTTGGATCAAATGCCTTCAATGGGGAGGCCCGATGGATCGAAATCGCGGTGCGTCGCACAGAGGATGACCCATTCACAATTCTGCAACCGCGTCAGGCGCTCACAGCCACTCCTTATGCGCTGTACGCCTTAACACCTTCAGGCCCACCGGGGCCGGCGGGCATAAAAGGAGAAAAAGGGGACGACGGCATGCCCGGAACAAAGGGTGAGACAGGAGTGGAAGGACCAGCCGGTGCCCCCGGCCCGCAGGGAGCCACTGGCGCAAAAGGAGAACCAGGTTTGCAGGGCCCTCCCGGCTCGGTTGGGGCAACAGGTCTGGCCGGTGCAAAAGGTGACACTGGCGAAATTGGCCCGCTGGGACCAACCGGGCCAAAAGGTGAACCGGGAGCAGCTGGACCTCAAGGACTGACAGGCCCCATCGGTCCACAGGGACCAGCAGGGGAAAAAGGTGACAACGGCACTCAAGGATTCGCCGGCACAGTCGGCTCCATGGGCCCTAAAGGAGAGCCTGGCCCACAGGGTTCTCCAGGCCTGCCCGGTGCCACAGATGGCTGGAGCCTCACAGGCAATTCCGACATCAACCCGGCGATCCATTTTCTTGGCACCACCGACAGCCAGCCCCTCATTCTCGCCGTCAATAGTGAGCCTGCCATCCGCATCCTACCCAACGGCAGCAGTCCAAATATTATAAGTGGATTCTCGGACAACAAAGTTGAGCCAGGATTGGCAGGCACAGTGATCGTGGGTGGAGGTTACGCCGGAAAGGAGAACCAAGTGGGCAACAACTACGCCGCCGTGCTGGGAGGATATGGCAATACAGCAAATGGATTCGCATCCACCGTTATGGGCGTCGGCTCCACGGCCAGTGGCGGATTCTCTATCGCCATGGGCTTCAACACCACCGCCAGCAGCGGTTACGCGATAGCCTGGGGAGCCAACTCCACGGCCAGTGGCTATGGCTCCATCGCCATAGGAACTGATTCCACCGCAAGCGGTTCGTACTCCCTCGCCATGGGAAACCTCACACTGGCAGACGGGGCAGTTTCAACAGCCATGGGCAACCGTGCCAAAGCCATCCATAACGGTTCCTTCGTCTGGGCCGACCGGCAGGATTTTGATTTCAGCTCCACCGCGCAAAACCAGTTCGCCATACGTGCCTCAGGCGGCATGTTCCTTGATGGACGGCTGGGAATCGGCACCAGCGATCCAACGTGGTCGGTTGATGTCCAAAATGCCCAGAGCATCGGCAGGCTCACCTCGACCAACGATGCCAGTGGTTCCGTCCTCATCCTCCGCAACTCCACCCCTTCACCATCCTATCTCGGCGCAATTACTTTCGAAACCGCCTCGGGCGCACCCGGCCGTATTGCCTACTATGCGGACGACCACATCGGTATCCGCGTGGGAGGCGTCGAGCACCTAAGCCTTGATAACAGTGGTAACCTGACCATCACCGGCACCTTGAACCCGCCCAGTGATCGCAATGTCAAAAAAGATTTCTCACCCATCAACTCGCACGAGATTTTGGACAAACTGACCGCACTGCCCATTCAAACATGGTCCTACACCAATGACCTGACCCGCCGCCACATAGGGCCGGTCGCTCAAGACTTCCACAATGCTTTCGGCCTAAACGGTGCTGACAACAAGCACATTGCCACGGTGGATGCCGACGGTGTTGCCTTGGCTGCAATCCAAGGCCTCAACCAAAAACTCGAAGCCCAAACTATATCCCTTCAGGAACAAATGCGGGAAAAAGACGCTCACCTCGCCCGTATCGAGTCAGAGCTGGCCGAACTCAAAGCAATTTTCCGCAAGATGATTGAGAAATGAACTCGGCAAAAACAGCATGACAGCAATGGAATCTAATCGATCCAGTTCCATCCATACAGCTTCGGCAACCCGTTACGCTATCATTATGAAGTGAGATGCATTTTGGATTTTTTAAGGCAAACTTTTTACTGCGGTAGAATTATCAGCTCAATCGCTACATGCGTCCTTGTCGTTCACGTAGTGGCAGAAGAACCCCCGACACCGCCAATCAACGACCAACTTGAGAACGCACTCAGGATCACTGGCGACCAGTTTACCCTTCAATCGGATTTAAGCGCAGCAACATCAGAAAATTTTGAATCGTTCACCACGCATCAATTTTGGCCTTACTTTCCAGGAACCACTCCTCAAAGTGTTTGGTGGCGCTGGACGGCTCCATCGACCGGCATCCTAACTTGGGACTCAACTTCAAGCCCCTACCACCTTAATGTTTCGGTGTATTCTCAAGACCTATTCGGTCAGCTGAATCTGGAAGGGGAATCCTTTCTCCCTTTTACAGATTACCAGTTACACGAAACAACGGGATCAGCAACGGTTCTGTATGAGCAAACGTACCTGATCCGTTTAGCCCGGACCTCCCTTGAGTTTTACAAAGATGGTGATGAGTTTAATACCATCCGAACGCCAGTTCCAGTAGGCGTTATCCTCAAGCTTGCACCTCCCACTTCGGCAGCAAATGACTATTTTAATGAAGCATCCACTCTGTTAACTCCGCACGATTCGATTACCGTTGATGTTTATACAGCCACCAGTGAGGCCGGAGAACCTAAGGCAAGTCCAACCGCCCAACTTCGAACACTTTGGTGGACTTGGACGGCCACGGAGTACGGGGTAGCTCAGCTCTCCACTACAAACCAAGCTCCTGGCTTCACCCCGGCGGTGGGCGTCTACCGGCGAGGCCCCAATTTCGAACTCCTTTTGTTGACGAATTCAGTCACCGAATTGGGCAACCCATGCTGGTCCTACGAAGTCGCTAGACCTTCGGTGCGATGGGATGCTGTACCCGGCACCAAATACTGGATCCAGTTTGACTGCCTGCCGTCCATGTCCTCTGAGAAGCGAGTAGATTTCGACTTCCAATTCAGCCTTGCGCCAACGAACACAATTAGCTCAAGTCCCACTCTCCTTATTGGCGACGATCTCAGTTTGATGGTTTCCAACATCAATGCATCCCCTTGGCAGGAGTATGGCGGATACGATGGATACAACAATCACCCGCTTCTTCATCGGGTGTATTATCAATGGGTCGCCAAGGCTGATGGCCTTCTTCAAGTAACTGCGTTCGAGCCATTGCGATACGCGGAACCCGCTTCATCTTCCACGACATCGGCGGGCTCAGTAAACACCCCGCCCTCCGGCTCTCCTTGTTGGGGTTATGGCGATTTACACCCACAGCCGGTCTTTCACGCGATGTTTACAGTCGACAACGCCGGAGATCGAACCAACACCCTGACTTCAAGAGTTTACGCTAACCGGAGCTACATCATCGCGTTGGACGGGACCGAAGGAACCACTGGAGAAACGCCAATGAACCTCCTTTTTACACCCAATCCCGTCAACGACCAATTCACCAACCGAATCGTGCTCTCTGGGCCCGGGCTGTTGGTCGGTGGACGCACCTATGGTGCAACCAAGAATTATTGGGAAGAAAACGTTTTTACTGACCAATTAAAGTATGCCGGGGGCAATATTTGGTGGGAATGGAACGCTCCTTCCAATGGTTGGTGGACCCTCTTCTTCAAATCCGGCGTTGGCGACCACCTCATTGTTCTCTATCGGGGCGAATCTGCCAGCCCCACAAACGAAACTGGCCGTACATTTGATGCACCTTTCAACTTCCAAGCTTCCTCCAATGAGGTTTTCCAAATCGGAGTCAATGTGCTAAGCGTGCTCAATCAAAACCCCAACCTTGGGAACCATATGGAATTCACGCTTACTCCGCTCGTATCGCCAGCCCCAAGGCTCACCTATCTTAATCCAAGGCTTTACGGTAATTATCCCTACCTTCTACTTCCCGATAACTCTGGTCTTCCTTACCGCGTCGATTCTTCAACTGACCTTATCCACTGGTCACCGGTGCGGACCAACAGTGATTTCAAAAGCCATTACGTCACTTTTCCGGCACAGGGTGCCGACGGGGAGAACCATTTCTTCAGAACCTCAATTGTCTCGCCCTGAGGCTTGAATAGTGCAGGCAACGCTGTTCATTAATCCTTTTGGTAATAAACCCTTATATGTTGCTTCCCATGATGTTTCTCTTCTCATTCTGGACGCAGTTCCTTCCTCGCGGCACCCATGAATTGTTCGTGGCCGCGTGGTGCAACGGAGCCGAGCGGAGCGAGCGTAGTGGAACCGCACGGCCACGAACAATTATCACAACCCTCTTTTATATCCGAGGGTTTCTCTTTCGCTTTTTCCCTTTCCGCTTTTCTTGCACACGCAAGAATAACAACCGGGATCCCCGCGCAAGGGACCCCGGCGGCGCGCGCGAGCTCCTGCAACCCTTGGACGGCCTTTGGCCGGTCCGCAGCCCAGCCTGAGCCACGCGCGCCTCGTGATCTAAACTCGAACCGATGCTTGAGCTGCGGCTCCGGCCGCAAGCTCGCATGCATAAGGCTGAGTCAGAACACATTCACCTCCCTATGAAAAAGCAGAAACCCGCCCAGGAAACAATCACCGCCACCTACGTCGGAATGGACGTCGCCAAAGCGACCCTTCAAGTCCATCTCAACGGCCATCAATTCGAGTTCCTAAACCAACCCCAAGGCCACGCTCTGTTGTCCAAACAACTGGCCAAGCTCAGGCTCCCGCATGTGATTTGCGAAGCCACCGGCGGGTATGAACGCCCGGTCGTCCAAGCCCTGCAGCAGGTCAGAATACCAGTCTCAGTCATCAATCCCGCACATGCCCTCGCAGCCAGCCAGGCCCAGGGAAAACGAGCCAAAACCGACCCTTGTGACGCCCAGGCCCTGACCGATTATGGCCAGCGCTTCCAGCCCGAACCCACCTCCGCCGTGGCCCCGGAAATACGCGAAATAACCGAACTGACACTCTGGCTCAAGCAACTCATCGATCATCGTGCCATGGTCAAAACCCAGGCCGAACATCATAGCCAGAAGTTTGTCGTCCAGCAGCACGGGAAGCTGCTCTCCCACTACGATGACCAGATCAAAACCATTGAAAAAGAGATCAAACAAAAGGTCCGGGTCCAGCAGCAATTCCAGGCGCGCACGGACTGTTTAACCGAGATTAAAGGGGTCGGTTTTCGCACCGCCCTGCTGATCCTGGTCATGATGCCCGAGCTGGGGTCCATGAATCGCGGTCAGGTCGGTGCGTTGGCCGGCCTGGCTCCCTGGGCGCGGGAGAGCGGCATCATGAAAGGCAAGCGTTGCATCGGAGGCGGACGCACCCAGATCCGCCCTGTGTTGTACATGTCCGCCCTCAGCGCCAGCCGTTCCAACCCCGTCCTGGCAGCATTCTACACCGCTCTCAAGAAGAGTCATAAGCCGAGTAAGGTTGCCTTAACTGCGGTCATGCGAAAGCTGCTGGTCCATATGAATTCCAAGCTCAAAGTTCTGGCAGCAAAAACTCCGCCAGTCGCGGAAACGAAAACCGTCACAAAACCAAAATCGCCAAAAAAATCCCTTGCGAATTAACACCGATGCTGGGCTTGCCACAAAGGTCTTCCGTTGTGAACATCCACGTCCTACGACGCGATGAGCATTGCCCAGACTGCCCCGACCTTGATCTACCGCCCCGAATCCTTTCTTGAGCGATTCGATTCCACCCGCATGTTCCAGCGGGAACAACCCATTGAACTCGAGTTGGGGAGTGGTGACGGTTCATTCCTCGCCCGTTATGCAGTGCAACATCCGGAAATCAATTTGATCGGCGTTGAGAGACTCTTGGGACGCCTCCGCAAATTGGACAAGAAGGGAATGCGGGCAGGTTGCGGAAATCTTCGACTGGTGCGCATTGAGGCCGCTTACCTCCTGCAATACCTAATCCAACCCCAATCACTCCATGCCATCCATGTTTATTTTCCCGACCCTTGGCCCAAGCGCAAACACCGCCGGAATCGTCTCATCAACGAGGACTTTACCAGCATGGCAGCGGGTGCGTTGAAATCGGGCGGCATCGTCTGGCTGCGAACCGACGACTTGGATTACTTCCAGCAGATGGTGAGGGTCTTCTCCGCCAACCCCCGTTTTGAGACCGTCGAAACGCCTGCCCCGCTCGCCGAAATCATTACTGATTTTGAGCGTGGATTTCATGCCCGGGGTGTCTCCACGCAGCGCGCCGCCTACCGCCTCAGACATCAATAACCGGGCCTGAGCCTGAAGGCGGATCGGATGGAGGCGGCGGTCTGGAATCATTCCCACCGCCACTGCCACGCGTCACATTCACCGCGGGTTTGCCCCGCATGATATTGATCACAAGCTGCACCACGCTGATCAATATCGCGGCCTTGAACGCAGCCCAGAAGGAGTCCACATGGAACCCTTTCACCAAATACCCCGTAAAAATCAGCAGGCACGCATTGATGACGAAACTAAACAGCCCCAGCGTCACAAGCATCAACGGCAGCGAAAGCACCCACAGCACCGGACGGATAAAAGCATTGAGCAATCCGAGCACCAGCGATGCCACAATCAAAGTTTGAGTGGTATCGGCATGCAACCCATCAATGATCGATGACGCCACCAGCACGCCGATCATGGTCAAAATCCAAGTTTCGAGAAAACGCTTCACTTGCTGAACATTGACTCTCAAATGATCTCGCCGCAAGCGGGATCAGGCATCGCAGTACTCTTGATACCCACCCATTTTTCTTGGCAGTTCCCGTGTTTCCATGCGAAATCCAAAGCATGCCAACCTCAATCAATCCCATCTGGCTAAAACAGTTGGAAGCCTGCTGGCAAGGCTCTGATCTGCCTTCGGCTTTTGAATCGGTCAGGCCCGAGGCTTGGTCCACGTCCGAGGTTTCGGTCGCGGTGGAAGCGCTGTTCAAGGATTTGCGATCCTCAGGAAAACAAAAACAACTGACGGAGGCCGCTCTGTTAATCTGGCATGACCGACTCGATGACGCACACGTGATCGCTCAGGATTTGAATGACAAAACGGGAGCTTATCTGCATTCGATTATCCACCGCCGCGAGCCGGACTTCTCCAACGCGCGCTATTGGCTGCACCGTATTGGAGCGCATCCCTCATGGGCGCGCTTCAGAGCATCACTGAAATCCCTTGGCGGTGCGGCGCCTGATGAAACAATCCTATTAACAATAGAGAGGGACGGGACTTTCAATGCCGAATCACTTCTCCAGAAGGCCGAAGCCATCCGGAAAAGCAACAGCGACACCACCATCCTCCGCAAGCTTCAAGCAGCGGAACTGCTCGCCATCCTTAGCGAATTAGCGGAGCCAGGCACCTGATCAGCCTTTGCTTTTCTTGGCAGTCCCGACCGCTTTAGACAGCGCTTTGACCATTCCTTCAATGGTATGAGGCGAGGCCTCCACGTCGGGTGGAAAACCCAAGCCCACAAGGGTCTTGGACGTTTCCGGCCCTATCGAAAGAAAGCGCATCCCTGGGTTCTTTTCTTTGAGCGCGCCCAACGGAAAACGCGCGTGAAAATTTTCCACCGCGGAACTGCTGGCAAAAGTCACCCAATCGGCACCCTCCTCTGTCAAACGCGCCGCAGAGCCTGTGATATCCTCCGTTTCAGGCACAGTCCGATACACCGGCACGTCATCCACGATTGCACCCAGTTCCTGCAATTGTTCAGGAAGCTCCGGGCTTGCCACCTCGGCCCTCATAATGAGGACGCGCAGGTTTTCCAACGACTCGTAGGCATGGATGGACTTGGCGATGTTGCGCGCCACATAAGCCTCAGGCATCACATCCACCTTCAAGTGAAGCTCCTTGAGTTTGGCCGCCGTGGCAGGCCCCACCGCCGCAATTCGCACGCCGCCCAAATCGCGCATGTCATCGAAGGCTCGGAAGAAATATTCAAAGAACGCGGATACTCCATTGGGGCTTGTGAAGATTAGCCAATTGTACTCATGCAGATCGAGGAGCGCATCCGTGAGGTCTTCCTTGTTCTCCGGAGGAACAATCTTGATGGTTGGAATCTCCAACACCTCCGCACCCAACTCCATCAATTGCTGCGAGAGCTGGCTGGCTTGCTCGCGAGTGCGCGTCACCACCACCCTCTGGCCGAAAAGCGCACGCGTCTCAAACCAGTTCAACCGGTCCCGCAACCCCACCACACCCCCCACAATCGTCACGGCGGGAGCTTTAAACTTTGCTGCTTCAACCAGATCGGCGATCGTCGCCAGCGTCCCCACCAACGACTCTTGCCGCCCCGTCGTCCCCCAGCGAACCATCGCCACCGGGGTTGTGGCCAACATTCCATTTTCCTGCAACAGACCCGCGATGATGCGAATACGCTCGACCCCCATCAGGATGATTTTCGTGTCGGGGTATTTGGCCAGTTGGGCCCAATCGATGCTGGAAATTTCCTTGGCCGGATCCTGATGACCGGTCACCACCGTATAGCCTGAGCAAAAATCACGGTGCGTCACTGGTATACCCGCATAATTCGGTGCCGCCACCACCGAAGAAATCCCGGGCACAACTTCAAATGCGATCCCCGCCTCGCTTAACTCCTCCGCCTCCTCTCCCCCGCGGCCAAAAACATACGGATCGCCCCCTTTAAGGCGCACCACCGTCTTGCCCTCCGTGGCATGACGAACCAACAGCGCGTTCAGCTCATCCTGGGGAATGGCATGCTCATTCGCGCGCTTTCCACCGTAAATGATCTCGGCGCCCGTCTTGGCCATCTTCAAAAAATCGGCATTGATCAGCGCATCGTAAATGATCACATCAGCACGGCCGATCAGCTCCGCACCGCGAAGAGTCAACAAACCAGGGTCGCCCGGCCCGGCACCCACAAGATAAACCACCCCAGACTTTTTCATAAAGGGTCAGTGTAACGCCCATAACACCAGTGGACAACCACCTGTTTTGAGAAGCGGGAACCTCCCATCAATTTTTATCACGCAAATGGCATGGAATTTTTTCTCGACAAATGGAGCTGTGCAATTTGTCATCATCAGCCTTTGATCATGCCAGAGCAGATTGTAATACTTGATTTCGGTTCACAGTACACACAGGTGATCGCCCGCCGTATCCGCGAGTGCAGCGTGTACAGCACTATCCTGCGGTATGACACACCCGCCGCGGAGATCGCCAAGCTGAATCCAAAGGGAATTATCCTGTCTGGAGGTCCCGCCAGCGTTTACGCGCCCAAAGCCCCGCATCCGGATATTGCCGTGTTCGATCTCGGCGTGCCCGTCCTCGGCGTCTGCTATGGCATCCAACTGATGGCCCATTTCCTGGGCGGCAAAGTGGAGTCCGGAGCGCGTCGCGAGTACGGCAAGGGCACTCTCACCGTAAAAGACAAGACCTGCCCGCTCTTTCGCAAACTGCCTGCCAAGCAGCAGATTTGGAATTCCCACGCTGATAAAATCACCCAGCTGCCCAAAGGCTTCAAAGCGGTGGCCGTGTCCGAAAACTCGCCCTTTGCCGCCATTGAGGATCGGAAACGCCACTTCTACGGCCTGCAATTCCACCCTGAAGTCGTCCATACCCAGCACGGACGCGAGCTCATCAGCAATTTTGTCCACGCCATCTGCGGTTGTTCAAAAAGCTGGAACATGCGCAAATACGTTGATCAGGCTGTCGAAGAAATTCGCGCTCAAGTCGGCAAGGAAAAAGTTATCCTCGGATTGTCCGGCGGGGTCGATTCATCGGTGGCAGCCGCCTTGATTCACCGAGCCATCGGTGATCAACTCACGTGCATCTTCGTCAATAACGGACTCCTTCGTGCCAGGGAAGCGGAGGTCGTACAGGAAGTATTTGGCCGCCACTTCAAAATCAAGCTTCAGTACGAGGACGATTCCAAACAATTTCTCCAATTGCTCAAGGGAATCACCGATCCTGAAAAAAAGCGCAAAATCATTGGCAAAGCCTTCATCGAGGTCTTCCAAGCTGCCACCAAGCGCGTTGGCAAAGCCAAATTCCTGGCGCAGGGTACACTCTATCCTGATGTCATTGAATCCGTGCCTATCGCAGGAAACCCCGCAGCTCTAATCAAGAGCCACCACAACGTGGGCGGGCTTCCCAAGGGAATGAAGTTCAAACTGGTCGAACCCCTCAAATGCCTGTTCAAGGATGAGGTCCGCCAGTTGGGTCTCGAACTGGGCGTGCCCAAGGAAATCGTCTACCGCCAGCCCTTCCCCGGTCCCGGCCTCGCCGTCCGTATCCTGGGCGAAGTGACCCCCGCCCGCTGCGAGATCCTACGCAATGCCGATTCCATCGTGGTTGAGGAAATGAAACGCAGCGAGTGGTACTACAAAGTATGGCAAAGTTTCGCAGTGCTCCTCCCAGTGCGCAGCGTGGGCGTAATGGGTGACGAACGCACTTACGACTATACCATCGCCTTGCGCGTCGTTGAATCTCAGGACGGTATGACAGCTGATTGGGTCAAACTCCCTTACGAGCTCCTCGAAACCATTTCGAGCCGTATTTGCAATGAAGTCAAAGGTGTCAACCGCGTCTGCTTCGACATCTCCAGCAAGCCCCCAGCCACCATCGAATGGGAGTGATTCCAGTGGGTTGCTGTGAAGCCGCAATTTGCGCCATCTTGAGAGGTCCAATGGTTTGACTCTAATGCGGGCCGTCCTATTTTAGACGGCATGTGTTTGGCCCAAAAGCCTCAACCCCTCGTTCGCGAAGTCGCGGGATGCCTGTCGATTATCCTGCTGCTTATGCTCAATGCCCGTGCTGCTGAATCACCAAACGCTTTGGGCTCCCGTGGTTTGGCATCGCCTCCCACGCAGGCGTTGGCCTACCCGCCCGCGACGCGAGGAAACGTGGTGGACGATTACCAAGGCGTTAAGGTCGCCGACCCTTACCGCTGGCTGGAAGTCCTCGACTCACCCGAAACCAGGGATTGGGTCATGGCCGAGGCCCGGCTCACCGAGTCGTTTCTGGAAAAAATCCCCGCCTTGGAGCCCATTAAAAAGCGGCTCACCGCGTTGCTTAATTTCGAAAAATACGGGATGCCCTTTCACAAAGGCCCTCGCTACTTTTACACCCTCAACAGCGGCCTGCAGCAGCAGAGCGTTCTTTACACCACCATTGGACTCACCGGCACCCCCACCGTGGCTCTTGATCCCAACGTCCTGTCAACGAATGGAAGTTTGGCAGTTGTAGGCTACGTGGCAAGCCATGATGGCGCGAACCTAGCCTACGGTATTTCGCCGGGTGGCTCGGATTGGACCGAGTGGCATATCCGAGATCTCCATACCGGAAAGGATCTTCCCGATGTGGTGCGCTGGACCAAATATTACCAGCCGCTTTTTGCTCCGGATGGCAGGGGCCTTTACTTCAGTGGTTTCCCCGCGTCACCATCGGGGCAAGAACTCAGCGTACGTGATCTGGGCCACGCGGTTTATTACCATGCCTTGGGTACACCCCAGTCGAACGACCGCAAGCTGTACGAAAGACCTGATCACTCAGACTGGCAGTTTGAGCTGCACCTAAGTCATGACGGTCGATGGCTGGTGCTCGCCGCCGGGGAAGGTCAGGTCGGTGACAAGGGTCTGATGAACGTTTACGCCATCGATCTCCAGTCAGCTCACCAAACCATCGTCCCTCTCGCTGAGGGATTCGATGCCGCATATCTATACGCCGGTTCGGCCCATGGTTTGTTGTACTTCCAGACCACCCTAAACGCCCCACGCGGTCGCGTTATCGCGATTGATCCCACAAACCCTCAGCCCTCACGATGGAAGGAAATAGTCCCCCAAGGCTCCGATGCCATGGCGGTGGCTGAGAATAGTGTGACTCTGGTGGCAGACCAACTGGTCGTCCGGACGCTCCACGAGGCACACAGCAAGGTTACCGTATATGGCTTGGACGGGAGCTTGCGCCGTGAGGTCCAACTGCCCGGCCGTGGCAAGGCGTACGGATTCGCCGGCGAGTCTAACGACCGCGAGACATTCTATGTTTACACGGATCTCGTCACGCCAGCCGCGGTCTACCGCCTCGATATGGACACAGGGGAGAGCAAGTTGTACCGGGCTCCCAAAATCACGTTTGATACCAAAACGCTTGAGTCGAAGCAGGTTTTCTACCCGGCCAAAGACGGTGCTCTCATCTCGATGTATCTGGTTTACACTAAGGGGCTGAAGCTCGACGGGACAAATCCGACGCTGCTTTACGGTTATGGCGGGTTCGGCATTCCCATATTGCCTTCGTTCGATCCCACCCGCCTTGTCTGGTTGGAGAGAGGTGGTGTGTTTGCCATTGCCAATATTCGAGGCGGCGGGGAGTACGGCGAGGACTGGCACCGGCAAGGCGTCGGAACACGCAAACAGGTCGTCTTTGACGACTTCATCGCCGCCGCTGAATGGCTCATTTCACACCGCTACACCTCGACGCCAAAGCTGGCTATCGAGGGCGGGTCCAATGGCGGACTGCTGGTGGGAGCCTGCCTGACTCAACGGCCCGATCTATTCGGTGCCGTCCTTGCCTATGTGGGTGTGATGGACATGCTGCGCTTCGACCAGTTCGGCCAGGGATCTGGATGGGTGGGAGACTATGGTTCACCACACAATTCCGAGGATTTCAAGGCGCTTTACAAGTACTCCCCCTACCACAATGTGCGGCCTCAAACACATTATCCGGCCACGTTCGTCGTCACGGGCGACCATGACACCCGTGTGATGCCGGCTCATTCATTCAAATTTGTGGCCGCACTTCAGGCTGTTCAAGCCGGAACAGCTCCTGTCCTGCTCCGCGTCCATCTCTCCGCAGGCCACGGCGGCGGACCCAACACGAGCCAAAGAATCAGCGAAAAAGCCGATGCCTACGCCTTCCTCATACAAGCCTTGGGGATGGATACAAAATAAAGCAATCCCCGTGGGCAGGATTCCCTTCATGGGATACGAAAGACGACAAGAACGTCGAGCTCAGTTGGCAAAACGGAGATTCTGACTGGCTTCCACAACAGTGTGCGCCTACATTCCGGGCATCGACGCATGAACCTCATGACTAGCTCAATTTGGTCCCTCGCCATTATCGTGTTCACATTGATTGCTCATTTAACGGCCCCTTTGCAGGCGGCCACTCCCCTACCCCGCGATGAGCGCATCCTCTCCGGCAAGCTGCCCAACGGGGTGACGTGGTATTATCGCGAGCACAATAATCCACCGGGAAAGATGGCCGTTAAAATCCATGTGCGAAGCGGGTCGCTCAATGAAACCGACAACCAGCGCGGCCTGGCCCATTTCATGGAGCACATGGCTTTCAACGGAACGGAGAATTTTGCCCCGGGCAAATTGGTTCCTTACTTTGAAAGCATCGGCATGCAGTTCGGGCCTCACCTCAATGCCTTCACCAGTTTCGATCAAACCGTTTACATGCTCTACACCCCCAACACGGAGCTGCCTCAGGTCGAGAAGGCTTTGACGGTTCTGAGCGATTACGCCTTTCGCGCCCTCCTCACCGAAGAGGAAATCAACAAGGAGCGCGGCATCATTCTTGAAGAATCGCGCGGCCGCAAAAACGCCAGCCAGCGCATCCGCGACAAGCTCTGGCCTCAATTGTTTGAGGGATCCCGCTTTGCCCAGCGCATGCCCATTGGCGACGAAGACATCATCGCCAAAGCCCCCAAATCTGAATTCGATGATTATTACCGTACCTGGTATCGGCCTGAGAACGTTACCGTGGTCATGGTTGGCGACGCCAAGCCTGATGCCTTCCTGCCACTCATAGAGAAATGGTTCGGCGCCTACAAACCAGTCGCCCCTGCCCAAAAAGCCCGAGGAGCAGACTTCTCACCATTCAAAGCTGAAAAAGCCATCGTGGTGACTGATCCCGAGCAGGCCTTCTGCCAGATTATGATGATGAACATCCTTCCCGGCGATGCGCCCACCACGACAGCCGAGCAGTATCGGGAAGATCTAATCAAATCCGTCGCAAGCTGGATCATGAGCAGGCGCTTCGATCAACTCGTCAAACAAGGAAAGGCGAGTTTTAGATCAGGATCCACATCCATCGACGATTTCTATCAGGAAGGTACTTTGGTTGAAGGCTTTGCCATTGGAGAAGGCAAAGACTGGAGCAAAATGCTTCGAGAACTCATTATCGAGATCAACCGTACCCGCAAGTTTGGTTTCAACGAGTCTGAATTGCAACTGGCCATCAAAGACTTAATCGCCTCAGCTGAGCGGGCGGAGCGGACCGAAGGAACGCGCAACGCGTCAGCAGTCATCGATGAAATATTGTCATCAGTCAACGAGCGCGTTCCCGTGCTCTCCGCGTCTCAAACGCTGACGCTTCAGAAGAAACTGCTTCCCGGCATATCCGTAGCCGAACTTAACGCTACGTTTTCCAAGTATTTTCAGCCTGGCGCATTTGCATACACCATCACCATGTCAGGCAAGGATCCCTCCATCATCCCAACTCAGGCACAAGTGCTCGCCACAGCCCAAAAAGCAGCCTTGGAAACTATTGATCCCCCCAAGGAATCGACCGCCCCTAAACAATTGCTGGCCAAATTGCCAAAACCCGGCCGCATGGTGGAAAGCGTGATGGACACTGACCTAGGTGTCGTCAGTGGCTGGCTGAACAACAATGTGCGCGTCCATCACCGCTTCATGGACTATAAGAAGGATTCCGTCTTGGTCAGCATCGCGCTGGCGGGTGGGGCCATCGAGGAAACCAGCTCCAACCTCAGCATCACCGGGGCGGCCACTCTTGCCATCAATGAAGCCGCCACCAAAAATATCTCCAGCTCCGACATGCGCGATCTGATGACGGGCAAAAACATCTCCGTCTCGGCAGACGACCGCAAAGACCACTTTCTCATCACCGTGACGGGCAGCCCTCTCGATTTGGAAGTCGGATTGCAGCAAGCTTACCTCCTGCTCAATGAAGGTATCGTCGAAAAGGCAGCCTTCAACAACTGGAAACTAAGCACCCTCCAAAGCATTGATCAGCGCGAAAAAATGCCAACTTTCAAAGCTCAAGAAGCCATGGAATCCATGTTATCCGGAGGCGATGTGCGTCGCAAATTCACCGGCAAAGCCGAGGTCGAAGCCTTGAAGCTGCCCGATATCCAGAAATGGTATGAGCACCTGAGCAAAAAAGCGCCGATTGAAGTTTCCGTGGTGGGAGACATTACCTGGGAAAAAGCGCAACCGCTTATCGAGCGATATCTAGGCAGCCTGTCCAAACGCCCGCGCACCCTAAAAGGGCTTGAAGCCTTTCGCCAATCTCCGCGCCCCCCGGGCCCTTATGTCAAAAATGTCAGCGTAAACACCATCACCCCGCAAGCAATGGCCATTACAGGATTTGCCGCCGCTGAAGGCCGCAATATTCACGATTCTCAAGCCCTGGAAATGGCCTCCCTGATCGTAAGCAGCCGCCTCGTAAAACAAATCCGTGAGGAACTCTCCATCGTTTATTCCATTCACGCCTCACATTCACCCTCGTGGATTTACCGCGATGGCGGACGATTTGTGGCAGGTGCCCCGTGCGACCCAAAAAATGCCGCGCGCGTGATTGATGAGGTCAACAAAATCTACGCGGATTTCGCTGACAAAGGGCCAACCGAAGTGGAAATAGCCAATGCCCACAAGCAGGTCAATAACACCCTCGATGTCAATCTCCGTGAGCCGACCTATTGGTGGGGCATTCTCCGCAACCTCGACCTAAAGGAAATGGATCTTAATGCGCAGAAATCCATTCGCGAAGACATGAATAAATTGACCGCCGCCCAAGTTCAGGAAACCTTTAAAAAATACTACGTGGAAGCCCGCAAATTTGCCGTAACCGCCCTGCCCGTCAAACCGTGATCAGAGGAGCGCGGCTGTGTTCCCCGCCGAGAGGAATCAGCCGCAGCGCGTGCAAGAGCAAAGAGACGTCCGTCTTACTTGCCCGCTCGTCGCTCACGGCGGAAACCCGAACGTCATCTTAACCGCCGAATATTCGGGATGAATTGCCCCGCCTTTGGTTCGGATGACCAAAGGTGGTTCCAGCCATTCCACAGCGCGCATCCATTCAGGCACATCCGCTGCGAGCATCATGGCCCACAAAGCAAGCAATGGCGGCTCTCCTTCCAAAAGCACAATCGGACGACGACGAATGGCCACCAAACCTGCCTGCGCCATGCCGACGCGGACCCTCGCCTCTTGCGCCGCCTCAGCAGGAAAAATGCAGGCAAACCAACCGCCAGGCGCAAGCTGGCGTGAGGCCGTAGTGCAGTAATCGCGGACGTCCCCGCGCATTTCAAACCGGCACGCCACCTTCTGCGGATGATCACCTAAGACGCCGCTACCCAACGGAAAATAAGGAGGGCTGCCCAGCACCAGATCAAACTTTTCATCAGGCCGCAGTACTGAAGCCTCGCGAAAATCCCCCAGCCGTATGTCAAATCGTTCCGTCAGCTCATTGTAAGCAGCCGACCTTCTGGCCAAATCCACGCTTTCGGACTGCGCCTCCACCGTAACAAATTTGGCCGCTGGCAAACGCCACGCCGCTGTAGTTGCCACCGATCCGATTCCACTGCCCAGATCAAGCACCCTCTCCGCTCGCGGGCACCAGGCTGTTCCATACCACGCCGTCAGAATGTCGTCTGTGGAAAAACGATGCCCATCCTTCAACTGCAAAAGTCGATACCATCCACTGATTGCATCCAGAGTTTCATTCGCACGCACGGCAATAGGCCCGGCCACCCTCGGTCCCGGCTTGGTCCACCCTCTGAACTGCGCATCGCTTTTTTCTCCCTGTTTCATCACCCCTAGGGAAACTCCCCCTGTGATGAAACGCAAGAGTTCAGCTGAGCTCCGCTCATCCTGTTTGACTCGGTCCATACTAATTCGTGGTATCGGCAGGATTCCTTCTCGCTGTAACTGAACGCGTTAGGCTTGCGCTTTGTCATCCGCTTTGCACCATGTGCTCATGACCGAATTGACCGACTTTAGAGTGGTGCTCGTAACCGCGCCGGACGCGGCGACCGCGCGGAACATTGTAAGAGTCTGTCTTGATGAGCGACTGGCCGCATGCGCGAATATTCTACCCGGGATTGAATCCCACTATTGGTGGAAGGGATGTCTCGAAACCGCCCAGGAAGTCCTCATCATTTTCAAAACAAGCGTTGATCTAGTCCCGGCCTTGCAAAATCTGGTGCTTGTCCATCATCCCTACGAAACCCCCGAATTCGTCAGCCTCCCCATCACCGGCGGCAATCCCGCCTATCTTCACTGGCTTCACAATTCCGTTCAACCCGCCTCCTGAGTACGCCCAGAAACTCGTGCCGGAAACCACAACTCACCTAATTTACGCCATTTGCGGCGTCCTTTTAATCGGACTGTCCAAGGCCGGTTTTGGCGGAGGCTTGGGCATGCTCACCACCCCCCTTTGTGTCATCGCCTTCGGACCAGCCATGGGCATAGGAATACTCCTGCCCCTTCTCTGCGCGGGCGACGCCTTCTCCATGTGGCACTACAGGAGGAAATGGGAAATCAAAAACCTGCGCCTGATGATTATAGGCATCGTCATTGGCGTGGCAATTGGGGCGCAACTGTTCCGGCGGTTTTCCCCCGCTCAACTGAACTTCATTATAGGGCTGATGGCCGTGTTGTTCGTGCTCTTTCAATTCGTAAAGCACATCTTATCTTCCGCCCCTACTCCCTTTAAACCGAGACAACCTTACGGCTGCTTGGCTGGCATCGGAGCCGGCCTCACCTCCACCTTTGCCCATGGCGCAGGCCCAGTAGTAACTGCTTTTCTGCTGCCCCAGCAAATGCCCAAGGAAATCTATACCGGTACCAACGTCCTCATCTTCACCTGCATCAATTGGATCAAAGTCCCCTTTTTCATCTATGCAGGCATGATCCAAGCCCCCACCTTGCGGGTCAGCGCCGTATTTTTTCCTTTGGTGCCCTTGGGGGTTTGGCTGGGCGTATGGCTTAACCGCAACATACCGGACAAATGGTTTCCGCCCCTCGTCTACGCACTAACTCTAGCGACCGGCATCCAACTCATCCGAACCGCCTGGCCCAGTTTACGATAACGTCAACGCTTTTTCGCCCCATTCTTCGCGACAAGGCCTTGACACCACAATAGGTAGTGGCCTAGTTTTGGCTTAACACTGCTAGTAGCAGTGTACCGGCCATGCGTTGTTCAAAATGTGGTTGTCAGGAAGACAAAGTAATTGACTCACGCACCTCCCGCGAGGGTGCCACCATCCGCCGACGCCGCGAGTGCCTTGGCTGTGGTTTTCGCTACACCACTTACGAGGAAATCGAGCATGAAGGCATCACAGTCGTTAAAAGGGACGACCGCAGAGAAGTCTTCTCCCGCGAAAAACTAATCCACAGCCTTCGCACCGCCTGCCAGAAGAGACCGGTAAGCCCCAAGGATATTGAGGCTTTGGCCGACGGAATTATTGACGACATCGAAAACAAATTTGATGGCGAAACACCTTCCATGGCCATTGGGGAAAGAGTGATGGAGGGGTTGCGGAAGCTAGACAAGGTCGCTTACGTCCGTTTCGCCAGTGTTTACCGTCGGTTCGAGGAGCCGACGGAGTTCCTGCAAGAGATCAAAAAACTGGAGGATAACACGCTATGATTCTGCTCCATCCCGACTGTCTGATCTTTCACACGCCTGGAGGCGAAACATTCCCCTGCTCTGCCGAAATGCTTACTATTGAGCTGATTGGCAACCACGCCACCAAGGTTGAACCTGAGGTAGTGCGGGAGGCGGCGGCGGCCGTGGCCCATTATTTTAGAATCGAACTTTGCCAGGAACACGTCACCCTCGATGAATTCACCGAGGCTCTTGCCAAAGCCTTGCAGCAGCTGGGCTACGAGGTGGTGTTGACCGATCCCGCCTTGGATAAGCTTGCGGCAGCGGTGGGGGAGGCAGAATCCTCGCCAAAACTTGATTTGCGACAGGTGGCTGCTTCCTGCGGTAAAGGGTTCGAGCTTATTTTTTTCCAGCACTTGCGCTCGGAATTGCGAACCCTGCTAAAAACCTCCCCAAATGTGCTCCGCTTCCACAACCTGCGTGGTTGCGTGAAACAATTAGCCGGACGTCAGCGCTGGTGTCCGCATTGTGAAAAATTGAGCGACCAAATCGTCGAATACGTCCGAGAATGCCTTTCCAGCGAGGCCAGCGAAGTGGGTTTGGTGATCGTGTAAGTTTATGAGCAAGACGCTCTTCCAGAAAATCGCTGATCGCGAAATCCCGTCCACTATTGTCTATGAAGATGAGTGGGTGGTGGCGTTTCGGGATATCCAACCGGCTGCCCCCACGCACATCGTCATTGTGCCGCGCAAACCCATCCCTCGGATTGCGGCAGCGTCTGATGAGGATTCCGCCTTGCTGGGACACTTGCTCCTGAAAGCGGCGCATGTTGCCAAGCTGGTTGGGCTTCAGGAGAATGGGTTCCGGCTGGTCATCAACAACGGCCGCAATGGTGGAGAGAGTGTGCCTCACCTGCACTGCCATATTCTGGGCGGACGGCCGATGGCTTGGCCTCCAGGCTGAGCCTCACTGGCGATAGGACTGGGAGATCAGACTCGTACGCACGCCAACACGGCGATGCTTCTGGTAAAACCACAAGCCCACCACTGGCAGCGCTAACGCTGCAACCCATGGCCATAGCGATGAGTCCGCTCGCGGAGCAACCACCATTGAAGGCTCCACCGGGATTGGATCAACATGCTTTGTTATGACCTGAACCGGTTTGGGCGGCTCGGGTGTGGGTTGGACCAAATCAACCTTGGCGGGCTCTGGTGACACCACCACTGGCGGTTTCGGATCGACCGTAAATTCTCTCGCGATCTGAGTCACTGGCTGAGCAGGCGGCGTTGAAATGAGGATGTGTGAGGCAGCAGGTTGAACATCAATTTTCCGTGGCTCTGGAACCAGCGGAGCAGCCGCTACCACCGGAACCGACGTAACCAATGGCGTTACGAGACGGGCCACTTCAATGCTCGGCTGCGTTTGGACTGGCTTGATCCTTTGAATGCCGACTGCCTTGGCTGAGACGAGTTGTTTATCCCCAACGACCGGCGAAACCACTTTGGGGGCGGCTGGAGGCGTAACGGCCACCGCCGCCTTCACCATCGGAGGAAACTGAACTTCTGCTCCAGGCCCGCTCACAGACCAACTCGAAAATATTGAAGCGCCCCCGCTTAGCCGAAGGATTACCGGAGATTTTTGGGCTGCTGAATTGACTCGCTGCGCTGCCATTGCGTCTTGAATCTCAGAATCCCACCTCGTGCCGTAAAAAGGTTCGATACCATCGCTCAAGATAAGCGTATGCATAGTCCCCGGTTGGCTCATGAGCATGGAAAACAGGGGGGCGACATTGGCCCAACCCATCGTTCCTTCGTAACGCAACAGGCGTAGAGATTCACGGGCGGATTTCCCTTCCATGGCGGAGTCTGCCTTAGCCCAGGCGGTAGGCGGGAGCAAAACCTGGTAACCGTTCTTGCTGTAGCCAACGATGGCGAAATGCGCGCCTTCCTTCAGCTGGCCACTCAACCCTGAGGCAAGCCAGTTTTCCAATATCGCCCCGGTGTTCGCCTCGCGACGGCCCATTTCTGTTGAAGTGCCGATGAGAAAAAGACAGGAGAGTTTCTGATCGTCGAGAAGTTGCAGAACCGCGGCGTTATCGGCGGGCTGGGCGTTTGCCCTCGAAACACTGCCCACGCAGAGACAGAACAGGCAGATCCACCGGGACCAGGATGATGTTTGGAACTTCACCCTGAGCGTATCGTCACTTTACCCGCCCCGCTTAAATCGCTCGTTTTCGCGTCTGTTGTAATGGGCTAAAAGTCCGGTTTCCTCTTTGAGCAGAATCTGCACATCTTTGATGAAATGGGCACACAGCGAGGAGTAGCCTCCCAAGGTGGTCACGGTGTCTCTTTCCAAGGAATCGTTGGTGACTACGAGCACTTCGCCGTAAGGGCGGAAGAGATGGGCTGAGCGTTCGATCAGGTCATCGGCGGTGCGTCCGGCGGGGCTGTAAATAACTTCGAGGCTGGAATTGGATTCTGGCTTGGGCGTTCCGGAAGGCGCGCCTGATCCATCAAAAAAAATGGTGATAGGCGTGCCAATGGCATCCTGATAACGGGTGAGGATGTGGATCAATTCCTCGCGGGCGGCGGCGGAATGGCGGGCTTTCCCCCGGGCCAACTCCGGCCAAGCGTGAAGCAGACTGTAACCATCAACCAGTATGCGCACGAGGGCCATGCCAGATCCTTAGGCAGCTTCAGGTTCGACCCACTTGCCGTGCTCCTTGACAAGATCAACCAGGCGATCCACAGCCTCAACTTCAGGAATATTGAATTTCACTGCCTTCTTGCCTACGTAAAGATTGATCTTATTGGGGGCTCCGCCCACGTAACCGAAATCCGCATCAGCCATTTCGCCTGGACCATTCACAATGCAGCCCATGATGGCAATCTTCACGCCTTTGAGGTGTTGGGTGCGTTCTTTGATGCGGGCGGTGACAGTCTGGAGATTGAACAAGGTGCGACCGCAGGACGGGCAGGCTACATAATCGGTTTTGAATGAGCGGCAGCCGGCGGCTTGAAGGATGTTGAAGGCAAGGCGTAGTGATTGGCCAGATCCAGACTCTCCACGAACCAGAATGGCATCGCCAATGCCGTCGGCCAGCAGTGAACCGATGACCACTGAAGCACTTAGGAGTGCAATACTTGGAGTCAATGGTTCCGCAGGGACTTTGAGGCAGTCCTTGAGCAGAATGGAATTTTTGCGACCTAGGCGGTGGAGACGGGCAGCCAAGAGTCGGAATGCGGTGATGGTCGGCAGAGGGATGCCGTCCTGCACGGTGATCAACTGCGTGTCGCAGGCGATGTCAAAATCAGCGCGAGGATCAACCTCCTGCACGTTGAGTTGCTCGTAAACGGCCTCCGGCCGAACGTCGTCACGAGGGCGAATGCGTGGAGCCACTTTATCGAATACCTCTTGAGTAACAACTACGCGGACCGTCTGCTCCCCACCACAGAGGAGGTTGTCGGCGATCTGGGATTCCGCTGAGACACGGCGGTCAAATGCGAACGGGTCGTAAGAAACGGGCAGAGCCTCGCCATCGAAACCGTTGCAGCTCAACTGAGGGATCAGCGCCATCAACTCATTGCAGACGGCGATTTCGTGGGGAGAATCTTCGGTAAGTGAAACACGAATGGTGTCCCCCAACCCATCACAAAGCAGTGAACCAATACCTATGGCGCTCTTGATGCGTCCGTCCTCGCCCTCGCCTGCCTCAGTCACGCCAAGGTGGATGGGATAATTCCAATCGGATCCCAATTCATTCAGTCGGGCCACCAACAGCCGGTAGCACTCGATCATGACTTTCGGGTTGCTCGATTTCATCGAGAACACAAAATTATGGTAGTCCAGTTTGCGGGCGATGCGGGCAAATTCGAGGGCGCTCTCCACCATGCCGAGCGGCGTGTCCCCGAAACGGTTCATAATACGGTCGCTCAACGAACCGTGGTTGGTGCCGATGCGCATGGCGCGGCCTAACCGCTTGCATTCGGCGACCAACGGTGCAAACCGATCATCAATGCGGGTCAGCTCTGAATCATACTGATCGTCAGTATATTCCTTGATGGCGAATTTCTTGGAATCGGCGTAATTGCCGGGATTGATGCGGACTTTCTCCACCCATTTAACAGCCTCCATGGCGGCATCCGGCTTGAAATGGATATCAGCCACGATGGGGACATGGCATCCTCGCGCACGGAGTTCGGCCACCACATTTTGGAGATTGGCGGCATCCTTCACAGTCGGGGCAGTGATGCGGACAATTTGACACCCTACCGCGACCAGATCAAGGGTCTGTTGGACGCAAGCCGCTGTGTCCATGGTGTCGCAGGTCAGCATCGATTGCTTGACTACCGGGTGGCGACCTCCGATGACTACCCCGCCCAAGGCTGGATCGCCAACAATGACTTCGCGCGTGACACGGCGTTCAAAACGATAAGCGGAAGAACAATAGCGCATCGGGAAAGGGATCGTTTAGCGGCTGTTGGTCGGAGCGTTCTGGAGAACAGGCACGGAAGCCGGCTCAGCACTGGGCGCGGCTTCAATTTGGCTGTCCTGTTTAAACATGGCCTTGAAGAGGGGAAAACGCTTGATGTCGTGAAATGACACGTAGGCCATGAAAGAAATGAGCATCACGGCAAAAATCGTGGTGGCGTATTCCTGAATGCGCACATTGAGTGGTTTCCGACGAACAGCTTCCAGAATCGATAGCATAATATGTCCGCCATCAAGCACCGGCAGGGGCAGCATATTCAGGACAGCCAGGTTGACATTGAGGAGAACCAAAAAGCTCAAAGCCAGCCGGTAATCGGTATGAACCCACGTGGCCAGCATCGCGAAAATGCCGATCGGTCCCGTAAGATCCTTGGCTCCCACTCCGGTTTCCTTGGGGTGGATTAACGCACTGAATGTGCTGATGGTCTTTTTCCAAATATCGTTCAACTGATCCCAAGGCAGGGGCCCGGGCTTTTGGACCTCGTAAACATTGACTGAGTTCGAACCCAGCGCCACACCGATACGGCCGACTTGAGTGCCCGGATCCACTTTAGGGGTGATGGAGAGGCTGAGTTTTTCTTTGCCGCGTTGGACCACGATGGGACTCGGTAGACCGCCGGCTTTTTGAATGAGCTTGATCAGTTGCTCAGTGCTGGAGATGGGCATGCCGCTGAAACTGATCACGGTATCCTTGGCAAGAATTCCGGCTTCCTCGGCAGCCGAACCTTTGGTCACATCCATCACCGTGGGATGGTCCTTGGGATCGAGATTCAGAAATTTACCGCCCACGACCACGCTCTGTTTGGCCTCCAAAACGTAGGATTGGCGCTGCCCGTTTCGTTCAAGCACCACAGGAACCATGTTGGTTCGGGCGATCACGGTGGCCATCTGCACGTCCTGCCAGGTTTTGGTGGCACGACCATCGACCATTACAATGCGATCCCCCTCGGCGATGCCCATTTTGGCTTCGGCGGAGGTGGGATCGACGTAGCCGATCGAGGAAGGGTTGACGAGGACAGGCAAGCCGACCACATAGATCACGGACGCAATGACAAACGCGAAAACGATGTTCATGACCGGACCGGCCACAGCCACCAAAATCTTATCCAAAGGAGAGGCGGGAGGCGGTGCATCAACCGCAGCTTTTCCTTCAAGTGCCTCAGAGGTAAGCATTTGAGGAAGCTTAACGAATCCTCCAGCAGGGATGAGACGCCAGGAATATTCAATACCGTCGCGGGTCCAAGAGAATAATTTGGGACCAAATCCAATGGCGAAAGCCTCCACCTTCATACCACGGCGGCGGGCAACATAGAAATGACCCCACTCATGAAAAAATACAGCCGCTCCGAAAAGAAGCAGCACTGCACCGCCGACATAAAGGAACTGCAAAATCAAACTCATACCGTTTCAATACTCCAACGAATGGAAAAGGTTACGCCGCTATCGGGCACGATGCAAACATCGTTTGAATGCAGGCCGGGCTTGAGTGATGCTAGGGAAACTCAGGTCGAGGATAACGCCGAGGATTCATCTGCTCTTATTTCACATGTGTTCAAACCTGCTAATTCTGCCTATCCGGATTCATTTGTTCCACCCTTGGGTCGTGACTGAGATACTGCCGCTGCCAAGGCCCTAAGATAGGCTTGAAAATCGGTTTTTGCCAAATTCGGATCGACGAGAGAAATGTCGACTTGCCCAATTACAGGCTGGCTTTGGGATGTCTGATGGGACGCATCTTGTTTGTTGGTATTGATGATCCCGCTTTTTACGCAGTGATCCCACAACTGAGGAAACCGGCTCTCAATAGTAGCATATTCCTGGTCTCCCATTTCGTTGAATACGACACACAAATTGAGCATGTGGCTTCCAGAGCGGTCCTTCAATTCCGGTCGAAGCCAATCCCCACCAGTCGGTTTTTTTGGGAAGCGCAGGCGAAAATCAGGAAAATCCCGTCCTGTACGGCTGAAATAGACCTTCCCAGGAACCTAGCCAAAATCCTCAAAACTCGAATACTCGCTGTCTGCGACCTCCCGGACGAATGAATCCGCATCGCGAAGGGCAGCCTCATAGACCGTTCTTCCCCTTGAGATTAGCCAAGAGCGAAAATCGGTGAAGCTATCGTCCGAGCACATCCCTTCCCCGCATAGCCAAGCCACAAGCCAAAGTTCCCAATTGTAGGATTTGATATTAAACTCGATAAAACGCTGTTCGAACTCCAGCAACTGGGGGAGAGGTATCTGATGAAGTTCGTGGCTGAACAGCTCTAACTGTTCCTCGCGAGTTGCAGCGATGGTTGCCTCAATAATTTCCCAGAAACGTTCTGTTGTCATGTTGCTATGTACTCATTCTCGTACTCGGTTTTCATTGGGCTGTTGCTTTTAGCGAACCGTTGGTTCTCTCTTCTGAAGGGGAACCGTGAACTCTACCATCCGTCCACCCACTCTCGGAACCCAACCGCGTGCGTGGTTAGCCTCCATCATGTTAAAACTGATGAACTCACCACGGCCATCGCGAACTTTGGTATACCAACGAGAAACCAACAAGGAAACGGTATGCTTTTGGCTAAATTCATATCCATCTGGCCACGCAATATCAAAACTTGTGTCTGACCCTCCTCCGCTTGCATGTACCGCGATCAACGGGGTAATAAAAGGAACTATCTGGCCCAACAGAATTCTGCTGATGATATGCTTTTCGAACCTTGCAATTCCTTCGCCGTCAGTGAACTTCAGCTCATCTCCATGTTCGCCGGAGGCGTAGTTTTCCCAACTGCGGGTTATACGAATACCGGCTATCGTGACGCCGGTCTTGTCGGCTGCGCGGACAATAAATTGAGTACTGACCTGCATCGGGAATGGACACAACCCAATCACTATCAAACCAATCACAGTTATAGCCTTGGTGCGTCGCCCAAAATGTACCCCTTGGCGGTTAAAACGAGTCATCCATGAGAGGCGAGCGCGAATCTTGGAAAATCTTTGCGTAGGAGTATTCACCTCACATGGTCGATTGGTTCAGTATTCTTATTCCGAAAAATGGTTACAACCTAAGCCGAAAACCCGACCGGTTTAGTATTGTTGTGGTAGCGAGGATAACGACAGCCAATCCTCCAGATCGCGCAATGGCACAGGGAAGATTGGGTTCGGCTAGTCGGCTGTACCAACCGCCTAGGCCTATCAGGTCTACGGTGGAGGGCAACATTTCTGAGATTAGATAGGCGAGCAGGACATTTTCGCCGGAGATGGCAAAGGGATTGGTAAGGCGCGGCATGGGGCGAACGTCGCAGACGCCATAGAATATGCTCCAAACTGCGGCGGTGATGGCACAGGCCCAAAGGCATCATGAGGGGGTGGCACTGTTTTTATTGATGCCGTAGAGACCGTTCAAAAGCAAAGCGGCCGCGGAGAAGCCAGCGATGTAAAGAATCGTAAAGCGGAGACGAACTTGCACCGTGGCTGTTTCAGGGGTGAGAAGGATGCTGACCAGAAGTATCCCAGAAACCGTGATGGCAGCCTGCGAGCCCAAGGTTCCGCCCACACCGACGTAATGGTTGAGCCAGAAATGGTCGAAAGCCCCATGTCGATCCGCGACATATAGAGACATGAGAAGCGCGACGCTGCCCAGCAGAGCTGTTCGATTCGTCCGGAAACACAAGTAGGTAATGCAGCCCACCAGATAGGCCCACGCAATCAAACCCAGAATACCCCACCACTCAGTGTGGATACTGAACGGCGAGAGGGTGATGATCCGTTGACCATCAGCCCCCCTGAAAGCAAAGGCCAGCACGATAAGGGAGGTCAGTCCCAGCCAGCGCACCACTGTGGAGAAGGCGCGACGGGACGAAAAGGAACAAAAGGCCAGAATCGCGGAAAAATACATCAGCGTGGACCACAAAGCGGGCGACCAACCCATCCGTGACCCGTCAGGCGATTCATTCACCATGAGCACGCCGACCAAAAGCAGCGACAAGGTGCGTCCAAGAATATGCAACACGATCCGCGTCAGTGGCTCGCCCTTGGCCAGACGCGAGCCCAAGCCGAAAGGGATACTCATGCCCACGATGAAGAGAAATCCGGGAAACACGAGGTCAACAAAGGTCATGCCATTGCCATCTCCCTTGAAGTGCCGCATCCACCACGGGACAATTGCGGTCGACGCTCCTGCGAGATCGTTAACGAAGATCATGAGAAACATGACCAAGCCGCGCAGGGCGTCAATCGAGGAAATGCGGCTGGGCGGCGCAAAGTGCGAAAGAGTTTGAGTCGGGGCCATGAGTGAAGCTAACGGAGAGGCAGCTCGAAAATCAATACAGAGTGACAGAAACCTCCATTATAAGGGACGCCAGTGGGAATCCGTCCTGCAAGGAAATAGGCGTGGCTAGCATGCAAAGAAATACGGTGGCGACCTTGTGAGTCCGCCACCGTTTTCGGGTAGATGTTAGATTAGTTGCCGGCGAACACTGGGTTGCCGAAGGCATCGGAGATAACCACACCGGCCAGGCCTGCGCCAACGGTGATGAATACTTTTTCAGAGCAAATCCCGGAACCGCCAATGATGGTGATGGCGTTGCTGGTGTAAGGATAGAGCGTGCCGCCAGTGCCAACCACGTTGATATAGAGAATGGTTCCGTCTGGAACGCTCATGGAGCTGACGCTGACATTCACCGTCATATCCAGCAAGGTGGGGTAGTAGGGATCAATAATGAAGTTGCCCGCGCAGACTGGCAGAACGCCGTTGATTGGGCCGGCCGGGGTGAAATTGATTGGGCCGACCGCCAGCGGAGTAACCGTCGGCGCCGGTGTGGGAGCAGGTGTTGGGGAAGGAGTGCTGCTTTTTCCGCCGCCGCCGCTGCTTACCGTGCCTTTGCTGGTGCCAGGGATGGGATCGGTTGCGCCTTGTTTGGCTAAGGCGGTTTGAACGACCACTCCGCAGAGGAGAGTTAAGGCAACGAACTTTGAGAGGTTTGATTTGAGTTTCATACTGGTATGGGACTTGATGGTTTCGATTTGTCTGGTGATTCGCTGCTCCCGATTCAGTCGAGGACGATCACGCAATAACTGCCTTTAGCACCGGTCATGCCAACCGGTTTCAATACTCAACAATCAACGTTTTCCCTAATAAATACGCACATATTACCGCACATTCGCGGAACCACCGCTGGAAAGTGTTACGGTATCGGAACGAATGATCTGCAGCTTTTCAATAACGGAACAGACCAAGGCTTGGATGGTTCTGCCGGCGCGGAAAGGTGTCGCGCGGCTCGGGGGTTGGCAGACGACTCGCATACAAAAATACCGCGGACATCACTGTCTGCGGCACGAAAAAATCAATATTCCTCCGGTGACGTACCGTTACGGGCGGGAGGCGGGACCGAACGCATAAAGATGTTTCTCGGTGCGGAGGTAGATCTTGTCTTCGACAAGGGCTGGGGTCGCAAAAATGCGCTCACCCATTTCCGCTTGATGCAAGATCTCCGGGGTTTCGCCGCCCGCTTTTACCACGGTCAATTTGCCCGGCAACGAGGCAACGTAAATGCGGCCATCCGCCGCGACCGGGGAGGAGTAGTAGCTGCCTATCGCGCCGAGGCGTTCTTGAGTATAAAACTGTTTGCCAGATTTGGCCTCGAAGGAAGACATCAGGCCGCCATCTTTGACCATGTAGACCCTGCCGCCGTAATAAAGCGGTGATGGAACATAGGGAAGCCCTCGGTTGTAACTCCACGCAACATGCGTCTTGGAAATATCACCAGAACCACCGGGTCGGATGGCCACCAACACATTTTCTGCTTTTGCGGAGTGCTCCCGGATCGCGGTCAGCTCATTCTCCGAGAGTTCACCATCGCGATTTAGATCGAGGCCGCGCACGAAGTCCCAAGTAACAGGATCGAAATCCGAACGCAACACTTTGCCATCGCCGTTCTTGTCGAACTGTTTGAGGAAGGACGACCATTCCGTTGGAAAGCTGGAGTCACCCTTGCCCGGGGACCAGGCGGCGAAAAAGAGTTGGTTGTCGCCGATGACCGGCGTGGTGCAAACGAAGCCGGAGACACCATCGACCAGCCATCGTTCCTGACCGGTCTTTAGTTCGTAACCCTTCAGACGAATAGAACCCGGCATCACGACTTCATCCACCCCTGAGTTATGCCAAAGGATGGGCGTGCCGAAACCACCGTTGAATCCGGGCCTCGGAGTTTCCCACAGGGTCTTCCCTGTCTCAAGACTCAGTGCGAGGAGGGAGGAGTTGGCATCCTGATCGCGATTCAAAATGACCCGGTCTCCCATAATAACAGGGGAAGTGCCCGACCCATAGCTGCCACCGCTCAGGGCCAGTGGCAACGGATGACGCCATAGTTCCTTGCCGTTGGTGTCATGACAGATCACGCCGAAAGAACCGAAGTAACTGACCACATTCTTCCCATCGGTGGCAGGCGTGGAAGCGGCCGGACTGCCGTCAGTGCTGTGAAAGTCCTCCATTTTTTCTGCTTTGATCCCACGCGACCAAAGCAGATGTCCATCGCGCCGGTCATGGGCCCGGGTCTCGAACTGGCCATCGTGGAAGGTGGTTAGAAAAATTTGATTCCCCCAAATGCTCGGAGAGGAAGGCGACCACGGCACCTCGATCTCCCACAACACATTGTTGGTTAGGCCGATCTTGATTGGAGGCTTGGCCGTTTCGGAAACGCCCGAGGCGTTGGGACCGCGAAATTGGGGCCACTGGGATTCGGCAACAACGGCAGCCGATATGCCGCAGCAAAGCGCCGACAGAAAAAGTACGCGTAGGTTATAGGAATAGACTTTCATTTAATCGGTAAATAGTCGGTTTTTACGCAAAACAATGGGCATTAGGTGGCGAGTCTGGCCGATTACCCCTCACGATCAAGGCAAATAGGTTCTCAAGCACAGATTCAGTCAGGAGGGCCGAAAGCACGCAACTGCCCCTGTAGCACATGCGGCCAACTTATCGGCTATGCAGCTCCGACGTAATTGTGTGCGGCGGAGGGAGCTTCTTCTTTTCCATGGGAGGCGGAATGAGATAGTGTGGAAGGAATGTCCGAGTCATTGGTTGTTAACGAGATTTACATCAGCCTTCAGGGGGAGAGCACCTGGGCGGGATTGCCATGTATTTTTGTGCGGCTGACGGCGTGCAATCTGCGCTGTTCTTACTGCGATACCGCTTATGCTTTTACCGAAGGCAAACGGATCGAGCTGGCAATGATACTGGATCGCATTGAGGCGTTGGCGGCACCCTATCGGGAGGCGGGCGGGGATCAGAAATTGCCGCTGGTGGAATTGACGGGCGGCGAGCCCTTGCTACAACCGCGGTCGGCTCCGCTGATGAAGGAGTTATGCGAACGGGGTTACACAGTGTTGGTGGAGACAAGTGGGGCTTGGGATATTGGGGTGCTCGATCCACGTGTCCGCCGGATCATGGATTTCAAATGTCCATCAAGCGGCGAATCTGCCCGCAATCGCGCGGAAAATATACCGCTGCTTAGATCTACGGATGAAGTGAAATTCGTGATCGGTACGCGCGAGGATTACGCATGGGCCAAAGATGAGGTGGCCCGGCACAAGTTGCACACGGTTTGTCCGGTTCTTTTTTCGTGGGTGGCTCCGCTGGGAGAGCATCAGCGTGACCCTTCACTGAAAAAGGTGCCAGCCGGACAGACGGCCATCTCGCGCAAGGATTTGGTGGAGGCCCTCGTGGCAGATGCGCTGCCGGTGCGTTTTCAACTCCAGATGCACAAGTTTATCTGGCCACCGGACGAACGGGGAGTCTGATGCAAGCACCTCACACCACCTCCGAAACACTGGATCTGTTGCAGCGATATGAATCGCGCAACGTGCTGTATCGCGATCCGGACGGCACATGGCCCATCGTTTGGGAACGAGCCAGTGGGTGCAAGGTATGGGATGTGGAGGGGCGGGAGTATCTGGATCTTACGGCGGCTTTCGGTGTGGCAGCGGCCGGGCACGCCAATCCGGCGGTGGTGGCAGCCGGCCAAAGGCAGATGGAAACGCTGTTGCATGCCATGGGCGATGTGCATCCGCATCGGGCCAAGGCGATGCTGCTGCGGCGTCTCAGCGAAATCACTTTCGAAAAATGGGGGGCCGGGCCGGGCAAGTGCATTCTGGGGAGCGCCGGTTTCGAGTCCGTTGAAGCCGCGCTAAAGACAGCGCTGATGGCAACGGGCCGCTCACGGATTATTTCGTTTGAGGGTGCTTACCACGGACTTGGTTATGGCGCGCTCACCGCCACGCATCGGGGGCTTTTCCGCAATCCGTTTCGTCCCCAGTTGACGGAGTTTGCCGATGTAGTCCCCTTCCCCTCCGCGGATAACGATCTCCCAACACTTCGCGTACGCCTGGCGACCCTTCTGCAACGAGGTGTGCATGGTGCTATTCTAGTGGAGCCGATCCAGGCGCGGGGAGGAATACGAATCCCGCCCGCAGGGTTCTTAAGCATGCTGCGCGAGGTATGCGATGAGCACGGGGCATTGCTGATTCTAGATGAGATTTACACGGGCTTCGGGCGTACGGGTGCGTGGTTTGCCTGTGAACATGAATCGGTGGTGCCTGATTTGATCTGCCTCGGGAAGGCGCTGACTGGCGGATTCCCCTTATCGGCGTGTGTGGGGAGTGCGAGGTTGATGGACCGAGCGTGGCCAGCCTCCGAGGGCGAGGCGATCCACACCAGCACGTTTCTTGGACATCCGGTGGGCTGCGCCATGGCCTGTGCGCAATTGGATGAGTTGAACCGACTCAACTTAACTGCTCTTAGCAAGAAGCGTGGGGACATTGCTCTGCGGAGGCTGCAAGAGATTTCCAAAATTAAAGGCTGTTTTACTGCGCGCGGCATCGGCCTGATGCTGGGCTTGGAGTTGCGGGATATTCAGGGAAAACCCGATGGCTCGCGTTCCATTCGCGTGATCAAAAAGCTTTTACAACGCGGTTTTATTTTGCTGCCTGAGGGCGAGCATGGTGAAGTGATCAGCCTGACCCCACCGCTTACCATTGAACCTGTTCAACTGAATCAGGTGGCCGACGCCTTGGAAAAAACTTTAGGGGATGAATTATGACTCTGACGGAAATGCGCACAATTTTGTCCGCCCGAGGCATATTGTTGACAAAATCACTGGGGCAAAACTTTCTCCACGATGCCAACCAGCTTCAGAAGATCGTCAGCCTCGCGTGCATTCAAACTGGGGAAAAAGTTTTGGAAATTGGGCCTGGACTAGGTCCGCTTACGCGCACGCTGATGGATCGCGGGGCCAAAGTGCTGGCCATCGAACTGGACCAGAGGCTGGTCGAATATCTCAACGTTACTTTTGCAGGGAACCCAAATCTGCAGGTTGTCCACTCTGATGCGGTGACATGGATTAGGGAGGAGAATCGTAATTGGTCGGATTGGAAGTTGGTGGCCAACCTCCCATACTCCGTTGCCTCACCCATTCTGGTTGATCTTGCGTTGCATGTGACTCCTCCGAAACTCATGGTGACGACGTTACAGCTTGAGGTGGCCAAAAGAGTTGCGGCCCGCGCGGATGACGAGGATTACGGGTTGTTGAGCGTGCTGGTGCAGGCTGTGTTCGAGGCCACGGAATTGATCAAGATTCCACCGGGATGTTTTTTCCCCGAGCCCGAGGTGGATTCGGGTTGTATCGTGCTTCGACGAAGATCGACAGCGGCAGTGGAGCCTTCGCTGATACCGGTGTTCAAAAAAATCGCCAAGCAGGCCTTTTCGCAGCGCCGTAAGATGATGTTTAAACTTCTCAGGCAGCAATGGCCCGACGAGCATCTTGAGGAAGGGTTTCGCACAGCAGGCATCAGCCGAACCGCGCGGGCGGAGACTTTGACGGCTCAACAACTAGGGATTCTAACCACGCGATTGCACGAACTTAAAACCGCACGAAGCATTCCATGAAGGACGAAATTTTTGATATAGTTGATGAGATGGACCAAGTCATAGGCCAACGCCTGCGCTGTGATGTCCATGCACTGGGCCTGCGCCATCGGGCGGTCCATGTCCTGGTCTTCAGACAACGAGGAGAGCTTTTTCTCCAAAAGCGGTCCATGCTCAAGGATTGCTCGCCGGGGTTGTGGGATTCTTCGGCCTCCGGCCACCTTGACACAGGTGAGGAGTACGATGCCTGCGCATTGCGTGAGGTTCGCGAAGAGATTGGGCTCACGCTCAGCACACCGCCAATACGGCTTTTCAAACTGCCCAGCAGCGAGGAAACCGGACAGGAATTTTGCTGGGTTTACCGGGCTGAGTCAGATGGGCCGTTCGTGCTGCAAGTTGAGGAAATCGAATGCGGAGATTGGTTTTCGCCTGAGGAAATCACAGCATGGATCAGCCGTAACCCGGATGATTTTTGCAGTGCGTTCAAGTTGATTTGGAGGACATTCCTCGAAAATAAACAAAACCGTCCGCGGCGCGGGCAATGGGATTTTACGCGGCGCGCGTGACTTCACCGTGCTTCATCTCGGCCAGAAAATCGACGGTATTGCGCTGGAGGCAGAAAGGCACATCATCCCTCAACTCTTCCATTGCAAGAAGACGTCGGCCGTTGCGGGCCAAACGCATGGCCCCGAGCAGATCAGACTCATGCCGAAGATATAAGTCGCTGGCCATCCAAGCGGAGTCGCTGATTTTCCCCTGCGAGTAGGATTCAGCTAAGTGCGCAACAAATGCTCCAGCCGCCAAAGTATCTTCCGTGGAGGCTTCTTCGGCGGTGCCACTGCAAACAAGCAGAAGATGGGCAGGACGATCATGCTTAAGACGTTCCACAAGCATGGAAAGAACCAGAAAGGAACCCACCCAGACTTGGTGCGCGGCGGCGCAAACCCGCAAGGCGCGGGTGCCGTTGGTGGTGGTGATGGCGATGGTGCGACCAGCCACGCGGGCGGCTGTAAATTCACGGGGTGAGTTGCCGAGATCGAATTCAAACCCTCCGGAAAGATCGGCAGTGATGCGCCGGCCTTCACGCTCGCCGGCCAGAAGAATCGAAGCATCCCGTCGACGACAAGCCACAGCCTCTTCAATCTCGGCCACAGGAATAAGGGCCCTTGCGCCACTGGCCAAAGCGGTGGTCATGGTGGTTGTCGCACGCAGTATATCGAACACCACACAGGTGGTGGATGTAAGATCGATTTCGGGCAACCGCGCGTACTCTGCCGGAGAAAATAAGAGGTCAATTTTAGGTTTCATGATTGGGATGAACGGTGGGGAGACTCCGTCCGGCAGTGACGCGCATATAATGAAACAAATACTGCTGGGCGTACCCCGCCTCGGGACCGAAATAAGTGTCCACGAACCGCTGCAAGCGCTTGGCCTGTGCGCGGCGTTTGGGGAAGTATAATTGTTGAATCGCCTTATGAATCCAGACATCGACGGGAAAGGCGGTAGGGAAACCGTAGGCGAAGAGCAGCACGCAATCAGCGATTTTTCGTCCAACACCCGGAAGACTTATCAGCTCGTTGCAGGCCAAATCAAGAGGTAGCTTGCGCAAGCCTTCCAAATCGATTGAAGAGTCAGCAACTCGGCGAGCAGCGCCTAAGAGGTAGGGAGCGCGAAAGCCGATTTTGCATTCTCTCAATTCATGCTCCGTGCAAAGTGCAACCCGTTGAGCAGTGGGAAAGGCATGCATTGGACGGTTCCCGGCTGTCACACCCACAGGTTCGCCTAAACGTTGGCAAAGCAACTCTACGCATTGCTGAATCTGCACAATCTGCTTGGTTGAAGAGAGTATGAAAGAAGCAAGGCATTCCCAAGGATCCTGTCGAAGCAAGCGCAGACCACGACACGTTTCTACGGCTTGAGCGAGATGTTTATCCGCAGGAAATCGGCGGGTAACAACATCGATATCCACGTCAACCTGTAGGTAGTCCGCCAACCATGTCCAAGAGTCGAATGGGCGAGCCGTCTCGGCCAGAATTAAATCGGGCTGCGGCTGAGTGAGCCTTACCCAACTTCCTCGCACCACGCCCTCCCAACCGCCAGGTGTCAACCGCCAGCGAAAGGCCTGGCCAGTGGAAAGCGTTGAGGCAAGGTCGTAATTCTTCACAGCCCACACCCACTTTAAGGGATAAACGGGGTCGGACATTCGTCAATATGTGACGAGCGAGCGAATGGGAAGGCCCTTAAAACGGTCGCGACCATTTAGGAAGGCCAATTCTATAAAAAAAACAACTTCGACGATTTGGGCTCGGCTTTTTTGGAGGAGATTCAAAGCTGCTGAAGCGGTGCCCCCTGTGGCAAGGAGATCGTCGATCAATAAAATCCGTGTTCCTGGCCGAATCGCGTCGGTGTGAATGGCCACAGTGTTGGAGCCATACTCAAGATCGTAGGATTCTTCCATGGTATCGAATGGCAATTTCCCTTTTTTGCGTACGGGCACAAATCCTGCGCCCAGCTTTATGGCAGCCGGGGCGGCAAAAATGAAACCCCGCGCATCGATGCCCACCACCACATCGATGGAACCCGGCTTGTGGCTGCCAATTAACTGTTCGATGCAGGAGGCAAACAGGGCGGCATCGGACAGAACCGGGGTGATGTCCTTGAACTGAATACCCGGCTTGGGAAAGTCGGGCACGTTACGAATGGCGGCCTCCAAGGAGGCCGCTGCGGCGGTGTTGGTGCTCATGATTGAAAGACTCTACGGTTCTATTTCTGAACCGCTTCGAGCTTTTCTATCATTTTGCGAAGTTTCGCCAGAGCAATATTTTGAATTTGGCGCACGCGTTCGCGGGTAACGCCGAATTTCTCGCCCACTTCCTCAAGGGTTTTCTCGTTTCCACCGTCCAAACCAAAACGATATCGAAGAATTGTGGCCTCGCGCGTATCAAGGGTTTTGACCATTTCGTGGAGCATTTTAGTCACGGTCTTTCCCTCAAGCTGTTCGTAGGGGGTATCCGCGTTTTCGTCCTGAACCACCTCGGCGAAATTATTGGAATCATCATCGCCAATAGGCGCATCCAACGAGGCGGGGCGAATGGCGGCGCTGCGCAACTGTGAAACGCGAGCAGTGGAGATGCCGAGTTCTTCGCCCAATTCCTCATCAGTGGCTTCACGTCCGAAAACCTCCTGAAGCTTGAGCGCCGTGCGGCGCATCTTCGAAATCTTATCCACGAGGTGCACCGGCAGGCGAATCGTCTTGGATTGATTGGCCAAGGCCCGCTTGATGGACTGTTTGATCCACCACGAACCGTAGGTTGAAAGCTTACCGCCCTTGGCCGGGTCGAATCGCTCCACCGCCTTCATCAACCCGATGTTACCCTCGTTAATCAGATCAAGCAACGGCAGGCCGAGCCCTTCGTAATCGTGGGCAATTTTCACCACCAGACGCAGATTGGCCTTGATCATCAATTCGCGGGCCTTCTTGTCGCCCTTCTTAATCTTGGCGGCAAGGTCGATTTCTTCTTGAGGCGTAAGCAGTTTGACCAACCCGATTTCACGGAGATAAAGCTTGATGGCGGTGTCGCCGTCATAGGCGGCGCGTTCGCGCGGGGCTGGAGTCAAAACCTCCACATCCGAATCTCTCGGCACGGAAGGAGCTTTGGCAAGCGTGACCTCGACCTGACGAGGCTTGCTCAGCTCGACCGCAGCGGCAACCATGCCTCGTGTGGATTTCGGAAGAGGCAACGCATCCGTCGTGCTGATATTGCTCCGACCGATTTTCGACGCGGATTGGATCTTTGTCTTGGTAGCCATATTTTTACTCGCTTGGTCTTAAGTTCAGACGTTGTTTTGCGGAAAGCGAATCAACCGATTTACTTTTAAGGTTGTGGTTGGTCGAAGACCTCGCGACACGGACACCAGAGAGATGCTCACTGGAAAGCCGACCATTTCGCTGAATTGAACAATAAGAGTGGCCGCTGCTTGAGCAGCTCGGATCACTTTACTTTCGGAACGATGCGTACTGGCTTCTTTCGCATTCATACTCATTGAGACACCACACCGGCTGTTTTCGTTGCACACTATCTGAACAACCAAATTCAAAGCGTATTAGATGCCAACTTTCAAATTAGGCAAAAGACCTCGAAAATATAGACTTTTTGGGTTTTGAGTTTAGGTAACGTCAAGGATGAGTCAGGCGCAGCGCTAAAATGGCTCATATATTAGACAATATTGATACAATTAGAGGATAAACGGGTAATACTTAGACGAAAATGTCACACTTCGAGCACTTGCTCAAATTTTGAGAGGCACCGACTGCCCTTGGAAGTGATCAGGAAAACATCTTCGAGACGGACTGCACCGATCTGGGAGTAGTAAAGGGCTGGTTCCAAAGTCACCACATGACCGATCTGAAGCTGATCACTTGAACCAGCCGATATCAAAGGTGGTTCATGCAATTCCAAGCCCAGACCATGGCCTGCGCTGTGGAAAAAGCCGCTTGCCTTACCATTGACTCGGCCCGTACGGTAGCCCTCGGCAGCAAAAACATCCTCTACTGCCCGGTGGACTCCTGCTGCGGGCGCGCCAGGTTTCAGCCTAGTGGTGGCGACCTCCTGAGCACGGGCCACCGTGTGGTACATCTTCCGCACGGCCTCGCTAGCCCGTCCTTTGACAACCGTGCGAGTCATATCGCCGAAGTAACCTGTCTTTTGGGACCGAGGGAAAACATCCAGAACGATAGGCTCGTTGGCTTTAAGAGGACCATGGCCACGCTCATGAGGATCGCAAGCTTGGGTTCCTCCTGCGGCGATGGTTTGTGAAGCAAGGCCGCCGGCTTGCACCACCGCGACATCTATGACTGCCCTTAGGCGCTCGGAGGTGACGATAACATCCCTATGAGTGATCATCCCCTTCTTGCTGATGCCGCAATGCTTCAAGAAGTTGATTCCTTCAGCGAGGCCGACTTCGGCCATCATGAGGGCGGCGTTAATGCGTTTGACCTCCGCGACTGTTTTGAAGGCCCTCTGCTCAAAAAACTCTCCAGCCTTAGGTTTGACCTTAAGCTTGAGACGCTTCAACTGAGTGGCGATACCATGGGGGAAACCGGAAGGAACACGCACTTTCTTAATGTCATGCTGACGAAGGAACTCCCGCGCGACCAAGGCGAGAGAAGGATTCTTTTCACCCGTAAGGATCAAAGTATCGAAGGCCTTCCTCAAGGAGTGAACCCGGCAGCCATGCTCGATTCCACGGGCGCGAGCCAGCTCCAAATCGCTGAGGAAAAGATGACCACGGCCAGCCACCCTGGCATAGATAAAAGGATCCGGAGCAAAAAAACCTGCCGCGTAGAGCATGTCGGCGTCATGCTCACTGTCCGCAATCATCAGCAGGCTGTCTTCAGGCATGTTCGGGGCGGTGAAAAGGCGTTAATTCCTCAGGGTACCGACGTCGACATGATGTAGTAGGGCAATCCTGAGCGCAGCTTGGGTATATCCAGACCGATGTCGACTTTAACCCCTCGTTCACTGACGGAAGTTTTGCTGAACATGGAAAACACGCTGTCCCAGTTGAAAGACTCCTGATATCGGATCAGGTGTGCCTTCCCGTCAATACGGGCCAAGCGTCGGGCCACCGAAACAGCGGCATCAAAATCTCCCAGTTCATCGACAAACCCAAGATTAAACGCTTTGGTGCCAGTGAGAATGCGACCGTCAGCGTAATCCTTCCAATCGGCTGCGAGCTTCTTGCTCTTTTCGGAATTCGACTTAAAGGAAGCGGCACGGCCATCACCAACCACTTTGGTAAATCGCTCGTAGGTCTCCATGATCATGCCCGTTAGAATCTCTTTTTCGCGAGGGTCGGCGTCCTCAGGACGTTTTGAACCGCTAAGCATGTCTTTAAGCTGGCCGCTCTTAAAAGTTTGGGGCACCAGACCCACCTTATCCATTAATCCCCTGTAGTTCAGGCTTTGCATGATAACCCCGATACTGCCGGTGATGGTCAGGTCGCTGGCCACAATGTAACGGCATGGGGCGGAAACATAGTAACCGCCGGATGCGGCCAAACTACCCATTGAGGCAACAACGGGTTTATCGGAGCGTTGCTGAAACGTGCGGATGGCGCGGGCGATGTCGTCGGAGGCCATGACTTCGCCGCCAGGCGAATCAACCCGCAGGATCACCGCTTTCACGTCTTCATCCTTTTCCGCAGCGGTCAGTTGATCCTTGATCGACTCTACCATGCTGCGTCCGTGCCTGGCGATAGCCGATGAGGTGATGATTCCCTCAACATCAATGATAGCCACCTTGTAGGAGGATTCAGGATTCTCCACGGAAACCTCTTCCAGCTTGGAATCGGTGCTGTGAACC
>JANYDC010000025.1 GCA_025359965.1 Pedosphaera sp.
GATTTTTGAGCCATTCGTGAATGCGTCGCTGATCTTCATCGGGAAGATTGGCGAGGATGTTGTTGCTGTTGGGTTTACGTTCGTCTAGGTCGATGATATTCGTGTACATATTCCCGTGATCTTAAAACACCCCATAGGACATAGAGTGTCCGACCCTCAAAAAAAGTGAGAGGTGGTTAGTGAGTAGTGAAGAGGGGAAAGGAAACGGAAATTTTGACCACGGATGGGACACGGATTGGCACGGATTGAGAGGGGAAAAAAGGATTGATGGAAAATTGGCACAGGGGGCACTCAACCATCAGGAAGCTTGTAACCTGCGGTTGCGAACGTAGGATTGAGGCATGAAATCACCCATGATGTTGTCCGGACAAGCTCTGTTGCGCGGGTGTCTGTTATTGATCCTGGCTTTCAGCGCGGTTTCGAATGTTTCGGCCCAGCCAGTAATTCGTTTACCGACGAACCGGGGCACCCCTGCCCTGATTCCGGCGGGGCCCAACGCGGAAGCTCCGGCCAAAGCCGCAGTTACGAAAGTGCCCACCGCGAACGATGCCGCCACAAACCCGACGGAGGCTGAGCCCGGGGTGAATCCGCCAATTAATGTGGATGGCAATTTTTTGGTGGGCCCCGTTTACGTGCGGCCGCCGGAGTTGACTCTGAACACCAACGTGCCTCAGGGGAAGGTGCGGCAATTCAGCATGGATTCGGCGGCCAGCAAATTTTATCCGGGGATTGGCAGGAAAGTGTTTGGCACGGTTGACCCCAAGAACCCAAAGACCTTAATCGTGGAAACCAACCCGGCTCCATACCATCGAACTATTACGGTTTACGTTCCCAGCCAATACGTTCCGGGCACAGAAGCGCCTTTGATGGTGACGCACGACGGACCGGGAATGAACCAGCCGGACATGACCCTGCCCCGGATGCTGGACAACATGATTGCCCAACATCGCCTGCCGGCGATGATCCTGGTGATGATCGCAAACGGCGGAGGTGATGCGCAAGGCAGTCAACGCGGGCTGGAATAAGACACAATGTCAGGGAAGTTCGCGGAATTTATTCAAGCAGAGGTACTGCCTCTCGTTGAAAGCAATTATGGAGTAAAGCTCTCGAATGACCCGGAGGCGCGCTGCACGATGGGAAATAGTTCGGGAGGCTCGGCGGCGCTGATTATGGCTTGGTATCATCCGGAGTGGTATCATCGGGTCATCACTTATTCCGGCACCTACGTAAATCAACAATGGCCGTTTGATCCGGAAACTCCCGGCGGCGCCTGGGATTTTCATGAACGGCTGATTCCCCAGAGCGCGGTCAAACCCATACGACTATGGATGCAAGTAGGAGACCGTGATTTGTTGAATCCCAACATCATGCGCGACGACATGCATGATTGGGTCGAGGCCAACAACCGGATGGCCGCAGTGTTGAAAGCCAAGGGATATCATTACCAATATGTCTACGCTCTCAACACCGCGCATGTAGGAGGCCCGGCCAGAATCCAGACGCTTCCGGAGGCCTTGGAATGGGTTTGGAGAGATTACCCTATTGCCAAATAGCCCCCGGGAAAGACCGATCACAAGGGCCACTGCCCCAACTCAGTCAGCGTGGATGGTTTGCCACATGCATCGCCTTACTCCTTGATCATTGCGGAGCTAATAGAGGGAATCAATTAGAGGTAGCCAACCCATGATTTCACATGCAGCATCGTGGAAAATCACATGTCCAAACACGAGCCATCAAACCTGCAGAATGAGACTCAGGGATGGTTTTTCGAGGTCCTACACAACCGCTTGGTCATGGCGGGCAGCTGCATTCTGATCTTGCTGGTACTTTCGGCGCTGACGGCGCCACTTTGGGTCAAGGCAGGCGTTCTGCGCAGCCCCATCCAACAATTCCCGACAGGTCTGGATGAGGACGGGATGCCGATGTCGGCAAGCGGACAGTTTTACGCGGGCACGGACAACCTTGGCCGCGACGTGTTCAGCCGGGTGATATTCGGCACGCGGGTGTCGCTCACCGTCGGCGTGGCGGCAATGTTGACGGCAACGCTTATTGGCGTGATGGTCGGCGTGATCGCAGGATTTCACGGCGGAAAATTGGATCTACTGCTGATGCGGTTCACCGAGATGAACATGACGCTGCCGGCCATCCTGCTGGCGGTGGCGTTTGCCGGGGTGATGGATGGGCGCATCCTGCATCTGCATCCGAGCGGCCTGCCATGGCACTGGCTCGACGTGGAATTGAAGCGCGGCATGGCAAGTTTGTTCCTCATCATCGGCCTGGTTTGCTGGCCGGGCATGGTGCGAGTGATCCGAGCCCAGGTGATGGCGGTCAAGGAACGTGAGTTCATCATGGCCTCCCGGGCGCTGGGAGCCTCGGATTCGCGGCTGATTTTTCATCACATCCTGCCGAATATAATGCCCACCGTTATCGTGATGGCCGTCATGCTTACGGCGAACACCATCATGCTTGAGGCCGGATTGGGCTATCTCGGCATCGGAGTGCCAGCCCCCGCGCCGACGTGGGGTTCCATGATTAATGACGGCCAGCCCTATTTCATCACGGCGCCGCATCTGGTCATCGTGCCCGGTGCGGCCATCGTGCTGACGGTGCTCGCCTTCAATCTGCTGGGCCAAGGGTTGCAGGAAATGCTGGATCCGAAGCGGAAGGGATGAACAGGGATCTGGAACAGAAGGGAACGAAGTCGAGAATATCCGCTCAAGGCTCGGATGAACCCCGAGTGGATTCCGCCTTAAAGCCCGGGGTTGGCCCGCGCCGCCGGGACTACGCTGGGTCAACCCTGCCACCCTCCATAAACCCGAACAGGGTTGCGTCTCGGCTGCGAAAGTGCCGCAACCCCCTTGGGCTTGATGGGGTGGGCGGGACGATTACCCAAGGTAGCTCGAGCCTCAAAATCTTGGGCTGGAGGACGCGATCCCGTTGGGATTGGCGGAGCGCCTGCGGGACTTCGACGCTTTCATTCGCAAGCGCAATTCTTTTGGCTCTGGTGTGGTTCGCCACAGACTCTTTGCATGCTGCCGAATCGCACAAGCGGGGCGGCACGCTGCGGCTGGCGAGGGTTAACGACCCGACCACCCTCGACCCTGCACTGGTGTCCAGTATGGTGGATGTCCTCTTGCTTCCGCTCCTCTACCAGCCGTTGATTGACTTTCGCGGTGGCGCCAATCTCGCGAGTGGTCTCGCAAGTAACTGGTCGGTCAGCACAGATAAAAGGACGTTCACATTCCAACTTTTGCCGGGTGTTCGCTTCTCCAATGGCCGTGAGACAACCGCCGAAGATTATCTTTTCACACTCGAACGCTCGGTGCTTGAGCCATCGTTCTTGCAGCAATACGCCATGCAGATCAGAGGCGCGCCCGCTTTTCTGGCCGCGCGGACCAATGAGGCGTGGCAACTTAAGATAAACGCGGCGAAAGGAAAGGGACGCTGGATCGAACCCACGCACCTGGCTGGTGTTTCGACTCCTTCCCGCCACACCCTCATCGTTGAACTTGAAAAACCCGACATCACCTTCATTTACTGGATGGCTAACAGCTTCGGCATGGCGATTGCGAAGGAAACGCTGCCAGAACCTTTGAAGGATGTCGGCAAGCATCCAGTCGGCACAGGGCCCTACGTCATCAAGGATTGGGTTCGAGGTGTGCGCATAAGATATGAGCGCAATCCCTATTACATCCGGCCCGAGCAACAGTATTTCGACGCAATTGAAATTATGATAGGCGGGGACGAATCCACCCATCTGATGATGTTTGAGCGGGGTGAACTTGATCTCGCGAGTCTTCTGGCTGCCGGCGCACCGGAGGCTGATTTTCTGCGGCTGCACAATGATTCGCGCTGGAAACCAGGCTGGACCAACGCGCCCATGTTCCACTCCATAATGGTAAACTTGAATACCGAGATGCCGCCCTTGAATGACATCCGCGTGCGCCTAGCCATCGCTCATGCGATTGATCGGAAAAAATTTCAACGGATGAATGGAGAGCGGGTCGCACCCGGACATGGTGGCATCACACCGCTTATGCCAGGTTTCGATCCAAATCTTAATTACCCGGCTTACGACCCGGAACGCTCTTGCATATTGTTGCGCGAGGCGGGCTACCCAAAAGACCAGCCAAAGCCGCTCAAATTCTGGCATACAAACCTCCAACTCTATCGCCGTTGGGCGGCAGCCATTCAGGACGATCTGGCCAAGGTAGGATTTGCGATTGAACTCCATGAGGTTTCTGGAGCCGTATTCGACAATATGACGGGGCGACGTAACGGCGCTGAAATGTCACTCTACGCATGGACCGCAGGGACGCCGGATGCGAGCTACTTTCTGCTGCCGTTTCACAGCCGTTTCATCTCAGAGGAAAGCTCGCTAAATAGTGCGTTCTATCACAATGCTGTGGTTGACCATTTGCTTGATGAGGCAGCCAGCAGCGTGGATGAACCGAGGAGGCTGGCAATCTATCAACAGGTCGAGCAAAAGTTGGTGAGCGAAGGGTCATTGATTGTGCTTGGACATCAGAATCTTTTTGCCCTGCGCCAACCGTGGCTGAAAGGGCCCCTTCTGGAACCGATGTGGTGGTTCCGCCTCGACCGCGTGTGGTTTGAAAAATGAACACCTCCAATCATTGGAACGACAGGCTTGCGGCGCTTCTGTTCGTGCTTTTGTTTACCACAGCCTGCTTGCCAGCGGCCGAATCGCCCAAACGAGGTGGCACGTTGCGGCTGGCGGTGGAATCAGATCCGCATTCATTGGACGCGGCTCAAGTATTCTCTAATGAGGAGGCGTTGCTCGGCTTTTTTCTGTTCAACACACTGTTGGAAGCAAATGACGAGGGCGGATTCACGCCTGTCCTGGCTGAGGCGTTGCCGATCACATCACCAGACAGGCTCACTCACACCTTTCACCTGCGGCATGGAGTGTTTTTTTCGAACGGGCACGAACTGGAAGCCGAGGATGTCGTCTATACTTTCGAGCGTTATTTCGATCCCACGTCAGCGACAGCGACTTCGAGCTATTTTTATAGCATCGAGGGCGGCCTGGCGTTCTTGGAAGCTCGAAAAAAGGAAGCTGCCGCCCCCGATGGCGAGGCTCGTGGCAAGCGCGGACGATGGATTGAACCTCTCACTGTTTCGGGACTTCGGGCATTGGATCGATATACAGTGCAAATTCGGCTGAGTCAGCCGGACCTGTCGTTCCTGAAGGTGCTGACTTCGCTGCCAGGTGCCATCGTACCACGAGAAGAGACTGAGAAACTTGGCCGACAATTCTCCAATCATCCGGTTGGGACGGGGCGATTCATGCTCAAGGAATGGACGCGCGGAGCCCGCATTCGGATGGTGCGCAATCCAAAGAGTTTCCAAGGAAACCGGCCAGGGCCCGAAGAAGTAGACGTTCTAGTGAACGTGGATCGATCCACCCAGGCTATGATGTTCGAACGCGGCGAGCTCGATTTTCAGTATTTCCTGCAGGATCCCGATTACCTTCGGATGAAGCGCGACCCAAAACTTCAGCCGCTGATCCACGTCATCACAGGGAGTTCGCCGACATTTATTTTCCTAAACTGTGAGTTGCCGCCGTTCACGAATCGGCTGGTACGCCTCGCCATGAATCATGCTGTGGATAAAGATGCGCTGGTGAAAGTCATGGCAAATCGGGGAGTAGTGCAGCACGGACCGCTTCCGTTGTCTGTGCGTGGTTTCAACAACAACCTGCCCGGCTACGCATACGATCCTGCAAAAGCCAGAGCCCTGCTTGCAGAAGCGGGTTTCCCCAATGGTTTTGAGACTGTCTTATGGGCCAATCGTGATGCCCCCAACTGGATGAAAATCGCCCTCTTCGTTCAGGAAAATCTGAGGGAGGTCGGCGTGACCGTCGTTCTTAAGGAAATCAGCTTTCCTACATTGCTGGAATCGAGTGGTCGACGCAAAACTGTGCCTATGGGCGTATGGGATTGGGTGTCTGCTTATGACGACCCCAAGGATACTTTGGATTCCATGCTCAACGGGGACAATATCACCGACGAAGGTTGTATGAACGCTTCATTTTATGCGAATCCGCGTGTACAGCAACTCTGCAAAGACGCCGTGGCCGAAACTGATGTGACGCGGCGGTCGGAATTCTATCGGCAAATCGAGTCACAGATTGTGGAGGATGCACCTTGGATTTTCCTGATCCAACTCAATGTTGAAATGCTCTGCCAGCCGTGGCTGAAAGGCTTTAAGTTGAGCGGTTTCTGGCCGCCGGCGCGATTGGACAACTGCTGGATTGAGCGATGATCTCAACACGTGATTTTATAGCCATGATTGGCACGTTGCTCCTCGCGACGTCGCTCTTTGCCGCAGAAGTGCCCAACAACGGTGGTGTATTGCGCCTGGCCCGCGCAGCGGACATGCAGTCGATGGATCCGGCGATCTGTTATGACATGGAAGCTCTCCTGCTCGCGCGCCTGGTTTTTCAGGGTCTGGTGGACTTCGATGAAAACTCAAAGCTTTTCCCAAAGCAGGCGATCGATTGGAATATTTCAACGGATCGGAAGACCTATACTTTCCACCTTAGGCCAGGAGTGCGGTTTGCCAATGGACGGGAAGTTGAGGCTTCGGATTACGTGTATTCGCTGCAAAGGATCATCGATCCAAAGAATCAGTCGCCCGGCGAATCATTTTTCAACGGGATTGCCGGGGCAAAGGATTTTCAAAAGGGAAACACCAACATCATAACCGGCCTGCGCGCCCCAGAAAAACACACACTCGAAATCGAACTTAGTGAGCCTGATTTTGCATTCGAATTCAAGATGGCCATGACCTTTGCCTGCGCAGTTCCGAAGGAAGCAGTCGAAGCTGAGGGGAACAAGTTTTGGCTTCACGGGTTCGGAACTGGCCCTTACCAACTCACTAAGTGGACGCGGGGACTCAAGATGCAATTCGTGCGCAGCCCGCAAGTAAACCAGCAGAACGAAGGATACTTTGACCGTGTCGAAGTGATGATAGGAGGAGATCGGGCACTGCATGCAATGATGTTGGAGCGGGATGAATTGGATATGGTGTACCTCGCCCAGGTTCCCGACATTGTCCGCCTGTCTCGCGATCCTCGCATGAAAGAGGTAGTCCATCCACTCGATCAAGCTTCCACGGACTTTTTGTACCTGAACAATGAACTGCCGCCGTTCAATAATTTAAAAGTGCGACAGGCGGTCAATCACGCCATAGACAAGGAGCGGTTGGTGAAGCTGACCGCACACACGGCAGTGGCAGCCCGAGGTATCATTCCCCCTTTGATGCTTGGGTTCAATCCCGAGCAAAAAATGCTGGAGTACAACCCAGAAAAGGCGAAACGTCTTCTCCGAGAGGCAGGGTACCCCGATGGACTCAGCTTTGCACTCTGGTATAGCGAGGAAGATCCTCGCTGGGGAAGAATCGTAGTGGCTATTGAAAGTGATCTGCGCGAAGTGGGAATCACCGCGCAACTGAAAAAGATCACGATGTCAGCAATCATGACGGCCCTGCAAACGCGCAAATCGGTACCGTGTGGATACTTGGGTTGGAGTCAGGATTACCCGGATCCGAGCAATTTCCTCGATGTGCTATTCAACGGAACCCGCATTCAGGATTTCGGCGGCAACAACTTTGCCTACTACGACAACCCAACAGTAAATCAGTTGCTAGCGGAAGCGGATCGAATCTCGATCCCTTCCGAGCGCTACCATCAGTACCAGCAGATCGAGAAAATTATCCTGCAGGACGCGCCAGTTGTTCCGCTGGTTCACTCGGCGGTGCCGGTGCTGATTTCATCGCGAATTGGCGGGCTCAGGCTCCATCCCGTTTGGCTGATGCAATTGGAACAATGGTGGTTGGCGAATGAACCTAAAAAATAATGGTCACCAACATCATTGATCGTTACTGTGCGGATTCGATTTCCGAACTAAACCGAAGCCATGCTTTTTAGATTAAGCAGTCGATTGTTCTGGTCAGCTGTGACCCTGCTCGGCACTGCTGTACTCACCTTCCTGCTGGTCAATGCCGTGCCTGGGGACGTGGCGAGGGTCATCGCCGGACCGAAGGCCTCGGCGGACGTGATCAAGGCGATTCACACGAAATTTCATCTTGATGAACCCATCTGGAAACGTCTGGGCTATCATTTGAACGACCTTGCACATGGAGATCTGGGCCAGTCGTTCGTCACTGAGCAACCGGTGGCTGAAGCCATTCTGACCAGGCTCCCGACGACCGCCGCCGTGTCGGCGCTGGCGATTGTGATGTGGATGCTTCTGGCGGTGCCGCTGGGCGTGCTGACCGCCAAGTATAGCGGCTCGTGGTTCGACCGCATTGTGCTGGTTCTGTCCACGCTGTCCCTTTCGCTGCCCGCTTTCTGGCTGGCTCGCATGCTCCAATACTCACTTTCCTACAAGCTCGGCTGGTTTCCAGTGGCAGGGTTTCGAGGGTTCTCCCATCTGCTGCTTCCCGCCGCAACACTGGCGCTGCTGACCGTGGGCTATTATGCGCGACTTGTTCATAGCAATATGACCGAAGTGCTGAACAGCCCATACATCCGGGCCGCCCGTGCGAAAGGCGCTTCCGAAACGGCGGTATTGTTCAAACACGGACTCCGCAACGCAATGATACCGGTGATCACCGTTTTGGGCATGGATGTGGCTGGGTTGCTTGGCGGGGTGCTTTTCGTGGAAAATGTCTTCGCCCTGCCGGGCATTGGCACGCTCGCCGTACAAAGCGTGTTCAATCTCGACGTTCCCGTTATCATGGGCACGGTGATGTTCAGTGCCGTCATCGTTGTCGGGGCCAACCTTGTCGTCGACGTACTCTACCGTTGGATTGATCCCCGCATCAAATCAGCCGCCTAAAAATCCCATGCCTCTGCTCGAAATCAAGAACCTCCAGATCGAATTCGGAGCAGGAGTGCGGGCTGTCCGCGCAGTGGATGGAGTCTCACTTTCGTTGGAAGCCGGCAAAACGCTTTGCCTTGTCGGAGAAAGCGGTTCAGGCAAGAGCATCACTGCGCTTTCCATTGCCAAGCTGGTGCCCAGTCCGCCTGCCCGATACGTTGGCGGCGAGATTCTGCTGGAGGGTCTGGACGTGTTGAAAATGTCTTCCAGCGAACTTCGCGATGTTCGAGGCGGGCTGGTAAGCTATGTCTTTCAGGAACCGGGAGCATCCTTGAACCCGGTGTTCCGCGTGGGTGCTCAGATCAAGGAATCACTCCAGTACCATCGACCCGAGGCAGCCAACGACACCGAGGTCATTCGCCTGCTGAAACTGGTTGGCATTTCCGCGCCTGAATCACGAATGCGAAACTACCCGCACGAAATGTCCGGCGGCATGCAGCAGCGTGTGATGATCGCCATGGCCCTAGCATCACAACCCAAACTCCTGGTGGCGGACGAACCCACCACAGCGCTTGATGTGACCATTCAGGCGCAGATCATTGAGCTCTTAAGCGACCTGCGCCTAAAACTGGGCATGGCCGTCCTCTTCATCACTCACAATCTTGGCATCCTGGGCGACCTCGCTGATAACGTGGCCGTGATGTATGCGGGACAGATCGTTGAGCGCGGGACGATGCGCGAGGTTCTACAACGCCCAATCCATCCTTACACGCGTTCGCTGATTCAGTCCGTGCCGGCGCTTGATATCGAGGTGGAGCGCCTCACAGCCATTCCCGGCACCGTGCCATTGTCCGGGGCATTTCCCAGCGGCTGCCGCTTTCATCCACGCTGCCCGATAGCGCAGCCGGCCTGTTCCTCGCGGATGCCGGATCTGGCTGACGTCCCAAACGGGCGGGCCGTGCGATGCCCTTTTTGGGACTCATCAGGCAATGCTCGAACCACTTCCCGCAAGGCATGAACCTTCTAGCAATCGAAAACCTCAAAGTCCACTTCCCGGTTCGACAGCCCTTCATTGGCCGAGCCAAAGAATTCGTCCACGCGGTGGATGATGTGAACTTCACCATCGCGGCAGGCGAAACCGTCGGACTCGTGGGTGAAAGCGGCTGCGGCAAGACTACGCTAGGAAGAGCCGCCATCAAATTGATCGAACCAACATCGGGCCGCATCGTATTCGATGGCGAAGAAATCGGAGCCCTGAGCGGCGCCGAACTGCGCGCACGCCGCCGCCGGTTTCAAATGGTTTTTCAGGACCCTTACGGCTCGTTGGACCCGCGGCTTACCGTGGCTGACATCATCGGTGAAGCGTTGGAAATTCACGGACTCGCCTCCGGTGCCACGGAGCGTCGGCGGCGCGTCGAAGTTTTGTTGAAGCAGGTGGGCTTGGACTCATCGCACGCGTCACGCCTGCCCCACCAATTCAGCGGCGGACAACGCCAGCGGATAGGGATCGCACGCGCCCTGGCGGTCGAACCCAGGCTCATCGTCTGCGACGAACCTGTCAGCGCCCTCGATGTGAGCGTGCAGGCGCAGATCATCAACCTGCTGCAGGATCTCCAGCGCGAGCACGGCATTGCCTATTTGTTTGTCGCGCACGATCTCGCAGTGGTGAAACACATTAGCCGGCGCATTCTCGTCATGTACCTCGGCCGCATCGTGGAATCAGGGGAAGCCAAGAGCCTATGTCGCTCGCCTAAACATCCTTACACCCAAGCGCTGCTCTCAGCCGTGCCCGTGGTAGACCCCGACTCCAAGCGCCAGCGCATCCTTCTGGCGGGCGATGTGCCCTCCCCCATCCATCCGCCCGGCGGCTGCCCATTCCATCCGCGTTGTCCAATCGCCGAAGCGCGCTGCAAGACCGAGGTGCCAGCTCTGCGAGAACTCGAACCAGGCCACTTGGCTGCATGTCATCTGGCCACTGCCGAGACCGGCGGACAGTAAATGCGAACATTAAAGCCACGAGTGATTTCTCCACCGTGTTTAAGGTCGGTGAGCCAAATGACAAGCTACCCAGTGAGATGCTCCGACCTCTCGGGGAAGGGGCAGCTCGGTGCGGCAACGGGCTTCGGCGATTGGGCAGCGGGGATGGAATGGGCAGCCAGCAGGAGGATTGAGCGGCGAAGGCAATTCGCCCTTCAACACCACGCGGGTTTTATGAGTGGGAAGAAGGGACGGCACGGCCGAGATTAAAGCCTTTGTGTAAGGATGCCTTGGCGTCAGGCAGACTTGATCGGAACTCCCCGTCTCGACCACCCGCCCCAGATACATGACCAGCACCCGGTGGCTGAGATGGCGGACCACCCCCAAATCATGGGCGATGAACAGATAAGCCAGACTCTCGGCTTCTTGCAGGTCGCGCAGGAGATTTACAATCTGCGCCTGCACCGAGACATCCAGCGCGCTGACCGGCTCATCGCAAACGAGAAGCCTGGGTTTTACGGCGAGCGCCCGGGCGATGCCTATGCGCTGGCGCTGGCCACCGCTGAATTCGTGGGGGTAGCGCTGCGCGTGCTGAGCATCCAAGCCCACGGAAACCAGCAGACGCACCACAGCTTCCCTGCGGTCTGCGGCGTTGCCCGCGAGACGATGAATCTGAATGGCCTCCCCAACGATTTGCTCCACCGTCATACGCGGATTGAGCGAGGCATAGGGATTCTGAAAAATCATTTGCAAACCGCTGGTCACGCGCTGGCGGTTTGAGCCAAAATCCAGAGTCTCCCCCGCAAACCGAATGACACCGGAAGAGGCGCGTTGAAGCCCAACAATTGCGCGACCCAGACTGGTTTTACCGCAGCCGCTTTCACCCACCAGCCCGATTGTTTCACCGGGCATGATGCTAAAACTGACATCTTCAACCGCGCGAACCTCGTTAGCCGGGCCATTCAAAAGACCTCCGCCGATGGTATAGCGAACAGACAGATTCTCAATTTCCAGGATTGGCCTCATCAAACGGCGTCTCCTTTTCGAGCGAATGGACAACGCACCTTTCGGCCGTCCGGCCATTGCTCCAACGACGGATCCCGGCTGGCGCATTCAGGCGCAGCGATGGAACAGCGAGGATGGAATCGGCAGCCGGAGGGAAATGCTCCCAACCGGGGCACACTTCCCGGAATGGCTTTAAGTCGTGCGGTGGACACGCCCAACTCGGGCGCGGACTCCATCAAGGCACGCGTGTATGGGTGCCTCGGATCAGAAAGCAAGGCCAGTGCAGGGGCCATCTCAACCACTTGTCCGGCGTACATCACCACAATCCGATCCGCCAGAGCCGCCGCGACCCCGAGATTGTGGGTGATGAGGAGGATGCTCATACCGAGACGTTGTTTGAGATCGGCCAACAATTCCATGATCTGCGCCTGAATGGTCACATCAAGCGCTGTGGTGGGTTCGTCCGCCACCAGCAGTTTCGGATTTGAGGCCAGCGCCATGGCGATCATCACGCGCTGCTGCATACCGCCGGAAAGTTGGTGAGGATAACTGCTGGCTCGCTCTTGAGGGCTGGCGATGCCCACCAAGGCCAACAAACGGCAGACCTCCGCGCGCGTCGCAGCTTTGGGCCTGTGAAGCTCCAGTACTTCCATGACTTGGCGGCCTACGGGCATGACGGGGTTTAGCGACGCACCCGGATCCTGAAACACGAAACTCACCAAGCCACCACGCAATCGATGGAGCTCCCGGTCAGGAAGTGTAAGAACATCGCGGCCTTCCAGTAAAATGCTGCCTCGCACATACCGAGCCGGCGGAGTGGGCACCAGCTTGGCGATGGAAAGAGCAGTGAGGCTTTTCCCCGAACCGCTTTCCCCAACCAGACACATCGTTTCGCCTGACTCTATAGACAAGCTGACGCCGTCCAGAGCGCGCTTGCTTTCAGAGACCGCGCCGAACTCCAAAGTCAGGTCGTTGATTTCAAGAAGTGGCATGGCGGAAAGTCAGGCTCCCAAAATCGCGTTCAGTTTGTCCTCGATATCACACATTGACAGACCTTGGACCAAAAAGGTTTTCATTCGCGAAGCGCCGCCGTGCGACAACAACACCGCCCCGGGACGACAACCCAGACACTCAGCCAAAAATCCGCGCAAGGCCTCATTGGCCGCGGAATCCACCGGAGGGGCGGTGACTTTGATTTTCAATGCGCCATCCACAACGGCCACAACAGAATTCTTGGAGGACCGCGGCTGGGCGCGGACCTGAATGAGCACGCCGCTGGCTGATTGTTTGAGGCAGGTTTTCACCAAGGTATGCGCTGGTAGGCATGGATCAATCCTCGACGCGCAAAAAAGACGGCTGTCAGAATGATGGCTGTGGCCAGCAGCGGACGCAGGTCAATGCGCCAAACCTGCACCGGCATGGCGCCAAACGGACGCACCAGCAAACGTCCGGTGGCATTGACGTAACTCCAGAAGGAATTGTTGCCGAGGAACACGTAACTCTGGATCAAGTACAAAAGCAGGACAATGACCACAACGTATTGAATCGAGAGCAAACTGATCCCGCCGAGCACCACGGCTTGCTGCCAGACCCATTCGGGATAACGGTTGGGAGGAAGCAGGCGCAGATAAATCCAAAGTGGCGACGTAGCCAGCCATAATCCTGCGGCGAAGGAAAATGGCAGAAGAATCTTCAACCAGGCAGGAAACTTATCCACCCACCCCAAATGCAGTCGGATGAGACGCTGGTAGTATTCAGTATCGCCCAACCGCGAGTTGAGCACCGAAAGAAACAGCAGGGAATTATACATGGCTGTCCACATCAGGAGATAGCTCCCGAAAGAATAAATCATGCTCAGACCCAGATAGTCGGTTCGAAAGGGCAGCACCAGAGGGCCAATATCCAACTTAAGGGTCCACCCCAAACCGCGGCCGAGTGACCAATAGAATAGGCCGCGCAAAAAAAGGATGGCCGCAAGAAGCCCAAGTGATCCAAAGCGGTTGACCTTTCGGTTTTCCGTGCGATGGAGCGTGGCGAGCAGGGAAATGCCGGTGCCGACCGTCGGCTGCGCCATCGGGATGGCCCTCCAGTTCAGCCAGAGCAGCAGCCCGGTTGAGTCAATCGCCAGATCAATAAACCAGAGAGCCTCCATGGAATCACCGTGAACCGGCCTGATCCATGTTAGCCACAGCTTAGCCCCTCTTCATCATGGCCAGCAGTGTATCAGCCATCTCCGAAGGAGTGGCGGCCACACCGATACCGGCTTCCTTGAAAGCGGCAATCTTGGCTTCAGCGGTTCCTTTGCCACCGCTGACAATTGCTCCGGCATGACCCATGCGACGACCGGGAGGAGCTGTGGAACCAGCGATAAACCCAGCGACCGGCTTTTTGCAATACTGCTTGATCCAAGCCGCAGCCTCTTCTTCGGCTGAGCCGCCGATTTCGCCGATCATGATGATTCCCTCAGTCTCGGGATCATCATTAAACATTTTGATTACGTCCAAGTGCGAAGTCCCGTTCACAGGATCGCCGCCAATACCAACGCAGGTCGATTGGCCAACACCACGGGAGGTCAATTGCCACACAGCCTCGTATGTTAAAGTGCCGCTGCGGGAAACCACGCCAATATTGCCCTTCTTATGAATGTAACCCGGGGCGATACCGATACGGCAGCCTCCGTGTGAGTCCTTGCCTGTTCCAGGCGTTACCAATCCTGGACAATTTGGCCCAATCAAACGCGTCTTAAGACCTGCCATGGCGCGTTTGACCTTGATCATATCGATCACAGGGATGCCCTCCGTGATGCAGACCACCAGCTCCAAACCGGCATCGACGCCTTCCAGAATCGCGTCAGCGGCGAAGGGCGGTGGCACGAAGATGGCCGAGGCTGTGGCTCCGGTTTGCTTCACCGCTTCGGCTACAGTGTCGAAAATGGGGACCCTGTTTTCAAAAAGCTGACCTCCCTTGCCCGGAGTAACACCCGCGACAATCTGTGTGCCGTATTCGAGGGAGAGTTGGGCATGGCGCGCACCGAAGCTGCCGGTGATACCTTGAACGAGGACTTTAGTATGGGGCGTGACAAGTATGGACATGGTAAAATTTACAATTTCAACTCAAACAGATCGTCATGTTATGGTGAGGCATGTGCCTGACCTGCTTCCTGAACTTCCAATAGGAAATTCAGAACCTGCTGGTGTTCATCCAATCGCTGCTCAGGGGTCATTCTAAGGGCATCCTCAATGAGAGACATGTCGATACCTGCCGCGTGTGCAGCCCGCCATGCAGGCCCGGCATCATCCGGCATAACATATTCACCGTTTATCTGAGCCAATGTCGCTGAGTCAATCATGCGCGTGGCGTTTGTGGATCAAAATTCTGTTGCCGTCCGGATCACAGATAATGGCAAACCGGCAAATGGGTGTTGGCATCACATCGGTGGCAAACTTCACCCCCAGAGATTTCAGGCGGGCAATTTCGGAATCAAAGTCCTCCACTTCAAACGCGACGCATGTCCCCTGCTCGGATGGTTTCCATACGTCGCCGTAACAACCAATCCCAAAGACACCTGAGCCGATCTCGTATTCGACCCACATTCCACCAGCGGAATCCATGGTAGGCTTGAGCCCCAGCACGCCCTCGTAAAACTCACGAGCGCGCTTCATGTCGGTAACCGGTGAACCAGTGAATGCGATTTCCGTGATCATTGCGTCGGCTCAGGATTTGATGATTACTTTCCGACGGCTTTCACAACTTTCTGTGCCGCATCAGCCATGGAATCCCCAGTGATCAACGTGAGACCTGATTCGGCCAGATTTTTCTTACCGGCCAGCACGTTGTTTCCTTCAAGGCGGACAACCAGCGGAAGGGTTAGACCTGTTTCCTTCACCGCTGCCACGATGCCGGTGGCGATGATGTTGCAGTCCATGATCCCGCCGAAAATATTCACAAAGATGCCCTTAACATTCGGGTCGCTAAGAATGATCTTAAATGCGGCGGTGACTTGTTCGCGGCTCGCTCCGCCACCAACGTCCAGGAAGTTGGCAGGATTGCCACCGAAATGCTGAATGATGTCCATTGTGGCCATGGCAAGGCCGGCACCATTAACCAAGCACGCGATGTTTCCATCGAGCTTAATGTAGTTGAGGTTAAACTTGCTGGCCTCGATTTCCAAGGCAGCCTCTTCGGCAAGGTCGCGCATGGCCGCAATTTTTGGCTGCCGGTAAAGCGCGTTGTCATCAAGGCTCATTTTGGCATCAACCGCCACCAGAACCTCTTTGCCATCGTTTTCCACCATGATGGCCAACGGATTGATCTCAATCATGGCCGCATCGCAATCCAGCCAAGTCTTGTAAAGACCCGCGAAAAGTTTGACGGCCTGAGTCATCAACTCCCCACGCAGGCCCAATGCCTGGGCTACTTTGCGGGACTGATAAGCCATCAATCCGACAGCGGGATCGATGCTTTCCTTGAGGATTTTCTCCGGGCTTTTTTCGGCGACCTCCTCGATGTCCACACCACCTTCGGCACTGGCCATGAGCACGGGTCGGGCAGTCTGCCGATCCAGCAGTACCGCGACGTAAAATTCCTTCTTGATGTCGCGCGCCGCTTCGATCAAAAGCTTGCTCACCAATCGTCCGTCAGGTCCGGTTTGTTTGGTCACCAAAACCTGACCGAGCATGGCCGCCGCTTTTTCTTCGCTTTCAGAAGCGGTCTTGCAAACTTTGACACCGCCTTGGAAACCACTCTTGAAAGTGCCCTTGCCGCGACCGCCCGCATGGATCTGAGACTTGACCACCGTAAGACGTGATCCCGCAGCGAAGGCCTTGTCGGCGAAGTTCCGGACCTCTGCCGCCGTGCTGCAAACCGCACCTGTGGGGACATTGACCCCGCGCTCGCCGAGGAGCTGCTTGGCCTGATACTCGTGTAAATTCATCGTGCTGTGTGTGTGGAAACGAAATTAACGCTGGGCAATCGGCGTCACAACCAGCCCCACTGGGCCGGTGTAATTGCTTTGGGGGCGAATGAGACGATTGTCGGCCAGTTGCTCAACAATGTGGGCAGTCCAGCCGGCTGTCCGGGCAATCGCAAAAATGGGGGTAAACAGGTCCAGAGGGATGCCCATGGAATAATAAACCGTGGCGGAGTAGAAGTCGACATTGGCGTTCAAACCTTTTTCCTTGAACATGATCTCAGCGATCCGGTCGCTCATCTGAATCCACTTGGGTTCTCCCAGCTGAGTGCTCAACTCATTGGCCATCTTCTTGAGGTGCGGCGCACGGGGATCAAGTGTTTTGTAAACGCGATGACCAATGCCCATGATCTTCTTCTTCTGCGCCATGGCATCGGCAACCCAGGCATCAACGTTATCCACGGAACCAATTTCCTTCAGCATTTTGATGACGCCCTCATTGGCCCCGCCGTGAAGCGGTCCTTTTAGTGTGCCAATCGCGGTGGTGACCGCCGAATACACATCGCTCAGGGTGGCGATGGTGACGCGGGCACTAAAAGTGGAGGCGTTCATTCCGTGGTCGGCATGCAGAACGTAGCAGAGATCGAGAGTTTTTTCCTTTTGCGCAGAAGGCGCGACGCCGTCAATAAGGTAGAGAAAATTGGCCGCCTCACCCAGATCGGATCGGGAAGCCAGCAGTTCCTTGCCCTGGCGCAGACGGTGAAAGTAAGCCGTGACCACCGGAATCTGGGCAATCAACTGGAGTGATTTCTTTTTGGCCGATTCAACTGATGAATCGTCAGCCGTGGAATCGAAACAACCCAAGGCCGAAATCCCCGTGCGCAGAGCATGCATCGGAGGGGTCGACGCGGGCAGCTCGCGCAAAATTTTCACCACCCCGGCGGGCAGTTCACGGTAGGAGGCCAGCTCCTGCTTAAGAGCATTCAGCTCGGAGGTGTTGGGCAGGCGGTTCTCGTGGAGAAGGAATACTACTTCCTCGTAAGAGACGTTGCCGGCCAGCTCGTTGATGTTGTACCCAGCGTATATGAGCTCGCCGATGTCGCCCTTGACGTCGCTCAGCCGCGTCTCTGCGGCCACAATACCTTCCAGGCCCTTGCCTGATTTTACTGGTGCTGTCGTTGTGCTCATTCCGAAAAACTACCTGCTTGGGGTTGTCTGTGCTGACTTACTCGCAAAAATCTAGGGACGCACCACCCCACCGTCAACGGTTTGTTTGCCCAATAGTTGTGCTAATGCTGGATTTTAAGTGAAAGCGACCGAAGAGCGGGGCTTTCCGGCGAGTTGCCCGCGCGTGACACCCAATTGGTTCACTGCTCGCAAATCGCGCCACAAATTAGCCCCGTGAACCTCGCCACGGATCAATTGTTGGTACTGCTGCAACGTCTTGGTCACTTCTGCTCCGTTTTCGAGAAGGAACTCAACTCGAAAATGGCGTGCTCCCAATTCCATGAACCTGGATGCGTACTCCGCACCGCTTTGCGCCTGAGAGTTGAAGACCGTGTTGCGACAGCCTGCATCGGCCTTCAGCGGATGCTCCGCCCCCACTCGATCCCGCAATTTGACCACATGGTCATCACATGGACGCCCGCAATCGCGGTAGTCCTTGCCCTTGGAAAGAAAAGCGCAGAAGACACAGTGCTCCATGTGGAACATGGGCATGTGTTGGTGAAGCACAATCTCCACCCTATCACCCGCCGTTAAGCGCAAGAATGATTCAACCTGTTCGGCATTAAGGTCATAAGATACAGTGACGCGGTCCATTTTTTTCTGTTCCAGTAAATAGGAGGCAGACCATGGATTGGCCACGTTGAAGGAAAAATCACCACGCTTTGGTTGGTCGTCAAAGAAACGGAGATGATCGTAATTTCGGAGCAGATAGCCGTCGGCATCACATGAACGAACCTGTTTAAGAATCCATTCCTCACCCATCTTAGTTATCCGAGGAGGAGCCACCCACAGCTTTTGTGCCTGCGTATGAGCCAGAGCGACAGCTTCGCGGTAACGTTTCGGATCCTCAAATTCGGCGTAAATGGTTTCAGGACTAAGCGACAACGCAGCGTTCAACTGCTCAAGCGACCTAACTAACACGCTAAGGTCAGCGGGTGCCTTCCAATTTTCCATCCGCACTATGGGCGGGCTCAATCGGTCTGGGTTTAACTCCCAAACCAGTGGAATGCGGCGTTGACGTTCCAACTCAGCCGCTAACTCCCGACGCATCCGGTTCAGCTCACTGAGAGGTAGGACGACCTCGCCCTCGATCTTCGAAGTGAGCTTAGCGAGATGGAAAGGCGTGCCACCCAAACGACCCAACTGCGCCTCCAAACGGGCGGCATCGAGCGGTTGGTTTTCCGCTTTGACCAGCACCATGGACGATTGTGCGCTGGCGATATGGCCCTCGCCATCCCGTGCGGTCACAGTGAGCGGTGAACCTTCCAATCCTTGCGCCTCCATTTCGACGGGCCGTTGGTAGCGAACCTTTTCCCCTTCAAAAGTCTGGCGTAGTCGCTTATCCAGCTCGGGATCACTCGTTTTCCAAACTTTTTGCCCCGGCAACACCCGGCTCCAGTTGACTGCGCCCTCGCCAAAACGAAGCTTGTGTTCGTTCCCCCGGCCCAGCGGATCAATGGTATAAACGCGGCCTCCCTCTTCACCATCCTCGGGACGGCCCGCATCAAACACCACTCCATCGCCTGCTTTCAATGCGCTATCGAGCCGCACGACCACTCCATCGGATTGAACCCGGATCACATCGCCCAGATAAACTCCGCGCTTTTTGCCAAAGCGGGCATGAGCGAGTTCCTGATTGTGAATACCGCGAAACCACCCGGTGTAAAGACCACGGGAAAATCCCATCTCCAAGTCGTATTTTTCCTGCGTTGTGACCCACTGGCTGGCTCCCCCTTGCAAACGATCCAAGGCCGCGCGGTAGACCCTGGTAATGTTCGCCACGTATTCCGGGGTTTTCAGGCGGCCTTCGATCTTAAGTGAGGCAACCCCGCTGGCGATGATTTCCGGAAGCACCTCGATGCCAGCCAAATCCTGAGGGCTTAGAAGGTATTTGCGGTCGCCCAAGTCAACCTTTTGGCCATCAGAAACCAAATCATAAGGCATGCGACAGGCTTGCGCGCATTCGCCTCGATTGGCACTCCGCCCGCCCAAAGCCTCACTCGTCAGACACTGGCCAGAATACGCCACACAAAGGGCGCCATGCACAAAAACCTCCAGGGGCATCTGCGTCTCCCACGCCCAGTCGGCCGAGCGAATCTTTTCAATTTCGGCCATCGAACATTCGCGGGCCAGCACCACCAAATTGCACCCCAACTCGCGGGCAAACTCCACTCCAGCCTCGCTGGTGATGGTCATTTGGGTCGAAGCATGAATCGGAAAGTCCTTGGAAATTGCGCGAATCATACGGCAAACCCCCACATCCTGCACAA
>JANYDC010000141.1 GCA_025359965.1 Pedosphaera sp.
TGATGCCGTCGTGCTCCGTTCCAAGCGGATCAATCACCACGCAGGGGCTGGCTCCGTTGCCATCCTTGCATTCTGATTCGCACTTGGAGGCCCAACAGGTGCGGTAGTGCATGATGGAGCGATAATCGTAGGACGGAGTGACCACGATCCAATTGGTTCGTGGGATCCAATCATAGTCTGATTGGCGGCCGGGCTTAATGTTCTCGTAAATCACTTTGACATGCTCATCGCGATCCCAGCGTTGGTGTTCGTGGTGGAAGCCAAGAGCATGGCCGATCTCGTGCGCTGGCATCCACTCCTGTTGCCGCCACCAAAATGCGGTGATGTTGATATCGATTCGCTCGCCCTTTTTGAAACCGTCATGGCTGGTATTGTTGCCCGCGTCGGTGTTGCCGGTGAAATGGATGTACTCGGTTTCCTGGGTGCGTGGAATAAATTGCAGGATCGCCCCAGTGTCCATCCAACGCTGCATTGCTCGTCGGGCCACGGATTGTTCTTCGGCCCTCAGTTTGGAGATGTCATAAGGGACCACACCTCCGGGCCAGGGCTTGGGTTTGACCACTTCGACCGCCATGTGGGCAGGGTCCGAATCGGCCATTGCCGAAGAAGTTAGGTTGAGCCCCACGGCCAGCAGCAGAAGCCAACGAGATGATGTGTGTGGGAAGTTCATCAGGCTCTTTTCGCGAAAGGCTGTATTGATCATTTTCATGGACGTCGGCACGAAGCTACCATGCCTTTCAGTCAATGCCAGCGTTCCGTTTCCCATCAATCCCCGGCCTTCATGGTCCACATGCCGAAAGGAGCGTTGGTCGTGCCTTTGCCGACCGTTTCAGTGATTTTGTGGATGGCCACGTGCCCATCGTGAAAAAGGTAATTGAATCGGTTCGCATGCAACCCGTAAGCCTCTTTGCCCCAGGCCTGCTTTGCGCCGGTCACAATTTGATAGGGTGTTTGGTCTTTGGCTGTCTCCGGGCCCGTCGGACCCATGCAAAACGAAGGGTAATCATTTCCTGCGATATTTCCGCCTTCGGCCTGCTCGGCCAACAGGATGGTCCCCGTCGCATTCTGAACAGCAGAGTTGGCGTATCCCTTGGGGTTCCAATCAGGCAGCGCTCCGCTCAAATTGCGGGCGTTGATATAAACCCCTGCTCCGAGATCGGGCCTCGGAAGTGGATCCCCTCCTGAAATCATGCCGCCAAAAGCCATGGCGTACGTTCGCCGCTGGGCGTTTACGGCCCAAGTAATGGTGATTTCCAACCGGTCCGCCGGGCACCGCAGAATCTTCGGAATCCTCCCCGGCTCCGAGATGAGCCCCGAGGCGCCCAGAATCAAATCCGCATCTACCGCCGTGCCCCCGATATACCTGTGAATGTAGTCATCCCACGACAATTGGTACTGAAAGTCACCCGTGGCATAGGCAGTTGGGGGAAGTCGGTCGTCGTGATCCGCCGACCAAAGGAAGAACCCCAGTCCAAGTTGCTTCATCTGCGACATGCATCTCAGACGCTGTCCCCGTGCTTTGGCTTTTCCCAGCGCCGGAAGCAGCAGGCTCGCCAGAATAGCAATAATCGCCACCACCACCAGCAACTCGATTAATGTGAACGCTTTCCGCCTTTGAACGAACTCTATCTGGCTGGCTTCTTGAAGCGCAATGACGTGAATATGCGACATGGGTTGACCAACTAATGGTGCCAAGCAGGTGCTGTGGCAAGCTCAAACCTCCTTCCCCATCAACGTCTGTTTTTGGAGGCGAGGGCCTTTTAGGCTTAGTTGATGAGAACCTATTTTTTGTGAAATTTGCCGTTGTTGAGCCAGACGTCAACGCGTGGGGCTTCCCACGTGTAAGGCTTGTTCAGAATATCGAGGTCGCCATCGCAATCGATGTCGGCCAGTTTGGGAGATTGCCATTTTTGCTGGAGAGATGGGTCCACGATACTTCGGCGCATGCCGCGGTCGAGCGACAAGGCACAACGATTAACAGGGCGACTACTCCGCCAGAGTGGAGAATTCGGAGTTTCATACGTGTATTAGAGGTTCTCCCGTCCGTGAGGTTTGGTGAGATTAAGCTCAGGGCCGACCGGCACAATACGGGTGGGATTAATCTCTTCATGCGTCATGTAGTAGTGCCGTTTGATGTGGTCCATATTCACGGTCTGCGCAACGCCTGGGCTTTGGTACATATCCAGAAGATACCCCTGCAGATTGGGGTAATCAACGATCCGGCGAATATTGCATTTGAAGTGCCCGTGATAAACGGCATCAAACCGGATGAGCGTGCAAAAGAGCCTCCAATCCGACTCGACGATGCGCGGCCCGAATAAATACCGACTACCCGCGAGGCGGCTTTCCAGTTTGTCCAAGGCCCAAAACAGAGTGCGGCAAGCCTTTTCGTAGGCTGACTGTTTTGTGGCAAACCCTGCTTTGTAAACACCATTATTCACGTTCTCGTAAATGAACTTCGACAGCCTCGCTTGCTCCTCCTCAATTTCCTTCGGGAATAAATCCGCCTCGGCGTTGGCCAGCGTTCCAAAGCCATCATTGAACATTCGGCAAATATCGTCCTCGGAGTTATTGATGATGCGCCGGGTTTCGCGATCCCAAAGAGCGGGCACCGTGACGCGGCCGAAATGCTTTTCATCAGTTGCGATATAAGCTTCCGCTAGAAATTTAAAGTCGTTGATCGGATCTTTACTGGACCCTGGGCCATCCCGGAAGGCCCATCCGCGTTCATCGCGCACCGGGTCCGCAACGGTCAGGCCGACGACGCGGTCAAGCCCCTTCAAATGGCGCACAATGACCGTGCGGCTTGCCCAGGGACAGGCCAGGGAGACATACAAATGGTATCGCCCGGCCACCGCTGGATACGGCGTTGATCCATCGTGGGATATGCGCTCTCGAAATGCATCCTCCTGCCGTTCGAATTCACCTTCCTCGGACTCCTCATCAGGGAATTGAGCTTTGGTTGTCATGGGTTCGCTTACTTTACTTCACCTTGCCCAACCGTCGAAATGCGGAGCATGATTTCATCGGATTGGAGCGCTCGAATGAGGTTGTCACTGTGCTGCCGGGCGCTTGAGGCATAGTCATCGGAGTCAGCGTCAAGCATCGCCATTTCGCGCACCGACGCTTCATCGTGCTCACGGAAAATCTGTGCGGCGCGATGCGCGCGCTCCGCATCCATGCCCACAGACTGGAGGGCGGAAATACCGAGGTCCAGCGCGCTGCCCAATGTTTCGCGAAAGACTTCTGGAACCCCAAGATTCAACAAATCATACGCGCTCTGCCTGCTTGCGGCGCGGGCCAGTATCTTGAGGTTCGGGAAATGGCGTCGGACCATTTGTACAATCTGCTGTGCCTTGGCCTCGTCATCAATGGCCAGAATAATGACCCTGGCCCGCTCCGCTCCGGCCGCTTGAAGAAGGTCGAGCCTTGATGCGTCTCCGTAGAAGGATTTGAGACCAAATTTTCGCAGCGACTCGACCTGGTCCGGATCATGATCGAGGACCGTGGTACCCACGCCATTGGCCCGCAGCAATCGGCCCACCGTGACGCCGAACCGGCCAAAGCCCGCCAGAATTACGGGGTTGTCGTGCTCGTCGATTTCGTCCGGTTCTCGCTGTGGTTTGGCCGTTTGAAAGCACCGACGCATCAATTGGTCGTTTAAAACCAGCAGCAGCGGCGAGACGGCCATGCTGATCGCCACGGTGGCCACCAGCAGGCTCGCAACATTCGCAGACAGCACCGACTGCTGGGTCGCGTATCCGAATAGAACGAAGGCGAATTCACCACCTTGCGCCAGGGCAAAAGCCAAAAGGAAACTCTGGCACGACCCGAGGTTGAAAACCCGTCCCACTGCGAATAGAACCGCCAATTTCACAACGATCAATGCCGTCACCAGAAGCGCGATGACCCCCGGCTGCTTTGCAATCAGCGGGAAATCAATGGCGGCGCCGACGGAAATGAAGAACAAGCCCAGCAACAAACCTTTAAACGGTTCAATGTCGGTTTCCAGCTGCACGCGATACTCGCTTTCGGCCAGAAGCACACCCGCGAGGAACGTGCCGAGGGCTGGGGAGAGGCCGACTATTTGCATGAGCAAAACAATGCCGACGACGAGGAACAGTGTCGCTGCGGTAAACATCTCGCGCAAACGCGTCGCGGCAATGTAACGAAAGAAAGGCCGCAATAGGTATCTCCCGACAAAAATCAGGAACGCAATGGCGCTCAACACGATAATCGCACGTTGCCATCCGGCCAAATCGCCAAATCCATTGGAGCCATGCGTCGCTTCCTCCGTTCCACGGGGCAGAGTGGCAAGCAACGGCATCAGGGTGATGATGGGAATGACCGCAAGGTCCTGAAACAGCAGCACTGAGAATGACGCCTCGCCTCCCGGAGTCTTGAGCAACCCCTTTTCCCCGAGAGATTGAAGGACGATGGCTGTGGAGGACATGGCCAGGATCAAGCCAATGGCCAGGGAAGGTTTCCAAGAGAGACCGCAGCCCAAGGCAATCCCGGCGATGACAATGGCCGTGCCGCAAATCTGCCCGCCGCCCATGCCCAAAATCGAGCGGCGCAATTTCCAGAGGAGAGCCGGACGTAACTCAAGCCCGATCAGGAACAGCATCATTACGACTCCGAATTCCGCGATGTGCATGACGTTGCCCGCTTCACCCAGAAGCCCGAGGACGTGAGGTCCAATAGCGATCCCCGCCAGCAAATAGCCAAGGACTGAGCCCAGACCAAGTCGCTTGGCCAGCGGCACCGTAACGACGGCGGCGAGAAGATAAACAAAGGCCGGGTAGAACGCGGTCATGGCGCAAACGATAGCTTCGAAAACCATGGTCGGAAACTCCATTGCTTCGATTCTGGCAAATCACTTCGCGATAAAGATTTCAGGCGCATCGCTTGACATGGTTAATAAAAAGTATTTAATAATAGATAATGGGACGAAATTCAATCGGTTGGAAAAATCTGTGGTCACTGACCGTTCTCGTTTTTTTGCGCCTGAAACCGATGCATCCCTACGAGCTTCAGTCGGTGATCAAGCTCACGCACAAAGAGGATTTTCTGCAACTGAAGCCGGGCTCGCTTTACAACGCGATTGAACGCCTGCTGAAGGCTGGATTGATCGAAGTCGTCGAGACCAGTCGTGCCGGACGCCGCCCTGAACGCACCGTTTACAAAATCACCGTCACGGGCAACCAAGAAATGCTGGCTTGGCTTCGAGAGTTGTTGGCAAAGCCGAGTTCCGATTCCACCCAGTTTTATGCAGCGTTAAGCTTTCTTCCCGTTTTGGATCCGCGCGACGTGGTGGCCCAACTTCTCAAGCGGGTGGAGGCACTCGATGAGAGCATCCGGAATTACGAAAATGTTCTGGTAACCATTACGCCAAGAATTGGCCGCCTTAATTTGGTGGAAGTCGAGTACGCCCTAGTGCTGCGCAGGGCCGAATGCCGGTGGATCAGAGAAATTATTGATGATCTTGAGACTTCAAAACTCACTTGGAATCCAGAAATTCTCCTGAAGCAGGCCGCTCAGTACTTCGAAACATGCATTTCAGCCCCTCAAAAAACTCCTTAACCCTTCACTCAAAATGAACGAACAACCCAATTTGGACCTTCCGATTCCTGCCAGTGAAGTTGCGACCAGTGGGACTCTGCCCCGGTTGCGATTTCCCTTCCTCTGTCTTCTCTTCTTTTGGGCGGGTGGCCTAATCGTAGGGACGCTGGATAAGCCCTATTTCATTGGTTTTATGTACAGCGTTGCTTCGGCGGGTTTGATCACGCTCCTGTTTTTCGGATGGTGGTGGTTTAACCGTCGTTTGCGTTTCAGCGAAAAGGTTCTTGGATTCGCATTGATCGTCGGTGGGGCATGGACTGTGGGGAAATATTCGCATCATTCCATTGGATATTTCACCCTTTGGATGGGCGGCATCCCACTAGTGGCAACGGTCATCGTGGTTTGGCTCTATTTCGTAAAACGATTGCAAGTTTCCTCTCTCGCGTTGATCCGACTGGGTTTTGTGGCGGTCGTGACCTTCACATGGTCCAGCTTTCTTTTCATCCGCTCCGATGGGGCGGATTCACAGCTAAAGGCGCAAAAACATTGGCGTTGGACACCCACACCAGAGCAAGAATTTCTCGCCAAGTCACAAGCCTCACCTGCTCCTGCCAACCTGAGTCAACGCGGCACGAACGCCCCGGTTGAAACCGCCCTGTTGCCGGGCGATTGGATTTCATTTCGCGGAACAAATCGGGATGGAATCGTTCGCGAAACAACTATCGCCACCAATTGGACCGCCAATCCGCCAAAACTAAATTGGAAGCACGATGTTGGGCCCTCGTGGTCGTCGCTTCTTTTGGTGGGAAACCGAGTATTTACTCAGGAACAGCGGGGTGAAAAGGAGACGGTGGTTTGTTATGATGCCAGGGACGGTTCCCAAAGTTGGGTATATGAGGACACCACCCGCTTCGATGAAACCGTCTCCGGTCCCGGGCCCCGCTCCACGCCGACTTATTTTTCCGGCCACCTCTATACCTTGGGCGGAACTGGTCTGTTGAACTGCCTTGATGCCGAAACAGGAAAGACCTTATGGAGGCGAGACATCAAATCTGATTCCGGAGCACGTACTCCCTCCTGGGGTTTCTCCAGCTCTCCGTTGGTGGCGGGCGATCTTGTGGTGGTATATGCCGGCGGCGATGCTGGAAAAAGCCTTGTTGCATACCGAATCAACTCAGGGGAATTGGTTTGGACCACACCAGCAGGGGCCAGCAGTTACAGCTCACCTCAACTGACCACGATAGAAGGAGTTGCCCAATGCCTGATGCTGCATGATTCCGGCCTTACCTCTGTCGATATCCTGACTGGCAAGAAACTGTGGGAAACCGGTCTGATCATGAAGGGCGCTCCGCGATGCGGGCAGCCTCGCTTAATCGATGGTAATAAACTGCTCGTCGCCACTTTGGGCGGTCTTGGCTCTTCCCTGATCGAGGTTTCGAAAAACGCGGATGTATGGACCGTTGCCAACAAATGGGATTCAAAAGATTTGAAGCCTGAGTTCCCCGACTTTGTCGTTCATCAAGGGTACGCCTACGGTTTTGATATTGGTCTTTTTTGCTGCATCAATCTCGCGGATGGCAAACGTTCGTGGAAAGAGGGACGATATGGCCGCGGGGAAGTCATGCTCTTGGCCGACCAAGGCTTGTTACTGATCACCTCCGAGACGGGCGAACTCGTCCTGCTGGCAGCCGATCCCGCCGCAAACAAAGAATACGGACGTTTCCAAGCCCTAGTGGGCAAAACCTGGAACCACCCGATCGTCCGGGGAAATCAAGTTTACCTAAAGAACGCTCAGGAGATCGCATGCTACACCCTCGCGCAAGGACCAGCACGGCTGTAAGGACATTCCTTCGCGCATGAGTCTCGTTCAGGGTCAAAATGACTCAACCTTGTCGTTTTTTGAAATAATTCGAAACTATGCTATCATCGGAATGATCTGTTAGGCAGGTGGTTGCATCATTTGCTGGGAAATAGGTATGTGAGTTGCTTCAAAGTGCTGTGTTGGAGATTTTTCCCACCTCTGGGGATGATGGAGTGTTTCTATGATTATTCTATTGTTTGTGTTGACTCTTGCCATCGGGCTCGGAAGCAGTGCTTTCGTGCGCAGTCGATTTGCCCACTACGATTCCGTGCCCGGACCCACTGGCTATTCCGGCGCCGAGGTGGCCAGTCAGATTTTGCAATCACAAGGCATTCGTGACGTGACCATCGAAGAAAGCCAAAGCTTTCTGGGAGACCATTACGATCCGACTCAGAAGAAGCTTGTTCTATCCTCCGCTGTCTATCGCGGCACATCCCTCTCCGCCATCGGCGTGGCCGCCCATGAGTGCGGGCATGCCGTGCAGGACCAGCGCGACTACGCCCCGTTGCGCTGGCGAATTGCGTCGGTGGGAATCACCAATTTTGCCAGTCAGGCAGTGACGTGGCTGCCCATTCTTGGCGTTATGGGCAACGTGATTTCCGGAGGCACGGCCATCGCCATTATGGCTGTTTGCTGGGGAATTATCCTATGCTTCAATCTCATTACTCTGCCCGTAGAATTCGATGCCTCCAGCCGCGCCAAAGTGATCCTTACCCAGCTTGGACACACCCCGCGAGCCCAGGATCAGGAAGGTGTGTCAAAAGTTCTCAGCGCCGCCGCCTTGACCTACGTGGGAGCTGCCGTCAGTTCATTGTTGTACGTTCTGTATTACCTGCTGCAATTTTTCAACAGCCGCGACCGGGATTAGCCTCAGTCCCTAACCAATTGTCGGATAATCTCGGAGCACATAATGCGCTCGCCCCAAGCCCCAACCGTGATACGACCAAAGCACTTGCCCGTTTAATCAATGATTTTGAACTGAATCTTGGCCCCATCCGGAAGGTCTTTGATTTGCTTTGCCAGATTGCCTCTGCTCTTCATGGCGGAAACCGCGTTGAGAGTATAAAGGTTCCCAAGGGCATACTCACCCCCAAGCACGAAAGGGATTTTTGGCATTAATCTGTGCCCCGCTTGTATTCTGCCGTTTGCTCTCTGCCAACCGCTCATTAGAGGATACCCTGTCTTCATCCCGTGATCGGTCAGAATTTTTTCTGCCCAGCTTTCCATGCTGTCAGCCATGAACTCCAAATCTCCCGTTTCAGCGTCGAAAAACCAAATCTGGTCCTGGAATATGCAGAACTGATTTCCAAAGGCCTCTTGGGCAAAAAACAACTTGCTGTCCGCGATGCTCTCATACTCAAACCTCCAAAGGCCATGCGAGTTCCAGCGGCCCAAGGTCATCTCCTGTGTGTAATATGCTGCCGGAAATATTTGCAGTGCGGACTCAAAGGCGTAAAAGCCGTTTTTCGAAGTGAGCATTGCAAGGAGTTCCTTTCCGAGTCGCCCGTAGGATGGGAAATCCTCCAAATGGATCAACACTTCCTCGCTGCCCGTCGCAGGAGTTCCCATCGACAGAAGTTGCTCAATGAATTTCATATGCATGGCTCGCCCGTTATGACTGATGGCCTGTTGGGGTTCAAGATTCACCTGATGCGGGGCGAATCCACTTCAAAGAAGGGCCCACTCTGGGCGTCCGCTCGGCTTGCGCGATTAAATCGAGAAGGCGCGCAAATCATGATCTTTTTATCTGCGAAAGGTTTTTGAGATTTAAATCCGTTTGACCAATCGCTTTGAGTTTTTCCACAAATTCCACCTCCGTCATTGGCCCGAAACGATTGGTCTGATGCAAATCAAGAATCCAGTAATTAAAACTGCCAACAACCGGAACAGGAACCGTATCGCCGGGGACATTACCCCGGGGCCTGATTACTTGCTGTTTTCCGAGTATAAATCCGTCGTTCCAGGCAAGTTCGACTACTTGCGCAGGAATACTCAAATGTCGACTATCTGCAGAGTGCTCAATTGTAACCATATAGGTAGACGTGCGGATCAGCTGATACCCGCCTGTTAAACCAAATATGAAATCATCGTTAAAGGGGTCACGTGAGCACGAGTTTATGGACAGGAGTATGGCAAGTAACAAATGGCGATGGCGGTTCACGGGTCAGTTTATCTCCCCTCTTGGGCTATTGCGAATTCCAGTTCCCTTCCATTGAATCCTGATGATTTGAACAGTTTTCTCGAAATCCATGCGCTCCCCGTTGGCTAGAATTATTCCTTCCTCCCAAAAATCAAAACTAAACTTCCGTTCAAACATACGAATAAACAGTTGAGCTGATCGCGCACCGCATTGAAAGTGAGCGTAGTTTGGGCTCCAACCGTTAACTGCCACAACCGGAGTTTGGGCCAGAAGCTTTCGAGCCCAATCCAGTACTCCACCATTGGCGGCGAGGTCTGGATAAAGATTCCGAGAGTTCACTCCTTCTATGCTCATTGCTTAATTGGATTGGAGTTTACCTTACCATGCTGTACCCAAGCAACTCGATCCCGCCAGTGCGGATTGTTTTGATTATGAGCAATTGCCCCGTCGGTAGCTCCACCCCGACCGGAAGCTTCCCTCTGCACGCCTGGGAACACTAAGAATTGGAGCAAGCGTTATTTCCTGCCAGAAATCAGCTTTACTAAAGGTCGCGGGGATCGGAAAAGATACCGTGGCCGAAAGGATACCAAGAAAAACACCCGTTGATTAGAGTCGGCGGAACTCTTCTGAATTATTCCTTGCCTGAGAGGCTTCGGCGGGCAATATTTCGGGCGCAATTGGTGTGCATTCAGCCGAATAAAAAAACCGTACATATGAAATCTACCAGCTCGTACCTGAGCCTTTTTCTCCACCGTTGGGTTTTTCAACGTTCAGGCCTGATGCATGCTCACCTTTCTGCTGGCCGGTTGTGGTCATCTTGGCTTTTGTTTCTTTTCCTAATGGTTCCTCCGAGCGTTTCTGCAGAAGCACGGTACTTCTGTGCTCCTCCCCGGCCTCTCGAAGCAAGTTCATGGCAGGTGGATCTTGATGTCAACGGTAGTCCCGATCTCGAGATTTCTTATGCGGATGGATCGCTTGCGGTTCTCCCATTTTTGGGCAACAGCCTGCTTGCCACAAATCGAAGTTACTTCACTAACATCGATACCTTTCCCGATCCGGTCATCGTGGCTTTTCCTGACGAAGTCGCATCGCTTGCCTCAGGGAACCTCATTTCATTCTTCAATCCATCGAGCCCGTTCTGGCACATTGGCCAGCATATCGATGAGCAGCCGATACTCCTCCCCATGCCCGCTCCTGCGAACGAAGCGGGTGCTACTGTCACCAATTTTTTTGCCGTGAAACTTGCGAGCCCGGGAGGGGCGTTTCTCGCGTGGGTCCGGATTCGACTGACTTCCGCTCCGCAAGCTGTTTGCGCTTTGGATTGGGGCGTTGAATCCCGAGCCATTCATGATGTGGTCGTTGGTTCGCGCCCGGCTCCGTCCACGATTCGCTCCAAAGAAAAAGCGCTCGATTTTACGCTTTTTGAGGATTTCAGCATTGATGTTGACGATGATGGAACCAAGGACATTTCATACGGTGGCAGTGCCGTGGCTACATCAGGGATGGCCTCTTCGCCGACGATCAAGGTGATTTTTGGCAACACCAATATTTTTGCGCCCGGTACCAGTCGGATTATTTCCAACACCATAATTTCTTACTATTTGGGAGCAACCGGAGAGGACGAAATTCTCCGTGATAATCTGGGCATATCCGTATTGCAGCCTGGCGCCGGAATTGGAGATTTCACTCGATCTGGTGACTATTGGGCAGGCGGCAGTGTTCGCTTGGTTTCCTTAAGTATAGGAGGTGTTGTCGTATGGGATGGCCCTCTGGCCGCAGCCACCAACGGCTACATGGGATTTCGCCTCCGTCGAAACGATGATTTTTTCTATGGGTGGATACGTCTGCATTTAAACCAAAATTCTTTGGATACCCCATTTGGCCCGTCAATTCAGGGGTGGGCCATTGAGACTCGCCCTCAAGTTCCCATTGTGGCCGGGGCTTCCGGAGTGGCCGGCAATCTGGTTTTGGATATGCGCGTGCCCGTTGGAAATCTGATCACCGTCAACGCAACGGGACTTACTCGTTCAAACGTAACACTGTCGTCCTCTGAGGATCTTTCGCAGTGGATGCCGCTTGTCACCAATTCTCTCCCTTTCAAATTGGTTTACCCCGGATACCCTTCCTCAAAGACGCTATACTTCCGTGCGGCGGTAGAACCGTGAGGATTCCGTAGTCATTCAGTAAGTGGGTTTTGACACGGTTTTTCCTTGCTGCTCCGCCGAGGCGGGCCTATCCAAGTGTTGACCCAATCGAAGAAAGCCTATGACAGCCATAAATAGACGACATTTCCTCAAAGCCGGCGCCGTTGCCGCTGGTGCATCAATTTTGACTGGAGGCTCCGTTTGGGCTCAGTCAGGCAGCGCAAATTCTGATATTCGCATGGCTGTCATTGGCTTCAACGCCCAAGGCAAAAGCCATATTGCCGGGCTTCGCCGAGTCAACGGTGTGAAGATCGTGGCCTTGTGCGATGTTGATAGCGTGGTGCTTGAGCGCGAGGCCAAGCTGTTTCGCGACCGCAACGAGGCGATAGCGGTTTATACTGATGTGCGCAAGCTGCTGGCTGATCCCAACATTGATGCCGTCTCCATCGCCACGCCCAACCACTGGCACGCGCTGATTGCCATCTGGGCCATTCAGGCGGGAAAGGATGTCTACGTGGAGAAGCCAGTTTGCCACAATGTCTCCGAAGGCCGCCGCATTGTGGAGGCCGCCCGTAAACACAAGCGTATTGTCCAAACGGGCACCCAGTCCCGCAGCAACCCTGGCATGCGCGAGGCCATTGCCTATTTGCATGCCGGCCAGTTGGGCAAAATCAAACTGGCCCGAGGGCTTTGTTACAAGCGCCGCGCCTCCATCGGCAAGGTGACTGGTCCGCAAACGCCCCCCGCCTCGGTTGACTATGATCTTTGGTGCGGCCCCGCTCCGCTGGAACCGCTTATGCGCTCTCGCCTGCACTACGACTGGCATTGGGTGTGGCAAACCGGTAATGGCGACCTGGGCAACCAAGGCATCCACCAGATGGATATCGCACGCTGGGCTTTGCAGGAAAACTCCCTTTCGCCCCAGGTGCTGAGTGTGGGTGGACGTGTGGGTTATGTTGATGATGGCACCACCCCCAACACCCAATTCATCATTCATGATTACGCCAAGGCTCCTCTAATCTTCGAGGTTCGCGGCCTGACCAAGATGGCTGGGGTGGAAAATATGGATGTCTACAAGGGCGCGAGTATTGGCGTCATCGTGGAGTGCGAGAACGGCTCCATGAGCATCCCCACTTACTTCAGCGCCACAGCCACCGATTTAACCGGTCGAGTGGTCAAAGAGTTCCGTGCCGAGGGCAGCCACTTCGAGAACTTCATCAAAGCAGTGCGTAGCCGGAAAATGGAGGATCTGAACGCCGACATTCTCGAGGGCCACCTTTCCAGCGGGCTTTGTCACACCGGCAACATTTCGTACCGTATGGGCAAGCAGGCCGGCCCTGATGAAATTAAGGATAAGCTCACCTCCAACCCTGCGGCAGCCGAGACCTTTGAACGCTGCATGAACCATATTAGGGCCAATGGGGTTGATCTGGCCAAACAACCACTCACTTTGGGGGCGTTCCTAAAGATGGACGTCAAAAAAGAGCATTTTACCAATAATAAGCAGGCCAACACACTTCTCACCCGCGAATATCGCAAAGGCTTTGTCGTTCCCGATAAAGTTTAGCCACAGCATGACAACCATTTCTTTCTTGCCTGCGGCGGTGCTCATTGCCGCCAGCGCAACCTCTTTAACTCGCGCCGCTGATCGAACCGTGTCCCTGACGCCTGAACATGTCGCGCGTGAATGGACCATGACGGACTCATCTGCTTGGAAAGCCGTTCCTGATCCTTCCGGCGGTGCATTGGAGCTTTTCGGGGAAAGCGCCTATAAGCCCGAGGTGCGTTCGCCCCTGAACATTGCGTTGCTAAACGATTCCGGGGTGGGTGATTTCACCTTGGAACTTGAAGCGTTGCAGACTGGCAAGGAATACGGGCATCGGGATCTTTGTCTATTCTTTGGTTTTCAAAATCCCACACAGTTTTACTACGTCCACATGGCCAGCGCGGCGGACGAGCATGCCCACAATATCTTCCTAGTCGACAAGGCTCCCCGCCGCGCCATTGCGACCACCACAACCAAGGGAATCGAGTGGGGCAGCACTAACTCTTGGCATCACATCAAATTGGAACGCTCCGTCAAAGAGGGCGCCATCCGTGTTTATTTTAATGATCTGGCCAAACCGATCATGACCGCTCAGGACAAAACTTTTGGCGTGGGTTCCATCGGCGTGGGTTCCTTTGACGACACTGGAAAATTCAGGGCCATTCATCTGAATGCTCCCGCTATCGCCAAGTCCCATGTTGAATTCCCTAAAAATCCTTCCCCCACAAAACCATGATTGGCTCGAAGGGACAGCCATTTCGGTTCGGCGGGGTTTACGCGGCTTTGTGGACTCCTTCTCATGAAAATGGACGGACCATGGAGTCCGTTGTTGCAGAGCATCTGGAGTTCCTCAACCGCAGCGAAGTTAAGGGAATACTCGCCTTGGGCAGCACGGGTAATTTTGCGCGCATGAGCCCGGAATCGCGCCGTGAGAATTTGGAATGGATCGTTCCGAAACTTGGCGCCCTGCGTTTGATGGTCAATATCAGCGCACTGGAAATTCCTGTGATTCACGAGTTGGCCCGCCACGCCGAAGCGCATGGGGCCGAGGCCGTCACCATCCTTCCCCCGTGGTTTTATCCTTTGCGCGACGACGATGTCGTTGAGTTTTACGCAGAAGCGAGCAAAGGGCTTCAAGTGCCGCTCATCGTCTACAATTTTCCGGGGCTCACAGGTAAGAAAATCACCCCGGAACTGCTGGACAAAATTGCGCGTCGCATTCCCGTCGGAGGCTTGAAGCAGAGCGGGGGGGATTTTCCCGAACATGTCGAAATGATCGAGGTGGCGCAACGCCACGGATTTGATGTGATGACCGGTTGGGACACTCGTTTCGATGAGGCCCTGAGTCTTGGGGTGAGTGGTTGTATCGGCGGATTAACCAATGCGTTTCCAGAGGCCTTGGTCCAGATTGCGAAAGCTTATGCTGCGGGGGATTTGGTTGCCCTGGCCCGCTCTGCCTCGCGAATGCAACAAGCCGGGCAATGGGCTTCGCTGTTGGACTTCCCCACCAATATTGGCGTGGCCATGATGGCGCGGAATTTTGAAGTGGGCGTGGACAAGACCCCCTTGTCCGCAGCTTCCTGTGAGGCTAGGACACGAATGGTGGCCGGTTTGAAAGCTCTGGTTGACCAATGGGAAAAGGAGGGATGACATGGAGTTTTGACGCCGGCAGGTACAAGTGGACCGTGGTGTTCATGCTCTGGTTCATCTGCTTTTTCAACTACGCCGATCGTCAGGCTATTTCTGCAATCTTCCCAAAGCTTGAATCAGAATTCGGTTTTTCAAAGCAGCAGCTGGGATGGATCGGTTCATCCTTCATGTGGGTGTATGCCCTGGCTGCTCCGCTGGCGGGTTATTTGGCGGATCGATTTCAACGCCGTCCCTTGATTCTTTGGGGGTGCATCGCCTGGAGCGTTGTCACCGTCGCCACCGCATGGTGTACCCAGGCCTGGCACTTTATTACGGTGCGTGCATTGGAAGGCCTGGGCGAATCCCTTTATTTTCCAGCGTCGATGTCCCTCCTGAGCGACTACCACTCAAGCGACACCCGGTCGCGAGCCATGGGCTGGCATCAATCAAGTGTCTACTTCGGGACCATTCTTGGGAGTTGGATCGGCGCTCTAATTGCTGAACATTACGGTTGGCGTTGGGGTTTTATTTTGTACGGAGTGAGCGGTGCGCTTCTGGCCATCGCACTGTTTAAGGGGTTGCGTGAACCACCCCGCACGGCGGCAGAGTCGCAAGGCAAACGCGTGAGTATCGCCGAGTGTTTTGGCATGCCGGGGGTCGCAGCAGTGATGCTGGCCTTTGCCTCCGCCAACGCGGTCACCACCATGTTCATGATTTGGGCTCCCACGTTCCTTGTCCAAAAATTCCATTTCAAGCTGGCCTCTGCTGGTCTGAGTGGGACGGTGTTTATTTACGGCGCAAGCGTGGTGGGCACTGTGGTTGGTGGGTGGCTGGCCGATCGTCTGGCGAAGCGTATGGCAGGCGGGCGTTTGTTGATGCAGTCCGCCGCCCTTCTGGTGGGGGCGGGCTTTGTCTATGGCGTGGCCCATGCCTCTACCATAGTGACGCTGGTCAGCCTTATGATGATGTTTGGCTTGGCCAAAGGCGTTTACGATAGCTGCATCTTCGCTGGTCTTTTTGATCTCGTCCCGCCCGAACGCCGCGCCGGAATGAGTGGTTGGATGAATACCATAGGATGGCTGGGCGGCGGTCTGGGCCCTGTTTGGGTGGGGAGAATGGCAACCTCTGGAAACGCTGTCAGCGAGATGGAAGGGATGAGCAACGCCCTCGGTTACGGCTCTGTTTGCTATGTGTTTAGTGCGATACTGTTGTGGATTGCGGCTCGAAGCGTGTCAGGCTCACGCGCAACTTGTTGAAGGTTAGTATTTTAGAGATGGCACGCGTTCTTTTCTGTGTCGTCACCTGACCGACACACTGATAGGCGATGGTTAAGTCGTAAGTGATGTGGTTATGAAAACGCTGCCTTTAAATAAAAATCTTTCGCACACAACCAGCCCCTTTCCGAGCGACCTCCGCGCTTGGCTGCCTGAGCGAGATCTGCTCATGGAGGTTTACGCGGCCGTCGTAAAAATTTCCCCTCAGGGGCTCCCCAAAGTGTTTAACGAAATCCCCACCCCAATGCTGAGCACGCTGCTGATTTACGCGTATGCCACCGGGGTTTTTGGTTCAAAGGATATTGAGGATGGAATCCGTTCCAACGCGACCTTGAAGTATATCAGTTCGGGTCACTCACCTACTTGGGAGACTATCCGTCAATTTCGCAAGCTTCAGTCATCCTCCATACTGAAGGGCTTGGAAGAGCTGTTGATCGCATTGTGTAGCCGGAATGTTTCGGACATGGAATGCTACGCTTTTTCGTCCATGGGTCGACTCGTCGGCCGGATGGATTCAGCGATGGCCCGTTGGGACGCAGCTTCGCGGGTACAATCAGCCTTGCAGGCGGACAGTGCCCAAATGGATTTCTGAAGCCCGGTTTAAGGCAGGTTCCTGGTAAGGTTCTCAGGGATCCAACCGGAAACCCCCGACTGATCCTGTACTTGAATCCAACCCGGCCTTCTCGCCAGCGCGCTTAACACGGTGCCGTCCTTCGCCGTGAATGCGTTCTGCGATTCTTCCAGCGGGCCATTCCTTACCGCTGCATCCGGCCCAACCACCACCACTCGCGGTACTTGGCCGAACCAGACGCACGCCATGTAAATCATCGATACCAAAGCCCCTGCGCTGATCCAATTGAGGATCACTTGCGGGCGTTGGGAGGCACGCCGCAAAAATAGACAAGCAAAGCACACTGTGTTTAGGAATCCAAACAGCCATGCTTGTTCGTTAAAACTCCATTTGGACAGTGGCGACGGCTGGATCGTCAGTTTCTTTGCCAGAAATTCATAATTGGCCCGCAATGCCACGTTTCGCGGCTCATATCGCGACGCAGCAGTATAGCAGGCGAGGGCCCACCCGTTGGAGCCGCTTTGGTACGCCGCATTACCCGCATTGAAAAGGACGGAAAAAGACTCCCCTGTCTGCTCGATCAAATGGCGGTATTCCGAGAAAGCTTGTTGGTACTGCCCCACCTCGTAATGGCGGTTGGCCTGCTGAAACAGGCCCATTGAATTGGTGGGCTCGGCCTCTGTTGTAAAAACCGCCGCAAGAAATGCCACTGTTGCCAGTGCTTTGATCGCCATTGAGCCGAGCACTTTGGGATGGGTGGCCACCTGTTTTTCCAAAAATGCCAAATCAGTAGCCAAGTCATGAGAGAGCGAGGCGGAACCATAGAGTGCCGCTTGGGCGGACTCACGAAGTGCCTCAGCCGTGGCTTGATCAGCCGTGCTGAGCTTATCGTGTTCCTGCAAAATAGCCTCAACCACAGGTAATGCGGCATGGAGGAAGGCCGGGATGTCGGAGTTTGAAACCGCTTTGGCCAGGATTGCTCGTTTTTGATGCCACTGCTGGCGGGCGGCTTGGGCGGCGAGGCGTTTTGGATCGGCGGCGAGCCGTCTCCGATAGCCCAAGACCAGCAACGAGCCCAGACAGAGCAGGGGAGGGCAGGAATTGGCCACCCAGAACCATGTTGTTTTGTAGAATACTAGAGAGGGCCTGATGAGTGTGCCAGGGTCTGGCAGAATGTGTGCAAAAACGGGCTTGGCCGGTGCAACAGGTGCGGAAGCCACGTTCCCGGGAACCTGCGTCTCGGTTGACGCCGGAAGAGTGCTCCCCTTAACCGCAATGGCTATGGCGGCGTTGCTCAGTACGATAAATTTTCGTGTGTTGGGGTCGAGATAGCTTAACGACAGAGCGGGAATGCTTTTGATCTCCGAGGATTCAGGAATCAGCACCTGCTCGAAATACCGACTGCCCTCGATGCCCAATGGATCCTGTGATTTAGTGGTGGCGACCGGTGGATAGGACTTAAAACCAGGCAGGTTCAAAGTGGGCAGATTGATGGCATCCAGATTTCCCTGGCCCTGCCATTCGATGCGCAAGGTAATCGGGTCACCCGCTGTCAAATTAGTCGGCCCGACCTGCATGCCCATGGTGAAGTTTCCTATGCCTCCTGTGAAATTGGGCAACCCTTCCGTGTTGGGCACCGGCACGACATTGACTGTCGTGGGATCAGTATTCAGCACCGTTTCCCGATACTGAACGGAAGTGCCGAAGAAATCGGCAAAGGGATCATTGGAGTTGCGCTGCGCATTGCGGCGCTCAGGAATTTCAAGGGTGCTGGTAAAAGGCCCAAGCTGCAATCGCCCCGCTTTGGTGGCGCTCAGGGCGATTTTGTAGGTGAGAACGTTGAAAATATTGTTGCCTATGCGGGTCTTCGTTGATGTCGGCTTGATAAATTTTTGGACAACAAAGCCCTCGCACGTCAGTTGCGGTTGCTGAAGGTTTCTTCCTTCCGTCACGAACAATTGCAGCTCGGCGCCTATGACTTCCCCCACTACCAGATTGGTTTTGCTGAGCGCCAGCCGCATATAAGCTGTTTTGTTGGCGTTGGCAGCGGCGCTTTGATCCTTGCTGACCCTCAAAGTCAGCGGCTTGCTGGACACGATTTTGTTGTCGAGGCGGATCTGTACCGGAGGAATGGTGAACACCCCTTCGCGGCTGGGCGTAAGCATGTAATTGAAAAAAACCTGTGAGGTGGATCTTCCGTTGCCCGCACCTTGGATGTTCAATCCTGCCACTGCGGTCAGGCTGGGATTTGACTGAGGTTCTCCATCGCGAACCGAGACTTGTAACACGGCGGCTTCCCCCAAGAATATTTGCTCACGGTCCAGAACCACCTCCAGTTCGGCGGCCAGGGTTGAAGCAACTGCCGTCCAAAAGATCAGGAGCCCGGCGAATAGAAATTTGAAGTGCTGCGATACCATCTCGTTCACCAGTTTTTGAAGTGGCGGTTGCCTTTGGGCTTGGCCGGTTTTTCGGCTGGCATGAAAACCATGGATTGCTCTTCCCCGCGCTGCGTTTCCAACAGCTGACGAGCCTGCTTCTCGGTCATCTGACCGGCTGCTGCGGCTTTGGCATCGGCGGCTTCCTCCGCTCGGGCGGCGTCGGATTTATTGCCATCCTGTTTGTTAATAGGCTTGGGCTGTCCTTCTCCTGGTTGCTTTGAAGGATCTTTTGATTCGTCCCTGGCTTGTTGCTGCTGTTGCTTTTTTTGCTGGTCCTGCTTTTTCTCCTCGTCGGACTTCTGGCTTTGCTGGTCTTTATCTTTGTCCTTGTCCGAATCATCCTTCTTTTGCTCGTTGTCTTTGTCCTGCTGATCTTTTTGGTCTTTTTTGTCGGATTTGTTGTCCTTTTTATCCTTCTGGTCCTTGTTTTGATCCTGATTTTTATCGTCCTTTTTCTGCTGCTGTTGCTGGCGTTTCAGTTCTTCCAGCCTCTGTTTCACCAGCGCCTGATTTGCCCTCGCATCTTCGTCCTTGGGATCCAGCTCCAGTGCGTGTTGAAACTCGCTGATGGACCTCTCCCAGCTTTGTATCTTTTCATTCGGCTCGCTCTTGCCATCACCCACGCCGTACTGCGAGAGACCGAGATTGTAATGCGTCGATTGATTCAATTTGGGATCAGTCCCTCCCAGTGCGGCCTCCAGTTGCTTTGTGGCGCGATCGAAATCCTTCGCCGCCAGCGCGGCCGAGCCTGCGTTGAAGCGCAGGCGCGCGTCCGATGGTTTTTCCCGCGCCAGCCGATCATATTCATTGAGCGCATCCTTGTACCGACCTTCGGCATAGGCGTCCTGGGCCTTGCCGGGGGAAGCATGGGCGTTGTTCAGACCAAGCAGTAGAAGGAGGGTGGCCATCATGCTTGATCGGCGTCTGCGGCGGAGCAGTGGCCAAAGTGAATCGCTGGCCATCAGGATTATGGCCACCGCGAGGGGCGCGTGGAAAAGCTCCTGCCTCGCCTGAATGGAGCGAGAGGCAAATTTACTGACCGGCAGATTGCGAAGCCGGGTGTCGTACAATGTTTTCATGGCCTGCGGATCGGATAGGGAAAGATACGAGCCGTCGGTGGCGCTGGCAATATCCCGCAGTAATTTCTCGTTCAAGGCCGATTTCACCACATTGCCCTCCTCATCTTTAAGAAACACATCGTGTCCCTGCTCATCCTTCGTGCGGAGGACATCACCGGCGGGGGTTCCCACACCCACCGTGAAAATCCTGATCCCTGCCGCCGCCGCTTTTTTGGCGTTCTCAATGGCGCCCTCCTCGTGATCCTCACCATCGGTGAGAAGGACCATGATTCTATTATTCTCGCTGCCATCCGTTTTGAAGCTGGCCAGGGCGCTATCGATCGCCTCACCGATGGCGGTGCCACCCTGGGGGATGATTGACGCATCCAGAATGGATAAACTTTGGCGAAAGGCCTCCTCATCGACGGTGAGCGGGCATTGGACAAACGCAGTGCCCGCAAAAGCAATCAGACCAAAGCGGTCGGACTTGGACAGTTTTAGCAAATCAAGGGCTGCAAGCTTGGCGCGGGCCAGACGGTTGGGGGGGAGGTCCGTGGCGTACATGCTCATCGAGGTGTCGATGGCCACGAAGATGTCCCTTCCGCGCTGGGTGGTCTGCTCTTCGTGCGAAGCACCCTGGGGACGGGACAAAGCAAAGAACAAAGCGGCCACTGCCAGCGTTAGCACAGCCAGACGAGTCAAGCGCGAGCGCACCGGAGTTTCCACATCCAAGTATTGCAGTAGTTTGGCTGGGGCATATTTCTCCAGCAGTTGCGCCCGCTTGCGCCACGACCATCGAAAAAATAGGAGGAGCAGCGTGATCGTGGCCAATCCGGCCCAGAGCTCGTAAGGATCGTGCAGTGTCATGGCAGCCTCCTCCAAACCGTGTGCGCTAGGATCAAGTCCAACAGCAGCGAGGCCAGCCCGCCCAGACAGAACCATTGGTACAACTCGCGATATCGTTGGAAGCGCTTCACCTCGATCTCGGTTTTTTCCAGCTTATCTATTTCGCCGTAAATGTTTTGCAGGGCCTGCGTGTTATCCGCCCTAAAGTAACGTCCTCCTGTTTTCTTGGCCACCGCCGTGAGGGTCTCCTCATCGATATCTACTTTCTGTTGCACCCTCATTTTCTGGCCGAATGCATTCACGTACGGGACGTATGCGATCCCGCGAGTTCCAACACCGATGGTGTACACCTTCACTTGAAGGGCTTCGGCCGCCTCAGCCGCCGCCATCGGAGGCACCTTGCCTGAATTGTTCTGACCGTCGGTCATGAGGATGACTATTTTGCTTTTGGCTTTGAGATCCTTTAATCGATTTAGACCCGCCGTTATGCCCGATCCAATGGCCGTGCCGTCCTCAATGCTGCCGAGTTCCAGCCGATCCAGATTACTCAGCAGGAAAGTGTGATCCAAGGTTAGAGGTGCTGCGATATAGGCGCGGCCGGCAAATGCCACCAGTCCAATCCGGTCTCCGTCTCGCTTGGAGACGAATTTGCGTAATGTGTCTTTGGCGATAATCAGGCGGTTAACCGGGACGCCGTTCAGTTCAAAATCCTCCGCGTTCATGCTGCCGGAAAGATCGATGCAAATGACGATATCGATGCCGCTTTCACGGGAAACGGATTCGCCCTCATTGAGTCTGGGCTGAGCCAGTGCCACCACCAGCAACGCCAGAGCCAGGCAGCGCAATGCCAGCAGGCGAGATTCGATACTCACTCTTGCGAGGTTGGCCATTCCTCTTAGCAATTGGGTGGAGGAATAGACAAGGGCGGGCGGTGGCGCGGCTTTCCTGCGCAGCCAGACCATGAGCGGCAGCAGGGCCAGCAGTGTAAGCAGCCAGGGATGGGCAAAAGAGAAACTCATGGTATCACAGCCGTTGGGGCTGGCGTTGTCTCGTTCACAAACCGAACCGCCGCCGCGTGGAAATGCTGCAAGTCCGGCAGGCTGGGTTCGTCTTTGGCAAATTTGACCCGATCGCAACGTTCGAGCAATTGCAGCAGCATCTCTTGAGGCTCTTGGTCGAGCACATTGGTGGAGGCCAGTTCATGCAGAAGCTCCTCGGTGGTGCGGTCTGGAGCGTGCACACCGAATCTATCCTCCAGATAATTTCGGAGGGCTGATGAAACCAGGCCGCAAAAATGGTGAGGATCGTAAATGTGGAACTCGGCCGCCGAAAGACGTTCCAGCGCGAGACGATGGGCGGGAATGGCAGGCGTGGCTTTTCCCGCCTTGGCGCTGCGTGATTTTCTCCAGGCCAGCCAAGCAGCCAAGGCAATCAAAATAGCGGCTGCGATCCACACCCAAAGCCACGGGTTGGGGATTTCCACGGGGGGGCGTGCCGGGCGTAATTCCTTGGCGGCCGAATTCGTGCCAGCCGGAATGGGTGGGGGCGGCATTACCACGGTTCCTGGGCGGTTGGTGGTCATACGTGGGCGCGTCGGTTCTGCCTGATTTCGAAAAACCGCGCCAAGGCGATGCTATACGAAGTGTCCGTACGCAAACGGATGCGGTCGACGCCTGCACCGGCCAGAAGCTTTTCCAACTCAGTGGCCATTTGTTGGCGTCGCGTCGCGAAATTCTTGCGCTGCCGTTCATTGCCAGTGTTGATCTCCATCATGTGGCCCGTTTCGGCATCGCGCACGAGCAGGTAGCCCAGTTGAGGAAGCTCCCATTCATGGCGGTCTTCAATCTGCACCGCGACCAGATCATGGCGGCGGTTGCATTGTCTCACCAACGAGGGAGTAAGAGGCGCCATGAAATCCGAGAGCAGGACCGCGATGGATTTATGGGAAGTGACCTTCAGCAGGAATTCGAGCGGCACGGAAAGATTGGTCCCTCGTCGCTTGGGCTCGAAAAATAGAATTTCCCTGATGACACGCAGCACATGTCGGCGGCCCTTGCGCGGGGGAAGGTAGGCTTCGATCTCATCGGTAAAGAGAATCAATCCCACTTTGTCGCTGTTGCGTATGGCTGAGAAGGCCAGCACGGAGGCGATTTCGGCTGCCAGCTCGCGCTTGGTCTGTGTGCCTGAGCCGAATACTCCCGAGGCGCTCAGATCGACCATCAGCATGACTGTGAGCTCACGTTCCTCGACGAATTTCTTGATGAACGGATGGTTCATCCGCGCCGTGACATTCCAGTCAATGGCGCGGACGTCATCGCCGGGCTGGTACTCGCGCACCTCGTCAAAGTTCATGCCCTGGCCCTTGAACACGCTGTGGTACGCGCCGCTCAGGCTCTCATTGACCAAGCGGCGCGTTCGCAGCTCAATCTGGCGGATGCGCTTAAGGAGATCTTTTGGGATCATCGCAGAGACCGTGTTGGGGCACCGTGTTCAGGGAACGGGCAGCGTATCCAGAATGGTTTGGACGATGTTCTCGCTGGTTTTTTCTTCTGCCTCGGCCTCGTAAGTCACGGCTACGCGGTGGCGGAGTGCATCCATGGCGATGGACTTGATATCCTGCGGGGTCACATATCCTCGGCCTTTGATAAACGCGTGGGCTTTGGAGGCCAGTGTCAGGGCAATGGTGGCGCGAGGAGATGCTCCGAGTTGAATGAGGTCTTTCAACGGCAGGTTGTACTCCTGCGGAGAACGCGTGGCGCAGACAATATCCACGATGTAGTCCTTCACCTTGTCGTCCATGTAGATTTCATTGACGACACTGCGGGCATGAAGGAGTTGCTTTGGCTCCACCACGGGCTGCACTTTGGGCAGATGTTCTGTGCGGGCCATGACATCCAAGATCAACCTTTCCTCGGCGCGGGTGGGATAGGTGACCTTGAGCTTGAGTAAAAAACGGTCGACCTGGGCCTCAGGCAAGGGATAGGTGCCTTCCTGTTCAATGGGGTTTTGCGTTGCCAACACCAGAAATGGCTCTTCGAGCTTGAATGTCTGATCGCCAATGGTGACCTGTCGTTCCTGCATCGCCTCCAGCAGCGCGCTTTGAACCTTGGCCGGTGCCCGGTTAATTTCGTCGGCCAAAACGAGGTTGGCGAAAATGGGACCTCTTCGTGTGGTAAAGGCGCCAGACTGGGGGTTGTAAATCTGGGTGCCGATCACATCCGCCGGCAGCATGTCCGGGGTGAATTGTAGTCGGGAAAAACGAAGGTTGATGGCTCCGGCGAGGCTTTTGACGGCGAGGGTCTTGGCCAGTCCTGGCACCCCTTCAAGAAGAAGATGCCCGTTGACCAGCAGCCCAAGGCACAGTCTCTCAACGAGATAACGCTGGCCGATGACCACTTTTCCTAATTCGGCAAGAAGGGGGGGCACGAAGGCTCCCGCCTGCTGAACTTCTGCGGTAATTGCGCTAATGGCAGTGCTCATTTGTTTAATCAATCATTGACGGCTCGTAAGTAAGCAGAAAATCCATTTACCCACAAGAGGTTGCATCCGATAAGTAGATGTCCGCGACCAAGTTGGACGCATGAATTTGTGCAGTTGTTTGAATTTTTTACCTTCGCCAACTGAAGCGGGGTCCAAAAAGCCGTTCAATTGTGACAATCCCTCCTTTGAGTTTTTTCCTTTGGTATCCGATAAACACGTACTGAGGGGAGTCTCTCGATAGCGGTTGATTCTATTGATGCGTTGAAGATTGCCTGCGAATGGGGCGGAGGCGTGGTGGGACACCTCGCGCTACCCATTTAAATGATGGATGCACTGAAGAAGTGAATTTAGAAGAACAGAAAGTTTTGACCCACTCCGACCAGTCGGGAGCGTCGCGCAAGTGGCGTTTATTGCTGGTGGGCCTTTTGGCTCTTGTGTCGTTTTTACCGGCTCTGCTGGTGGGTTGGCGGTTGTGGATACAGGGTTGGCCTTCAGGTGAAACGGCCGGTTCGGCTGTGGAAAAGGGTGGTGATTGGTATCTTTTTGCAGCGTGTCTGGGCATGAGTTTTGCCGCTGTTGGCCTGGCGTTTCTGTACGCTCGAAGTCACCTTCGGGCGGAGTGGGCCCTAGGATGCCTGCTGGAAGCCCAAGAACTGCGCCTTAAGAGCGAGGAACGCTTTCGCATGCTGGCGGAGCACGCCGGGGAAGTCATCTTTTTTGTGGGCCTCGTGCCCAAGCCTACTCTTCAGTACATCAGCCCTGCCATCGAGCGGGTCACGGGTTATAAATCCGAGGAAATACTTGCTGATGGCACCATTTTAAACGGGTTTATCCAGCCCGAGGCCTGGCTGGCATTTTTCAAAGAAGTTCAGGGTGCCAGCCAAAGGGTTCCTGTTCAGCGCATGACGCTCGTCCACCGTTCCGGGCACGATATTATTATTGAGGCACAAATGTCCCCGTGGCCGGGCGGAGCCAGCGCTCCGGATGTGCTGGTGGGGATTGCCCGTGATGTGACCGACCGATCACGCGCTGAGGATGCGTTGCGTGAGAGCGAGGAACGGGTCACGCGCATCGTTGAGACTATTGCGGATGGTTTGTTGATTCTAGACAACAGCGGGGAAATTAAGTTCGCCAATCTCGCTGCCGCCCAAATTTTGGAGGTCCCGGAACACTCAGCCGACGCCGTGGCATGGCAAAAAATGGCGGAATCCACCGGTCTGTCCGACGCACTGGTCTCCCTGGGGGGGTTGTTGTTGCAGGGAAGGGCCCGACACTCTTTTCTTTATTCGTTAAAGCTGCCTTCTGAACGATCCCTTAAACTGGCAATCAGTGTGGCGGTGCTTAGGAACCGGGCCAGCGAACCTTTGGGGCTGGTCGCCTCGCTTCGGGATGTGAGCTTGGAAAAGCAAACTGAGCAGGATTTGGTCGACAGCCAGACTCGTTTGACCCTTTGCAACGGGATTCTCCAAACCATGGCGGGCAATCCCGATTTCACCACTGTTCTAAACTATACCATTGATCAGTTGGCGGAGCATTTTGGGGCGTACCGGGTGGTTTGCGCCAAAATTCAGCCGGATGATTCCTGGGCGTCGCAAAGAGTGGCAGCTTCCTCTCAGGCCTCTTACGGCAGCCCCCACCTCGGCTCCTGGTCGCTGAGTGAATTATCATTTTATGGGGAGGATTTGAGGGACGGCAGGATGGTTCAAAGCAGCGACGTGGCAAGCGATTTCCGCTTTGCCCCGCTGCATGTTTTGCTTGCCCAAACGCGGGTGCGAGCACTTCTTGAGGTGGCTGTTGGCGCCTTGGGCAATGATATTTTAACGCTGGCTTTTCACAGTGCGGAACCACGCGAATGGACTGCCCATGAAGTGACCACTCTGCGCGAGGTGGCCCGTTATCTTGCCACGGCTTTGCGGTCGAGCGAAACGGAACAGAACCGCCGCCTTGCCGAAGCCCGGCTTGCCGCCGAAAAGGAGCAACTGACCATCACGCTCCGTTCAATCGCCGACGGTGTGGTTACGACTGATGTACACGGGCGTGTCGTGCTGATGAATGGCGTGGCTGAGAGTATTACGGGGCTTACGCAGATGCAGGCGGCCGGAAAGGATTTAGGGGAGGTCTTTAATGCCCGGCATGAGAAGACCGGGGAATCAATTCCGCAATCACTTAGCCGGCTTCTGCGCGACGGACTTCCGCTGCCGAACCACACCGCGATTTTGGAACGCGGCGATGACACTCAACATATCCTGTCCGAGAGCGCAGCGGCCATTGTGGATGCCCGCAGCTCGGTGACCGGATTGGTCCTTGTCTTCCGCGATATTACTGACCGCCGCCGCATTGATGAGGAGCTGATGAAGGCGACCAAGCTGGAATCGGTGGGGCTTTTGGCGGGAGGCATTGCCCACGATTTTAACAATATCATCACCATTGTTTTGGGGAATGTGTCCCTTTCCAAAATGTTGGCAGGGCCCGGCACCCAAGTGGCGGAACGGTTGTCCCAGGCTGAAGTGGGCTGCCTCCGAGCGCGTGATCTGACGCGTCAACTGCTTACTTTTGCCAAAGGCGGGGCTCCCATCAAGAAGCTTACCTCCCTGGCGGAGCTGATCGAGGAAACCATTCGTTTTGCCCTGCGTGGAAGCAATGTATTGCTTGATTTCAAAGCGGCCCCCGGTCTTTGGGATGCCGAGGTGGATGAAGGGCAAATCAGCCAGGTAATCAACAATCTGACCATCAATGCGATTCAAGCCATGCCTGCGGGTGGTGAGCTGCGCGCGTCGATCTCCAACGCGACCATCAGCGCGGGCTCCGGGATTCCGCTGGCTGACGGGGGGTACATCAGGATTGAGCTGAGGGACGTGGGGATCGGCATCCGTCCAGAAAATCTGACCCATATTTTTGAGCCTTACTTTACGACCAAGTCCACGGGATCCGGGCTGGGACTCGCGACGAGTTATGCCATTATGCAGAAGCACGATGGGCACATCACCGTGGAGAGCAAGCCGGGTGTGGGAACCACCTTTAAAATGTACCTCCCCGCCTCCAAGAAAGCTGCTCCGGCGCGACTTGTCGAGAGCATGAAAGTGCCCGCCGGGCGCGGCAGGGTTCTGGTGATGGACGACGAGGTTTCCATCCTCGATCTGACCCGCGATGCCCTCGGGATTTTTGGCTATCAAGTGGAAACCGCGCGGGATGGCTCGGAAGCGGTAAGCCTCTACCGGGAAGCGCAAAAAGCGGGAAATCCGTTTGCCTTGGTGATTATGGATCTCACGGTGCCGGGTGGGTTGGGAGGTAAGGAAGCGTTGCGGGAATTAATTCGGATTGATCCCGGCGTTTGTGCGGTTGTTTCCAGCGGTTATTCCCATGATCCTGTACTCGCGAACTTTCAGGATTATGGGTTTAGCGGTGTGGTCGTTAAGCCTTACCGGGTGGATTTGCTGGGGCAGGTGGTCGCTGAAGTCATAGCGAAACACCAAGCACCCTTTAATCGTTCTACACCGAGGGGGAAAGTCGTGGAAGGCTCTCTGTCTGGAGGGACGCCGACAGCATCTTAACGGATTTGGTCTGGCCCGGCATCACGAAATCTGGCGCAAGGTCCAACAGCGGAAGCAGCACGAAACCGCGCGAAGCGGCACGAGGGTGGGGCAGAGTCAGCAGCGGAGTTTCGCGAATCTCGCTGCCGAAGGTGATCAAATCAAGGTCGAGCGGGCGGGCCTCATTGTGGATGACCTTCCTGGCGCGCCCAAAACTTTTTTCCAAGGCTTGCAGTTTTATCAGCAGACTTTCCGGGGTTTCACCCGGAAGGCTTTGGATGCGCGCCACCGCATTGATGAAGTCTGGTGATCCTGGCGGACAATCCACCGGTGTGGAAATATAGAGTCTTGATATAGTCACTCCGTCAGAAGACACAGATGCCAGTGCGTTTGCGGCTTCGTGAATTAGAGACCGGGAATCACCCAGGTTCGATCCCAAGGCGATGTAAGCCGGCACACTCATCTCACTTCAGGCCCAGCACATCCTGCATGTCGTAAACACCGGGTGACCGGCCTTGAATCCAGGCTGCGGCGCGCAATGCGCCCATGGCGAAGGTCTCCCTGCTGGAGGCTTTGTGGGTCAGTTCGACCCGTTCGCCCTGGGCCGCAAAAATCACGGTGTGATCACCCACCACATCGCCGCCGCGCACGGAATGCATCCCGATTTCGGCGGAAGTTCTTTCACCCACTATGCCTTCGCGACCGTGCCGGATGACTTCCTTGAGCTGTGAGTTGCGCACGTCGGCCAGAATTTCGGCAAGCGTGGTGGCGGTTCCACTGGGGGCGTCTTTCTTATGGCGGTGATGCATCTCGACCACTTCCAAATCAAAGCCCGTTCCCAGGATTTCGGTGGCTTTGCGGGTGAGCCAGAACAGGGTGTTGACGCCGGTTGAATAGTTGGAAGCCCACACCATTGGGATCTTTTTGGAGGCTTCGCGGATGATCAGCTTATCAGCCTCGTGATGGCCGGTGGTGCCGATGACCAAGCCTTTGCCGTGTTTGGCGCAGAGGGTGGCAAGTGGCGCGGTGACGCTGTGAAAGCTGAAATCAATCACGACATCCGCGCCTCCCAGCAAGGGTTCGATATCGTCACCGGTGTCGGTCTCTCCAACCACGGCCAGACCTCCAATGCGAGTGGCGCACTGGATAAGGGCCTGGCCCATCCGTCCCTTGCTGCCGTTGATGATCAATCGTGTCATGTCTCAGTTTGTTGAGCGATCAAGCCTTGATCAGACCGCACTCCACCGCAGTCTTGCGGATCACTTCGCGGTTGTGAGGTTCCATGGCCACCAGAGGCAGACGGTATTCTTCTTCGATGACACCCATCATGGTCATCACAGCCTTAACAGGGCCCGGGTTGCTTTCGATAAATAGATTGCGGAAGAGCGGGAAATAACGCTCATGCAATTTGAGCGCAGCCTTCGCTTCGCCTGCGGCGTAGAGCCGGACCATTTTTGAAACCGCAGCAGGGATTACGTTGGAGGCCACGCTGATCACGCCGTTGGCGCCGACCGACATGAACGGAAGGGTCAGCGAATCGTCGCCGCTGAAAATGGTGAACTTCGGACCAAGCACGGCGCGCAATTGTGAGACACGGTCGGGTTGACCGCCTGCCTCTTTGATTCCCACAATGGTCGGGAAATCCTTGGCCAAACGGCGCACGGTCTCCACACCAATCTCGATGCCGCAACGTCCTGGAATGCTGTAGAGGATGATGGGCAGCTTGGTCGCTCGGGCAATGGCTTTGAAATGCTGATACAAGCCTTCCTGAGTGGGCTTGTTGTAATAGGGGGCGACCTGCAGCGAGCCGTCCGCGCCGACTTTCTCGGCCTCGCGGGTCAGGTACACAGCCTCCTCGGTGGAGTTGGCTCCGGTGCCCGCCAGAACTTTTACCTTGCGGGCGGTTAGTTCGACAGTCAGCGCAATCAGTTCAATGTGCTCCTCGTAGGAGAGGGTGGGGGATTCCCCGGTGGTACCCGCTGGAACCACGCCGTCCACGCCGCCTTTGATCTGGAGCTTGATCGACTTGGCGAGGCTTACTTCATCCAATTCTCCATCCTTGAACGGTGTGACGATCGCTGTGTAGGTACCGGTGAACTTCATGTTAATTTTGGGTGGGAATTGTGCCTGTATCCCGAGCTTTTGGCCAGAACGGAATCAGGCTCACACCTCAATCGTACCTTCAAAGGTGAAATCGGCAGGCCCATTCAGGTGAACCTGGGTGAATTGGTCGCCTTGCATTTTAAAAGAAACTTCCAATAGATCGCCACCTTGGACTTGAACCTGCACCGGCGAAGTCAGCCCATGTAATTTTGCTGCAATCAGGGCCGAGGCTGTCACTCCTGTGCCGCAGGCCAGCGTTTCGTTTTCCACGCCGCGCTCGTAGGTGCGCACCCGGATTTGGTTGCCACCCTTGCGTTCCACGAAATTGACATTGGTGCCTTTGGGGGAGAAATGGGCATGAAAACGAATTTCGTGGCCAATCTGCTGGACCATGGCCAAATCCGCATCCTCAACGAAGAGCACCGCGTGGGGAACGCCGGTATTGTAGGAGTGAATGGTGCTGGGGCCTGAATTCAAGGAAACCGCCTCGCCCAACCTCAAACCTTTTGGGTCGGTTAAATTGACGGTGACCCGTTCGCCGTGAAAGATGGCGCCGATCACTCCGGCACCTGTCTCAAAAGAAGTGCCGCCCTGAATGCCGGTGAGCTTCTGGATATAGCGGGCAAAACAGCGCGCTCCATTGCCGCACATATCGGCATCGCTGCCGTCATTGTTGAAAAATTGCCATGCCCAGTCGGCTTTGCTGCTGGCGCAGGGAAGGAGCAGCATTAATCCGTCGGCCCCAACGCCTTTTTGGCGGTGGCAAATCTCTACCACCTGCTCGCGGGTCAGGTTGATTTTTCCCTGGCGATTGTCGATCAGTACGAAGTCGTTGCCGGCTCCGTTCATCTTGTTGAACTGCAAATTCATTGAACCCCCAAAATACGTGAAATAAGGAAGGGGTCAACCGCGCAGGCTGGGTTGCGGAGGGGAGGAGGGGAGGCACCACTCTCCATTTATTGGGACTTCAGGGGGAGCAGAAGCGGTAGATGCGGCTGGGATGGTTGGTCAAAGTCGGATCGATGAAAGTGGATGAGCCACCGGAGAGGGTGTTGGTGCTGACGGAAAGCAAATGGGGAGGGCAAGGTTGTTACAGGCTTACCTTTGAGATCGATCGACGTTGGGAGTTCAACCCTGGCAGGGTTGAAGGGGCATCCAGGGCTTGCACCCAGGGTAGGGCGCGGCCCCCAACGGCTGGGCTAAATGATAGATTCCTGTCAGGAATCCGGGGCAGGGTAGAAGTCTTGGGTGTTTGACGGCAAAAGATTGGGTAGACAAATTGTTTGGGGTGGTGCGTCCTTTGAGTGGAACCTTAATGACGCACACTGAACTTCAACGCCTTTATGACGAGCACGCTCAGGCGTTGTATGCGTTTTTATTGGGGCTGACGCGGTGTGAGGCGGACACGAAGGATTTGTTGCAGGATGTTTTTGTGCGGCTGGCGCGGTCTCCGGAGTGTTTGCAGGGCGTGGTTTCGGAGCGGGGGTATTTGATTCGGCTGGCGCATAATTTGTTCGTGGATATGGCGCGTCGACGCGGGGTCCGTGAACGGGGAGGGGAACGATTGGAGGCGGAGTTGGCTGGGTTGTTTTCCAAGGGACCGGATGAGGATTCGGCGGCTTTTCGAGAGAGTCTGGATCGAGCTTTAGGTCAATTGCCGCAAGAACAACGGGCAGTGGTGCATTTGAAATTGTGGCAAGGGCTGACATTCGAGGCAATCGCGGAGGCACTGGATATTTCCCCCAATACGGCGGCGAGCCGGTATCGCTATGGCGTAGACAAATTGCGCGAGGTATTGCGTCCCCTTTACAGCGAGATTCGTTGAGATTTTATGAAGACCAATGATTTTGAACGCAGATTGAGCGAGCAGCCGATGAAGGCGTTGCCGCACGAGTGGCGGGCTGAGATTTTGGGCAACGTCCAGCCCTGTGCCATAGCGACACCGACTAGGAAGCTTGGTGGGTGGCATGAATGGTTATGGCCATCGCCGGTGGCTTGGGGGGCGTTGGCGGCGATGTGGATGGCTGCGTTTTGCTTGAATGCGGTTTCGCGTGAGCCAGTCTCCCAGCGGGCGAAAGCGGATCGGCCAGTGGTGAGCTGGCAGATGGCGTTGAACCGCCAGCGGGAGTTGGAGGTGGCGTTGAGTATGTTTGACGAGCCGCCTGCACCGGTTGATCGTCCAAAATCTTTTGTCCCCAAACCCCGTAGTGAAATCTCTACTTCTAATTCTTTGGTATGAACACTCCTTTAGCGAACGAAGTCCTGGTGGTGAAACCTCGGAAGATCTGGAAGGTGTGGTTGAAGACTCTGACCTTCGGGGTAGTGGCTTTTCTGACACTGCTTTTTCTGGTGGTGGCGTTTGAGAACTGGCGGGGCAAAAGACTTTGGGAGACGTATCGAGCAGAGGCGGCGGCGCGTGGAGTTAAAACGGACTTGGCGTCTATAATTTCACCGCCCATCCCGGACTCATCAAACGTGGCGGCCATTCCGATTTTGGCCGCGCTATTGAACTATGACTACGATCCAAAGGATCATCACGTGCGGTGGAGGGACACCAATACCTTCAATCGGGTGATGGCGCTCCAGAATTTTGTTGGGGATGGTGATGGACTCATAAAAGGAGTGGCCAAACCTGGCTGGGACAAAGCCACACCAGTGGATCTTCAGAAAATGGAGGAGAACCTTATCAAGCTGTCCAACAAATTTTCTTCGGTCACCAAACAAGCAAGTCCTGCGCAAACCTTACTATCGGCTTTGGCTGAGTTTGATGCCGAGCTGAAAAGCATTGAAGTAGGGTTCACTCGGCCGCAGGTTAGGTTCCCTTTGCATTATGAGGAGGCTTTCAATTGCCTATTGCCTCATTTGGCTGTCTTCAAGGGTTTGTCGCGCTTTGGACAGTACAAGTCAGCCGCTTTTTTGGCCGAGCACAAAACCACTGAGGCGTTTAATCAAGTCCTGTTTTCACTGCGATGTGGTGAGGTGGTTGGGGTGGAACCAATCCTTATCTCATCCTTGGTGCAATTGGCCGTAGACAGCCAAAGTATCAGCGCCATTTATGAGGGAATCATCACACATCAGTGGAATGCGGTCCAGCTTCTGCGATTTGAAGCGGAGTTGGGTTCGCGCGATCCGTTTACCTCGATGAGCGATGCCATCCGTTTTGAGCGGGGATTCGCCAACGAATCTTATCGACTCTGGCGCGATGGCAGTTCGCTGAGAGACCTGGACGAGTTCTCCGGTTTTGAATTTGTTGGGTGGGCACCTAAAGCTGTGCTTTATCAAAATCAGCTTCGTCAGAATTGGTACTTTGACGGTTTGGATCTTGAGGTGGTGCGCACTCATGGTTTGAGCGCGTCCCTGGAGGATTTGAGATTGGATAAGCTGAGGACTGGTTTTTATCCGTACCATGCGCTTGCAGCAATGTTGACCCCGGCACTTGAGAATGCCGTTAAAAAAGTGGCTCGCGGCAGAGTGACTCTCGATTTGGCTATTTTAGCGTGCGAGTTGGAGAGGTATCGGTTGGCCAAGGGAAGTTATCCGGAAACACTGGTGGCGCTGGTGCCTGATTTTGCCAAAGGGATTCCGCGCGATGCAGCCTCAATGGGGGAGTTGCATTATCGGCGCGAGGCTGATGATCGGTTCATGCTTTACTCGGTGGGTTCGGATTTGAAGGATGACCAGGGGAAGATGGAAAAGGGAGAAAAAGGGGATTGGGTCTGGCGTTGGCCGACAGCAGGGAAGTGAGAGAATTGAGGGTGCCCAGGCATCGAAACTTGAGCTCGGAAAAAGAGACCGTCAACGGGTGAGGCTGACGGTCTTTTGTGGAGCAAAATAGGGACTTAAACTTCGCCGTACAGCTCTTCCACCATCTTGCGGAAGTTGTTTTCGGCGACGTTGACAATGCCGATCTCACGCACTGCGGCCTCGGGGGCATCGCTGGCGTGGGCGGCGTTGATCATGATGGTCTGGCCGAATTCTTTGCGGATCGATCCGGGAGGAGCTTTGGAGGGATCGGTGGGCCCGAGCACATCCCGAATTTTGCGAACGGCCTCAGGGCCTTCGTAGACAAGGGCGATGCACTTCTCGGTGCCGGGTTCGCGCATGAGTTTTTCATCACATTCACGCGGAGTGCGGCCGGACATGAAGCGGACGATGTTGTCAAATTGGTCATCGCCGTAAAGAGGGCAGAGCAGTGCACCCAGTTGTTTGACTTCGGCGGCGGGGAGGGAGAAGCCGAGTTCTTTTTCAAGAGCAACTTTGGCCTTGGAGGCCACGACATCCACCAGTTTAGTGCGCAGAATTTCCTTCACGGGGCCGTAGAATTCAACGGCTTGGGCCACGCTCATGCGGTGGACTTTAATGCCCACGATGTAGAGTCCGGTGCGCGAGAAGAAATCAATGACGTTGCCCGGACGGCCTGTGGGGAAGCGGAAGTTGTCCGGTTTGATCAGCACCAAAGTACGTTGTGCGGTTTCGCCAGCGGGATAGGTGAGGGTGTCTTCGAGTATTCCGCCGTCGGTATCTGAGTAACGGGCCCAGAGTTTGGCTTTAATTTTCGCTTCTTCGGCGTTCGGGGCGGCCAGCACGGCGGGCTCGAAATAGCGAACTTTGCCATCTTCATCCATGATGAGATCGCCGTAGGTGTCGCGGATGGTTTCGCCGCTGCGGCGCTCGGTGGTAATATTACCCACCACACCACGCACTTTGCGCACTGCGTCCTCGCCTTGGAACAACAGCATCATCACGCGGCGGCGGGCACCGGTTTTTGGGTCGGGCGAGAGATTGAGCAGGATGTAATCGCGTATCAGCTCTTGAATGCGGCGATCCTGCGGGTCATTGGCCGAGACGATGGCCTCGGAGTATTCTTTGACGAGCTCCTTGCTGGGGGCAAACATGCGTGCGCCGACCAAATCGAGGCCAGTGCGGGTGATCAATCGCGCCAGAATTCCGCCAGTGCGGGATTTGTGCAGCGAATACGGGGTAATGATGACGTAGGCTAGTTCTTGTGGCATACTAAATTTTTAGGGAATCGGAGGCATGGAAGGAGGGGTGAGATCAGGAGAATCGTCGCTAGGGGCGGAATGTTTGCCGCCGATAATCTTGAAAAGCACGGCTCCGCACGTTGGGCATCTGCCCTTGATCGCTCTTCGTCCGTTTTTCATGACTTCCTCCACCGCTTCGGTAATCTCTTTTTTTGATTTGCATTTAAAGCAATATCCTTCGGCCATAAAACCATCCTTTCAATCGGCTGGGTCGACCGGTTTGGATGGTACGAAGCCGCTGCCTTCGTAGTCAACTTTGTTCGGCTTAGTCTTGGACAATGAGTTTGCCTTCGGGCTTTTGATCGCACAGGTCTGATGGGGGGTTCACTCTTTTTGGTGGCTGTTTCTCACGGGGAAATGCTCAGGGCACCACCTGCCCTCGCAAGCGGGGAACGTCGTTTTAAGACTGGCTTAACCGCTTTTTCGGCGCGTCAAACATCATTTCGTGCGATTCGTGAAGAATTTCCACGATTTTTTGAGCGAATGGGCTTTTCTGCACGAATGTCTTGATGGCGTTGGGGTCAAAAATTCCGGCGTTTTCTCCGGGGAACCAGTGGTCCGCCTGACCCAGTAGATTGTACCGCATTTTCCCCCAGTCGACCAAATCAAGAGATTTGGCGTAGGTCCAGAGCCGCAAAATTTCCATGACATTGATTTGCCCAGGCGCGTCCACATAGTGGGGAAGACCTTCAAACCAGCGCTCGCACCATTCGGTTCCCAGTATGCTCGCCATTTCTGCGCGCAACCGTTTTTCAATCGGCGGAATTACTTGGGCGATGCGCTCATAATCATCCAAGGCGGTAATGTGAGCGTCAAAATCCGAGGGTTTGGCGGCGCCGATGCTAAGGGTGTGAACTTCCTCGCGGCCGAGGCAGTACAAATCATTGAACGCCATGGGGGTAAGGGGTGCGCAAAGTTTGACGAGCTTATCGGGTGGTGAGTAGAGCTTCCCGCCCTTATCGTTGGGGCTGATGATGAACACGCCCATGTCATGGCGTCGGGCCGCCTGCACCGCAGACCAGTTCAGATCGTTGACAAAATACCAATGGAGGTTGATGTAATCGAACTCACCGGTGTTCACAGCGTCGAGTATGATGTCGGTGGTGGCGTGGGTGGAGAAACCGATGAATCTGGCTCGACCTTCCTTTTGGATTTTGCGAGCTTCCGCCAGGCAACCATTAAGTTTTAGGGTGTCAGTCAGGTGGCCGCGGTGGTTGATGCCGTGCATGGAGAGGAGGTCGACATGATCCAAGCCAAGGTATGCCATGGAAGTCTCAAAGATTTGCCTGAATTCTTTGGCGGTGGTCTGGGGCATGACCTTGGTTTGAACGATTATTTTCTCGCGCGGCAACTTGCGCAGCACCGGGCCGAGTTGCATCTCAGAAGATCCGTAGCCTCTAGCCGTCTCGATGTGATTGATGCCCAATTCGATGGCGCGGTGGATGGTGGCCTCCAGATTGGCCTGTCCCTCGGGTGGAACCTCGGACCACGGAACATCCTGCCACTTGTGCTGATAGCGCATTCCTCCACAGGAAAGAACAGGCATCTGCAGATTGGTCCGGCCAAAACGACGATACTTCATCAAGTGGGTATGCCATCGACAGGGCATCTGTGCAAGAGAATGGCTGGTCCGTGCCAGCGGCAATATTGAATTTGAGCCCGCGAGCGGCGGCATTTTGAGGAAGAATTCCGTGGTGGAGCAAATTTTCTCTGGTTTCTAGTTGAAATCAATCGAGCATTCCCTACGATGAGCAGACGTTGCCTTAATTGGCAATGCGGTCGGGGCGTAGCGTAGCTTGGTAGCGCGTCTGAATGGGGTTCAGAAGGTCGTGAGTTCAAATCTCACCGCCCCGACCATTATTTTCACTTTTTTCTGGGTTCCCATGGAGGGCCAAGCAGCGGTTGCCCATAGATCAGGGCTTTTCTCGGCCATACGGTCATTATCACTGTGATCCTTCGGCCGTCTTCGAGTCCTAAAAATCCTAACATGACGGGTTCGTCTCGATGCGCGAATTCGACAAAAGAGCAAAAACCAAGAGCATGCACCGCAATGAAGTTACGGCACTTTCAATCCATCGCCTCGCGGATCGCCGATTGCAGTCCTCCACCAACACACCCAACCCTTTCATGCCCATTTGTTTAGCCTTTGATTTTCAACCCCCTACTCCAGATCCTTCCTCATCTCCAGCCAGACCCCCCTGCGCGATATGAGATGCGGGGTGGCTTGAAGGGCTTTACGCGGCTACTCTGTTCTCAAAAGCTGATGAATTTTTTCCTTTCTTAACCGTCAGTACACCTGAGTTCATATGCACCAAAATTGAGCGCGATCAAAATGGGTCGAACGGTGCAGGGTTGGTTTCAATGAACAGACGTGGCCCTGTGAAGGATTTTTGAGAGTCGAAATTTTTGCATGAAAAAGTGGTTGATAATCGTGGTGGTGATGGGGGTCGGCGGATGGCTGGCGTACAAGAAGTACCCGGCGCTAAAGTCCATGTCTGCGGCTGAGAAGCCATTGAGGCAATCAACGGCTGCAGCGGAGCAGCGCAGTATCAGTTTCAGCGTCAGCGCGGCGGGTGAGATTGGGCCAGCAGAGCAGGTGTCCGTCAAGCCGGAGATTAATGGAAGAATTGATTTGCTGCCGGTGGATATTGGCGACCGCATCAAAAAAGGGGCTGTGCTATTCACTCTCGATGACAAGGAACTGCAAAACCGTCGTTCATCTAGTCTCACTGATATCGAGAGGGCCAAATTGCAATTGGAACAGGCCGAGAGGAACTACCATCGTTCGGAGGGCTTGTTCAAAGCTGATTTGCTGCCTCGGCAGGACTATGAGAATGCCCGGACAGAATATGATCTCGCAAAAAACAGCGTCGAACGTGCTCAGCGTGATATCGCGATTCTTGAGGAGCAATTGACGAAAACCAAGATTGTCGCACCTTTTGATGCCACTATTTTGACGCGTCCCGTTTCGATGGGCCAGGCAGTTTCCGGGTCGGGCGGATTTAATAGCGGCACTGAGGTTCTGACGATCGCCGACCTGAATGACATGGTCATTAACGCTCATATCAATCAGGCTGACATCACGCGTTTGAAGGCGGATCAGGAGGTGGAAGTGGCAGTGGAAGCGGTGGCCGGGTTGAAAGTGACTGGAAAAGTGGAACGAATGGCCCCTCAGGCTACGATTAAGAACAACATCAAGGGATTTGCAGTTAGAATTCTTCTGAAAAATGTGGATTCGAAAATTCGTCCTGGCATGACTGCTAATATTAAGATTCCAGTGGGCTCGGCGGATAATGTGGTTTCTGTGCCTTTGGCGGCGGTCTTCACGGACAAGAACGCGGATACTGGTCGGCCTGAAAGGTACGTCTACGTAGTGACGCAGGAGGAGGGGGCTGAAATCACTTCTTTTGAGCGGCGCTCAGTCCAGGTGGGCATCTCTGATTTCTTTTTCGCCGAAATTCAAGCCGGGCTGAAATCCGGAGAAACGGTGGCCTTGGAACAACCGAAGGAAGAGTTGATCAAGGCTGGAGTTACCAAGACCAAGGACTCGGGCAAGACAAACGCCGTATCCAGAAGCACATCCAGCAGTTTGGGTATTGCTTCAAAAATGTCCACGCCACGCACCTGACGTCTCCCTTTAAAAGTTATGGCTCTGTTGGAACTGCGAGACGTTCATAAGACGTACCACTTGGGGGGGGAGGAAATTCGCGCTCTGGATGGCGTTTCCATGGACATCGAGGCGGGAGAATTTATTTCGATTATTGGCCCCTCGGGTAGTGGTAAATCCACGCTGATGCATATCCTTGGCTGTCTGGATTCTCCCTCTCGCGGAACCATCAAGCTGGATGGTTTGATGATCGAGAAGGCCACTTCGCGACAGCTTGCATCCATTCGAAACCAAAAGATTGGGTTCGTTTTTCAATTTTTCAATCTCCTGCCCAAGCTCAATGTATTGCAGAATGTGGAGCTGCCCATGATCTACGCCGGAGCCAATGCCAAGGAGCGTCGGGATCGGGCCATGGAAGCCCTCCAGTTGGTGCAGCTTGAAAATCGAGCCAAGCACCGGCCAAGCCAGCTTTCAGGTGGACAACAGCAGCGTGTGGCCATTGCGCGCGCACTGGTGAACAGCCCTCGTATCGTTTTTGCTGACGAGCCCACCGGCAACCTCGATTCCCACACAGGTGAGGCAATTCTTAATTTGTTTCGCACTTTGACTCAGCAGGGTCGGACGATTGTTTTGGTCACGCACGATCCGGAGATCGCGGCGCTTACCCCCCGGCGAATCGAGATTCGTGATGGTAAAATCAGCGTGAAAGTGGACCCGCGCCTGGCTGGATTGGATCGGGTGCCGGCGGTAGCAGAGCCTGGGAAGGCGGCATGAATCTGTGGAGTGCCATCACGTTGGGGTTCAAAGAGATTTGGTCTCACAAGTTTCGATCCGCGCTGACGATGCTTGGGATAATTCTTGGTGTTTCAAGCTTGGTTGCAATGTCCGCGCTGACGGCGGGTATGGAAAAAGGGATGAAGGAGGCACTGATTGCGATCGGCGGTCTGCAAAAGATACGAGTTGAACGGCAGGAGCTTCCCATCGAACAACGCCATCTGCGCGATCAAGCCCCGGGGGTAACGATGGACGATTTGAAGGCGATCCGAGCCAGTGCCCCTCTGATTCACGAGATTTCACCCGAGATGCGTTTGCAGAGGGCGACAGTGACCGCGAATGGCAAAACCATTCGGCCCTTTATGTTGAATGGTGTTTGGCCTGAGGCTATTGCCATGAACGAACACGTGGTTGAGCACGGTCGCATGTTCAACGAGATCGATGACGAGATGGCTAGGAGCGTGTGTGTCATCGGAACCGAGACACGGGACGAACTGTTTGGTGATCCTGAAAAGATGGGGCACGAAGTCATTCCATTAGGTGAAACCATTTACATCAACAGTGTGCCGTTCACGATTATTGGCATGTTCCAGCATTACGAGAGTGAGCAGGCCAAAAAAATCAGGGAATTGAAGGCCAAGGAGCCGAAAGTGCCGGTTGTACCCGGAGCACCCAAAAGAAACAGGGGATGGGGCGGGGGGCGGCAGGGTGGTTTTGTTTTCTACATCAAGAACGCGATGATTTACATCCCGTTGAACACCATGTGGATCAAGTTCAAAGCGGGCAATGCCATGCAGGCCGGATTGAGCACCACTGGCACGCCGAAGCTGGACAATCTACAATTGAAGATTGGCGATCTGGAGACACTTACTCCCGCCATTCAGCAGGTTCATAACGTGCTGATGTCCTCCCACAAAGGAATTGAAGACTTCACTTTCCGTACGCAGGAGGATTGGGCGGAGCAGATTGCCAACCAAATTAAAAATGCCCGGTTGAGTGGAGGCATGATCGCTGCGATCAGCCTTTTGGTGGGTGGGATTGGCATCATGAACATCATGTTGGCCAGCATCACGGAACGGGTGCGCGAGATTGGCATCCGAAAATCAGTTGGTGCGACCACCTTCGATGTGTTTGTGCAGATTGTTGTGGAAAGCATGGTCATTGCCTTGGTGGGAGGATTGCTGGGGCTAATCACTTCCTTCGGTTTAGTGCAGTTGCTGCGAAGCCTCTCCCCGACGGATAACGCACCCTTAATTACCGCATCGGCGATGCTCGTGGCTTTCGCTTTTAGTGCCCTTGTGGGGGTTGTGGCGGGTTTAATCCCGGCGGTCAAAGCATCTCGATTGCACCCTATTCAAGCGCTTCGCTACGATTAACAAGGATGAACCTGTGGAACACGATAGCAGTTGGGTTTAAGGAGATTTGGGCGCACAAATCGCGCTCCCTGCTTACCATGCTGGGTATTGTACTGGGGGTGGCAAGTCTTGTGGCGATGGCCGCATTGGTCAAAGGCATGGAAAATGGCATGCGTGAATCAATGGTGGCCATGGGAGGCGCGGACAAAGTTTTGCTGGAGGATCAGGAAGTCCCACCCGAGCAGGAGCATCTGGCGGAGGAAGCCCCGGGGCGCACCATGCTGGACGTCATTTCTTTGCGGCGAAGTGCCCCATTGCTCAAGTTGGTTTCGCCTGAAATGGAACTCGATTACACCACCATCACTCACGAAGATAAAATGGTGAACCCATCCGAATGCGTGGGTGTTTGGCCCGCGGTTCTGGATATGAATCTGCACACCTTGGAGCATGGCCGTTTTTTTACAGATTTGGACGAGGAGAACGCCAACAGTGTGTGTGTGATTGGTACTGGCATTCGTGATGAACTCTTTGGCACTCCTGAAAAGGCTGGACGAGAGATTGTGCCCATTGGGGAGGTCATCAATATTAACGGCCAGCCATTTACCATTGTAGGCATGTTCACGAGGTATGAGGGCGAGATGGATCGCAAACTGCGGGAGTTGGCTAAATCCAAGCCCGCCGAAAAGCAGGCTGGGCCTTCGCGCATGAAAGGTTGGGGCAGACGGGGGGGCTGGGCTTTCACGCGCAAGAATATGACGGTATACATGCCTCTTAACACGGCGTGGCTCAAATTCCGTTCCAGCAGCGGCACCAATGGCATGCCCGATCCGCGTTTATCGAGCATTGATGTCAAGGTTTCCGACATGAATCGATTGGAACCTGCTTTGCAACAGGCCCGCAACGTCATGATGATGACCCACCGCGGCATCGAGGACTTCAATTTCCGCACTCAGGAGAATCAGCTTGATACCATCAACCAGCAGATTCGCAATGCGCGGTTGAGCGGGGGAATTATTGCCGCGATCAGCCTGCTGGTCGGGGGGATTGGGATCATGAACATTATGCTGGCCAGCATCAATGAGCGCATTCGCGAGATTGGTATCTGTAAAGCGGTGGGAGCCTCTGGGTTCTCCATTTTTCTTCAGATCCTCGTGGAAAGCATGGCTCTGTCAATTTTGGGTGCCGTCGCTGGTATTGGCGCGTCCTATGGCTTGGTTAAAATCATGGCCGCTATAACACCGACCGGTAACGCTCCGGTCATCACCACTGATGCCATGTTTGTTGCTGTGGGTTTCAGCGCCGCCGTCGGAATCTTCGCCGGCCTTTTCCCCGCGATTAAAGCGGCGCGCCTCCACCCCATCCAAGCCCTGCGCTACGAATAAAAGGTAAGGCACTCAGTCCCTTGCGCGCCGCGGGCATGCTTTGTCCAGCGAGGTTGGTGACAAATGGGGGGAGGCGTGGTGGGTCACCCCGCCCCACCTTTCGGAAAAAGCGTGACGCCTCCTTTGCTTCCTCAGGTGTCGTGAATTGTTTCCAAGGGATCGGCTGCAACCCCAATTCTGGCGAAAACGCATTTCAAGGCCGCGTACTGTGTGCGTTTAGACGCACAGTTGCCTGATGAGCGTCCCGTGATAATTTCGTCGGTAGACCCATGCCCTCAGCCATGTTCACATACAGATCATCGTTGACTACCACCACCTGAGTGCTAAAAATCGACCAACCCAGATGTACTATGATGGTTCCTACTGAAATTTCGCGCAAAACCTTCGCCAAGCGAAGGGCCTCAGGCTTTACTCTGATCGAGTTGCTGGTCGTCATCGCAATCATCGCGATTTTGGCGGGCATGCTGCTGCCGGCACTTTCGAAAGCCAAAGATAGAGCCATCGTGACGGTGGATCTGAATAACGTGAAACAGGTCTTACTTGGGGTCGCGATGTTCAATACCGACAACGATGAAGTGATGCCCCATTCCACTTGGGGTTCTGTTCCGGACGGCCCCGACGGCTGGTGCTACGCCACTAAGAACAAAGGACGTGATGCTTCTGCGCCTGCAAGTATGCCCAGTGGAGCTGGTCAGACAAGCAGTTCCAATCAGATCCCATTTTTTAAACTTGGCCAATTGGCAAAATACGTGGGTAACAACCAGAAGGTATTCGATTGTCCGAGAGATGTTACGGAACGAACATCCTCCCGTAAGGTTGAGTGGAAAGAGCGCATCGTAAAAGTTACTTCCTATACTTTCAATGGAGCCGTGTCAGGTTACGGTTCTAACAAGGAAGTTGCAAACGCCGCAAACGGAGCAACTTATAAAGTAACGGGTTTTAATCCTATCGACTTTCTGCTTTGGGAAGCGGATGAGACGCAATCATTCAACTTCAATGATGCAGGAAACAATCCTGGCAACGCAGCGGAAGGCGTGTCCCAGAGACATGCCGGCGGTCGTTCGACTGATCCCACGAAGCCTGTAGGCGGAGGTGCAATGGTGGGTACCTTCGGCGGAACGGCGTATTTCACTAAGTGGGCTCGTTTCGGTAAACTGAGAAGCACCGGCGGTCAAGGCAGACCCAATGAGCTTTACTGCGGTCCTGGATATCGTTAATCCTCCATTCTGAATGAAAATCGATTTCTCCTTTGTGTTTCTCGCCCTGTGTTTGGTGGTCGGTTGTTCAAAGGATCCGACAGAATCGTCCGTTGGCAAGTCGACGCCTACTGAAAAGGCTGAGGATACAAAGACATTGAAGCCGAGCGATGGGATGGTGGCTGCCAGCAAAGGAATTGAGTCTGATATGAAGGCTGAGAAATTCGATGATGTTTTGCAGACCCTAACCATGATGCAGGGTAGTGCGAAATCCATTGAGGATCAACGGCAGTACCAATCCGCGCTTTATCAGGTGACTCAGGAATTGCAGAAAAAGGCTCAGACCGACCCTAAAGCTCGTCAGCGTTTTGACATGCTCGGTCGATTTTCTACGGGGAGATAAGTCTTCTTCCCAATTCAGCCTCTCGCCACAAGCGAGAGGCTTTTTGAATACGGAGTCCGATCTCGATCACGGCCATCTGCAGAAGCATCGAGCGCAGCATTTTTTGCTTCGCTAGTTTAGAAAGCCGAAAAGTGCGAGAATTGTTCGTGCCGTTTTTGACACTAAAGTTTTGCTGCAACAATCGAATTTTCTACAGCATTTTTTCTCCAAGCTATGATATGCGGCGTTGAAACTTCATTTAAGCCTTTCTTAGCCAAACGAGTTTCTGGTTTCACTCTGCTAGAGCTTATCGTGGTTATCGCAATCGTCGTGATTGTCGCCGGAATGATTGTTCCGGCGTTGTCCAAATCCAAGGATAGATCGAGGGTCACGGTGGATCTAGACAACGTCAAACATGTCTTGGTCGGGACCAGCCTTTTCTGCTTTGACCATAATGATTCCATGCCGCACCCAACATGGGGATCTGTTCCGGAGGGGCCTGATGGCTGGGCCTATGCCACGCAGAATCGTGGTCGTGTTGCAGGATTGCCCAAGTTAATGCCGAGTGGAGAGGGCCGGACGAGCAATTCCAACCAGATTCCCTTTTTCAAACTCGGTCAACTGGCTGCGTACGTTGGCAATAATCAGAGAATTTTTGATTGTCCCATGGACCTTGCGGAGCAAATTTCCACGCGTAAATTCGAATGGAGAGCGCGCACTATGAAGCTCACTTCATATACGTTCAATGGAGCTGTCTCTGGCTACGGAGCAATAGAGGCGCCCAATGCCGCAATCGGCTCAACCTACAAAATCTCCGGTTTTAATCCTATCGATTTTTTGTTGTGGGAGGCGGATGAGACGAACCCTTTCAATTTTCAGGATGGGGCCAGCAACCCTGGAAATTCTTCCGAAAGTGCTTCTCTGAGACATGCGGGTGGAAGGCCGAACGATCCGTCAATGGCCATCTCTGGAGACGCCTTGGTGGGGACTGTTGGCGGTACGGCTTATTTTACTAAGTGGACGCGTTTTGGCAGGCTTCGGATCTCTGGCGGACCTAGAAGACCCAATGAGCTTTATTGCGGCCCCGGTTATCGTTAAAACCTTCTCTTAAGGACGCCGTTTCGGAATATTGCTTAGTGGCACTCTTCGATTTGTACTTGCTTCAATGGTCCATGATTGCGCGCCCGCGGTGATTTTTGCGCTTGAAGTATCTGACCATGGAGCCAAGTGGAGCAATGAAGGGCGCTGGGATCTGTAGCCATCCCCGTTCGACGACATCTGAACATTTTTGAGAATTCCATCGATTTTGACAGCCTGTTTTTCGGAGAGAGGAGGTGAGAAGGCTATGGCTAACCCGCTCTCAATGCTCATTTCATTTTGGAAGATTTTCACCATCTGACGCGCACGGGGAAAGGCTTCCAGCGTCGTTACTATCAGGTCCAACTTTCCATCATTGTTGCAATCTGCTGCGACGGCGCATCGGCTGTCGTTTTGAAGTCCTAGGCCGAAAAGATGAGCGACCTCAGTGAAATTAGTTCCTCCCAAATTCAAGTAAAACCGATTGCGCTCGTAGCCGCCATAGGATTGGCCTCGGCCTCGTGTTTTGCGGTATTTCTCGGTGAAGTATACTTGTAACAATGGATTTTCCACTGAATCGGTCGCGTAGATGTCATGCAGCCAGAACTCACTTTCGTAATCCCGGACCGATTCTCGTGATTCATGTCCGGTGGTGAGGTAAAGGTCGGGGAAACCATCGTTGTCAAAGTCCGCTGCTGCAGCTGCCCATGCCCATCCCGTGCGGCGAATCGGTAGGTTTGCGGGGGCTGGATCAAAGCCCTCACTGTTTCTGCCGAACCACATACGATTCCCGTAGGTCATTTTAGCCCGCATTCCTTTATCCCCTTTGCCATATGGACGGGAGAGTCCACTGTGTTCCAAGCGGTCTGCCGTGGGGGAGTTCATGCCCATCATTAGAATATCTAGGTGCCCGTCCCCATTGAAATCGGCGAAGCTGTGTGACATGCCAAATCCACATGGTTCAGGCAACCAATTGGCAGTCATATCTTTGAAATGACCGGCACCATCGTTCTTCCAAACATCAGCGCCCGCAAAATCGCTCACCATGAGCAAATCCAAGTAACCGTCATGGTCGAGATCAACCAGCGAAGCGCTGTAAACCCTCCGGTGTCTTTTGGTTGAAAGCCCACTGGTTTCCGTCACATCCGAAAAATTGCCTTTCCCGTCATTAATCAGCAAATAAGACGGATACCCATCGCGGGCATCGAAATATGGGGTTGGCATCTGCCCCTTGGTGTATGGCGCTTTGTATTGTCCGATAAATAGGTCCAGCGAACCATCTCCGTTGATGTCCCCAAATGTAATGGCCTGCGCATATTGAAAACGCGGATGAGCTTCCCACACCCTGCGCGGCGGAGTTGTGAATAGCGTGGAAGTGCTTCCTTGTGGTCCGGAGCTCGCGACCTTTCGTCCCTCACTTCCCTCGTAGAGCAACACACCGTCGCCATCGACACAGAGAAAATCAAGAGTCCCATTGCCGTCAAAGTCTGCCAAACAGGCTGTGTAGATGGATCGAGGCGGTTCACTGCATAATTCCCCGGCCACCCAGGCTTCGATTGCAGTTCGTCGGTAGATCAGGTTGCGCGCAGCCAGAATGATCTCCGGATATCCGTCTCCATCCAAATCCTCCACAATCAATGGATCGATGAAGTAGGAGCGATCAGGCGGCGTAATTTCCTCACTGAAAACCTCTTTAAAAGCGGAAGATCCGGCGCGCAATCGGCACTGAATGCGTGAGGCATCAATACTTGCGACGGCAGGATGGGGCAGGGGAGACCATTGAATTGCCAACTCCCCCTCCAGAATAGCTCTTGCTTCCGGTACATCCTTGGTGAGTTGCGCGGCAAAATACACCACACTACGGGCCGGTTTACCGCCGCTGGCGGCGTCAAACTGCACGTGCCGAAATTCTGTCTCGTGAATACGCCAGCCTGCGCGGGAGATACCCACCAGCCATTCCGGTCCGGCCACACTTTTGCCATTGCCTGGCGCATCAAAGATTTGCACTAGGTGGGGCAGCATTTTTGCTGGGCCGTAGTTGGGGAGCATTATCGGAGCTGAGCCCAGTTGAGCCACAACTTCGAATCGATTAGAGGCTGCGTTGAGCTTATCCCAGAATTGTTCAATAATTCTGCTGTGGGTCTGAGCCTCCAACTCGGGACCCCAGTAATCAGCATCAGCCGCAGCCTCCTGTTTTTCCAGCAGTGCCTTGCCTTGTCGCAACAATTCGCTGACGGGTATTTTAGCAAGCGGAGGAAGTCTTCCTTTGTTGAGAATCCAAAGCGAGCAAAGGATCAGCAAAACCACCAAGGCAATTTTCAACCGTGTGTTGGCCATATTAATTCAGGAACAGTGCTAAAGTAACAAACCAGCCCTTAAAGCAAAGTCGATACGGGACAATTGACAGATGTCTGTACTCATCTGCACCTTCTCAAAAAAAGATTGGCAGAAATGTCCTGAAAGCATTTCTTTATTCGTTGTAGCTGTGAACGAGTTTAAGCACGAAAGTTATTTAATTGAATTATGAGCACAGAAAACAAATCCTCTCAGACTTCCACGGGCGGAACACCGGCAAGCGTCGTCTGGTTTGAAATTCCGGCGGACAACGTTGAGCGGGCCAAAACTTTTTACCAAAATCTCTTTGGGTGGACGATAAACCCTATCCCCAATATGTCCGACTATTGGCATGTGGACACGGGTGGTGCAGACCAGTCGCCTGATGCGGGGTTGATGAAGCGCAAGCAACCAGGGCAGGGCATCACGAATTACGTGCTTGTGAAATCGGTGACTACAGCAGCAAATGAAGCGGTAAAGCTGGGCGGCAAAATCTGCATGCCCAAGACAGCCGTTCCGAATATGGGCCACTTTGCCATTTGTCAGGATACGGAGAACAATACGTTCGGTATTTGGGAAATGGATCAGAACGCGAAATAATTGGCCAGTCTTTCACCTACTCCGCTACAAGCGAATATCTTCACCTATGAGCTCCGAAATCAAAGAAATCATGGCCCAGCAACCAAATAACGGATACATGCTGATTTTTCGAGGAACCGACTGGTACAAAGGGCTTTCGCCCGAAGAAATGCAGCAAGTGGCGGATCACTGGATGGGGTGGTTCAAGGGTTTGAGTGATCAGGGTAAAGTGGTTGCAGGGAACCCTTTGGAACCCAAGGGTAAAATCGTTTCGGGAAAAGGGGGTCGAATGATTGCCGACGGTCCGTTTGTTGAATCCAAAGAAACGATTGGCGGATATTTTCTTCTCAAGGTGGAAAGCTTAGAAGAGGCTGTGGCTATAGCGCAGGCCTGTCCTGGGCTGCCGTACGGAATCCGAGTGGAGGTAAGACCCATCGCAGGCGAGTGTCCGATGGTCCACCAGGTTAGGGCGGCTGCAGATTTGGCCTTAGCCCAGTAGTTGCCATGCAAAAAATTGTTCCTTTTCTGTGGTTCGATGGCCGTGCCGAGGAGGCCATGATTTTCTACACTTCCATTTTCAAAAATTCAACGGTTGGGAATGTGAACCGATTTGGAGAGGGAACAGTTATTTCTGCAACCTTCAAACTGGATGGACAGGAATTTATCGCGCTGAACGGCGGCCCCATGTTCACCTTCTCGCCCGCGATTTCGTTCTTTGTGAGGTGTGAAACTCAGTCGGAAGTCGACGAAATCTGGGAGAAACTTTCAGCAGGCGGGGAAAAACAGCAATGCGGCTGGCTGAAGGATCAATTCGGAGTTTCGTGGCAAGTTATCCCATCAATTCTGGGAGATCTTTTGGGTGACGAAGATGGCGCAAAATCCCAGAGGGTCATGCAAGCCATGCTCCAGATGACGAGGATTGACATCAAAGGCCTACAGGAGGCTTACGATCACAAATGATTGGAACAGGATATCTGGAAAAGGAGGGCCGTCTGATGGGTCTGGAAGCACCTGGACCCCTGCCGGCGCTCCCATGTGTTCGCGCCAACAATGATTGGAGCGATATGAGACTGATCTCCAAAAACTGAACGCCACAAAGAATCTCACCTCCGGATGATTCGGGGGATTGACCAATCTCCCATTCCCCCGTAACACATCACAAAATCCAATACACTCAAATCATGAAATATGTACCTGTCATAGCCGGTGTTCTGCTGGGTTTCGTTTTCGTGGCCTCGGGCCTTGTCGTACTTCTCAAACTGGTTCCCATGCCCCCGCCGCCGGAGGGTTCAGCTGCCGCGCACTTTATGGCGGCATTCGGGCCTACCGGATATTTTACCTTCGTGAAGATCCTGGAAGTGGTCGGAGGCATTCTCGTCGCCATTCCTCGCACGCGTAATTTCGGCCTTTTAGTGCTGGGGCCGATTATTATTAACATTCTTGCCTTTCATCACTTTGTTACTCAAGGCGCAGGCCTGTTCGATCCGCCCCTGCTCGTTATTGTTGCGCTGGCGCTCTACCTGCTTTGGGTTGGCCGCAAAGCATTTGCTAACCTCATCAATACGCGGGCTGTGAAACAATGAGTTCCTGTACTTCCAGGTATGAAGATCGATTCGAGCAAAACCGACGTTGATGGCCATTTGAAAAACGGGGTGCTCAAGGAATGCTTCAAGGACGGCTCAGTGTCCTGCATCGGGGAGTTTTGCAATGGGGAGAAGGTTCGTGAGTGGAAGTATTATTTAAAAAATGGACTGTTGAAGGCTTCGGGGAAATACATCAACGGTAAAATGACGGGGGAATGGACTTGGTGTCGTGAGAACGGGAAGCTTCTGCAAACTGGTTCTTTTGATGAGGAAAAGAGAGTGGGACGATGGAGGCGGTACCATGCCAACGGATCGCTCTACGACGAAGGCGAATACGCCAATGACAAGAAAATCGGTGAGTGGCGGATTTATGACACTACTGGAAAACTGATCAAAACAACGCGGCACAAATCGCAAATGGGATAAAGATTATGAGCAAGGTACGAGTACTGGTTGGCACAAAAAAAGGAGCATTCATTTTGACCGCTGACGGGAAGCGGGAGAATTGGGAGGTCAGCGGGCCTCACTTCGCCGGGTGGGAAATGTATCATCTTAAGGGTTCGCCGGTTGATCCGAACCGCATTTACGCCTCCCAGAGCAGCGGTTGGTTTGGCCAGTTGATTCAGCGCTCTGACGACGGCGGCAAGACATGGGCAACGCCCGGTGGAGAGCAGCCGCCAGTGCCCGGCGAATTTCCCAGCGGCACGAGCAACCGGTTTCTGTATGAGGGAGAGGTCGGCACGCATAAATGGTACGACGGAACGCAGCATCCGTGGGAGTTCAAGCGCATCTGGCATCTAGAACCTTCGCTGACCGATCCTGATACTGTTTATGCAGGAGCCGAGGACGCGGCACTATTCAAAACGACCGATGGTGGAAAGGTGTGGAAAGAACTTCCCGGCTTGCGGGGCACCAAGGGACAGCTCTGGCAACCGGGTGCGGGTGGAATGTGTTTACACACGATTGTGCTCGATCCGAGCAATGCCAACCGGATTTACATCGCTATCTCAGCGGCGGGCGCCTTTAGGACCGACGACGGAGGAATCACTTGGCGACCTGTGAACCGTGGGTTGAAGTCGAATTACGAACTGCCTGATCCCGACGCCGAGGTGGGCCATTGTGTTCATCGCATCGCCATGCACCACTCGCGCCCCGAGGTTCTCTACATGCAGAAGCATTGGGACATCATGCGCAGTGATAATGGCGGTGAATTGTGGACTGAGGTGAGCGGCAATCTGCCGTCCGATTTCGGTTTTCCGATCGAGGTTCACGCTCATGAGCCGGAAACCATTTTTGTTGTTCCCATCAAGAGTGATTCCGAACACTTTCCGCCTGAGGGAAAATTGCGCGTGTACCGCAGCCGCACGGGTGGAAACGAATGGGAAGCCCTGACCAAAGGCCTGCCGCAGCAGGATTGCTATGTCAACGTCCTGCGCGATGCCATGGCGGTTGATTCGCTTGAACCGTGTGGAGTGTATTTCGGCACCACTGGCGGCCAAGTCTATTGTTCCGCCGACAGCGGTGATTCTTGGAAGGCCATCGTGCGAGACCTTCCGGGGGTGCTGTCTGTGGAAACTCAAACGATTCCATGATTCGCGTGTCGCTTCCCTATCACTTGCGGACTTTGGCGCGCGTGGAGGCTGAAGTTCTCCTTGATGTTGGAAGCTCCACAACACTGGGATCCGTACTGGATAACCTGGAAGCACGTTACCCAGTGTTGCGTGGAACCCTGCGTGATCAAACGAGCTTGAAACGACGTCCTTTTGTTCGCTTTTTCGCCTGCAAGGAGGACCTTTCCCATGAACACTGGGATTTCGCACTGCCAGTGGCCGTCGTCAGCGGCCAGGAGCCGTTCTTAATCGTGGGGGCCATGGCAGGAGGATAAACCTTAACCTTTTTCGCAACTCACCAAATCGATTCCCAACTTCTTCCTCAGGAGCTTATGTTCTACACGGTTCTCATCTACGCTGCCGTTCTTTTTGTGCTTTTTCTCATCGTTGTGGCCTTGCGGCCCGACGAGTTTCGGGTAATTCGCAGTACCACGATCTCAGCTTCTCCAGAGACGGTGTTTTCCTTCGTTAACGATGTGCACAAGTTTCAGGAATGGAACCCCTGGGCCAAGCTTGATTCTAATTGCAAAAATTCTTTCGCAGGGCCGTCAGCGGGTGTCGGAGCAATGTTTAGTTGGAGCGGCAATAAAAAAGTTGGTGAAGGCAGCATGACGATTACAGAAAGTCATCCCAATAATCTGGTCAGGATGAAACTGGTTTATTTGAAGCCTTTCGCTGGTGAAAGTCTTGCGGAATTTATTGTTAAGTCCAATGGCACTCAAACTGTGATTTCCTGGAGCAACACCGGAAAAAGCAATTTCATCTGCAAGGCGATGGGCATTTTTGTGAGTATGGACAAAATGATCGGCGGCATGTTTGGAAGGGGACTGGCAGATTTGAAACTTCTCTCCGAAGACGCAAATAAAAATACCGAGTCCGTTCTGTCCTCGAAATAGTCAGCAACCGTAGCAAGAATATGAAAGATTCCATCGCCAACTACCCGGCCATGATCCCGGCGCTTACGGTCAAGGGAGCAGCAGAAGCTATCGATTTCTACAAGGCAGCTTTTGCCGCGACGGAACTATACCGATTAAGCGATCCCGAGACGGGAAAAATTGGCCATGCCGAGTTGATGATCAACAACAGTCTGATCATGCTGGCCGACGAGTATCCCGCGTTTAATAAATCCCCCCAGACACTGGGTGGCACGTCCGTCAGACTCTGCCTTATGGTTGCCGATGTCGACGCCTCCCTGGACCAAGCCAAGGCAGCAGGAGCCACCGTGCTCATGCCTGCTTCTGATCAGTTTTACGGGCATCGGAGCGCGTGCGTTGCAGATCCCTTCGGACATCAGTGGCTGCTCCAGCACGAGATTGAGAAGGTTTCACCCGTCGAGATGCAGCGCCGTTGGAATGCGATGGTGACAAAATAAATCGTGGTTTGGTTTCCCTTAAATGAGAGCCTTATTCCAGCGATGTTCTCGTTGAGCCGCGGCTGGTTTTCTGGTAGATAACTTGCAGTGTGTTCATCCCAGGCAGAAAATACGCAACCACAGGAAGTTTCCCAGGTCGTCGAGCATCTTTTCCGCCATGAGGCGGGTCGGATGGTCGCTATCTTGACGGGGATTTTCGGCATTGAGCATCTCACGCTGGCCGAGGATGTGGTTCAGGAAGCTCTGGCTCGGGCCTTACAGACCTGGCCGTTTTATGGGGTTCCTGCAAATCCTTCGGCGTGGATCATGCGAGCCTCCCGGAACCTTGCCTTGGACGTGGTGCGAAGGGATAAGGTTTTCCGCGAAAAAGAAGAGCAAATCATCCTCCTCATTGAAGGCGGTGCCCCGGCATCAGGCGCGTCCGATCAATCGGATGATCATATTGTCGATGATCGCTTGCGGATGATGTTTGTATGCTGCCATCCGCTCATTCCCCAAGAGGATCAAGTGGCGCTCGCCTTGAAGACCCTGTGCGGTTTCAGCATCGCAGAAATCAGCCGCGCATTTCTGACCTCGGAGGCGGCAGTGGCCAAACGTTTGACACGGGCCAAGCAGAATATCCGCGACGCGGGCATCCAGTTTGAAATTCCAACCGGCAAGGATTTGACTATTCGTTTGAGTGGTGTTTTGCACTCACTGTATTTGCTTTTCAATGAGGGTTATAAGGCTTCGGGCGGCGACAAACTCATTCGTGTAGACATTTGCGGTGAGGCGCTTCGGCTCGCGGCTTTGTTGGCGAGTCATCCCGCGGGCGATCAGCCTGTCACCCATGCGCTCATGGCGCTGATGCTGCTTAATTTTGCTCGAAGCCCGGCGCGTCTTGACGAAAGAGGTAATTTGCTTCGACTCCATGAGCAAAACCGCGCGCGTTGGGATCGGGAGATGATTGCGCGGGGGATGTTCCATTTTGCCAAATCGGCCTCGGGGGAGGAAATCACGGAATACCATTTGGAAGCGGGCATAGTGGCGTGTCATTGCGCTGCGAAGGATTATGAATCCACCGATTGGCCGCAAATCCTTTCGCTTTACGATCGGTTATTGCAGTTCGACGACTCCCCGGTGGTCGCACTCAATCGGGCGGTGGTCGTGGCAAATATTAGTGGTCCGCAAGCAGGTCTGGACGTGGTGGCCGAAATTGCGGGCAGGAAAAAATTGGATTCCTATTATCTCCTGTATGCTGTTTTGGGTGATTTTCAGGAGCGAATGAGGAATTGGTCAGCTGCGCGGCTGCATTTTCAAAAAGCAATGCAACTGGCAGGAATCAAGTCGGAACAAGAATTTTTGCTGAAGCGATTCCAAGCCTGCGAAGTGCCTACCGAGTCTTTAAGCTGAGGTAGGTTTCCTTAATACGCCGGTCGGGGCAGGGTGCGCCAAGCCACCACTTTGCCTCCGGAGAATTCAATCTCAGACCGAACGTAATCCCTGGGGTTGTAGTCGCTGATCAAATAACGTTCCAGCGCAAGGTCGGGACTGCCGCGGTTCACTTCACGATATGCCCAATACCTGGTCTCTTGCATCCAAGTGCCATAGTAGCGCCAGATTGTTTTGCGTCCGGTCTGATCTTCACTTTCCAGTACCTCGCTTGGGGTTCCCCAAGCAATGTATACGGCATCAATGCTCATGCCGATTTTGAGCAAACCTTGGTCTACTAATGCTCTCAGGTCGGGTGTTAGTTGGGCGTAGGCGGCGGATTTTTCCACACGACGGTTCTCAATGGTAGACGTCTTGCAGCCTGCCAATCCTAAGAATAAACTAATTCCCGCCAACGTTAAAAGGATGCGCACTTCAGAAGAGACGACCGTAAGTAAGGGTTATTCACCTCAGGGTAGCCATCCGGCCACTGGCATGGGTCGACTTTACAGCCCATGCGTGTATTTTGGAGAAATATGAGTCGTTACGATTGGCCTGATGAGTTCAAACGTGTTTATCAATCGGCGCTGAAGCGTTATCAAGCCGGACAGAAGTCCCCTCGCAACCTTTTTGACTCTGATGAATTGGCGTTTCTTGCGACCATTGGTTGTAGCGCGCAGGAACTATTTGATTTCATCGATGATGGCGTGCGTTATGGAGAACCCTCATACGAAGACACTCTTTTGGTGACCTCGGTGCGCAGGGAATACTTCATTCAAGTCCTCAAGGGAGGTTCGGGCGGTCCGGTGGTGGATATGTCTTCGCTTCCTGCCAAATCAGCAGCGATTGATGGAATACCATGGCTTCTGCGTCTCATCGTGAAGGCTCGTGCCAAACTGAGAGGAACCATGCCTGACGAACTCATGTATGGTTGTGGAGGAGATCGCCCCTTTTTAAGAAAAATGAATGTGCCATTGGCTGATTTCCTACGCGTGGTTTGGCGGCATGGCGACGATGACCGCGCGATCGTTGACTTTGTGAAAACAAGTGCGGCTCAGAATGAAAAAAAGTGAAACTTTTGAGATGATTGCCGGGTTTACTGGTAATGAGTGATACTATGACAACAACTGAATCAACGAGAACTTGGGAGGTTTTTGCTCACCTCCGTGCGCTTTCAATCTTGTTGGCTATCCCATTCGGCAACGTGCTGGGTCCGTTGGTGGTGTGGCTTATCAAGCGTAATGATTCACCTTCAGTGGAGGCTCATGCGCGGGCCGCGTTGAACTTTCACCTGTCTTGGAGCCTTTACGCGCTCATCGCAGTGGCCATGACAACCGCATTGCTGTTTGTTTTGGTCGGATTCTTGCTCATCCCGGTGTTGGCAGTTGGGCTACCGCTCGCGAATGGGATCGCTTTGATATGTTCCATAATCGCGGCCGTGAAAGCAGGAAACGGGCAATGGTTTGAATACCCACTGTCATTGAAACTGGTGAGCTGAGCATCGAATGTCTTATCCAGCGAGAATTGAGCCAGTTTACAATTGGAACTAGGGGCGATTTCGCGAGTCTTTCTAAAAAACAATATCATTGTAAAGTATTGTTGATCAACACTTTAGTAATTGATGTGAAAGAAAAACGAAAAAAGAACTTTCCGTCTGAGTGTGAAGGGCCTAGTGTTTGCGTCCCCGAGGGAGAAAGAGACGGTTGAGAGAGGAGGGGGGTGAGGGTTAAAGAGAGCGATTCGGACTGGTTAAAAAGAAAAAAATAACTGGTTGACGG
>JANYDC010000142.1 GCA_025359965.1 Pedosphaera sp.
CTCGACTGACCAGGCTGCTGCTCACGCTACGCCATCGCAAGGCTTGGTCGATGTTGATGGATGACGAGAACCAAATTGCGCATTTGAGGAAAGAACTTGAAGTCCGAGTTCGGTTGCAAAAATGAATGCACGACTTGATCCAAGCTCAATGACCTTTGAACAACCAAAGCACCTCAAGGAGGTTCAGTACCGACGGCAAGTTCGAAAACTAGGGCTAGGGATGATCATGCTCTCAGCAATCGTGACTTTATTTACGCTGTTGCTTTACTGCATTAATGCATGGACAAACCAGCCAGCCCCGAGGCGAAGCTGGATTATTATTTTGGCAATTGGTCCTTTGTATTGGGCCGTATTTCGTGCGCTCCTGTGGTTTCAGCTTCGATCAGGACGGTTCCTTGAATTTCGCAATGATAGGATCTTTTTGTCGTCCAAAGGCGAATACTCAACTTGGATCATAAATAGATGGTCTCTGGCTCCCGATGCCCTCGATCCTCGGATCACCCTACTGCGAATCTCGTTGTCCCCTTTCGGCATTCGGAGGACAGAATTGAAGGCGGGAAAAGGAGGCTTCCTCACAACCCCATTCCTTTTGCCCGGTGGCGCGCGGTGGTCGATGCTTCTGGATAATCCTGAGGAAATTGCAAGGTTGCGTGAGGAATTGTCGGTTCGGTGTCCTGTTCGCCCGAGATAGCACTCGGGGCAATTGGTTGAGAATCAGGGCGTTTCGGGTCTTGGGCCGCTTGCTCAACTGACTGAGAATCGACAACGGGTGCTTCCGGAGTGACTTCTGGTTGCTTTTCGACCCGTGAGCGTTTGGCCTTGGGTTGTTTGGCTTGTTCAGCCCGTTCGCGACGGAGGTTGAGTTGGTGGAGGTGTCTTTCGATTCGAAGCTCGATGAGAAGGGCGGCACCCAGCTCTGACATTTTGGCGTCCGCGTTGGCGAGGGTATCGAGCACTTTCTGGCGGAGTTGGGCCAGAATGGAGAAGTGAGTGGAACCGAATTCAGCGATGAAACAGGCTTCAGTGGAGTCGTTATTTTGTGTCATAATCTTCATGATTGGCGCGAGGTTAGCAGGGTCGATAGGACACAGAGTGTCCGAGGGTCGAAATATTTTTGACTTTTTTTCAAAGGCACTTCGGCCATGTTTGGACGCGCATTTTGCGGTCGGAAGCCCGCAAGATGAAGCGGTGGTTTTGTTGGAATCGCGATACAATTGACTGGTTAAACCACACAGTTGTATGGTATAGGCACACAATGATCGAATTGGTGGACATCGTTTCCTCAAGAGTGAAGGCGGAGATTTTCCGTCTTCTCTTCGGTTTGGGGCAGTCTGAGTTGCACATGAGGGATCTGGCGCGGCAATCGGGGCTTTCTTCAGGAACGGTGCAACAAGAGTTACGCCGACTGGCACGCACCGGCCTTGTCACCGCTCGAAAGGACGGAAATCGCGTCTACTATAGCGCGAACCGTGAGCATCCCGTACACGCAGAAATCTGCTCACTTGTGCTCAAGACGAACGGACTGGTTTCCGTCCTGCAGCAGGCCATGGAAAACCCGGGAATCTCCCTGGCATTTGTCTTTGGCTCAATCGCCCGAGGTGAAACCCGCGCTGAAAGCGATGTGGACCTTATGGTGTTCGGCACCATTGGACTCCGCGCCTTGACGGGTCTACTATCCGGCACAACGGAACGCGTTGGACGTGAGATTAATCCACACATCCTAACCCCTGAGGAATTTAAGCAACGAAAAGGGACAAGCGATCACTTTATCAACTCGGTCCTAAAGGAATCCAAGCTGTTTATTAAGGGAAACGAACATGAGCTTGAAGCAATGGGCCAGTAACGGCTGGTTGAAGCCGCATCAGACAAGTCCCAAGGAAATTCAGGATCTTTTGGCCATTGTCAGGCGAGACCTTGCCGACGCAACCGGTGATATTTCCGCTGATTGGCGTTTCGGCATCGCCTACAACGCAGCACTCAAGCTCTGCACCATTCTGATTCACGCCTCGGGCTACCGGCCCGAGAAATCCCTTCAGCATTATCGAACCTTGCAATCACTCGCGCTGATTTTAGGTCCCGAGAGGCAGAACGACGCGGTATACCTCGACACCTGCCGTATCAAACGAAACACCGTGGAATACGATCACGCAGGCGGAGCCACTAAACAGGACGCCGAAGAATTAATCAATTTCTCGCTCGAACTTCGGGAGGCAGTCATGCTCTGGCTCCAACATAACCACATCGAACTGCTCGGCCCGGGTGATGATCCATAGTCAATTTCTTGGCTCATTGAAATCAAAACAGACTGAACTTGTGGCCACAGATACCGAAATCCTTAATTCCTTGAACGAAGCTTTCGTCGACTGCCCGCGCCCGCTGCATTTCACCAATTGGACGCATTGCGAAGAATGCAAAGAGCACGACGACCTGCTCTGCTCGCGCGATGGTTCCAGCTTGAGCCTTGAAGATGTGGGCAATGTAGGGTGGGATCCGATCTGCTCTATTTCTCCTGAAGGCTTTGCCTATTACCTCCCAGCTTTGGCACGCCTCTCTATGACAAAACCGGAGCAGCCGTTTGACTGGTTTGGCAGTCAGCTGCTACCTCACCTTTGTTACGACGGACCAGGCAACAATCGCGTGCTCGCTTGCACACCGAGCCAACGGGCTGCGGTAGTCTTGTTCCTGAATCATTTATCAGAAACTCGTGCTGATTTGGCTGATGCTTGCTACTGTGTCGACGAGCTGTTCGAGGCAATCAAGATTTGGTCAAACGGGCAATTGTGTGGAAAATGAAGAATAGGTTGCGGCCAATTCCCCGACTTTATTCATCTCATTTTCAACTTGGCTCATAGGCGGCACTCAATCATGATCTCTGCGACCTCGGAAAGGTTCCAATGCTCAGATCTATTCATGAGAATATGAAAGCAGCTCTATGCGCTATTTCCCTTGCGGCTACCTGCCTGTGCCAAGCGGAGGAGCCTAAACTGTCCCAAGTGGAGACTGCGTTGAGCAGCACGGTACTTAGTGGTTATATCGACACCTCAGCCAGCATCGATTTTTCCCACTCTGCAAATCTTCCCGGTGGGCAGTCGGTTCCGGAACCATCGTCGGTGGCTCTCCTGAGTATGGGCGGCGCTGCTGTAATGCTCGTACTCCGTCGGCGAATGAATCGACGCTAAGAAGTTCATGCTCGAACTCCGGCCCACCTGCGAACACTGCAACAAGGCACTCCCGGCGGATTCACTGGATGCACGGATTTGCAGCTATGAGTGCACTTTCTGCGCGGATTGTGTCGAGAAAGTGGTTTTCAACGTATGCCCCAATTGCGGGGGTGGTTTTGTGCCAAGACCCATTCGTCCATCGAAGAATTGGAAGGGCGATAACTGCTTGGGACATGATCCCGCGAGCACTCAGGTGAGGCACCGACCGGTTAATCCGGAAACGCATGCCCGGTTTTCGTCCGTATTGAGGAATTTACCGCCGGAGAAGAGGTAGCTTCAGGACGACGGTCAAAATCAATTCTGCCAAGTCCGCTTTCATGTTGCTTTCTTGATCCGCCTCGTTAGCTTTGCTCCTAAATTAAAATTAAGCGCTGCTAATGAAAACCTCTCTCCACAAAGGCCTAGCGAGTTTCTGCGTTTTTCTCTTTTGCCTCGCCTTCTCACATATCCACGCCGCCGAGCCTACCATCATCTCCGTTGAAATCGACAACACCGGCCATCTGGTTCTTGCCTCCAACTCCGACACCAACTCCTACTACATCCTCAAACGCGGCGATGAGGTCACTGCCATCTACACCGCCAAAGACATGCGGATCGGTGCCGACGGCACCATCCAACTCAAGGACCCTGATCTGGCCAGCAGCGCCGCTTTTTACAAGGTCCAGATCGTCCCTTTGACCGCTCCCCTTGATACCGATGGCGACGGCATCGACGACGTCTACGAACTCCAACACCGCGACTTTCTTGATCCCCTTAACCCCGTCGATGCCTTTGACGACCCCGATCACGATGGCCTGACCAATCTCCAGGAATACCAACGCAACACTGACCCCCTCATCTCTGAGTATGTCGCCCCCACCGTCGATAAACTCGAATCCCCCACGCGCGCTGAACTCGTCAAGGTAACTGGCACCGCCAAGCCCAACACCATCGTTAAAATCGAGGGCGGGTACGATACCGTCACCGTCATCGCAGGGATCGACTCCCTGTACAGCGTGGATGTGCCCCTGCGCACCAATCGCCTCAACCGCCTCTTCATCTCCACCACCGATACCAACAACCAAGCCAGCTCCCTCCGCCCGCTTGAAGTCGTGCAGGATGTGCAACCTCCGTCGCTCTATATCGATTTCCCAACCAACCATTCCGTCCTCACCACATCCAACACCGTCATCGCCGGTCGCGTGGGCGATCTCCTCAGCGGGTTCATGGGCCTCAATGTCACCGTAAGCAATCTCACCCTCGCGGCGGATAGCACCCCACCTCCCGGTGGCCCCGCCAATGTCGATGTCGGCATTGGCAACAACGGCACCTACGAACGCGGCGCACTTCCCTTGGCTCTTGGCGAAAACCTCATCCAAGCCATCGCCACCGATAAAGTCGGCAACCGCGTCACCAACCAAATCACCCTCACTCGCGTAGAATTGTCCGGTCCCAGGCTCATCGCCGTCTCCGGCGACGCTCAGAAATTCTACGTCCATTCCCGCTTGGCCTCGCCGGTCGTCGTCCGCCTCACCCAGGCCGATGGCACCACGCCCATCGCCAATACCAAAGTCACCTTCGATGTCACCCGCAGCGATGGCCGCTTGCTCCCGGTCGATGAAACCCAACTCGCCTCCCCTTACACCAACCATGCCGATATCAACACCGGCGGCTCCATGCAAATCCAGCTCAACACCGATTCTGCGGGAGAAGCCCAAGTCTGGTGGACCCTCGGCGGCGATGCCGGCTGCGGCAACAATCGCGTTTGTGTGACCAGCGGCAGCGTATCAAACAACGTCTGCTTCTGCGCCTCCGCCATGCCTGGACTCAAACGCCAGATCAACATCGGCAGCGGCAACAACCAGAAAACCGAAACGGGCTCCAGTGCCCCTGAGTTCCTCCGGGCTTGGGTCAACGATTCCTGCAACGGCGTCACCAACATCCCCGTCACTTTCACCGTTGTCCAAGGCGGCGGCAAACTCCTCGATCCCACGACGCCCAATGGCTCACCGGCCAGTGTTCTCACCGTCCCCACCGCCCGCACTGGCCATGCCTCCGTCAGCCTCCAACTCGGTCCTGATGCCGGACAAAACGTCATCGAAGCCAATTTCCCCGGCAACCCCGGACTGCCCGCCACCTTCATCTGCTACGGCGTGGCCCGCGACCTCACCAAACCCACCTCCCTCACCGGCTTGGTTCTCGATAACGCCAGCCAACCCATCGGCAATGCCCTCTGCCAGATTTTCATTGCTCCGAACTTCACTACTCCCGTGCTGGCCACCTACACTGACACCCAAGGCCGGTTCATCTTCAGTAACACACCCTCAGGCCCCGCCGATCTCACTGTCTACGGCTTCACCGCCACCACTTTAGGGACCAACGAAATCACTAACAACTCCCTCGCCAAACCCGTCTACCCATTCCTCAGTTACACCCTGACGCTGATCCCCAACGCCGAAAACTCCCTGCCCAAACCTGTCCTCCTGCCTCGGCTCAACCCTGATAACACCCAAAAATACTACGGCACCAACGATCTTATCGTCACCTGCGCGGGCATCGAAGGCCTGAAAATGACCATCAAAGCCAATTCCATGCACCTTGTAAGCGGTGAACTCGTCTCCCCCGACCACCCCGCATACGTCTCCCTCAACCAAGTCCACCACGATCAAATCCCCATGTCCATCCCCGACGGTGCCTCTCCGCCCTTCGCCTGGACCCTCCAACCCGCGCGCGCCACCTTCGATCCGCCGATCCAGGTCGAATATCCGAACATGAGCGGCCTGCCCGCCGGCACCATCGCCTACTTCCTCAGCTACAACCACGACACGGAGCGCTTTGAAATCGTGGCTAGCGGCCATGTCGACGCCGAAGGAGCCACCATCCACACCGATCCGGGGGCGGGGTTGACGATTTCGGGCTGGGGATGCAATTGCCCGCCTTACTCGGTCACGGGTGATTGCGAAAAACAATGCGAGATCAATAACAAACAGAGCCGTGCCTCACGAGGTTTCAAATCTTCATCAGCGGATCGTGCATTTTGTCAAGACTTACAGCGGGAGATCAACGCTTCTTTGAAGAGATCCCATTTACTATTGTCTCAGGCTAACAAATTAATTGATCTCCAATTCATGACAAGTGCGCTTAAAGTTGGAGTTCTCAGACCGGCTGTGGAAGAGGCAGCGGGAAAACTAAAACCTTTCATAGGGAAAGTAATGACAGCCCAGGCTATACTCGTATTACTTGATCTATTAAATGCCATTGTAGAAACTATAGTCGATTCGGTCGAGTTGGTAGCAACTCGCATTTCAGCCGCATATCCATTATATAATGAAGCATCCGATTTGGCGCTTCACGCATTTTCGTTATCTATCCAGGCTCATGCGTATTGTAGCTGTTGGGTTCCAGTGCGCGAGTTCGCCACTGAGGAAATCGAAGACTTACAATCGAAACTAGAAGAATTTAGTACTTCATTAGCTCTTAGCCACCCTCAAGAAACCATTGCCGCAGGAAAGGGATTGATTGCGTCAATAAATTTCCTGATTCAAATTTGGTCTCCATTTCTTGAGGCCAACATGCGTTATGCCAAAGCAAATTCTCAAGAAACAACAGTCCCAATAATTTACGAACAAGTAATGCCATTCTTGAATTCATCTGAAGATATTTCTACTGCACTTAGTGAATTGAACAACGGTTTGATTCCACTAATGGATGAACAGACAAGAAGACTGCCTCTTCAAGTTGTCGATAAAGTCGGAGAATTGAGCGAATCCTCATTCACTTTCCAGATCGGAGGAATAAATCTCAATCAACCTAACCTGGGCAAGTTAATTTTGCAAAACATCCCCGCTCCTGACTGGTTCGGCCCAGATGGCCCTGGCTCTCAGCCGGACTTCGTCAGCGACGACTACGTGCGGGTCATCGGCCACAGCACGCAAGGCGGCAGCAACCGCTACGCCTTCAGCGAGTTCTTCAAAGTCGGACAGGGCCAAACAACCATCATCAACGACCTCACCTTCACGGACATTCCGCCTAGGAAACCTGAGACCCTCAACGTGATAGCAGGCGCACTAGTTATGACCGCCGAGACCAATCAAGTGCATGTAACGGCTCATTACGCGGATCTCGCGGAAATCGATGTCACTTCCCACACCCGATATACGAGTTATCGCGTGAGTAATCAAAATATCGCCACCGTTGACCCAGATGGTCTCATTACCGCGCATGGTAAGGGAATGGTTTTCATCACGGCTGTAAACGAAGGAGCCAGTGCTGTTCTTAAATTGGATGTCTCTCCTGGCGATCCGTTGACCACAGTGGTCGGCCGAGCAGTTGATGTCAATGGACTCCCTGTCGCCGGCGCGACAGTGCGCATTTTTGACCTTTCCGTTCAACCAATCATGACGGATGCCAACGGAAACTTTATGTCTCCACGCATTCCAACGGCGTTCGGTCCTATAGCTTTGAGTGTTCGAACAATCATTGATGGAAAACCATTCATGGCCTCATTGCGACTGACACCATTACCCGGCCTACAAACCCAAGCAGGCACCTTGACGTTGAATCCCATAAAAGACCAATCAATTTCAAGGTTCGCCGGGGGATGGTTTCATACGGTGGGATTAAAGAGCGACAATCGGCTGTGGACTTGGGGTTCGGTTCCTCAAGTGGTCAAATGCCACATGGAAGGCGGTTGCAGCGGGCTGGGACCACACACTTGCAATTCGTCAGGACGGGACACTCTGGGTCTGGGGCGCTAATCTTTGCAATCAATTGGGTGATGGAACTTCGACAAGCAATTACGAGCCACAGCCTATCCAGACGAACGACACTTGGATTGCCGTAGCTGCCGGGGGCGGTTGCGGGCATCTTAACGCTGGAGACGGCGTCAACTCGGTCGCGATTCGATCTGATGGCACCCTTTGGGTCTGGGGGTATGGCGCGGACGGCGAACGGACCTCCCGTCCAAAGCCAGTACTGACTAACATGACGTGGAAAGCAATATCCGCAAGCCCGTATCATATTTTGGCTGTACGCACGGATGGCACCCTATGGGCTTGGGGCGATGATCACGACGGGCAACTGGGGGATGGGTATTTTGAAGTGCGCTCAGATCAACCCAAACTCATTGGAACTAATACGAATTGGCAGGTGGTTGCGGCAGGCGATTACCATTCTGTTGCCCTACGCACCGATGGAACATTGTGGTCATGGGGCTTGAATAATTATGGACAACTAGGCAACGGGGATCAATTAAGGACGAACCAGCCCCAGCCAATTATGCCTAATATGACGTGGAAAGCCATCGCGGCGGGTCGTGAACATACCTTGGTATTACGGGATGATGGTCAGGTTTGGGGCAGTGGGTCTAGCTTTGAGAACCAATTAGGCGATGCTGTCCCCTCCAATTTTTGTTGTTTCCTTGATTTGCATCCAATTTTCACAAATGGGGTTTGGCAGGCCATAGCAGCGGGGCGTTTTTTCAGCCTCGCCCTTCGTGAGGATGGCACACTTTGGGCACAAGGCCAAAATGACGGTGGTCAGCTCGGTGACGGAACTTACACTAAGTATACCAAGCCCGTGCAAGTCCTCGGGGGCAACGTCTGGAGCGCGGCACCGTAATATCAAGCGAAGAAGACGGGGATTTAGGCAATCACCTGTTCCCCCAAAATTCCTATTTGTTTTTCTCCCCTATCCTTGATTTCTGGATGTGCCCTTCACTCACGGCGGCCGGGACGTTATGTGCACGAAAAAACTGTTGTACTGAATCCGATATATTCAACTCGAAACTCGTCTGATTTGACACCCCAATAGTTAAGTTTTTAAAGAATGACCAGGTTATCAAGTTTGATGAACTTTCAATTGCTATTTCTTGGTCCCTTTCGCCGAGAATAAGTGTTTGCAAGACATTATTAGACAAAAGACGTGGCTCAACGAATGACAATGAGGATAATGTGGAAGCATTGGTTAAGATGCCGAGGAAGATGTCGTTCACAGCAGAATTCGTAATCGAAAATCCATCTATCGTCGCGTTTATGGAAGTATATTCTCCGCTGATGTAAATCTTGGAATCGAGATCCAAGGCGATTTTTCGACCATCCACGGAACCATCTTGCCCAAAAAACCTCGACCATCCGCGATTTCCTGATGAATCAAACTTGGTGATAAACGCTTTGGGCGACAGATCCACCGAAGGATCGACATGATTTTCGGGGGAGAACTTTCCGACGATGAAGGCCGAGCCAATCTTGTCTACGCCGATTCCAGCGACAGTATCGGCTCGCTTGTCACCCATTGAGACAATCCAGATCAATGCCCCTTGTTCATCCACCTTGCCGAGAAATGCGTCCAGGTCCGAATGGCTTAAGATTTGGGAGCGATCTAGCAGTTCATTGAAAAAGTGACAGTTTGTTTGAAACGTGCTTGGGCAGCGTTCGTCTAAATAAACATGCGCGGAAATGTGGATGCCCAAGCCGACATGTATTGCCTGATCTCGC
>JANYDC010000143.1 GCA_025359965.1 Pedosphaera sp.
ATCGACTCTACCATGCTGCGTCCGTGCCTGGCGATAGCCGATGAGGTGATGATTCCCTCAACATCAATGATAGCCACCTTGTAGGAGGATTCAGGATTCTCCACGGAAACCTCTTCCAGCTTGGAATCGGTGCTGTGAACCTTCTCATACGAAATGATCGTCCTGCCGAAGGAGGCTATTGCCTCGCCCACGACGACCAAGCCGACAATAATGACGAAGATGACGCCAAAAATAATCCAACCCCAAGGACGCCTTTTGGGCGGGGGCGGCGGGGCCATGAACGGCGGCGGTGACTGCGGGCTAAGAGGCGGAGGTGTGGTGCTGTCCATCAAGCCACCCTAGCCAAGGCTGGCACTGGGGGCAAGCGCAACGCCATTGGGAAAACCTGATGAAATCAGGATATCCAAGCGGAGGGATGCGAGGCAAAACCGATGTGCGGATAATATTCTGTCGCTGCGGGAGCTGCGAGAAGTATTAATTTGGCGTTCGGTCCAAGCCGGGAGCGGGTTGCCTCAATCAGTTTCCTGCCGATACCGCTCCTTTGACGGGACACATCCACAGCAAGATCCGAGAGGTAACAACAAAAAGCAAAATCGGTCACGGATCTGGCAACCCCGACCACATGGTCGCCTTCCCATGCGGTCGCCCAAAGGTTCGCGTGCTGGACCATCTGCGCAATGGCCTCAGGATCATCCACCGGCCTTCTCGCAGCCAAGGTCGAAGCCTTGAGCACGTCAACAAATTCGAGCGGTGTGAGCGCAACATCAGTGCGAATTAGTATGTTTGTTGGCACGCAAGAGCATGTGCTCAACCTGCTTACTGCCGCAAGTCTGGCTTCAACGATTAAGGAAGTGCTTTGAGCCGGATGAACTGAGGAGAACCGGACTGGCTCGAATCCACAGTAATACTCAAGGGGCCCCCGCCTTGGGGCGACTGGGCGGAACCAACAGCAGACCAGGCGCCGGCGCTCGCCTCCTGTCGGGTTTCCAAAACGTAGCTACGGTTGCTTAGCCCGACCCAATCCACACGATAACCAGCGACAGTGGGTGTGATGGAACCCAGTTGCAATGGCACAACGCTTACCATCCCTGCCCCACTGGTAGCGGTCAAAACGACGTTTTGGGCGGTCACGGTGTAGGAACCGGCATTTGTGGAATGGGACGATGGAATGGTCAGATTGGAACCGGTAGCACCCTCGACAGGCTGATTATTGAGAAACCATTGGTAAGTCATGGGCTGGGTGCCGGTGGCATTGATACTAAGTGTGAGTGATTCGCCATCGTAGACCGTGACGGTCTGAGGCGGGGTCCCAATGGCGGCGGGTTCGTTTACGGTCAAAAGAGTGCTTACCGGGAAGGTCATGCCAAATGCGTTGGAAACCATCACAGAGTACAATCCAGCATCAAGGGTGGAGACGATGGGAATTGAGAAGGTGTTGCTGCCGGTGCTGGTGGTGGCAGTGGAAACAGAAATGCCGGCTTTAGTCCAAAAATAAGTGAGTGGTGGGGTTCCGCTGGCGACCACGGTGAACGAGGATTGCTGCCCCGCATTAAAAGTGCTCGCGAGAGGTGGGGAGGTCACCGAAGGAGCTACCCCTACGCCAACTGGATTGACGATGGTAATGACAATCATGGCAGTCGCAGTACGATCCAGGGGGCTGTTTATTTCTTCCTTGGCGGTCAGGAGCACATTAAACACTCCAGATTCTGTTGGAGTTCCGCGAATGCTCCACGAAACACTGCCCACTTTCCCAATAAGATTAAGTCCTGCGGGAAGCGCATCAACGGTCCAAAACTTCGAAGAGAATGGGGATGTGGTTAGTAAAATATTTTTTAAAACCACACCGTTGGTACCGCGAAAAGTTTTGGCGCCTTGGACTGTGGTGGTCGGCCCGCTACTAGCTCCCGAAACCGAATCGATTCCTCCCATGGCGGCAGCGCTGAAGGCTGCCCACCGGAACAGGATGGCCATAAGGGGGGTGGCCAATTCGTTTACGATGGCAGAAGTACGAAGGATGGGAAGTACTTGAAGGACGGTGGCTAGCAACAGTGCGGGCAGACGTGCATTTCTCATGGGATTGAATTGGGTTTCGACAAATTCGGAAGCGGCGGGGAAATTTGAGATTCGTTCTCAGGTTGAACAGGGGTAAGCAGAACGTAACTAGGCAGGCCAAAAACACCAAACTGATCAAGCACTGCTTTAATCGCTGGATCACCGGGGCGCTCGGCCTGGAACTTAACAACAACAAACTTCTCCAATTCCTTTTGCACTTTGGGATCATTGAAAGTGGTGTGCTCCATGGCGCTGCAGTTCTTGCACCATGTGGCCCAGAAATCCACGAAGACGGGTTTCCCCTGGGAGACTCCTTGCAGAAGGCCGGCGCGCAAATCGGCCACCGCTTTGGCAGTATCCGTTACTTTGCTGGCACCACCGGCCAGAAAATCGGAGAGGCCCGAAAGGTTGTAGCCTTCGTAAGCGTAGAAAAGAGAGAAGGCAAAAATCCCCACGCCAAAGACCTGCTTAACCCGCACCATCCAAGCGCCGGGCTTGGGAAGAAAGGAAAGACCAGCCCCGGCAAACGGCCACGGCAAGGCCATACCCACACCTAAAACAAATGGCAGAGCCAGTCCCAGCGCCACCCCTTGGGCGTGTAGATTCGAAGCCAGCAATAGCATGGTGATGACGACAGGAGCCACGCAGGCCCCGGCCAGCAGGGCGGAAACAGCCCCCATGGAGGCAGCAACCACATAAGGATTGCCTGTGCGCTTCTTCGGACCGGTGGAGGTCTTCTGAAAGCGCGATAAATCCACCGAGATCAAGTCAAACATACTCAGGCCCAGCAGCACGAATATCGCTGCGATGGCAAAGTTAAACCAGGGAGAGGAATTAAGAGTTCCAAACTTGGCTCCAGTCAACACCACCACCAATCCGAGCACACCGTAAGCCATGGCCATGCCTAACCCATAGGCCCCGCCCCGCGCAAATCCTTCGCGCTTATTGGTGGGGGATTTTTTGCCTGCACCCAAGATCGCGAGAGTGATGGGGACCAGAGGAAGGACGCACGGGGTAAGGTTGAGGGCCAACCCGCCCAGAAGAATGGAGGCAAGGACCAAAAACCGTCTCCATCCCACAAAATCAGCCGCAGAGCCATCGGACGATTCCTGGGCAGGCGACTCCTGCAAGAATTTAAGCATTGCGGTGGATCCCAAATAACCGCTGGCCCGCTTTGAAACCCTTAGACCGGCAATCAAATTCCGGCTTTCCGGTGGTGCGGGAGCATTGGTATTACCAGTCAGTTCTGAAATGGACTTGCCGCCACGAATCAAAAAAGTGTGTTCCTCTGGGAAGAAGCAGGATTCCTCATTACAACCTTGAAGCCGAATGGTGAGGGGCAGATTCTCCAAATCGGACTTAGGCAGCGGGGACGTGGCCAAAATGTTGGTTTCAAATGCCAATTTCTTCTCGGCAGAAAACCGGTCCTTAATCAATACGGATTTCGGCAGTGAGAACTGAGCAGGAATACCGGCGAAGGCAAAGGAAAGCTTGTCGGCATAGACATGGTGCTGAGCGGGGATGGCGATGGTAACCGAAACCTGCGCCGGGGTAAGGTTAGTCTGGAGCGTTACCACCAAAGTGAAGGGGCTTTTTTCATCCGCATCATCATCAGCGCGGGCTAAAGACTGAGCGAGTAGGGAAAGGGCAAGCAACAGAAAAACGGCATGTAGACTGAAAGCTTTGAAACAGGTCATCATGAGCTTCAGTTACATCCACAGCCGCCGCCCCCCACACCGCGTCCGCCGTTTGCAGCCTCGCGCGAGAACCACATATGCTCTGCAAGCATCAGTCCCAAGCCATCACGGTCGGAGCTCATGATTGGATCAGCTAGTGCGCCGCGCTCCCACGGCTTGACGTGGGTACACCCGCTGCCGCCCAACAAAAGCGCTGCGGCAGCTGCGGTTAGAATAATGGTTTTCATTCGGAAAAGTAGGATGGGTTACTTCAAAAGCGATTCAATTTGTTCGATGTACTGCCGCTTGGTTTCATCACCTTTAAATCCCTTATGAACAGCGCGGACTTTGCCGTCTCGGTCGAGGATAAAGGAAGTGGGCATGGTCTTTATTTTGACGGTCTCCACTAATTTCTTGCTCACGTCTCGTACGATGGAAAAATCAGCCGGGTGTTTGGAGAGGAACTCCTGCATATCCTCTTTTTTGTCATCCAAGTTTACCGCCAGAATGATAAAATCCTTGCCGGCAAATTGTTTACGAAGCTCCTGCATGACCGGAAAGGAGGCTTTACAGGGTCCACACCATGATGCAAAAAAATCGACCAGCACCACTTTTCCCTTCAAGCTTGGGATATCACCTTCAAGACCAAAGGCAGTGACATCAGGAAACGTCTCGTTAACAGCCGCGCCTTGTGATTTGACGCTGACTAAGGCGAAGAATGCCAAGGCTAAAAGGCAGGCCAGTGAGCTTCGATGGGAAAAGGAGTTCATGATCGGTTTAGTTCTGAAGAATTTGCACGAGATGTTGGTTGAACTTGGGTGTGATGAATCGGCCGGTGGAGCCGGAAATGACGCCGCTGGCGCCAAAGGACCGTTGGATCAACTCAAATCCTTCCGTGGGGCCCAAAATAAAAACGGTGGTTGTGAGAATGCCGGCGAGCGTGCACGACGGAGCAATGACGGTTACTGACGTACACCCATTGTCCACAGGGTATCCGGTGCGCGGGTCGATGATGTGGCCGTAACGTTTTCCTCCGAGGTTAAAATGCCTAAGATAATCGCCCGAGGTAGCAACTGCCACCCCGGTGGCAGCAACACTGGCCCAACAGGTTCCAGGCTGCTTCGGATCCTCCAAACCGACATGCCATGCGGGCTTGCCGGGCGGTTTCCCCAGTGCGCGAATATCCTGCCCAAAATCAACCAAGACATTTTCAATCCCGTACTGACCGGCCATTTGAGCAACCCAATCGACAGCGTATTCCTTCCCAATGCCGCCCAAGTCGAGACTCATGCCGTGCCGAGGCAAAAAAACCGCTCCAGGTTTGCGTTGTATTTTTGACCACCCCACCAACTCGCGGGCTGCCTCGATATCTGATTCACTCGGAATCACGGGGGGATTAGCCTTCCAATTCCACAACCTGATCAATGGCAGCGCGGTGGGATCGAATACACCACGAGTAAAAAAACGCAGTTCCTGACACATGGCGAACAGGCGCTCCATCTCCTCGTCCACACTCACCCATTCCGTGCCAGCAGCGCGGTTAATCCGGCTGATGAGGCTCCCATCGAGGAATCGGGAATACTTAGCTTCAAAATCCGCCACCCAATCGAGTACAGCCTGAAAATAAGCATTCACCCCCACCGAGGAAGCATCTGCCACCGATACGCGGCACACCGTACCCATTGCCTGGAAAACCAGAACCGAGATACCTCCTTTGGAGGTGATCACAGCGGATTGACTAACTCGCTGGCGAATGGGCGTCGTGTCGATTAGAACCATAAGCTCAAGCCGCCAGTCCAAGCATTAGCTTTGGGGTACATGTCGGCAGCAGTCACATGATCCTTGCCGAACATTTCGTAACGTTTGTAAGCCAATTCCACCGTGACGTGCTCGTGCAGGTGCAGGCTCACACCGATCCCGTAGGTATATGTAACAAGCTCGGACAAACGGTAGTCGGCAGAGTAGTGTTCGGGAGCAGGCGGGTCACTGGGGGGATCATCAGGCACTCCGGGAAAGTGGGTGGCATAGAAATCAGCCTGCGATTGGGTGTGAAAGCGAAAAAGGGGAGAGAGCGTCACCCATTTGGTAGCTTTCTGATGCCATTGAAGGGTAATCGTGTTGGCGATAACTCCCCAATCGTCATGGTGAAAACGATAACTGGTCTCCAACGCCCCCTCCACACTTGGAAAGGCCTGCTGAAGAGAGAGGTAAACCACCTCGCGCAATTTACTCTCCGGGCGATTCTCAGGAAAGCCGGTGTATTGGAAACCGGGCAAATATCGATCATCAGGATCTCCATAACCGTCAAAAACCACCCGTTTATACGGATCACTTAGATAGCCTTGGGAATAACCCACCGTAAGGTTGATGCTTAACACGGTCCTTGGCCCCAAAAGTTGCGTAATCCCCACCAAAAAATCAGTCGAGTCCTTATGCTGGGGTGTTTTGATGGCTCCGTCGGGAGTGTACTCTCCGAGAGCTGGCAGAACTCTATCATAAGCACGACTGAGGCCCCAAGTTAGCGTCGTATTCTTTTCGTTGAGATCAATCGAATGGCTCAAGGAAACACCAAGTGACTCATAGTCGTGCTCGCGACTAACGGAAAATTGCGGACTGATGGTATGATTTTCCCACTTGATCGTGGGCTCGACGTAACCCGCACGACGAATGTCCGTGATGTTTACCTTGCGCACTGTGTCCTGCCCCGGCAACGGTGGCGTCCCGTCCGGAGTGGCACCCGATATTCCATCATAGATGTAATTGCCCTTAAGACTCAGCCACGAAGCCAGGCCTTGCTCGAAAAGCAAGCCATGCGTCTGGATGTGGATGCGGCCACCCTCCTCCGAATAATCCTCGTACCGATAGTCCGCGTGATTCTCGGCCTGAGCACGCAGAAGCGGCAGGAGGAATGCACCCACCGCCGCCGATGGTCCTGAAACGGAAAACTTATTTTGATATCTCATGGATTAAGCAAGTCGAGCGTGCCTCGGAGCTGAGGCTTTGCAAGAGTCGTTGTACCAATCAGGCTGTGCGTCCAATCGCACAGGGCCAACCCTCCCCGCGTTGATCCGTTCACGGACCACACTCGACGAAGTCGGAACGGAATCATTCCAGCAATTGGACACATTTTCCAAATCTTGATGAGTGGACGCAGGCAAACGCATCCTCAATTCCAAAACCGCCTCTTTCTCGGATTTTCGGTTCATATCTCAAATAACAGCAACATCAATGCCAGAGCGCACGTCTCTTGCCGTTGTTATTGTGAGGAACGATTCAGGAAATGGTTCCCGCGAAAACAAAAAAACATCCAACCCGGCAATCCAATCAAGGCTGAAATCCGCCGCTCAGATTCGCCCGCCAAAATAATAAGGAAATAAAACGGCTGCGAGTCACTTGGCGGTTGTCGTTTCTCGCAGCCAGTGTGTGAACAAGTGCAAGCCCTAGTTAATCACCGCTTTGGACCGGCTCTGGCGGCGAATCATTTGATGGCGACTGAACGCGAGAACACCGAAACCGAGCGCAGCCGCCCACCAAGTGTCGGCCTCGGGCACCGGTTGAGCTGTGATGTTGACGCTGGCGCTTTGAATCGGATCGACAGCCAAGCCAGCTCCGTCCGCATCACCCAAGGCGTTGATCGCTAGGTTAAAGGCCCCACTGCCCAAGCCTAGCGCGGTAAAGTGAACGCTGGCCAAGGTGAACTGGTCCGGTTGTGCTGTGGAGAGGTCGCCCGAAGAGTCCAAGGAAACGCTAAACAGGTTTAGCGAATCGCCTGCCAGACTCAGCGATGACCCGGAAGCAGTCCCAACCACTGGCCCCAGCAAGTCACCCAAGCTCGGGTCTCCGAAAGTGATCGAGTTGAAGTGGACCAGTGCAGAGTCGAAACTCAGGTCAAAGTCAAACGCGCCAACCGAAGGCGCGGTGTGATTGCCTATTCCAGAGATGCGCACAGCCACATCAAAGGAACCGCCGACGCCCACGTTCTGCGTCGCAGGACTGAGCGTAATGATGCTGGCGCTGGCCGAGGCGGGCGTGAACGCCACCGCAACAGCCAGTCCTGCGGAGCAGAAGCCGGAGCGAAGCCAAGTATTTCCAAATAGAGTTTTCATTGTTTTGCGAATAAGTGTTTATGATTCCAAGGGTACTATTGTTTAGGGTCTGGCTGCGTTGATCAGGTTCACAAGGATCCGAGCGTCCAGCACCGTGATCTTTCCGTCATGATCCAAATCACGGGGATCGTTCGGACCTGAGGCTGGTATATTGCGAGCAGCTAGCACCAGATTGAGATCCGCCTGATTGAGAAAGCCGTCGTTGTTGACATCACCCCGCTTGGGTTTGGGTGCCGCATTGATCAGGATCGTTAACGAAACAGAAGCGGTTTTGCCCTGATTGTCGTCCACCGTGAAGGTAATCGGATGAGAGCCGACTGCACCAACAGAGGGAGTCCCTGAAAGCAACCCGTCGAAACTGAGCGAAAGACCGGCCGGAAGAGGTGTGGAAGACCACGAGTAGGGTGCAGTGCCGCCATTTGCGAGCAGGGTGAGCGAATAAGGAGCCTTCTCGGTGGCAGCGGGCAAATTTGCTGTACCAACTGACAGGCCAGCCAGAATTTTCACAGTGAAGGCCTTGCTCACTTCCGCATTGTCGGCATCCTTGGCATGCAAGGAAAAGGCGAATAAACCAGCTGTCGTGGGCGTGCCAGAAAACACCCCTGTATCAGGATCAATGGCGAGCCCCGGAGGCAGTGCTCCGGCTGTGATTGTTAGAGTATAGGGAGTATTTCCACCCACGACCACCGTGCGATTCAAGTAAGGGTCCGAGGTTTCACCTTCCTGGAGGTTATCAATCAGCCCAAGTGGTGCGATGGCATCGAATCCGGCCATCTGAGCGCCAATATAAGCACCCAGCGCGCCGGGGCAATTGTCCGGATTGTCACACTGGGCCTCCCCATCCTCCGGGACAACGGGCCCGCTATAGACGTAAAACTCATAGCGGCGCGTGACCATCTCGTCACCGTTGGGAAGATCGTCCGCCCCCTTCTTCTCATCCACACCCGCACCACCAGGATTGCTGGCCGGCCGCTTTTGAAAGACTTGCCATTCGATTTCCGTCTCCGCAACCTCGCCTCCATCCCAGTGCGGGTCGCCGACCACCAACTCGTCATCAGTCACCAATTCCTTCAGAACGACCTTGTGGCCGGATGGCTGAACCGTCTTGAAGACTTTCACCCAGACCGGAACACCAAACTGGGCGTCATCTGGTATCTCTGGCGGCGGCGGGACAATCACGGCTTGAATCTGCGCCGGAGCCACAAATGGAATTGGCGGGATGTAAGTGAAAATCGGCGAGGCCACATAGACAGCTGGCCCGAGTATCAAAGTGCCCGGACTGGAAGGGCTTTCCACAATCCAGTTGTATTTCACCAGACTCGGCGCGCCGTAATATCCCACTCCAAAATGCTCGCCACCAAGGTTGACACCGGGGTTGGTAAAGGCATGACCACCTGTTGGAGGCAGCGGGTTGAGCGGATCTTGTGGATTCGTAAAAGAGGCAAAAGTGCCGTTCGGATTCTTTACTGCCGCATAGCGCACGTGGACTTTGGGGTGCGCGGGATCGGTGTTATCCTGCGAAATGGTAGGCCTACCATAATGGTTGTAATCGTACATGTAGGTGATGCTGGTGCTGACAACATCATCCAATTCAATCTCAAAACCGTAGCACTTGCCACCGGTGTCGTTCACTACATCGAAATTACTGAGGGAGCCATACGCCGTGCTGGCTTGAAGGCTTGCGGTTAAGGAGGCCAGTAGAGCCGCACCAAGAATTCCTGCTCGGCTAAGAGGATTTCGAGGGATTCTCGTCGATGTTTTCAGGGGTTTCATAATTGAAATATTATTATTGGGGTTAGTGGGTTGATGAAACTGATCATTTCGCAACTTGAACAAGCTTAGATGGGCGGTGAATGTGGCTTTGAAGCTTTCATGCAATAGACATACTCCACTTGTTCGAGACACGAGCAGAAGGAATGTGATTCCATTCTGGGTCATTTATGAAAATTAAAGTTTCCATTGAAATTGCAACTCACACTCAAATAATAAGGCACATCCATGAAGGAATCATGAATCACTGATGAATATTTGTTAATTATTGCCCTTGGCACAGATGGCCTCGATTTAAGCATTCAACAAAGCTTGCTTGAGGTTATCCGTGCTGTCGCTGAGTCGATCCCCATCGTTCACAACTTCACATCTTAGTGTCCAAACAAGGAATGATATTTAGGGGCTGATGCGCAACAAACCAGCAGCGAAAAGAGGGGGAATGGCTCAAAGAAAGATGCTCTTGCCCTGGATCAAGCGTCCGGCTAAGCGATCGTCAGCATGTTGGGATTTTGAGCGGCAGGGTAAAAGCCACGATCAAACCACTGCAATCTGTGCGGTTGCGAGCCGCGATGTGGCCATTATGAAGTGCCAAGATGCCCTTGCACATGGCGAGGCCAAGGCCAAAACCGGAACTTGGTTCCGAACGCGGCGTAATTTGAACGAAACGTTCAAAAATTTCATAGAGCTTTGCAATCGGCACGCCCTGCCCCTCATCCCATACTTCGACGATCCAGTTATGATCAACGAATTTGGAATAAATTGTGATCACCCCTAGCGTCGGGCTGAAACGCAGCGCATTGGAAAGCAGGTTGAACAGCACCTGTCGAATCCAGCCCTCGTCAAAGATGGCCGCACCATTTTCGTTTTGAGCCAGGACCACCCTTAACCCTTGGCTCTCTGCGAGCATCTGGGCGTCATCGGCAAATTGACTCATAAAATCAGAGATTGCGATGGATTGCAGCCTTAGTGTTAACGCGCTGGACTCGGCCTTGGCCAGCATTAGCAACCGTTGGAGCGTCTCAGCGAGACGCAGGGTTTCCTGCAACTGCTCCTCGACCGAATGTCGGTATTTCTCAGGTAGGGCCGGATCGTTGAGTAAACGTTCGGCGTGAAGACGGATTATAGAAAGCGGTGTCATCAGCTCATGGGAAACATCAGCCGTAAACCTCTTCGCGTGATTGAAAGATTTTTCAAGCCGCACAATCATTTCATTGAATAAACAGGCAAGGTCGGCCATTTCGCCGCCGCCAGGAGAAACCACGATACGCTCGCTCAAGTTGCTTGCGCTAATGCGCCGGGCGGAATCCTGCATCAAGCGGACGGGACGCAAGGTGGAATGGCGCAACGCGACGCCAAAGCAGATGCTCAAAATCGCAATGAACGGCACGCCCACCAAAAAGACACGGACGAAACTGTCATTGATGGTTTGGAAATTCCTCAGAGACATCGCGATCTGCAAATGGACGGTGGGAGTATAGTATTCCGCCACACGCATCATGCCGAGCGGCGTCAGATTTAACGTGCGCTTGGCCAACCCGCCGGTAAGATCATCCAATACATATGACCCCAAATTCGGGGAGCGGTAGATCACTTTCCCCCCCGGCTCATGCACTTGAAAATAAAACAGTGCCCGCCCGTATTCTATGTTTTCCTTCAGGGAAGCCTCTAACTTCTGAGCATCCACGGGCTGCGGGAGTTGTGCAACTCGGGTGACAATTGCCTTGCTCTCGGCGTCCAGTAAAAAATCATTGCCGGTCAGCATCTGTTGGCGAATGAACCAAAATCCAAAGCCCACTGCGATCGTGACGGTCAGAGTAACCACAGCAACATAAAATGCCACATGCGAGTGACGCAGAGGGATCATGCGAGTTTGTAGCCCACACCGCGCACGCTCTGGAAAAGCGGCTCAGTTTCATTTTCGCGACGCAGTTTACCGCGCAATTTGGCGACATAGACATCGACAAGATTGGTCTCCATGTCGAAGTGGCAGTCCCAGATTGTCTCCGCGATTTGGGTGCGAGTAAGCACTCGGGAAGGATTTTGAAGAAAATATTCCAGCAGCGCGAATTCGCGCTGCGTGAGCTGCACCAGTTCTCCGTCGAGAGCAGCTTCATGTTTCAGTAGATCCAACCGGATTCCGCGGTGTTCCAGCACCGTCTTTTTCTGGCCGGCATGGCGGCGGACCAGGCAACGAATCCGCGCCAGCAATTCACCGAAGCTGAACGGTTTGGTTAGATAGTCATCCGCGCCAAGGTTCAGTCCGGCGATCTTGTCATCCACTTCGTGCCGCGCACTCAATATCAGCACCTGGGCGGGAAAGTTTTTTCCCCGCCACTCAGTCAGCAACTGCAGTCCGTTGCCATCCGGAAGACTGATGTCGAGAATGACGATGTCAAAATGACTTTCCGCCACGGCAACCTGCGCCTCCATTCGGCTGCGCGCCCAAGTGGTGGCGTATGAAACTTCTTCCAAGCCCTTCTTAACAAACTGACCGATCTTCCGGTCGTCCTCCACCAGTAAAATTTTCATGTTTACCCTTTAAAACTGCGCCGCAAGTTTTTCCAAGTCAAACCATCTAATCCTGACAGCGGGCACATTTCCGTAAGAAAAGAACCATGCCTCGAATATTGGTCGCGCCTTATTGCGCTCAATACGCCGCATATCCGCACGAGTGTCACCGCTGCCGAGGAAAAAACATGAGAAAACTCTCTTGCCTTGGGGCGTGCCTCTGCCATTATTGGTAAACGTTGCGCGGTTAGCTCAGTGGTAGAGCATCACCTTGACACGGTGGGGGTCACTGGTTCAAACCCAGTACCGCGCTCCATTTGTCCACTGCCCTTAATATTTGGGCTTACAACTCCTCAGGCATCTCGGACGAACCCCAAATACCCCGAATGTGTCTGGGCGATTCTTAAAATCAAACTCAGGCCGGGCAGTGGAATGTGCTATTCTGCGGCAAAATAGCCACGCGCTATCGAGAGCTCGATTCATCATCCAACACGACGCAGCAGCTTAAGTTTTATTTTCACGATTGCGATCGTTTCACCCCTTGGATTATCTACTGACTCATGAGCACACCTCTGGTCAAGATCACCTATTACCTCGAACTCATTTCCTCATGGTGTTATTGGGCCGAGCCGGCTTGGGCGGAACTCAAAGCGCGCTACGGCAACAAAGTGGATTTCCAATGGCGGCTGGCTTTGATGGATGCTTCGGGTCTTCCAGTATCCCGCGATCAATGCGATTGGTTCTACCAGCGCAGCGGCTCCATCGTGCGCTCCCCGTTCATGCTGAATTCGGGCTGGTACAACTCCGAACTCACTGAGTATTTGGCCCCAAATCTTGTGGCTGAGGCGGCGCGAGATTTCGGGGTCGATGATGACCGGGTGCGTTTGGCCATCTGCCATGCCGCCCTGCGCGAAGGAAAGCCCGTGGCCGATTGGGCGGTCTCGGCAAAGGCAGGCGCACAGGCCGCAGGCCTTGATCAAGCCAGGCTTCTTGACCGTGCGCGCCACCCCGATGTGGCAGAACGCGCACGCATTAGCACCTCAGAATTTCATGCCATGAAAGCCACGCAACGCCCCACATTTCTCATTGAGAGCTGCATAGGCGACCGGGTGATGATCAGCGGGCTTTGGAAAGCTGCGCCCATTGCAGCCGCCCTAGATGGCATGCTTGATGACGCCGCCGCCTACGCCGCGCATGCGGCCCACTTCGGCGGACCGCCTGCCAAAACCTGAGTTACTTCGAAACGCCGAACCGGAATACAGTCGAGCTTTGCCACGAAGTGCCCGGACGCAGAACCACACTTGGGAAGTTAGGGTGGTTGATGGAATCGGGGTAATGCTGCGTCTCCAGACAGAAACCTCCATGCTTTGGATACTGCACCCCGCCGGTCCCAATGATTTTGCCATCGAAGAAATTGGCCGTGTAAAGCTGGATGCCCGGCTCCGTGCTCTCGACTTCTAAGGTGCGGCCGCTCTGGGGCTCAACCATAACGGCTGCCAGACGAAGGCTTGCGCCTGATCCATTCACCACAAAATTATGATCGTAGCCGGGCGGAGTCAGGCCCGTCTTCAGAAGACGCTCGCCAATGGTATGGGGAGTGGTGAAATCAAGCGGAGTTCCCTTGACCGAGGCAATTTCGCCGGTCGGAATCAGCCCTTCTCCAACAACAGTATACTGGTCGGCGTTTAACCGAAGGACGTGTCCCAAAACATCCCCCTGCCCTGCCAGATTGAAATAACTGTGGTTCGTCAGATTGATAGGGGTGGCTTTGTCGGTGCTCGCCTCATAATCGAGGCGGATCTCATTCTTTTCTGTAAGCCGGTAAGTAACCGATACCCGCAGCGTGCCCGGGTACCCTTCCTCGCCGTCCGGACTGATCAGGGACATTTTAACGCCTCCGTCGGGCAGCGCGGCTGAATCCCAAACTTTCTTGTCGTAACCTTTGATTCCGCCATGAAGGTGGTTGAGCCCGTTGTTAACAGCCAGGGTGTAGTCAATCCCGTCGAGTGTGAATTTGCCCTTGGCTATCCGGTTCGCCACCCTTCCGGCGACTGCCCCAAAACAAGGATGTCCCTTCAGGTAAGCGTCAAGATTGTCGAAGCCCAATACGACATTGCCCAATTTGCCACTCCGATCGGGAGCATGCACTTCCGTGATGATCGCCCCGAGACTCATGATCTTCACCGTCATGCCCGAGCTGTTCTTCAGCACAAACAATTGCACGGGGACCCCATCTGCGGTTTTTCCAAACTCCTTCGTTTCAATCATAGCGGTTTGTTCATCTGTGTTGGAGCCGGATGAAGTGACACATCCGGCAAAAAAAAACAAGCACAGCAAAAATAAAAACACCAAAAAGCTCGAATACACGGGAATAAATAGGCCGCGTTTTTCCGCCGCGAAACTTGGATTTACTTCGTATTTACGGACTATTCTGCGAGATATTGAACCAATCGCCCGAGATTGCGCTGTCACCAAGGAAAAATGCCGGCCACTCTTTGCTGTGCAAGCCTTTGATCCTATAGACGATTTGAGCATGGCGAGTAAATGACCACGAAGAGGAGTCAGCAGGGAAACAAGGAAACCATTTGACCGAAGCGAGCGGGTGTGGTGTAACAGCGGAAACCGATTGGTCGGCCGCGTGGCCAAAGTCCTTCTCTTACATCCGTATGGCTGAGCCGACACCGAAACAGGAGTATATAATTGGAGTAGACCTGGGCGGGACAAAAATCCTGGCTGGCGTCTTCACACAGCAGCTTAAGTGCATCACCACGACCAAGTTAAGCACGAAGGCGGAGCGTGGCCCCAAGGCTGTTATCGAACGAGTGGCTCGCTGCATCAAGGACGCTATAGATGAAAGCGATTTGGACTTCAAACAAGTCAAAGCAATCGGGCTGGGTGCCCCAGGGGCGGTAGACAGTGAAAACGGAAAAGTCATTTTTGCGCCCAATCTGGGCTGGCGGCAGATCCCCCTGCAAAAGCAGCTTCAGGATGAGCTGGGAGTGCCGGTAGTCATTGAAAACGATTGCAACGCCTGCACACTCGGAGTTTACCATTTTGAGTTGGATAACAAACCCAAGCACGTGGTCGGCATATTCTTAGGCACAGGGATTGGTGCCGGGATCATTATCGATGGAAAGCTCTACTCCGGATTCAACCGGTCGGCCGGGGAAATTGGGCATATGGTATTGGATGCGGCTGGACCAAAGTGCGCCTGCGGCAACAAGGGTTGCTTTGAAGCGCTGGCCGGCAGACAATCCATATTCCGCAAAATTCAGGGACTCATCAAGGAAGGCCAGAAAACAGTCCTGACCGACATGCTGGGTCCGGATCTGGCCGACATGCGAAGCGGAGACCTGCGCAAAGCCATCCGCAAGGGCGACAAACTCGTGGAAAAAGTGGTCGAGGAGGCGGCTGAGTACACAGGCATAGCTGTCGCCAACATAATGAACCTTCTGAACCCCGAGGTGATTGCCCTCGGCGGAGGGGTCATTGATGCTTTGGAGGATGAGATGATGGGCATCATTGTGGAGACAGCCCATGATTATGCCATGGAGGGAACGGATACAAACGTCCAGATCATCGCATCGAAGCTGGGGGATAATGCGGGCATCCATGGCGCGGCCGTGCTGGCCCGCCGCCAAATCAAGTGATCGCATGGGTAGAATTCGAGCGATCATAGACATTGGCACGAACTCGGTGAAACTTCTCGTGGCAGAAGTGGAGGGAACCAAGGTCACACGGCTGTTCGAGGACAGCGAACAAACGAGGCTGGGTCAGGGATTTTACGAAAGCTCCAGATTGTTGCCGGAGGCTATGCTGACCACCGCCCAATCAGTCCAAAGGTGGGCCGAAAGAGCTGCGGCGTTTTTTCCAGAACGTTTGGAGGTGATCGCAACCAGTGCTGCGCGGGAAGCCATAAACCAGACGGAATTACTCGAAGTGGTCGAGCATGAGAGCGGGTTGCGAGTTCGGGTTATTTCGGGGGAAACAGAGGCGGCGTGGGCCTACTTGGGAGTCACTACCAATCCCAATCTCTCGTCCAAGAATATTTTGGTTCTGGATGTGGGCGGGGGAAGCACTGAATTCATTCTGGGAAAGGGCCTGACACCGCTGGCGAGCAAGAGCTTCAAACTGGGGACTGTTCGATTACTGGAGACCTTTCCTCCCAAGGATCCGCCGACGGCTGCGGATTTACAAAGCGTGACCGAATCTGTTCAGCATCTCTTAACAACTGAAGTGGCGCCTTTTCTTGACCCTTATCTGGCTCAGTTAAATGGCGAGCCACTGGTGCTGGTGGGAACTGGAGGCACCTCAACCCTGTTGGCCCGAATGGCCTTGAAAACCCAGATCTTTGATGCCGACGCTCTGGACCGGGTGGAACTCGGAGCCAAAGCCGTGATCGAGCGCAACCAACAGCTTTGGCAATTGCCTTTGGCGCTCCGCAAGATGATCAGGGGACTCCCGGCTCCCAAGGCGGACGTCATTTTGATGGGATCGGCCATTTACTCCGCAGTGATGCGGCATTTCAAAATCGAACAGATGAGAATCAGTACGCGGGGCCTTCGCTTCGCGGCATTGTTGGAATAAGGCAGGAAGGCATGAACTATGACAAAGGCACATGGACGGGGCTTCACGCTAACTGAACTGCTAGTGGTAATTGCCATCATCGCCATTTTGGCGGCGATGCTTTTGCCTGCACTCAACCGGGCCAAAAGGCAGGCTCAAAAAATCGTCTGTCTCAACAACCTCAAACAATGGGGGATCGCCCTGCAAATCTACGCCACAGACAATGATGACTGGATGCCTCCCGAGGGTTCGGGCAACGGATTGAGCGGCGGAATTGGCTGGTACATCGCACTGCCACGATGCATTGGACTCGCTGACTACAATGCCCAACCTTGGCGCACAAACCCTGCGGTGCCACTTCCGAAATCGATTTGGATATGCCCTGCCAGCACAAATCGCAGCAACGGCATCAACCTCTTTCAGTACTGTCTTAACCTGCACATCGACGGCGAGGGCACGTCCGATCGCCGCACCAAGCTTGCCACAGTGCCAACCCCCAGCCAGACCGTCTGGCTTTTCGACAATGGAAAGAGGGCGGCGCGAGCCCAACAAAACAACGTCAGCACCAATGTTCATTCGGGCGGGGCCAACATCGCATTTTTGGATGGGCACATGGCTTATTTCAAAGCGGTCGATTTTTGGGACTTTGCTAAAAATGAGGGAAGGACCAATAATCCCCATCTGGTCTGGAAACCCTGGCCATAAGAACCATGAAGAATGTTTCGATCATCCTGCCCGCGTTCAACGAGGAAAAACTGCTGCCAGCGTCGTTGAAAGCAATCCAGGGTGCGCTCGGTGCATTCACCTCCCATGGATGGACGTCACAACTTTGCGTGTGCGATAATAATTCGACTGATCGCACAGCCCAGGTGGCACGGGAGGCGGGCGCGCAAGTCGCGTTCGAACCAATTAACCAAATCTCGCGCGCAAGAAACACAGGGGCCTCCATCGCAACAGGAGATTGGCTTCTTTTCATCGATGCCGATTCGCACCCAAACCATGCTTTATTCAACGATACAAGGCTGGCCATGGAAAGCGGCCAACTCGTGGGCGGCGGTTCAGTGGTGGCCTTGGATGAAGCGTCCAAAGGCGGAGCCACCGTAACCAAGATGTGGAACAAGGTCAGCGCCATCCGCGGCTGGGCGGCGGGCTCCTACATTTTCTGCCGGGCCGACGCGTTCAAAGCCATCGCCGGATTCAGCACCGAGTTTTTCGCCAGCGAAGAACTCGATTTCTCCACGCGCCTTAAAGCGCATGGTAAAAAATCAGGCCTTGGCTTCAAGATTCTCAAGGATCACCCGCTCATTACTTCGGCTCGAAAGCTGCACCTTTACTCAAAGTGGGACTACGTTTGGTTCTTAACAAAACTCGCTTTCCGCCCGCGCAAAATCCTGCGTAGCCGCGAGCATTGCAAAACCTGGTACGACGGCCGGCGATGATACCCATGCCAGGGCGCAGCGAGTCCTATTCTCCCCAAGGTTGTGCCCCAAACCAGACTCTGATAGCATTCAGCCTCGAAACACATGCGAAGACTCAACCATCTTTTCGAGAGCAACAAAGCGTGGGCTGAACAAATCCGGCAGCGGGACCCGGAATTTTTTCTCAAACTTTCACGCCAACAGTTGCCAAGCTATCTCTGGATCGGATGCTCGGATAGCCGCGTACCGGCCAACGAAATCGTCGGGCTACTGCCCGGCGAATTATTCGTCCACCGCAATGTGGCCAACTTAGTCGTGCACACAGACCTCAACTGCCTGTCGGTCATTCAGTTCGCGGTGGATATCTTGAAAGTCCAACACATCATCGTCTGCGGCCACTACGGTTGCAGCGGCGTGGGGGCCGCATTGCGGCGCGAGCGTCTAGGCCTGAGCGACAACTGGCTGCGCCACCTTCAGGACATACGCGAAAAACACGAGGCTCGTCTGGCCGGCGTCCTGGGTGATACAGGAGCCTCCGACCGTCTGAGCGAAATAAATGTCATCGAACAAGTGGTCAACGTCTGCCAGACCACCATCGCGCGCGACGCTTGGGAACGCGGCCAGGAACTGACCGTCAACGGCTGGATCTACGGCATCAAGGATGGAATTCTGCGCGATCTGAATGTCACTGTGACCGATTTCCACGAAACCATTCCAGTCTACCAAGCCGCGCTTGCCGAGTTGAGGTAAGAATGCATCGGTAAAACTGACGCGGAACACGAAGGTCCATTCCCTTAATTCAGTGCGTTGGTATGAACAACGAAGATGAACTGGAACACTTGGCTGATCTATTTTACCTCTCTCTCGAGGCGGAGTGCAGTGTCTGCGGAGAACGCTTGCCAGAGCCAGAGGGACAGGATGAGTCATCTTTTCGAAAATGGGCTGACACGACCGCAAAGATTGCCCATGCACAAACCTGGCACCTGATTAAGGACCAGCCGATTTGTCTAGAATGTTTTCTCAAACAATGACTCAACACACCGCAGAAGTTCTCTGGGTTCGAGGCGATCAAAACTTTTTCGACCACAAGTACAGCCGAAAGCACGTGCTGAGATTCGACGGCGGAGCGGAAGTTCAAGGCTCGTCATCGCCGCACGTCGTTCCTATTCCCTTCTCGGATACCGCCGCAGTCGATCCCGAGGAGGCTTTTATCTCCGCACTTTCCAGCTGTCACATGCTCTGGTTTCTCGATATTGCCGCCCGACGCGGGTTCCGGGTGGATCAATACAGCGATTCCGCTGTGGGCATCATGGGCAAGAATCCTGCGGGCAAATGGTTCATTTCTGTGGTCACCCTCCGACCGGACGTACGGTATTCCGGCGACAAGATTCCTACCCATGCAGAAATCACGCACATGCACCACCAAGCCCACGAGGAATGCTTCATTGCCAATTCCGTCAAAACTGAAGTGCATTGCGAGCCAGTTTGACCAAGTCAGGAATTAGCACGCACCTATTCCGACACATACCCAACGGTTGGCAACCAGTGAAAGCACGATCATTATTTAAATATGAGCCACCAACTTGAACTCATCGATTATCTGATCATCGCGGGGATCGTCATGGTCTTCTCGCGCTTACGAGCGTCGAATGCGGGTCAACCAGTCAACTCGGCGCGATTAGAGCGCAAATTGGATGCCCTCTTGAAGCACCACGGGATTGAACTTCCGCCCGGCATCGCCATTCCTTCAGGAAGAACCATCTCGATTGACGCACAATTTCTCGCTAGAAATCCGGAACAAAAAATTGCCGCCATCAAACTGCATCGAGAAGACAATCCAGGGCTCGGCCTTGCCGAAGCCAAAACGGATATCGAGGAATTTATTAGGAGTGGGAAATAGCCCAACCTTCCGTCACATTGCACGCATGAAACAATACCTCATCCAGTTGAGCGCACTCGTGCTCTGCGCCGTTGTTCAGCTGCAGGCGGCTGACGGAAAGCCTATCCGTGTGCTGGTCTGGGATGAACAGCAAGTGGACCAAAAGAAGGCGTACGGCGAGAAATTTCTGGGCGAGACCATCGCCGCGCATCTCGGGGTGCAGAAGGGAGTTATGGTCAAAACCTCCAACCTAGCGTCCCCTGAGCAGGGTGTTGATCAAGCCACTTTGGAGTCAACGGACGTCCTTATCTGGTGGGGACACCAAAAGAATCTCGATCTAACCGACGCCCATGCCGAACAGGTTGCCGCCCGTGTGCGCGAGGGAAAGCTCGGGCTCATCGCCCTGCACTCAGCTCATTGGGCCAAACCATTTGTAAAACTGATGCAGGACCGATCAAAAGAGGATGCCCTGAATCAAGTGCCAGTAGCGGATCGGGCAACAGCAAAGTGGGAGTACAAGAACGAAAGTCCCATCTATAAGGGCGTGGCTCGGGACGCGCTCCTCACTCCATCGCTGTCGCATGAGGGTAACGTTTGGACACTCACTTTGCCGCAATGCGTCTTCCCCGCATGGCGCGCTGATGGTGCTCCGTCGCATGTCGCCACTCTGCTGCCGAACCACCCCATCGCCGCCGGACTTCCCGCCAAGTGGGACGTTACACAAACAGAGATGTATGACGAACCCTTCCATGTGCCCGCGCCCGATGCGGTCGTGTTCGAGGAAAACTGGGACAAGGCCGAACACTTTCGCAGCGGCTGTGTGTGGAGCGTCGGGAAAGGCCGCGTCTTTTATTTCCGCCCCGGCCACGAGGTGTATCCAGTCTATAAGCAGGCCGAACCCCTGCGCGTCGTGGAAAACGCCGTGCGCTGGCTGGGAGCCGAAATCAAATAGACCATTTCACCGGAAAGCTTAAGAACGGCGCTTTAAACCTTACTAGGCGGCAATGTCTGTATCTCACGCAGCAGTGCCTCGATCCGCTTGGGGCCGCTTAGATCCTCGCGGGACTTGGGATACCGTTTAGCGTAATCAAGAGCATTAATCAACGGCATCCATTCCAGCGTGCGCGATGGCGAGGCACTTCGGCCAAATGCAGCCCATACCCTGAGCGCAACGGGCACCTGTCGCACCTGCCCCGAACCAAGCACTGAACAACCCTCGGGCGGTGAGGTCACCAAATACTCACGGCAAACCAGGGGACGATCCTTATGGATCGAACAGCTTTCCGCCTCCAGAAAAGGACACGCCACTCCCTGCCGGAAGTAAGCCAGCCCATATTCGCGATAGGCCGCTTTTTCAGTATCAGGATGGCCGCTTGCACTCAGAGAGGCCCCTGCCATCCTTGCTCGCGCTCCTTCGAACCGAGCCCGCACCTCAGCCGCACGGCTCGTCGACATTTGCTCCACAAGCCTAGCCAAATGCCGCGCCTCAGTCGGCGAGATGGGCACCATCTGACGGCAGCACGCCCCGCAACCTTTGGCGCATGAAACCTTAAGCCCCTGCCCCTCCACCTGCCTCACTGCATGATTCGTGATCTGATCGCCAAACCGCTGCACATCAGGAAGCAGCGCCTCCGCCCCGCAAGGTCCTTCGGGTGAGGTAAAAGAAACCTTCATCGGAACTCCCCCGATTTTCAGTATTCCCTGACCAGTAATCATCTTTTTGATCCACCAAAATGCTCACACGAGACGAGCCGAGTCAATCGGCGTCTAGTTTTGCCCTTCGAAGTGCTCACATGCCGGTACCACACTCATTCCGAAAGCTTCAACTAAACGAAATAGCACTTTTTTGTGATTTATTGTTGACTCTATTTGTTTTTGTGCTATTTATTACCCATCATGAAACACAACTTTGCCAATAGCCCTGAAGAGACATCCGCCGATTTCACCGCCGCTCATCTTGCCATCCATAAGGAATTCGAAGACAAAGCCATTGCGGTCCTGCGCAAAGACGACCCCAAAATGTCTGAACTCAATGCTGCACTAAACATGTTGATTAAGATAGAAAAGCAACAATACTACATCACCCACCGTCGGCCCCCTTCCCAAAGAATCAAACAATCCAAGCCAACTCAGCCGGAAACCCCTTCCATCATCCCCTTCTCCACCACACCGCCAGAGACTACTGCCCCTAAAAACGAAGCTGTACCCGCTTCGGCGACCATTTCTCATTCCTCCCCTCCTCCTAATCCCGAAAACTGCCACGCAAAGAAATTCGGCTACCCCAGCGCTGCCTGCATGGAGTGCGTCAATGGGGCATGCGCTAGCTACGCCAGCCTCGCCCCGTCAGCCTAACTTTAATTTAGGCCTTCAATCTACGGTCACTGATTCACTTATACTATTCACTATCTCCAGCCCACACCTCAACCGCCTTCAGACCTGGGTCGGTGGACAATTCAAGCTGGATCGCCTCTTGAGCCTTGGAAGTCGGGACAATGGGGAAAAGCAGCCAGGCACCCCAGTTGGGCTTTAGTGGAGTGTTCACGAGAATTTGGCTTTTTCCGCTGGACGCAGTGGTTTTGATAATCAGCTCGAAACCCGGATGAACCTCCCCATGCTGAAGCACGCGTACAGCAGCGATATGAGTGGGGCGATCAAACTTCACGATGTGCCACGCATCGCCTTTGGGGTTTTGCGCGTCAAGGCTGGCACTGTAAACCCGTTCAACCTTGGGTTGCGTCGGCACTGTCGACTTACGTACTCCCAGCGGCGGAGTAGTGATCCATACGGTCTCATTTTGACGAAAAAGAAGGCTGCCCCGGGGCGTTCCGAGTTTGGATAGAGGGGAAATTCCGGCAATCTTGATCGTCAGCGGGGTAGTCGGGAGCGAATTGGTAACAGTCAGGGTAACATGTCCCTTGGCACTCTCTACCAAAGAAGCTCGCATAGTCTGAATATAGTTGATAATGGCCGCTGTTGGCGCACACCACATTTCATCGCTGCCGCCCTCGCCAAATCGCGAGGCAATACTTCCCAGACGAGTCCGCCAGCGGAGTTGATTCGGAGATTGTGCGCCGGCTTGAATGCCATGCGTGAAATCGATCACTAAATCACCGGCTTGAGGAGTTTTTGGAAGTCCCCAGAGTGCGTTGGTTTCCTTGGACCACACTGGTTCATCGAGATAATTGCGATCAATGTCATGCAGATCGGCGCGAGCGTTAAGTAGATTGCAAAGCCTGCCTCCCACCCGCGAGCCCGACTGCAAACCAAACTCGGCAAGGTACAATTCAAACGGCATGTAACCATTGGGATAAACAAGGTGGGTCGTGGCTTGGGATTCCCCCAATTCGCTGGCAAGAATCGTTTGACTCCAAAAAAGATCCTGCTTTATCTGATCCACACTCATCGCGGCCTTGGGGTCCCAACTATTGCCGCTGTGCCAGTAACTATGGTTGAGCACACCCCAGCCTTTCGTTTGCAATTGCCTGAGTTGCGACCAATTCAAGAACGACGCGTTTGGTGTGCCGCTTCTCTCGACGATGACAGCGGCTCCGCCAACGAATGGGTGCCTGTGGCCACCGGACAACCCGGGAGGTGCGTCGGTGAAGTTAAATTCAGCGAGCAACGGCTGAGCCACGCCGAGAGTGGAAACCGGGCCATCATCAATCTCCACCGCGTAAGCCCATTTCTTATCGTAGAGAAGCGGACAAATACTCACAGCAGGCAAAGGTTCACCCAAAGCAGCTTGCCAAACAAAATCCCATCTCACCGAGGACTGTTCCGGAGGTGGGCTGGCCGCAGCCCATAAATTTGCTCGCAGAGCGAACCACACGGCCAGCGTCACGGCCATAAGGCCGAGCTTCAAGAAAGTGCATCGCAGTGGCGAAGTAATCACACAACGCGAATTTAAGCATCTCCGGTTTCGTGACAATCGTTTTCACAATCTTGTCGATTCGATGGATATCCGGACCGATTGATGCGACATTGACACACTCTGGCACTCAGCACCCTGACTCTCTTCAATGCTGATGCTCTTTTGCCTCGCCAGCAGCCTTGTCCGCAGGCGTATGTTCACTCATTTTATGTCCACACTTTTTGCACATTTCACACTTTTCAGAATCGGCCTTTGTGTGGGTGACGGCACATTGGGAACATACCTCATGGTCGGTGCCGATGACCACGCATCCGGTTGAACCAGCAATGGCACCAAGGCAAAGGAGAAGCAAGAGCGTTGTTTTCATGGAAGAAACATAACCCTCCAAGCAAACCCGTTGCCGGACATTACTTGGTAAAATGAGACCGTCATTTGTCGGTATTCTACAAACTGTCCGATTTGCATGAAAAATTGGGCTTTAACCATGGAGATTGACTGGCGCGCAGCACCAGTTAGAAAGAAAAGATGGAGCACAACCTGCGTCTGGCGAATGAAATGGATGTCCCAGTGCTGATGGCTCTGATCGAGAGATCAGTGCATGGGTTGCAGGCTGCTTATTACTCGGAGGAACAACGGAGCGCAGCGGTTGGGACTCTCTTTGGGGTGGACCTCCAACTGATTCTGGACCAGACCTATTATGTGATCGAAGTAGAGGGCAACCCTGTAGCCTGCGGCGGATGGAGCTATCGCAGGTTAATGTGTGGCACAGCCGGTGATTCGGGCAAAGCAACAGAAATCATACGCCCACCTGAGGGACGCGCTCGAATCAGGGCTTTCTTCGTTGAACCAGGCTGGGAGCGGCGCGGTCTAGGCAGCCAATTACTCGCGGCCAGTGAGGCTGCCTGCCTCACGGCCGGATTCACAGAGGTGGAACTGGCCGCCACCCTGGCCGGAGAACCTCTCTATGCGAGGCATGGCTACAAAGAGGATCGCAGGGGAGAGATTGAGGTTCTGGGAGTAACGCCACTTCCCGTCGTGTATATGTGGAAAAAGCTCAGTCAAAGTCCGAGCAGCTCATGAAATAATGGCAGCGAGGGCAGCGTAGTTTACA
>JANYDC010000157.1 GCA_025359965.1 Pedosphaera sp.
CCTGCTGGACTATGTGACCCTGAAATACACCCCCGGTGGAACGCTGCTTTGGTCCAAGCGATATGGTTCCACCAACGGCCTCAGCAATCTCCCGCGCGCAATCGGTCTGGATACCAATGACAATCTTTACGTCACAGGAACCTCAGTGACCGTGAAATATTCTTCTGCTGGAGATGAACTTTGGACTGCTCCTTACGCGGGCAGAGGGCTGGCTGTGCATGGAACCAATTTGTACGTTACGGGGTTTTCCGAAACCCACTTTGCCACCGTGTCGCTGTTGCAAAATGGAGCTCTGGCATGGCTTCGAACACATCAAGGAAGTTTCGGTGGCCCTGATCGTTCAGTTAATGTTTTCGTTGACGCTGATCAGCGTATTCTAGTGCTTGGACATGAAACATTCTTTAAACAGAGATCCCTCATCTATACTTTTCCGGTTCTTGTAAAGTACAATGACAATGGCGACCAAATCGAAGCCACCAATATTTTGAATGGAATATCTGGTCATGCCGGCGTAGAGCTGACTCAAAGTGTATTAGCAACATCAGGGCGTTTATACCTTGTTGGAGAGCTTGATCTCAACGGACCATTCCAAGTCAGAGCTAGAAGCATCGCCGGTGCAACGATCTGGGATTTTTATGGGTGGAAAAGCGGGTGGGATGCAGTCACGATGATTGCTGAAAGCGGTGAATACGTTTATGCCGCAGGAGCATCAGCTGGTATTTTTGGACTGATCAAAATCAATTCTGGAGGCAGTTTTGTCTGGGGAGCCACCATTCCCGGCAATTTACCTAATGGGATGCATGTCAATGCCCTGCCAGGGTCTGCCCAAAGTGTGTGTGCAGATGGATTAAGCCACCCTTGTATCACGGGTTTTATTTGGGACCCTCTGTCGGTGTCCACCTCAAATATTGCCACAGCCAAATACGACACCAACGGCAATCTTCTTTGGGCTCAACAATACAACGGTGCCGCCAATGGCCCCGACGAAGGCAAGGCCATCGTGACCGATTCTTCCGGCAACGTCTATGTGGCGGGACTCTCTACCACCCCCGAGGGCGGCACCGAAATCGTGCTTATCAAATACTCCGAGTACACCTCCATCGAAAAAAGCCCGAGCGGCAGCATGCTGCTGCAATTCCCCGGCACGCCTGGCCAGCCCTACAAAGTCCAAGCGACCACCAACTTCCCCAACTGGCTCGATATCGGCCTCGGCACCGCCGCCTCCAACGGCCTCCTCCAATTCGAAGACACCAACGTCATCCAATACCCCTTCCGCTTCTACCAAACGGTGATTTCCACCCCGCGGTGACATGGGCGAGAACGGTCGGGGCCGAGGTGTCGCTGGAAAATTGTGGTGCGGAATGAAAAGAATCTGCTGGTTGAGCAGGGAAGGGTTTGGTTGAGTTTGGACCATGAATGTTCTGGTTGTCGGCGGTGGCGGGCGCGAACACGCTTTGGCGTGGAAGCTGGCGCAATCTCCAAAACTGGTCCGGATGTGGTGCGCGCCTGGCAATGCGGGCATCGCAGCCGAAAAATGCGTCGACGGCAGCGCCGTGGAGTGTTTGCCCATCGCTGCGGATGACGTGGCGGGATTGCTGGCCTGGGCCAGGGTGAGCCGACCTGATCTCACGGTGGTTGGTCCTGATAATCCTCTGGCGCTCGGCATCGTCGACTTGTTTGAGGCGGAAGGGCTTAAAATTTGGGGACCCAATAAATCGGCCGCCCGCTTCGAGTCCTCCAAAGCTTTTTCTCAGGCCTTCATGGAGAAGTACGGCATTCCCACGGCGCGGGCCGGGGTGTTTGCCGAGGCCACGGCGGCCCGCGTTTTTGCTTCGGAACTTGCGGGGAGGTGTGCGGTGAAGGCCGATGGTCTCGCGCTAGGCAAGGGCGTGGTGATTTGTCATCGCTTGGAGGAGGCTGAGGCCGCCATTGACGAAATGATGATCGGCCGAGCTTTTGGGGAGGCTGGGACGCGTGTGGTTATCCAAGAATTGCTGGAAGGCCCGGAGATTTCCCTTCATGCTCTTTGCGACGGCAGAACGGCTCAGATTTTTCCGACCTCGCAGGATCACAAGAGGGCGTTGGACGGCGACCAAGGTTTGAACACGGGGGGCATGGGGGCTTATTCCCCCACGCGTTACCTGAGCGACGAGGAATTGGCCGAGACGGCCGAACGGATTTTGGAGCCATGGCTGAAGGGTTGTGCCGCGGAGGGGATTACCTTCAAGGGGATATTGTACCCGGGCGTCATGCTGACGCGCACCGGCCCCAAGGTGTTGGAGTTTAATGCGCGTTTTGGGGATCCGGAAACGCAGGTCTACCTGACCCGGCTTGAGAACGACTTGCTGGAAGTGCTCACCGCGTGCGTGGAGGGCAAGCTTTCCGATCACCCGCTGCGGTTCAGATCAGAGGCGGCGGTCTGCGTGGTGATGGCTTCCGGAGGGTATCCCGGAAATTACGCCAAAGGGCAACTCATCCATGGGCTTGAGCAGGCTGCGGCCTTGCCGGGGGTGAAAGTGTTCCATGCCGGGACGGCCACAGGGGCGGATGGACATGTGCTGACGAGCGGCGGACGAGTGCTGGGCGTGACGGCGCTTGGCGCAACCATTCGTGAGGCCCAGGCGCTGGCTTATCAGGCGGTGCAAAAAATTCAGTTCAACGGCGCGCAGTATCGGACGGATATCGCCGCCAAAGCATTGGCGTAAAGAGCCTTTTTCCATTACTAATTCATCATGACGTTCAAGGTGTGGTTCCGGGGTTTAGCCCGATGCGGTGTTTTGTCGGCCCTTTGGTGCGGCGCGATGCTGCGCGGGCATGCGGTGGAAACCAGCCCCAGCCTGCAGGATTTGCTGGGGGTGCTGCGCGAGCAGATGCCGGGGATTTCAGCCGAGGAACTGAACCGGGCGGCTGTGGCCGGATTGCTTGAGCAACTCAAGGGCCGGGTCGAACTGGTGGTGGGCACCAACACGGGTTCCCTTGAAACCAACTCGATCGCTCGGACCACTGTGTTTCCCGGCGGTTACGCCTACGCCCGACTGGGTGTCCTCCAATCCAATCTGCGGGAGGAGCTGAGCGGGGCGTTGGAGTCGTTGGCCGTCACCAATAAATTGCTGGGGCTGGTTTTGGACCTGCGTTTCGCCTCGGGCAGTGATTATACGGCCGCTGTGGATGCCTCGGGTGTTTTTCTATCCATGGAGAAAGACGTGCTGCAATGGGATGGCCACACCGTTCGCACCAAGCCCTTGACCAACGGATTTCACGGCCCGGTTGCCGTCCTGATCAATCACCAAACCAGCGGCGCGGCGGAGGCTCTCGCGGCGGTTTTGCGTGAGGCTGGAGCTGCATTTCTGGTCGGCTCACCCACCGCTGGACAGGCCAAGACCTTCCAGCAATTTGCATTGGCGGACGGGCAAAAATTGAAGATTGGCCGTGGCAAGGTTGCGTTTCCCAATGGCACAGAGCTGCCCTCCGTCGGTTTGCAACCCGATCTTTCCACCCCTATCCTGTCCGTCGATGAGGAGAGGGCGTTCCTGAACGATCCCTTTGCCGCACCGGCGGCAGAGAAGGGGGCCAAACTGCGCGCATCAGTCCCGGCCCGCCGTTCACTCAACGAGGCTGAATTGGTTCGCCGCCACAAGGAGGGCTTGGACCCTGAGGCTCCCGTCGGTGCCGCGTCCGGACCCGCCAGCGCGCCCATCCTCGCTGATCCTGCCCTTGCAAGAGCCATGGATTTTCTTAAGGGCGTGGCGGTGCTGAAGCAGTTCCGCGCGGAGTAATCAGCCGGTTCGCAAGAATTGCGGCGCTGAGCATGGTGGTGGTGCCGATCACGGTGAACCACGGCCAAAAGACTTCTGTTTTCCAGGCGATCGAGGCCATAACCGCAAACGAAGCGACCATGCCCAGGATGACCGCCTGAGGCTGAAGTTTGCGCATCCACACGGCCGCAATCAGCCCGCCCAGCAGCGCGCCACTGGTGAGCCCCCGCAGTTGGAAGGCGGCGTTTAGAACTTGCGGCGCAGTGCGGCTTGCATAAGCAATTCCGGTCAAAGCCAGCGCCCACCCCACGGTGGACCAGCGGCTGAACCTCAAGAAATATTCATCAGAAAGTACTGCGGTGCTTTTACGCCGCCAGGTTTTGAAGAGATCCATGGTGGACACCGAGGCCAGCGAGGTTAAGGCGGAACTGACTGAGGACATGGCGGCGCTGAGAATGGCCACGATCAAAAATCCCTTGAGCACGTGCGGCACCGCGGTCGTGATGAAGATGGGGTAAATGAAATCGTTGGCCTTGATGCCTGGCCGCGTTTCAGGGAGGGGGATGGCCAGGGGATAGTGCTGGTAGTAAACCCACATCCACGCGCCTGCCATCAGAAACATCAGGAAGAGGGGGAGGATGATCACCGCGCTCAAAGTCAGAGCCTTGCGACCTTCCGCGACCGTTTTGCAGGCCAGCACCCGCTGCACGATTAGTTGCTCCGCGCCGTGAGAGGACATGACCTGCACCGTACCACCGATGATGCCCATCCAAATGTTGAAGGGCGGCCGCCATGAAAACAAGGGTTCGAACCAATCCAATTTTCCGGCGGCAGACGCTTCGGCCCAAGCCGATGACCACCCGCCGGGAATGAGAGTGGGGACGTAAAACAAAGTAAAAATGCCTCCAAGAAGAAAAAGGACAAACTGCACGGCATCCGTCCAAATCACAGCCTTTACGCCGCCAAACGTGGTGTACAAAAGTGAAAGGCCCACAAAAACCATGATGGATTGTAGCACCGAAAAATTGAGCATCAGTTGTAACGGGATGCAAGCCACGTACACACGCACGCCTGCCGCGAGTGTCTCCATGATCAGGAAAAACACGGCTGATGTTTGGCGCACGGTGTTGCCGAAGGCGTCGCCGAAAAGTTGATACGGGGAGTAGATTTCCCTGCGGAAATAATGCGGCACGAGGACAATGGCGAGCAGGATGCGGGCGATCACATACCCGATAATCATCTGGATGAAACCCAGATTGCCGCCTTTGCCGTAAGCCATGGCGGGGACGCCGATGATGGTGAGAGCGCTAGTTTCTGCGGCCACGATGGACATGCCGATGCTCCACCAAGGCGTGTTTTTGGAGCCTAGAAAATAATCGCGCGTGGTGCGCTGGTCCCGTCCGAACCAAAGTCCGAAAGCCACCACTCCCGCAAGATAAGCGAGGATGACCGCCCAATCCGCTGCGTTGTACCACCCCATGTGGGTGGGAAGCTAACGCACGCGGCGCAGGTCAGGCGAGCAGTTTAATGCCCTGGCCGTTGTTGCCAAGCGCTTGCTCGATCGCAGCCGGAAGTCCCGCGCAAAGCTCGCGGTGAAGTTCATCAGCCACCCCGGTATCAAGACCTAAGCGCCTCACTCCCGCCGTGATAAAACCGTCGAAGGTCTGCTGGCCATAGTGGGAAAGCCCCTGCCGCAGCGGGATGCTGTAAAGGGCCAGGACCAGACCGTAGACCACGGCATGCGAGGCGGTCGCCTCTCCGCTCTGGATGGCCTCCAAATATTTCTGCACAAGCTTTTGTCCCTTCAGCGGTTTGAGCTTGCGCAATTGGACCCGTCCCACGTGTCGGCTGGCGTCGCGCAACGGACCCTCTGTCCACAAGACCGAGGCTTTCTGGTCCAGATCAATCAGTTCGCGCGCGTGTCCGGTGCTGGCGTGCATGTGGGCCTCACAAATGACTCCCAGCTCATGAGCGAACATTTGCTGGTGCGCGTACCGATGCAAAATTTTCCGCAACCCTGCCAGATCAACCACTCCCACGGGGTTGAGTCCCATGACGGCTGTGCCGAGCAAATGCATGCCCTCAGGCGACCCGAGTTGTTCCTCAAGCGCCTCGCCTTTGCCAGCCCGTATCCGCTGGTCCCCGAAATATTGAATCCGATCCGGCATTGTCTGTCTATCGGCTATCCCTATGGAACGCTGGACGCTAAGCGCGGAGGGCTCATTGCGCAAACCTGTTTTTGCGGCGCGGACTACGGTTGGGTCTTGCGATGAACCTTGTAAACCGTGGCTTGGGCGGTGGGTTTGAGGACCATTTCGTCTATACACACGTGGGCCGGTCGCGTCGCCACCCAGACAATGGCCTCGGCCACGTCTTCCGCCGAAAGAGGAGTCAGCCCTTCATAAGTCTTGGAGGCGCGGGCGGCATCACCTTTGAATCGCACCATGGCAAACTCGGTTTCCGCGAGACCGGGATCGATGGTCGAAACGCGGATGTTGCTGGTGAGCAGTTCCAACCTCAGCGCCCGGCTGATTTGCAATTCGCCCGCCTTGGCCGCGCAATAGGCCGCGCCACCCTCGTAGGCGGTCCTGCCCGCCACCGAGCCGATGTTGATAATATGTCCGGACTGGTGCGGAGTCATGAGAGGGAGGAAGGAGCGGGTCGCACGAAGCACGCCGAGCACGTTGGTCTGCATCATCGTTTCCCAGTCCTCGTCGCGACCTTGCGCCACGGTTTCCATGCCCATCGCTCCTCCGGCGTTGTTGACCAGCACCGACACCTGATCCGTCTGGGTGCGGACCCACTCTGCGAAGGCGTTGACTGAGGCCGTGGAAGACACATCCAGGCTGTGCCATGCTGCTGCGCCCGCTCCTGAGCGAAGGCAGGTTTCACCGACCTGCCTCAATCGATCCATGCGTCGCGCCCCGAGAAGGACATTTGCTCCGAAGCGGGCAAAGCCTTCGGCGGCCGCCGCGCCAAAGCCGGAGGATGCACCGGTAATCACGACCCATTGATTTCGCAGCGCATTACTCATGAAGCCAAGCGGTTGACGCTTGAAAGTCCATTGTTCAGCACGCGAATTTCATACTGCTGGCGTTGTATCTCGATTCCCGCCTTGGAAAAGCGATCCAGCACTGCTTGATAGATTTCGGATCCGGTTGGGCCAAAATTTTCCACCGAGGTCCAAGGCATGATCGCGATGGTTACCGCGGAATCACCCAGGGCGCTGACGCCCAATGCAGGTGTGTGCTCCTTAAGGACTTTGGCATTCTGGGCCAATACCTCGCGGATAATCGATAGGGCTTGGGAGACATCCGCCTGATGGGAGATGCCGACTTCGAGTTTTAATTGTCGGATGAAACCGTAGTTGTGGAGGATTTCGCCGATGATCTTGCGGTTGGGAATGATGACCTTTGATTTATCGGCGTGGAGCAAGTGAGTTGAAAAGAGTTCGATGGTCATGACCTGGCCTTCTTTTCCAAGCAGCTCAATGTACTCGCCGACGCGGAAAGGTTTGCTTAAAATTAAGAAGACCCCTGCGATCAGGTTGCCCAGAACTCCCTGCATGGCCAGACCGATGCCGACACCGGCGACACCGATGCCCGCGATGAGCGGCGTGATGGCGACGCCAAGGTTGTCCAGAGCGATGATGAGAGCGAAAGCAAAGACGATCAGCTTCAGGATGCGAACGATCAGGTTCCTCGCCGGAGGTTCCATGTTGCGCTTGCTCAAAGCCGCCGCCAGTGCGTTACCCAAATATCTGCCCACCAGCGAGCCAATGAATAGTACGATGATGGCGGCCAGAATCTTCGGACCGTATTTTACGGCTAGATTTATGACCAGGTCAGGGTCCAGTTTCCCAACAAAATTTGTAACGGCGTTGGTCGTATTCATCTTGGCCAGAATGGCTTTGCCGTGATGCGCTGTCGATACTCGAATGGTTATTCTCTGAGGCTTAAAGGCAAAATCGAACTTGGATGCGCTTCCGGATTCCTGCCAAAGTGCGCTTGTGGGAATGACGGTTTCTTTTAGGATACGGCCTTTGCATGAGTATTTTTGATGAACTGCGCTGGCGGGGATTGCTGGCTGATTGCACCGACGAAGCGGGGCTGTCCGAACGTCTGGCCAAGGGGGCCATCACGCTTTACGCCGGTTTCGATCCCACCGCCGACAGTCTTCATGTGGGCAATCTCGTGCCGCTGCTGGCGTTGCGCCGTTTTCAGCTGATGGGGCATCATCCCATCGCCGTGGCGGGCGGAGCCACTGGTTCTATTGGTGATCCCAGTGGGAAATCCGCTGAGCGCACTTTACTTACACCCGAGGTTCTCAGCGCCAATATCGCATGCGTCAAAGTCCAGCTCGCACAATTGCTGGATTTCGAGACCGCAACCAATCCGGCCCGATTGGTCGACAACGCCTCGTGGACCGCGCCGATTTCATTCCTCGATTTCCTGCGCGACATTGGCAAGCATTTTTCGGTCAACATGATGGTGGCGAAGGAAAGCGTGCGCGCCCGCATGGAAGACCGAGACGTTGGAATCAGTTATACCGAGTTCAGCTATATGCTGCTCCAAGCTTTCGACTTCTACCACCTGCGCCGCGAATTGAACTGCGAATTGCAGATCGGCGGCAGTGATCAATGGGGAAATATTACGGCGGGCATAGAACTCAGCCGCAAGAAACTCGGCGCCCAAGTTTACGGATTGACGCTTCCGCTTATTACCAATGCCGACGGCAGTAAGTTCGGCAAAAGCGTGGCCGGAGCCATCTGGCTTGATGTCCGCCGCACCAGCGTTTATCGCTTTTACCAGTTCTGGATTCGCATTGATGACCGCGATGTCATACGCATGCTGAAGTATTTCACCTTCCTCACCCAGGAGGAGATCGGAGCACTTGAATCGGAACATCTGGCCAAGCCCGAAGCCCGTGTGGCGCATAAAGCTCTGGCGGTGAATGTCACGACTTTGATCCACGGGGCATCCGCGACGCAAGAGGCCATCCGCGCCAGTGAAATTCTTTTCGGCGGGGGGCTCGACGGGATTTCTGAAGCCACCTTTGCCGATATCGTCGGGGAGGTTCCGTCCAAAAACGCTCCTCGTGCACAGTTTGCCGAGGCCGGAGTTCCGCTGGCTGATGTGCTGGTGCTTTCCGGTCTGTCTCCCTCCAAAGGACAGGCTCGCAAGGATGTTGAGGGCGGCGGCATCAATCTAAACAATAAGCGTGAAGAAAACGCCCAGCGCCCCGTGCTGGCTGGCGAATTCCTGTTTGGCAAACACCTTCTGCTGCGCAAGGGCAAGAGGAACTATGTGGTTCTCTCCCTTGCCGACTAATCTGTTGTGAACAAAGCCAAGCTTGTCCTAAAAATTATTGCACAGCTCGAGGAGGAGATGGAGTTGTACTTCAAGGTGGCCCGAGCCTCCCACGAGGAAGCCACCCATGAGCAAAGCAAGGCCGAGAACAAGTACGACACCCGTGGATTGGAGGCTTCCTATTTGGCTGGAGGACAAGCCCGCCAAGCTGCGGAAACGCGCGCGACACTAGAAGTGTTTCGTAACTTCGCCCTCAAGAAATTCGCCGTTGCGGATGGCATCGATCTCTCCGCGCTGGTTGAGATTCAGTCTGGCACTGAAACCAGCCAGTACTTCATCGCACCACGCGGAGGTGGCATTGAAGTAACCATTGGTAAAAAAGAGATTTTCGTGCTTTCACCCCAATCGCCCCTGGGACAGCAACTCATGGGGCTGGCGAAGGGGGCGAAATTTAAGTTTGGTGAAGGACGCAACGCGCAACACTGTGCGGTCGTTAGCGTCGAATAGTGATTTTTGGATGTCTCGGAGCGCGGGGCTGTGACCCGCAGAGGTTTCGGATACCGATGGAGCACAGGAAGGGTAGTCCGTTTTGAATTCCGAGCGTTGCTGCGACTCACAGAGTCGCGCTCCTCGCACTTCTCGGGTATCAGCTGAGCACGGACAGACGACCGGTGCTGTCGCCATGACGGTCCACTTTGACGTCCATTCGGTCTAGCATGGAGAGGTAAAGATTGGTCATGGGAGTTTCTTTTTCGCAGCGGACATGTCGGCCTGGTTGGAGAGTGCCACCGCCGCTTCCGGCCAGAAGAATAGGGAGGTTGGCGTGAGAATGGGAATTTCCGTCCTCGATCCCGCTGCCGTAGACGATCATGGAATTGTCGAGCAAGGTACCTTCACCCTCTTTGATCGACCGCATCTTTTCGATGAAGTAGGCGAACTGCTCCATGTGGTAGCGATTGATCTGTGCGATCTTGTCCTTCTTCTCTTTTTTATCCTGGTGATGGGAGAGATCGTGGTGTCCTTCGTTGACTCCGATGAATGGGTAGGGGTTGTTGCTTCCATCGTGGGCAACAATGAAGGTGGCAATCCTCGTGGAATCAGTCTGAAACGCCATGGCCAGCAGGTCGTACATCAGGCGGATGTGATCGCGATTGACGCCCGGGATCCCTTCGGGAGCTTTGCCGACCACCTCGGCGGCACCAAATTTGCCACCGCGTTCGATGCGTTGCTCCAGTTCGCGGACAGAAGTCATGTACTCGTCAAGTTTGCGGCGGTCAGTGACACCGAGCTTGGACTGGAGTGATTTGGCATCGTCCATGACGAAATCCAGAACGCTGCGGTTCCGCTGTTCGCGGCGGGCCCGCTGCTGTGTGGTTTCGCCGGGACGACCATCCGTGAAGAGCCGGTCAAAAACCAATTTGGGGTTTACCTCGGCGGGCAGGGGACTGGACTCGTTGCGCCATGAAATGTTGAACGAATAGGCACAGGAATAGCCTGAATCGCAGTTGCCCACCTGTTGGACTGGATCGCAACTGAGTTCGAGGGAGGGAAGGCGCGTCTTGTTGCCTATTCGCTGTGCGGCCACTTGATCTACGGAAACGCCGATGCGGATATCGGAACCAGCAGTTTTGCGGGCCTGCATGCCGGTGAGGAATGTCGCTGAAGCGCGAGCATGGTCGCCGCCCCCGTCACCGTTGGCAAAAGCTTTGCGGTGAGCCAGATTGGACAACACCATAACGTCTTTTTGGACGTTTTTAAGAGGCTCAAGGATGAGGGGGAGATCGTAATCGGCCCCGAGTTTGGACGGGGTCCAATCGGCCATGTTCGCTCCGTTTGGCACGTAAACGTAAGCCATGCGGCGGGGGGCCTTGGTGGCTCCGAGAGCGGCGGCCGCAGCCATGGTGGCGGGGCTCATCGCCTCCAGCAAGGGCAGGGCCATGGCCGTCCCCAGTCCTCGAAGGAAAGTGCGTCGGTCAAGGGCCCAGGCTTTTTTTACGATGTTCATGGCAAATGTCGTCTGCTGCTCTGACGAAAATAGTGTCCCTGATGTTCAAAGGCAAACAACACTTGAGGCCCGAACTTTCGCGTGCCTACCCATTTTAGAGTGAGTGGGCGTTAACGGGAAACATTTCAGGATGACCTTCTGTGAGAACGCGCAGGTGTTTTTGGAGATCGTGTTCGGCCACAAGTTGCTTCAGCCAGCGGATGGGTTCTTCGAGGGATTCAAAGCTGAGTCGAAATGTTCCATAGTGCATGGGGATCAGCCACTGGGAGCCTAGTTCCTGAAATACTTTGAGGGCCTCATCCGGCCCCATGTGGACTTTGCGGAAAGTATCAGGGTAGTACGCGCCGATCGGAAGCAGGGCTATTTCAGGTTTGAGGCGCTCACCAATTTCTTTGAAGCACGGGCTGTAGGCACTGTCTCCAGCGTGATAAATTTTCCGGCCATGCTGTTCAACGAGGAACCCACCGAACCCTCGGTGTTCATCGTGGATCATGCGCGCCCCCCAGTGTTGGGAGGGGGTAAGGGTAACCTTGACGCCCTTGTACTCAAAGGTTTCCCACCACTTCAGCTCGATGATGCGGGCAAATCCGAGCCCCCGGGCCAGATCGCCCATCCCCCATGGCACTACGGCCACGCGGAAGGCATCGGGAAGTTTGCGAATGCTGGCGCGGTGAAAATGATCAAAATGGGCGTGGGTAATGAGGACGAGATCAATGTGGGGCAGATCCTTGATGCTAAGACCGGCGCGACGAAGGCGTTTTAGAAGGAATATCCAGTTGGCGAAATTGGGATCAATGAGGATGTTGAGAGAGTCGAGCTGAAGAAGAAAGGAAGCGTGACCAATCCAAGTGAGAGAAACATCGCCAGATTGAAGTTCGGGGAAGGTGGGGCGGTGGCTGGTGCCAGTGCGTTTGGTTAGCCAGCCTTTCCAGACCATTTCATAGAAAAAACGAGTGGGCTTGAGATGGTTGCCCGGAGTCAGATCCTTAAACGATCTGGGGATGCGTTTGCGCCGGCGGACGCCCGGCCCTGCTGGATTGGATGGTTCAGTGTGCATCAATGGGAGGACGTGTACTGATACGGCAGGACTGAATAAATAACAACCCTGGCCGTCAGAATGGCAGATGGGTTTGAGTTCTCGGCCTTTCGCAAATGTTCTCCCTGACGGGGGAAGCGGGGGTGAGTTTTCAGATCATAGGAGAAGGAAAAACCTCTCTCCGGAAAGTTATTATGAAACGTTGGATTGCAGTGGGTATTTTGTCCGCTGTGGCTTTGACGAGTATGGTACCGGTCGTGGAAGCCGGTCAGAGGGAATGGGCTACCGCAGGCAAGGTCCTGACGGGCGTGGTGGCCGGTTCACTTTTGGTTAGGGCGTTGGAACCAGCGCCGATCTATCAAGCGGCCCCTCAAGTGGTTTATCAACAGCCGGTGGTGGTAGCTCCTGCTCCTCAGGTGGTTTACGCGCAACCCGCTCCTGTTCAAGTGCAGACTGTTTACGTGTCTCCCGCCCCTGTTTATTACTACGCAGCCCCTCCTGTGGTCTATGTGCCGGCACCGGTCTGCTATGCACCTCGTGTCGTGGTCGGATTTGGTTTTGGCCACGGATTTGGTCATTACCACCATCACCGGTAAGTAGGGAGTCTGGTTGCCCAAGAAAAACGGCCTTGTGGAAGTCCACAAGGCCGTTTTGTTGAAAAACTGGAAAGGAATTAAGCTGTCTGGCGGCGGCGAAGCAGGAATAAACCAGCGCAACCCAAGCCAGCGATTGCGGCAAAACTGGCGGGTTCAGGAACGACTGTGGCTGAAACCCGGCTGCTCACAGCGAGAGAGGATTGATTGCCCCAAGCGCCAGTGAAGACGCCAGTGCTATTGGATTCAACATCGGTGCTATTCCCGCCTGAACTCGAGACAGTGGCGGCAGAAAACTTAGTTGTTCCCAGAGCTTCGGTTACGATCCAATACTTGGTGCTGGGATTGAGCGTGAAGCTGACGGAGGGAGTGAAATTGATTAACGTGGCTGCGCCATTGTTAAAGGCAGTGGTGTTAAAGCTTAGCACCTGAGCGTTGGGGTGCTGAGTACCTCCGTTGTTGCTCCAGAGCGAAACGGTGTAATCAGTCGCTGCGATACTAGTCCCTAGCAGTTTAATATCGATGGAATCAAGGGAGTAGCTAAAAGCGGACGTGGTGAAGCTCTCCGCCCGGCGTTGATACGAGGCCGGGATGGTGATCACGTTCGGGATGACAAACTGAGGGGTGAAACCCACCGTGGCATTGCCTTGGGAGGTATTGGCTGTGTTGTCGAAGATGAACGAAGACGCGCTGGCTTGGGTGGGGGACAGTAAGCCGACGAGCGCGAACGCAGCCGACAGGTACAAAGAATTCTTGATCATAGGTGCTCTGCAGGTTTTCTAATCATCGGTTTCAACAGAAAACAATAGGGTGACGTGGTAGTGATTTATCAGTTTTTCAAAATGTTGCAAGGCAATTAGTTTCATCGAGGAGGGAATGATTGATCCAATCTGACTTTGTTTTATCGGCGGGATTGCGGCTGAATTTAGCAAAAACCGTCGAATCGGCGACTTTGTGTCGAAAAAGTCCTTTCTCACGCATTCGTGCCTCGGGTATGATATGTTCAATCTGAATCGGGTGATTCCGTTCAATGGGGTTGGGTGGAGATCAGTGCCTAATAGCTTGGCCAAGAATAGGTTCGGTGCTTCAGAAGCCTGCCTCGAGGAGTGGTGTGTTAGTGATTTTTCAGCAAACATGAAACAGTTTTTATTGTGTTGGACCGTTTTTTTCGTGAGTTGGGTCGGATCAAGACTTAACGCGGAAGATGTGGCCTACAGCCAGCCTGGACTTCTCAAAAAAGAATTCGTGGCCGACGCCTCGCCCACCAAGTCGAGTCATGGCTCAACGATCATCGAGTCAAAGGATGTGCTGATGGCGGCTTGGTTCGGTGGTGAGTATGAGCGCTCGCCCGACGCTTCCATTTTCTTCTCCCGCAACGAGGGCAGGGGATGGTCCCAGCCCGTTGAAGTCGCCAACGGCATCCATGAGGAGGATCACGCCCGTTTTCCCACTTGGAATCCGGTGCTGTTCCGGGGCAAGGACGGACCCCTTTATCTGTTCTACAAGGAAGGCCCCTCACCGTCGGAATGGTGGGGATTGGTGAAGGTTTCGTGGGACAATGGCCGGACTTGGGGCAAATCCAAGAAGTTGCCCATGGGAATCGTTGGTCCTGTTCGCAATAAACCCATCGAACTTGAGGACGGCACGATTCTCTGCGGTTCCAGCACCGAGGACGAAGGTTGGAGGATCAATCTGGAGCGAACCAAAAATCCATTGGGGATTTGGACCAAGACACCGGCATTAAACCGTGCCTTGGATGTGGCGGTCATCCAACCCACCTTGTTGAATTGGCCCGAAGCACCCCTTCAACTCCTGTGCCGCAGCAAAAACGGCGCGATTTACCAGACCTTCTCGGATGACACTGGATTTACTTGGCGTCGGGTCGTCCGGACAGAGTTGCCCAACCCAAACAGCGCGATTGATGCTGTGCTACTGAGGGATGGACGCGCATTATTGGTTTACAATCACAGTATTGAGGGACGAAGCGTGCTGAACGTTGCCATCTCGAAAGATGGCAGGAAATGGGAGGGTGCACTTTTGCTGGAGAATTCCCCCGGAGACGAGTTTTCCTATCCCGCAGTGGTTCAAGGAGCGGATCGTTTGGTACACGTTACCTACACTTGGAAGCACGATAAAATCCGCCATGTCATTATTGACCCCGGCAGCTTGGTGACAAAGCCCATCGTGGATGGTCAATGGCCTTGGTGATGTGTTTGGGCGGGTGGATTCTGATTATGGCCTGACCAACAACCCCGGCCTTCACTCGGGTTGTCACATGACGGGCTTGCAGCCCTAAGCCCCTTTCCCGCTCAGTCGAAGAGGAGCCATTCTGGTGTCTTCGGCTAGGTGTCGCGCGCCGAGCAGCCATAACACGCCGCCGATCAGAAACATAAAGGCCACCACCCAGAAGGCTTTGCCCATATCGTGGTAATGATCGCTTAACATTCCAATGATCAGGGGCGAGATCACATCTCCCAGCAGGTGGATCACCAAAATGTTGATGGCAAAGGCTTGGGCGCGCATGGAAGGGTGGGTGACGTTGGCCAGAATGGTGTTGGTGGGGCCGGTGTTGAAAAACAGGCAGAAGCAGGTGAGGAACATCAACACCCATAGCAATGGCACGCTGGAGTTTAACAGGAGAAGAAAGACCGGAAATCCGATGAGCATAGCCACTCCGGAGACCAGAAAGTACGAGCCTGAGAAGCGGCTCCGGAGTTTATCCCCCACAATTCCCCCAAGTATCGTGGCCGAGAGGCCGGCCACCACGGTGATGGCACCGAAAATGATCACTGGATTGCCGCTGATATGGCGTTCGGTTTCAAGGTAATAGGGCATCCAAAAAGCGATTCCGCCTATGGCAAAGGTCATGGCTGACATGCCTAGTGTGCAGTAGACATAGGAAGGGGTGCGCAGGAGGATGGCGTAATCGCGCCAAACCACTTTACGATGATTTGCCTTATCCGCGCCTTGGCCAACCTTAGGCTCGCGCATGAAAAAGGACCAGGCTCCAAGAATAATCCCTGGTGGCATGACCAAGTAAAACGCCCAGCGCCAGCTTTCATTGGAGAGTCCAAACGCGGCGTGCCCCCAGGCTCCCAAGCCCGATTTCGCCGCCGCCTCGCCCAGCACATAACCCAAAGCGCCCCCCACCGGGATGGCCATGTAGAACCAGGCCAGCACACTGCCGCGTTTCTCGACAGGATAAAGATCCGAGATGAGAGCGGGAGCGACGGGAGCATAAGCCGCCTCGCCGATGCCGACAAAACAACGGGTGACCAACAGGGCAAAAAAAGTCGCGCAAAGTCCTGAGGCCATGCTTGAGACGCTCCAGATAATGACGCCCACGCCGATCAGCACCCAACGCGAATAACGATCGGCCAGTTTGGCAAAAATGGGTGCCCCGACCATGTAGGCCACCATGAAGGCCATGGATAGGACTCCGATCAAAGCGTTTTCAGGTTTGAACCCCAAATGCGATTGGCACCAAGCGAGCATTCCATCCAAAACCTCGCTCCGCGTCGCGCCCGCTCCAAAAAAACTTTCCTTAAGATAGGGAACCACCGCCGCCAACACCTGCCGGTCGAGGTAGTTAAACAAATTGATTAGGATCAGCAGCACCAGCGATGTCCGGGCCATCGAGGCAATCTGCGTTTTCTCAGAGCCGGAGACTTGAGCGGGGCTTGGCATGATCGGTTAGAAGGAAGATTCGTTCGGAGTTGGCTTACGACTTTCCGTGCCACTGGTCAACCTTTGGGAAAAGGTAAAGTGCTTTTTTGATGGTATCAGAGGAAAACCTAAACAAACAGCGACCATGAATCGACAATTCCGCAAGCCGTCGTGGGACCTCATAAAGCTTTCTTGCGCACCAAATCCCGTTCAAGGGCGGCTTGCAAGAGTTCAGCGGAGGCAAAATAAGTTGTTCTTCGGAGATTAGCAAATACGGTGGGCAGATCAACTAATCCAGCAGATGACGCCCGCTCAAGCAGGCCTATGGTGCCAGTAACTTTTAATCCCGCTTGCTTTGCTACTTGGCGGGCTTCGCCGTCATCAAGCAAAATAACGAATGCTCCGATTTCTTTGGCTAAGGCAATGGCCTCCGTTTCACCGGGGCCAAGATTCAAAGGCAACACCCGAAGTGCGCTACGTACTTGAGCCCATTGAGGCAATCTCTCCATCCATTGCCGTACCATGGCTGGTGTCGCCGGATGAAGCAGCTCCTGCTCAACGGCTTTAGGAATCACAATTTGATCAAAAATGGACGGGAGGATTTCAATTGCGCCAATTTGAATCAGATAATTGATGGGACTGGTTTCCGCAACAACGACAATCATTTGGCAGGGAGGCTGGACAAGGTTTGTGCATCATCTTCCAGATCCGCCTTGGTGTAGTGGCGTTCGCAACAATGTAAGGCCAAAAAATCTTCCGTCTGCTGCCAGTTCAGCCCCAGCATTGCCCGAATTTGCCCGCGCGAAAGGAGATGGGAGCGATAGCTCTCCAGTGCGGCACTTTCCAATAGTTTGCGCGCAGCCATTTGCGGATTGTTTCCAAATCGCTCCGCTACGTGATCCGGGAGTTTGACCGAGATTTCGACCATGACAGCTTTCTTTCTTTTTCATATTGACCATACCACGAGTGGTAACGTTTTCGCAAACGTTCCTTCCGTGTTAAATTTTTCCGTCGCATTCGCCCGCTGACTTTCGCAACATCCCCATCTGATTTTATGTCGAACGATCCCACATCGATGACTGGTCCCGGTGCCGCTCCCGCAGCGGCGCCCTCTGATTTTATCCGCGACATCATCGCGGAGGATATTGCCACCAACAAACATGGCGGCAAGGTTGTGACTCGTTTTCCGCCGGAGCCGAACGGGTATCTTCATATTGGCCATGCCAAATCGATCTGCCTGAATTTTGGAATTGCCGCCGAAAACTCGGGTGCCCGTTGCCACCTCCGTTTTGACGACACCAACCCCGCCCGCGAGGATGTTGAGTACGTTGATTCCATTCAGGCAGACGTGCAATGGCTGGGATTCAACTGGGGCGATCACAAGTACTACGCCTCCGATTATTTTGAGCAGTTGTATGAGTACGCCATCCTGCTTATCAAGGCTGGCAAGGCCTACGTTTGTGATCAGACCCCCGAGGAATTTAAACGTGACCGAGGCACGCCAACCATCCCCGGCACTCCCAGCCCCTGGCGGGATCGCACTGTTGACGAAAATCTCGATATCTTTGCCCGCATGCGGGCTGGTGAGTTTCCCGATGGAGCACGGACGCTGCGCGCGAAGATCGACATGAGCTCGCCCAATATCCACCTGCGCGATCCTGGGCTTTACCGCATTCGTCACGTGGAGCACCACCGCACGGGGGCGGCATGGTGCATCTATCCCATCTACGACTACGCCCACTGTATTTCTGACGCCATCGAGGGCATCACTCATTCCATCTGCACGCTGGAATTTGAGGTTCACCGTCCGCTGTATGATTGGATTCTCCTCCAACTGCCTTTCACCGATCGCCCCCGCCAGATCGAATTTGCCCGCTTGAATCTCGGCTATACCGTGATGAGCAAGCGCAAGCTTCTCCAGCTCGTGGAGGAGAATCTTGTATCCGGTTGGAACGATCCCCGCATGCCGACCATTGCCGGCCTGCGCCGTCGCGGATTTACCCCTGAATCCATCCGCCAGTTCTGTAAACGAATCGGTGTGACCAAGTACAACGGCCTGACCGACATTGCCGTCCTGGAATACGCCGTGCGCGAGGATCTCAACAAGCACGCGTGGCGCGTTATGGGTGTGCTTCGTCCCATTCGTGTTGAAATCACGAATTATCCGGTCGGCCAAGTCGAGATGCTTCAGGCGGTGAACAACCCAGAAGATCCTTCGGCCGGGTCGCGCGAGGTTCCATTCTCACGCCATATTTACATTGAGCAGGATGATTTCATGGAGGTTCCGGCCAAGAAATTCTTCCGCCTAAGCCCCGGCGGGGAGGTGCGCCTTCGCTACGCCTACATCATGAAGTGCGAGCAGGTCATCAAGGATGAGGCGGGCAACATCGTTGAGCTAAAATGCACGGTGGATCTGGATTCCAAATCAGGTGGAGCCACCGCCGGACGCAAGATCAAAGGAACCATCCACTGGGTCTCCGCGCCGCATGCGTGCAGCGCGGAAGTGCGGTTGTACGACCGGTTATTCACTGTCCCGGAGCCCGATGGTGATGCTTCCGGCAAAGATTTTAAACAGTTTCTCAACTCGAATTCGCTGGAGGTTCTTTCCCACGCCAAACTTGAACAAAGCCTGGCCGAAGCTGTTCCTGGTCGGCCTTATCAGTTCGAGCGTGTGGGTTACTTCTGCGTGGATGCTTGGGATTCCTCCCCTGGCGAACCGAAATTCAACCGCACCATTGGATTGAAGGACGCGTGGGCCAAAGCAACACCTTGACCGAAGCCGCATGCCGTCATCTTTTCATATTCCGCTGTCCCGTCTGGCCGGGCGGACATCTGAGCCCCCCATTTCATGGCTGATGAAGTTGACGTTGGAGCATCCAGGAATCATCTCGCTTGCTGCTGGCTTTACCGATAACGCTTCGCTGCCTCTGCACGAAACGGCGGAGATCGTCGAAGCACTGCTTCACGATTCCGCATTGGGTCGACCGGCCTTGCAGTATGGCTCGACCGCAGGTGATCCCGAGCTGCGTAGTGCCACACTTCAACGATTGGCGGAACTTGAGCCTCAAAGCGGAATCGGGACTGATGCCGCTTGGATGGAGCGTACTCTCATCACTCACGGATCGCAGCAGCTTCTCTACTTGACCACGGAAGCCCTTTGCGATGAAGGGGATATCGTGATTGTTGAAGACCCCACCTACTTCGTTTACCTATCGATTTTGCAAAGCCGCGGTATTCGAGCCCGGGGCGTTCGCTTGCGACCTGACGGTGTCGATACGGATCATCTTAGAGAGGTTCTCGAATCCATTCGCGCCGCCGGTGAACTTCATCGAGTCAAGCTGCTCTATTTGGTCTCGTACTTTCAAAACCCCTCTGGCATCACGTGTTCCGCCGCGCATAAGAGGGCTGCGCTGGAGATTCTGGCCGAATTTGAATCTATTTCAAGAAACCGGATTTATCTGTTGGAAGATGCTGCCTACCGCGAACTTAGCTTCACTGGGGAGACGGTTCCATCGACTCTAGGCATGGGTTCGGACCGAGTGATTTATGCGGGGACCTACAGCAAGCCGTTTGCCACTGGCGTGCGGGTCGGTTTTGGAATCCTTCCTCCCGAACTGGCCCCCATCATCCTCAGGCTGAAGGGAAATCACGACTTTGGCACTGCTCATTTTCTGCAACGCATTGTTGCGAAAGCCTTGACCACTGGCGCATACGCTCGTCATTTGGTCGAGCTTCGTGCCCGTTACGCTGAAAAGGCCAGATTGTTATACAAGGAGTTGCGCGATTGCTTGCCAGCGAACGTCACCTTTGTTCCGCCTGAGGGCGGGCTCTACATTTGGGCTTCGTTTCCTCAAGGAAACGATGCCGGAAAAGAGAGTGCCATTTTCCGTAAAGCATTGGAGGCTGGTGTGTTATACGTGCCTGGAGCGCTCTGTTACGCGGAGGATTCCAGCCGTCCAATCCCGGTGAATCAGATGCGGATCAGCTTCGGTGGTGCCAACGAAAAGGATTTCATCGAAGCCGCGCATCGCCTGGCCGCCGGTCTGTCGGCTGCAGGAAACCGGGCTTAACGACACTGCCCATCTCGCAGACGCGCGAGTTTGGCATCGTACCAATCCAAGACAACGTACAGTCCTAAACCGTTGGTATTCGCAATAGTGAAGTCGGCACACCGGTTGCTAATGGTATCTTGATGATCTGGCAGAATTTGCAAAAAACGATCGCTCTGGAGTTCGACCGACTCCGGCGCAATCCCGTTCCTGATTTTGGCTACGCTCGGAAGCGGGTGGTGAGCCTTGTGCTCCTCAGGTATGAGGAGGCTGATTCGGCCAACCGACTCGAAAAAGCCATCCGCACGTACGCATCCACCAACGTGTGGCTGCCCTTGAACGATCAGGATCACTACTTTCTCAAACAACGTCTGCTCTTTGCCCACGATTTTGTGAATCTGGCCAGCTATTCCTGCAAGAGGCCCGAAAATATTATTCCTCATCGGCCGTCCGGTTTGACCGATGGCGACGCTCTGAACTGGATGCTCATCGACCTTTGGAAGGCCTCTGGGCAACGCCAATGGATCCTTCCTTTTGTTAGCCTTTTGGAACTGCGCAGCCCAGTGCGTGATCCTGGGGCGGACGAATTGGTTCTGGCTCAGTAAGGACGCTCAAGCCTAGCGGCGTGAGGGCCGGTCGGCCCCTTATTTCTTCACAGAGGCCATGGTGGTTGAATCCCCCCGGCGCATCTGGAATGGGGCGGACTTAATGATCTCCGTCACCAGAGTCACGAATTTGTACTGGTTTTTTTCCAGGCTCCGGATGGTCGAATCAATGGCGCATTTGTCATAATACTCCGTTCCACGGCCCAAGGCATAAGTCATCAATTTCTCCGTAAGGCATCTTAGGAACTCCGCGCGTTTACCCTCGGAAAGCACTTTGCGCAATTGCGCGGGAGTTTGGAATTCCTCACCGCTAACCAGCTTCCCGCCCGGTTCGATTGGGAATTTTCCGTCCATATCACGCCATGTCCCGATCCCGTCAAAATTCTCCAATCCAAAACCAATGGGATCCATCCTTGCGTGGCAGGAGGCACAAGCGGGATTGGCCCGGTGCTGTTCCATACGCTGTCTTAGAGATCCAGTCAGCTCATGGCCCTCTGCTTCCTTAAGCGCGGGCACATCTGGTGGAGGGGGAGGGGGTGGCGTGCCCAAAATGTTGTCCAAAATCCACCGCCCGCGTTTCACCGGCGAAGTGCGAGTTGGATTCGATGTGATGGTCAGGATGCTTGCCTGCGTCAGCAATCCCCCGCGACGTCCGTCCTTGAAAACCACTCTCTGAAATTCGTCACCTTTGATGCCCTCAATCCCGTAATGTTTGGCCAGCCGCTGGTTTACAAATGAGTAATCAGCCTGGATAAATTCCAACACGCTCCGGTCTTCCCTCATCACGGTTTCGAAGAAAACCTCCGTCTCCCGGCGCATGGCCGTTCGAAGCGGTTCATCAAATTCAGGGAAGGTTTCCTTTGAAGGCGAGAACGTGATCAGGTTGCGAAATTGAAGCCATTGCGCCGCGAAATTTTCCACCAACCCGCTGGAACGCGGATCTTTCAGCATTCGTTTAATCTGGGCATCCAGGTTTTTGCGCAAGCCTTTCTTACCGGCCAGGTTGAACAATTCGTCGTCGGGCATGCTGCTCCACAAGAAGTACGACAGGCGCGAGGCTAGGGCGTATTCGTTGATCTGGTGGATTGATTGGGGATTATCCGGCTCGGGTTGGATCTCCCCGCGGAAGAGGAAATGTGGCGAGACCAGCACCGCTTCCAAGGCCAGTTTGATGCTTTCCTCAAAAGAATCCCCCTCGGCCTCCGATTTTTTCTGCAACGCTGCCAGTCGCTCCAGTTCGTCCTTGGCTATTGGCCGCCTCCAGGCCTTGCTGGCAAAGGACTCAATGATTTCGCGCGAATACCCGGCGTGATCGGCTGGCGTCTGCGCCTTTGTGAAAATCCGAGTGTGGCTTTCTGGGTAAGGCTGCAGCTCGAGCGGCCCTTCCAGTTCCACGTATTCAACAAACAAATTGCGGTCGCGTTGCGATTTTTTCTTGGCATTCGCGTCGTAAAAATCATTGATGAAAGCCACTGACAGAAGCGGTTTGCGTCCGCTGAGTTTGACCGTCGTCTCGTAAACCTTAGGATTGTTCTCGAGCGCGTCCACATCAAAGGTCGTCACGAGCGAATCATCCAGCTTCACTTCCATCTTGGGAAGCTCTGTGCCCGCCTGCTGGCCATAAGCCTTGATGCGCAATTTATACTGTCCGGCTCCACTTGATTCGATCTCCTTGGTGAGGGCACCGTTGGAGTACATGGTTGCATAAACGGCGTTTTGATCCTTGCTGACCCCGCCGTTCAGCTTCATTTCCTTGGTGGCGATGCGTTCGATTGGCCCGCCCATCCTGCGTCCCCCCGTTACGATGGCCGCGTCCATGATTTTTTCGGCGGCCGCCAGATATTTCTCCAAGAGCACTGGAGGCACCGAGAGCACATCGCCGATATTGTCGAACCCGTAGCCCACGTCATCCTGCGGAAAATCCTCCGCCGGTTTGAACTTCACGCGCACCAAATCCTGAATGGTGCGGTTGTACTCAGCCCGATTCAATCTGCGGATGGTCACCCGGCCGGGGTCCGGGTTCTCGCAATCCGAAGTGAACACCGTGTTCTCGATCCAATCCGCCAGTTGATCCCGTTCCTCCGGAGTAGGTTGGGGTTTATTCTCGGGCGGCATTTCGCGCGAGCGAATATTTCGCAGAATGTGTTCCCAGTTCTTTTGATCCCCCAGAATGGCTTCCACATTCTTGTACCCATCCAGCGTGAGATCCCCCTTGTGCTTCCCGTTGGCGTGACACGAGTAGCAATACTTGTCCAGCAACGGCAAAATACTTTTGTCGAACCCTGGCTGCGCTTCTTTGGCCAGCCGGGCCTTAACTTTGGCCGACGGTGCTCCGAAAGCAGCCGTCCCAGCCGCCAGCATCACCACCGCCGCAAAATAAAAAGTCTTAAAACGCATACCCGCGAGACTTGGACGCTCGCCCAAGGGAATTATTCTCTCGAATCCAAGGTTTGTCATGATGACGGACGCTTTCCTCTTCTCACGCCGCGTTCATATTTGCTGCTTAGTGCTCGATTCCAGAAGGATTGCGTCATCTGGCCTCTCCCACCTCCAGACCGATCCGTCCTCGGGGTCGTTGACCTCGCCCACATGCCGAAAGCCGCACTTGGTTAATACCTTGGTGGACGCATTCGGTTGCGGGAGTGTATGGGCTCGCACCCGCTCTACTTGGCCGGTTTTGAACGCAAACTCGACCAATGCCTGAGCCGCTTCGGTGGCATAACCTTTGCCTTGATGCTGGGGTACTACTCCGTAGGCAATTTCCACAAGTCCATCTGCATCCGGTGGGCCTTTGAACCCTGCCGACCCAATCACCGTGCCACTTGCCTTGTGGACTATTCCAAAACCATTTGTCCAGACGTCAACCGTCATCGAAGCCTTAAGCTGCTCTAACCATTCAGGTGACACATCTTTTGACACAAAAAAATCCCTCAACCCTGCGGCTGGCGTCGACCCAAAACTCCGCGCATAAACATCCGCCCCTTCGATGAGATCCAAAAGATGCGCCGGTGTATGCGGAACCAGTTTTAGGTTCCTTGTTTCGATAGGTGCTGCATTCATAACAGGAATGGCCATATAATCTGCTTGGGTTACACCGCCTGCTTCCACATCAAACTGAACGGCAATTCCCGTGGGCCGAAAACGAAGTGCAAGACTCGTCGCCGACTTTCGCCTGTGCCCTTGGAGGACGCATGCAAAAGCAGTGGTCGCAAAACAAGCACCCCGCCTTGTTCGGCTACGCAAGCTACCTCTGCGGTTTTGGCTTTGGCAACCTGCATCGCCTCGGCATCGATGCGGCCATACGTATGGGAACCCGGAATCACCCGAAGCGGACCATCCTCCTCTCCGCACTCATCCAAGTGTACTCGCACGGATACCATTTGCTCCAATACCTCGACGGGTGCCTGAACAAACAGCGAACTCTCCTTCTCCGACCACCCCCGTAGCGCGGGATTATCCACATGCTCCGCCACCGGAATGCTGAGGTCCTGATGAAACGGGACCAGCCAATTGCGCAAGGCCGATTTCTCAAAATACGTGCATTGCACCGCGACGAAATCCCTCGGCACCAGCCGGGAGATCTCCCGATGCTGACGAAGCCGATCCGCCAGCAAAGCGCACCAAGATTGCGAGAGCAAGCAACGTGTGCCGCCCGATGCCGTTGTTTCGGGAGTGACGTGCTTCGCCAACGCCTCACATTCCCCCACGGACAGAACATGTGGCACAATAGCAAACCCATCCCTTGAAAAGGCCAGTTCCATCAGTTGCCTTTCCTTACCAATTTCGGAATGCACTCCTCTAAAAGCAATTCGAAGGCGCGCCGTTGATCGACATCTTGAAAGGCTCGCTTTGGAATAACGGTGAACGAATTCGTTCCGTGGCATAGCAGGTAGGAGTGAGGGTCGATCAATGCCCATGCATAAAAGCTCCACTGAATCTTGGAATCGATGCTCTTGGTTTGAAAATGAATCTCCTCGGGCGAGAATGAAAGCGAATACTCATCACGGAACTTCGGTTCGCGGCGGAAAGCGATTTGCGGTATAACAATGAAACCGAGCACGAGAATCAGGCTGAAAATGACAGATATGAGCACGCTGATGACACCCACCCAGTGGTGAGCGGGGGAACGCCACAAATATGCACCTACCCCAGCGAGGATGAAAACTAGCGGTATATCAAGGAACAGGCGGGTTCGAGTAGCTAAATGGGCCCTTGCCGCAAGGACATAGTCGCGTTCGGAATATCGGAACGTTAATTGAATGGTCGGGTTCATTCAGCCCCGCCATTTTTATCATTTTCAAAGTTTTTCTCAAAGCCAATTCCCGGTGGTCTAGGCTATCAAAATGTTCCTATCCGCAACCATCCCAGCTGTTGCACAATGTTTACCGGTTCCATTGCTTTGCTTGAAGAGGGCGGCTATGGATCAGGCATTTTTTAGTTCACCCATGACGCGCCAAACTTGTTTTCAAAAGGGAATTAACCCACCTTTATGCTCAGCCATTTACGTAAGCCACGACATGAATAAACGTCCGCTCTCTGTGTCTATCATCAGCTGGCTCTTTATCGCGGCAGGCTCGGTCGGACTTGCCTACCACCTTACCGAGTTCAGAACGGGCGGGCTTTTTCAATTTGACCTTGCCGCGGTTTGCTTTGTCCGTCTGCTCGCGATTTTTAGCGGCGTGTTCATGCTTCGCGGTTGCAATTGGGCACGCTGGCTTCTGCTCGTTTGGATTGCGTATCATGTGATCCTCAGCGCTTTTCACTCCTTTTTTGAGGCATTGATCCATGGTTTATTGCTGGCGTTGATTGCCTATTTTCTATTGCGCGCGGGGGCATCCGCATATTTTCGGAATGCGAACCCAAAGCCCTGATCATTGGAAGGGCTAAACCGATAGGAGTTGGCGAAAGGGCTGGGCAGCTTGTTTTCGGTCGCAAAGTAGCGCCCAAAACAATTGTCAATGTGTCGGTTTCCTGACGGTTTTACATCTGTGCCCCTCCTTTTCCATCTGCGGTTAGATTCCTTCTCGTTTTTTATTCGCGTTCAGTTGTCCCACTCCGGGTTTGCTCTCAGGCCGCGCTCCGTCTAGTGTCCTCAACCCGGTTCATGCCAACGGTATTCATTAAGACTTATGGTTGTCAGATGAATGAGCGCGACTCCGAAGCAGTCGCAGCCCAGTTGGCGGAGCGTGGTTACTCACTGGCGGCCTCGGCGCAGACGGCAGATGTCGTTCTCTTAAACACTTGCAGCGTGCGCGACTTGGCCGAGCAAAAGGCCATCGGCAAGATGACCGAGTTAGCGGCCAAGAATCGAAAGACCAAAGGTAACGCCATTTTTGGTTATCTCGGGTGCATGGCTCAGAGCCGGGGAGCGCAATTGGTGCAGGATCAGCCTGATGTCCGCCTCGTTCTTGGCACGCAAAAATTTCATCGCGCGGCCGATTATCTTGATGAACTGGTGCAAGGCCGCCAGCGCAGCATTGTTGACACGGAGGAGGAAGTTGGGTCGCAAAACACCATTAAAGAGCACCTCACGACGTTGGGCGGCAAAACGCAGATCACGTCTTTCGTTAGCATCATGCAGGGCTGCAACCAGTACTGCACCTTTTGCATTGTCCCTTACACGCGCGGTCAGGAACGTTCGAGGCCCATTGCAGAGATCGTGGAGGAAGTTCGCCGCCAAGTCGTCAACGGTGCGCGCGAAGTCACGTTGCTGGGCCAGATCGTCAACAGCTACGCCAAGCGCGAGCTGCCCTTCATTGACGGCAAATCTCCTTTTGTGCAATTGCTGGAGGCTGTCTCAGCGGTCGAAGGGATTGAGCGCGTCCGTTTCACTTCCCCGCATCCCAAGGGTTACGGCGATGATCTGGTTGAAGCCTATGCGCGTCTGCCCAAGCTTTGCCAAAGTGCGCATATCCCCGTGCAAAGTGGCAGCAACCGGATTCTCAAGCTCATGCATCGTGGCTATACGACGGAGCGGTTTTTAGAATTGGTAGGCAAACTGCGGGCGGCCCGTCCAGATATCGGCCTGACCACGGATATCATCGTTGGTTTTCCCGGCGAGACAGAAGAGGACTTTGATCAGACTCTGACCCTGGCCCGCGAGGTCCGTTTCGATAACGCCTATATGTTCAAATACTCACCGCGCCGCGACACGCCCGCCGCTGCCATGGAGGGGCAACTCTCGGATGAGGTAAAGGAGGATCGTTTGGCGCGTTTGCTCAACGTGATCAATACCATCGGCGCGGAACGGTACGAGACTTGTGTGGGGCGGAGGATGGAAATTCTGGTCGAAGGACCGAGCAAGCGCAATCCGCTGACATGGTCGGGGCGCACACGCTGCAATAAAATCGTTGTCTTCGATGGGTCCAACCGCCATCTTGGCCAGCTTATGGACGTGGACATCACCAGAAACGGGTCGTTTACGTTGTATGGTGATCCGGCCATTTTGAACGGGGATTGATTTCAGCATGAAGTTATCGTTGCTAAGCATTATTTTGGGCGCGGTGTACGCGATACCACAGCTGTTTGCGTTGCTGAAACCGGCTGCGTTCACTGCTGCAGCCAAGAAATTTCCGCGCCATGAGGGCGTGGGTTATGTGTTGATGGGGCTGTCCACGGCGTGGTTCCTCTACAATCTCAATGCGGAAACCATCTCGGATTTCGCCACTTACAAGACGCCAATGCTCATTGGCTTTGCAGCTCTTGGCGTGGGAACCTGCGTTTTCGTGCGCGATTTTCTGGCCATGCGTGGACTTGCGATTTTTCTGCTCATGCTGGCTTGGTATACCCTCAATGTGGCGCGCGTGGTTGATTCTCAGTGGAGATTGGTGATCGTGACCTGGGCTTATCTGTGGGTCATTGTCGGAATGTGGCTGACCACTTCTCCGTGGCGCGGTCGCGATTGGCTGAACTGGCTCACCGCACAACCAGCCCGATTGAAAGTATTGAGCGGTGCCCGGCTCGCCTTCTCGATCCTGCTCATCGTCCTGGGCATCGCGGTTTTCTGAGCCCATGCCGAACGCCAGTGATAAACGGATTCTGGTGATTCGCGGCGGGGCCATTGGTGATTTTATTCTGACTCTGCCGGCCTTGCGGGCCCTGCACGAGCGCTTCCCTGATTGCCACATTGAGCTGATGGGGTACAACCGGACCAATGGTTTGGCTTCCATGTCCGGCGTCGTCCAGGGAACTCGCTCCATCGAATCGCGCGGAGTGGCTGGTTTTTTTGCCCGGCGAGGTCCGTTTGATCCTGAAACGGCAGCTTACTTCGCATCGTTCACGCTCATCATCAGCTATCTGTTTGATCCTGACCAACTCTTCCAAAACAACATTGCTTCCGTGAGCAAGGCCCAGTGGATTTCCGGCGCACACCGTCCATCTGAGCACGAATCCATCCACGCCACTGCTGTTTTTCTTAGGCCGCTGGAACGCCTCGCGATCTTCGATGCCGACCCCGTTCCGACGCTTCACCTGGCCCGCGAGAGTTCGTCCGCCAGTGCCAACGTCTGGGCCTTCCATCCCGGCAGTGGCAGCGAAACGAAGAACTGGCCTGAAGCCTCATGGCGACAGTTGCTTGAACGAGTCATTAATCAGACTGATCGAAAAATTCTGCTCGTGGGAGGTGAAGCCGAGGGTGACCGATTGGAGCGACTCTCTTTCGGCCTGGCCGGCGAGCGTATTGAGGTGCTGGCCCGCGAACCCCTTACGACCGTGGCCCGGAGACTGAGCAAAACCTCGCTACTGGTGGGCCACGATTCGGGAATCACTCATTTGGCCTCTGCTGTGGGCACTCCTGTCCGGGCTATCTGGGGCGGGACGCGCGCTGATCTATGGATGCCTCGACATCCCTTGGCTCGGAGAATTGATGCCCCCCGAGAAGGATTGTCCGCCCTTCCCGTGGAGGTTGTTTGGAACCACCTGACATGATCGCGTCTTTGAATCAATCAGACAGAGGAATTTATATTATGACCCATATTCCATCATTCCCTGGCCGCGTCGCGCTTATCCTCAGCGCTATTGCGTTCATCACCTCGCTGTGTCACGCAGCCGAAGGTACCGGCGAAATCCCAAGCCCCAAGGACGCTCCGCGCGTGGTGTCCGCTGATCCCGGCAAACCGCCTTCGGATGCCCTAGTGCTGTTCGGCGGGACGAACCTTTCCGAATGGAGGACTGAAAAGAACGAGGAGGCGAAGTGGGAAATTGCCAACGGCGTGGTTACGGTAAACGGCACGGGCAATATTGTGACCAGGAAGGAATTTGGCGATTGCCAGTTGCATGTTGAATTCGCCACTCCGGCTGAGGTGAAGGGCGATGGGCAGAATCGCGGCAACAGCGGGATTAAGTTTATGGGCGTGTACGAGATTCAAGTGCTCGACTCCTACAATAACCCCACCTACTGGAACGGCTCGGCGGGGAGCGTCTACCGCCAGGTGGCCCCCTTGGTTAATGCCTCCCGCAAACCGGGCGAGTGGCAGGTTTACGACATTGTGTTCCACGCGCCCGCTTTTGACGGCAAGGGTGTTCTGAACAAGCCGGCCTTCGTGACGATCATTCACAATGGCGTGGTCGTGCAGGATCACACCCAAATTCTGGGGCCGACTTCGCCCCCCGGCGCGCCGAAGTATGTGGCTCATCCCGCAAAACAACCACTTCTCCTACAGGATCACCATGCCAGGGTTCAGTACCGCAACATATGGATTCGCGAGCTTTGATCCGCTCAAATTCGGATTGCCATGGCGGGGACTTAGGATGAATATTCGACCCTGTAATCCTGTCTCAGAAACAAAGTTATGACTCTCATTGCGTCGCCCCTTCGAGGCCTTGGCCTGATTTTGGCCCTGACCGCCTTCACTGCTACTGTCACCCGCGCCGCCGAAGGTGCCGGGGAAATTCCCAGCCCCAAAGACCCGCCCCGCGTGGTCTCAGCTGATCCCGGCAAACCACCTTCGGATGCCATCATGCTTTTCAACGGGAAGGATCTTTCCCAGTTCGACAGCGAAAAAGGCGGCGAAGCCAAGTGGGATGTCGCGGATGGGGTGGCCACCGTGAACGGTACAGGCGGTCTCCAGACTAAGAAAGAATTCGGTGATTGCCAGATTCACGTTGAATTCGCAACTCCTTCCGTGGTTAAGGGGGATGGCCAGGGTCGTGGCAACAGCGGCGTTTACATCATGGGCCGTTATGAAATCCAAGTCCTCGATTCTTGGGACAATCCTACTTACTGGCACGGTTCCGCCGCCAGCGTCTACAAGCAAACTGCTCCCCTGGTCAACGTGAGCCGCAAGCCCGGCGAATGGCAGGTCTACGACATCGTTTTTCATGCCCCTCATTTTGACGAAAAGGGTGCGTTGACCAAAGCCGCCACCGTTACAGTCATCCACAACGGCGTGCTTGTTCAGGATAACACGCAGATCCTCGGCACGACCTCCCACATGGGCGGACCCAAATACACCGCGCACCCTGCCAAGCAACCGCTGCACCTTCAGGATCACGGCGACAAAATCCGCTACCGGAACATCTGGATCCGCGAGCTGTAAGCTCCGCAGTTTCCCAATTTGAATGACAATGGGCCGCAGGAATGCGGCCCTTTTTAGTTTCGTGAATCAAATACTGCCAAACTATGGCGAGACCCTCAGTCCAACGGCTGCGGCCAATGCTCTTTGACTTCTTCATGCTCCAGCAGCACGAGATTTGGCATCATCCGGTCGCCGAATGCTCGTTTTGCACGAGCCTCCACGTCGGGCCATTTTACGGTTCAGCGCTGCAACTGTCGATGTCCTACGGTTTTCCTCGGATGGCTTATTCGATAATTTCGAGAATGTTCCCGCTGACATCAACCTTGGCCCTCACCGAGTTCTTTACGATAGCCCCAAACGCGTTCTTTCCACGAAAGGTGGTAGTAACTACCAAGTATTCATCCATATCTTGATAGACCGTAGCGGCATGGTCGTAACTGCTGGGATCATTCATGGATTCTTTGATATACTCGGTTAATTTTTTGTGTGAGCCATCCCACGCGCTAAAACCTTTCTGAAGCAGTGCTTTGCGAGATGTTTCCTGCTGAACTCTAAAGTCAGATGCGCTTGATTTGCCGTATCCGACGAAAAGCACGATTCGAGACTTTTTTTCAGAAACGAACGAAACATTAACAGCAGGAAGATATCCGATGAAATACTTGTTGCCTGTGCCTTCCAAAGCCGTTGGGATGCCGAAGACGTTCCACTTATCAAACGGAACCTCCTTGCCCGCTCCGTTCCTCACAAAATCGTTGACTTCCGCGACAAGCTTGCGAATTTGCGCAATCTCTTCGGGAAATTCTTTGGTAGCATTGTCCATTGCAAACAACTTTAAGAGCAAGACTTTGCGATCCTCTCCTTGAACGTCTTCAATTTGACAAACAATATTTGAAATCTCTAGCTGCCTTGCTTCCTCAATCCTTCTGGCTTGCTGTGCATGGAATTCGACCTCCGCTTCAAATACCTTCTGCGTGTCCAGTTGCGCCTGCTTCGAATCGACAGCGGGAGGAGTGGATGTAGTTCGAGAACCCGCCATATTTGCGTTCTGGGTAACAAGGTGCGCTTGCTTCGCATTGAGAGCAGATGTAGATCGAGAAAAAGCCATCTTTGCGATTGCCACAAGAATTATTGGGACGCCAAAGAAACCGACAACAGCCCAGACAAGAATTCTCAAGATGCCCGCGCTGCGGCGAGTAGGGGTAGTAACGACTAACTCTGGCGATTTGCGGAGAAGAGGAGGCACGCATTTCATTTGAGAGGAATTTCAAGCATACTCAAGATATATCGCATCTTATGCGCAAGAGCTGAACCGAGCGACGAATTTGGGGGCATCTCAGGGACCGGGTACGTTTACATCCCCACTTGGACGAGGTGCCACACAGAGAATCGAATAACGAAAGCATGAATCATTTCATTGTCACTCTATTAACCCTGGTTCTCGGGATTTGCGGGGCCGCGCGGGCATTGGCTGAATCAACAAATCTTCTGGAAATCTGCGTTGGCCTGAAGGAATTGCCCTATGGGTTCACAAACAGCAAAATCAATACAACGGATTTCCTGCCGCCTTTGGATCACGACGGCAGACCCCCGAGTTTGCCAGCCGTGTGGGTGCCGAGACTCACGGTTTTATCGGATGCAGACTTTGTCTCTTACGATCAGACCAATCACACATTTACGGTAACCGCAGACGTCGCAAGACGATGCGTAAATGCTATGCGGGATCGCAATGGGGTCACAGCCCACCGGAAATCCTTGAGTTCAGTGGAGATACCATGGATGCCTTTCGAGGTGCGAGTTTCTGGGGAGCCGATTTATGTGGGTATGTTTTACAGCTTCGCATCGTCCACGAAATACTACTGCCCCCTTATCTACTCAGACTTCGATTTATCCGCAGACTCCACCAACACCGTCCGTTTCACAATCTGGGCTGGAGAGGGGGAGACGTTCGATGTTCGGTCGGATCCCCGAATTTCGGCTGCTTTGGTAAAGCTGGGATTGTCGAAATGAGTGTTGGCTTGGCGTTATGCGATAACTGTGGGAATAGATCCCAATGATAGTGACTGGGACATATCTTGATGGAAGTATCCTGCTCGATCAACCGCTTGCGGTGGTGAATGGCGAGCATTTGTCTCTTGTGGTAGAAGAAGGTGACCGATGCGCTGATGGCAGCAAATGGCCGATCACGGAGGGGGAAGTAGAGGCTTGGTGTCGGCGCATTGAATCGTTGCCGTCCTTGTTCGACGATGAGGGTGAGGTCCAAGCGTTTGAAACCCGGATGAAAGATATGCGTAGTGAACAAGTCGCAACGCTCGCCCAGCGCGCTGAACGTGTGGCTGCCCTATTTCGCAAATGAAGCGATACCTGTTGGACTCGGGGGTCGCGAGCGATTTTGTCAATGCGCGCGGACAAGTCAGAAGTCGTGTAATGGAGTCGGCACGTGCGGGCAATCGCATTGGAATTCCTACTCCTGTGCTTGCGGAGTTAGTGGGTGGTGTCCTTGCTAGTCAAAATCCTCCCAACACCTGCAGCGGCTTCGGCAAGAAATCGCCGGCTTGCGACTTTGGGCATTCGACGAAAAAGCAGCCTTCGAATATGGAAGGCTTTATTCTGAGCTTAGGGCTATCGGATGTCTGATGCAGGACCCAAATATTCAAGTGGCTGCGATCGCCATGGCCTTGGGAAATGCAGTAGTCGTTACTAAGGACAGCGACTTGCGAGCCGTTTCTGGCTTGGACGTTGAAGATTGGTCGGTCTGAATTTCGATTGCTGTTCTTGCGAGTGATGGGCTCTTTTCATTTTGCGGGATAAGCAAACCGGAGTATGGTTTCAGCAGTAACAATATTTGAAATCACTGATCGACAATGCGACGCGCAAGACCGAGCGCGTCTTTCTTATCGGAGCCGAACTCAAATCCCGCACCCACTGGGATGTTGAGGATTCCCTGGCCGAGCTTTCTGAGTTAGCCCTAACAGCGGGAGCCGAAATCGTGGGGCAGGGCACCCAGAAGATCGAAAAGCCCACGGCCGCCACCTACATCGGGCCGGGCAAAGCGCAGGAGCTGGCACAGCGTTGCAAGGCGGATGGCGTGGACACCGTTATTTTCGATGATGATCTTTCCGCTGCCCAAGGGCGGAACTTGGAGAAAATGTTCGAGTGCAAGATATTGGATCGCACTCAACTGATTCTCGATATCTTTGCGCAACGCGCCCGCACCCGCGAAGGCCGCCTTCAGGTGGAGTTGGCACAATTGGAACATCTTCTCCCCCGACTCACCCGTTATTGGACTCATTTGTCACGGCAAAAGGGTGGTATTGGTATGCGCGGTGGTGAAGGCGAAACCCAGCTTGAAGCCGACCGCCGTAAAGTGCAGGAGCGAATTGACCGATTGCGTTCCGAGTTGGAGATCGTCCGCAAACAACGCGGCACACAGCGCGCGGGACGTCAGCGCAACCTTTGGCCACTGGCTTCAATCGTCGGTTACACAAATGCGGGCAAGTCAACTCTTCTCAATTCCCTGACCGGCGCGGCGGTACTAGCCGAGGACAAGTTGTTTGCCACGCTTGATCCCACCACGCGCCGACTTTGCCTGCCGACCAATCAGAATGTGCTCCTTTCTGATACGGTGGGCTTCATCCGTAAATTGCCACATGGTTTGGTGGAGGCGTTTAAAGCCACCCTTGAGGAAGTGGTGCAGGCCGATTTACTCCTGCATGTGGTCGACCTAAGCCATCCGCACGCCGATGAACACATCGTGGCAGTAGACGAGGTGTTGAAGGAAATCGGCGCGGATAAGAAACCCGTGCTGATGGTCTTTAATAAAATCGACAAATTCAACGAAACACCGCTGCTGGCACGTTATCGGGAGCTTTATCCCAAAAGCGTCGGCATCTCCGCGAAGACGGGTGAGGGAATGGCCGACCTGATGGCCGAGTTGGGTGTCTCGCTTAAACCTGTTCGTGAGTTTGTTGAGTTGCGGCTGCCGCACGGGGCGGGACAGGTGATTGCCCGTTTGCATAGTGTGGCCCAGATTGTGGAGCGCGATTTTGATGGACCGGATGCCCGATTTAAGGCCCGCATACCCCCTCATTTGCTCAGCGAATTTGCCCCCTACGTTGTGCAGGAGCTTTAATATGGGCGACATTCCTACGTGGCTGATTGAGGCGGAAAAACATCTGCGCAAGGCCGACCCCATTATCACGGCGGTAATTGACCGCGCGGGCCCCTGTTCACTTCGACCTCGCGAGCATCATTTCGCAACCCTGGCCGGATCAATCATCTCCCAACAAATCTCCGTCAAAGCGGCGGATGCCATCGAGGGACGTCTCCTGACGACGCTCGGTTCGGGAGGAATGACTGCGGAAGGCATTGCTGCCTTGAGTGACGAATCTATTCGGGCGGCTGGCATTTCTCCACAAAAGCTGCGGTATCTCCGTGATCTCTCTGGCAAAGTGCTCGATGGGACGGTTCATCTGGCTCAAATATCACAACTGCCCGATGAGGGAATCATCAAGGAACTGATCAAGGTCAAAGGAATTGGCCTCTGGACCGTGCAGATGTTTCTCATCTTTAGTCTTAACCGTACAGACGTCTTCCCCTACGACGACCTTGGAGTTCGCAACGGCATCCGCACTCTCTACGGCTTCAAGTCTATTCCCGCCCGGCGCACCGCCGAAAGGATTGCCGCCAAATGGGCGCCGTATCGGAGTGTAGGTTCATGGTATTGCTGGCGCGCCTTGGGGTGATGCGCTTCGCCAAATTCGTGGCGTTGCCAAAGTGGGGTGGTCTGTCCTAGCATTCACAGAGTCTGTTCCGCCATTTGCGGGATCGATCGTCGATGTCGATTGCCAATTACCAGCTGGACGTGTTTGAGGGACCCCTCGACCTGTTGCTCTACCTTGTTCGCAAGGAGGAGGTGGACATCTATGAAGTCAACCTGACCAAGATCGCCACGCAATTTATCGCCTACGTCGACACCATGAAACGCATGGATCTCGATGTGGCCGGTGATTTCGTCGTGATGGCGGCGACGCTGATGTACATCAAAAGCAAGGAACTCCTCCCTGTGGACAAGCAGGCTGTCAGCGAGGATGAGGGGGATCAGGACGATCCGCGCTGGGAACTGATTCGGCAATTGGTCGAATACAAGAAATTCAAGGACGCCGCTTCCGTGCTGCAAAAGCGCGAGGTCGAACAGGACAGTGTTTATCCGAGACTTCCAGGCAAACCAAATTTCGAGGCTGACCCGGCGATGCGCCGGGACGAGCTGGACGTGATGATCCTGGTCAACGCGGTCAGCAACATTCTCAAGCGTTTTCAAGGGCGTTCGGTGACTCGTGATTTGTTTGCCGACCGCTGGACGGTCAGCGAAAAAATCGAGATGGTGGCAGGGCTCCTCAAAGAGCGATCATCCTTAAAATTTTCAGAACTGTTCGCAGCCGCCACAAGCCGGATTGAAGTCGTGGTTACTTTTCTTGCGCTACTGGAACTCACACGCATGAAACAGATCCGAGTTTCTCAAGCCGAAACATGCGGTGAGATCGAAATCACACAGGCCCCGCCGCCCGCCTCAGGTTCCGAGGCCCCTGCCGAGCCGTCACCCGAGTCATCGCCGCTCCCGAACTGATCAGCACCCGTTTTCAAACCATGGACCTAAAGTCAGTTCTCGAATCGATTCTCTTCAGCTCACAGAAGCCGCTTTCTTTGCGCGAGCTGCGCGAGATTCTGTCGGTCACCGCCGATCGCCCTGAGGAATCGCCCGCCAAGGAATTCAAGAAAGTGCGCGACGAGGAGATCGAGCCGCTATTGGAGAGCCTGGAGAAGGAGCACGAAGCAGCGGGGCGCACCTACCGATTGGCTTGTGTGGCCGGAGCCTGGCAATTCGTCTGCCTCCCTGATTACGCGCCATGGCTTAAAACCCTCTTTGGCGAAAAGACCCGCCCGCCGCGACTTTCGCAACCCGCCTTGGAAACCATGGCGATTATTGCTTACCGCGAACCCATCACGCGCGCCGAAATCGAGCAGGTCCGCGGCGTTGCAGTGGACGGTGTGATTACGACCCTTTTAGAGCGCGGTTTGATCGCAGAGGCGGGCCGCGCGGAAGTGATCGGCCGGCCCATGCGGTACAAGACCACCAGCCTGTTCCTCGAATATTTTGGGTTGCGTGGATTAGAGCAATTGCCAGCTGCGGATGAATTGAGACGCATCCCGGTTACGAAACCAGAATCTTTGGTGACGGCGGAATTGACCCCGCAACAACCGGAACTAACCGCCGTGGTCGAACTGATGGCTGAGGCGGTTGTTGAATCTCCATCTGAAACCGCCGCCGAAACCAGCGAGACACCCGCCGAGCCAGTTGTGGAGCATTCACCCACCCCTGAATCATGAGCCTGATCGAACACCGCAAAGCCATCGACAGCCTCGACGTAAAAATTGTCGAGCTGTTGAACGAGCGTACTAGGCACGTTCTGGAAATTGGGGCAATCAAGATGAAAGCGGGCGAGGAGATCTACGCCCCCAGCCGTGAGTTGGCCGTGTTCAAACGGATTTGTAAGTCGAACCAGGGACCCATCACCGATGAATCGCTACGTGCCATCTATCGTGAGGTGATGTCGAGTGCGCTCTCGCTCGAAAAAAGCATGGCTATCGCGTACCTGGGACCCGAGGCAACCTTCACTCACCAGGCCGCCATTCGCCGGTTTGGTTCGAGCTTGAAGTACGAGGCGCAGAAAACCATTGCCGACGTGTTTACGGAAGTCTCCAAGGGACGTGCCGATTACGGCGTGGTGCCAGTCGAGAATAGCACTGAAGGTGTGGTGACTCATACGCTGGATATGTTCGTGGACAGCGATCTGAAAATCGTCGCGCAGATTGTTCTCTCGATCCAGCAATGCCTGATCACCCGTTGCGAGCGTAGTGCCATCAAGCGGCTTTACAGCCATCCTCAAGCACTCGGCCAGTGCCGCAATTGGCTTCAGGCCAACATGCCCGAAGTGGAGATCATCGAGACTTCCTCAACAACGCGTGCAGCCGAATTGGCGGCGCGCAAAGGGGATGCTGCTGCCATCGCCAGTTCCCTCGCGGCCGAACGTTACAAACTGCGCATTCTCGAAACGGATATCCAAGACAGCTCCAATAACGCCACGCGTTTCTTGGTGCTCGGTCGCCAATGTCCTCCCGCCACGGGGAAGGATCGCACGAGCTTGATGCTTAGCCTTAATCACGAGGTCGGTGCGTTGCACAGAGCCCTGGCTCCCTTCCGGAAATACCGTCTGAATATGACGAAGATCGAGTCCCGTCCCAACAAGCGAAAGGCGTGGGAATATTTCTTTTTCGTAGACTGCGATGGTCACATCAACGACCGCAAACTGGCCAAAGCCGCCGAAGAAATGTCCAAAGCCTGCAATTTTTTGAAAGTGCTGGGATCGTATCCGAATGTGGAGGCGTGACCCAATAAGTTCTTGTGTCCAACACCTTGTCACTACGAAAACGTTTTAGAGAACTCCGAGAACGGTCTGGCCTTTCCGAAAATGAAGTCAGCCGGCAAATGGACATCTCAGTCTGGGACATTGAAGCTTGTGAGGATGAACTCACATCCTGTTATTCTCCAAGCGAGGTGCGTAAGCTTTGTCAAATTTTGAGTGCTACTCCGAGTGAACTGTTTAGCATCACGATCGATGAGCCAGCGGTTTCTGCCGAGGAGCTAGTCGCTCTCATTTGCGATGAGTGCCGTAAGCGCGGAATTATTTTGGAGCAGTTCGAGGATACGGTGGGGTGGCGACTCAGTCAGTGTACCGCTCCGCCTGATCGTTTGTTACAAGATATTACTCTCGATGGCCTCCAGTGGTTATGCCGCGAGCTTGGAATCCATTGGCACCGAGTTATTAAGGCTCTCTGAGCTGAGAGGGCATGATCGTATATGGAGTGCGGTTGCAGAGCGAAGCGCCGACACCGCTTTCTGAAGGGGACCGGTCAAAATTCTCAGCCCACCCCCGCGAGTCTGATTCTCACCAGTCGCTGCTTACCTCGTAATCATCGGCCACTCGTAACTGATCGGTCTTCAACGCATAGATAGTCCGAACCTGTGCCACAGTGGCAACGCCCTCGAACCACCTTGCTGAGCACCACGGATATTGGTTCGCCACCGGCACCAACCCATGTCTCACAGCGTTGCCGTGGACGTAATTCAATCTCTCGCGATAAGATTTTTCATAGGTCAGCCTTGTTTCCCAATAGTTGTGCCAAACCTTCCGTTCCGGTGTGCCGTCGAGCTCATTGATCCACTTGGCCATCTTCTCGTGCAGTCGGCCGAGCATAACGCGGAGGCTGCCGGAATTTTCCGCGCCATTGGGGCTCTGAGCGATGAAATGGTAGTGGTTAGAGAACACCGACCAAGCCTCAAGTTGCCAGCCTCGTTCGTGGGCCACCCTCAACAATCCGCGATGCAAAACCTCCATGCGTGCCTTTCCCTCGAAATAGTGGACCTTTTTGTAGGTCGCCGCTGTGACAATGAAAGTGCCTGTGGAGGCAAGCTAATGCTTGGATGCATGCGGCCAAGGCGGGATCCTTTCAGGCATTTTTTCTTTCTACCTAATGATGTTGCCGTCTGGCAAATCTTTAAGAAGCAACCCGACTTGACTGTCCGGTACGTCGTGCAAGCTTAAGCTTACTTATAGCTTTTAAAGCGGTATCGCTAAAAAAAGCGGTGTCGGCGCTTCGCTTTGCCACCGCACTCCATATATGCCTATTTTGCGAACCGTGCGGCAACCAGTCCCTTGGCGCGTTCGGTAAGGGCGGGCCAGTCGTTGTTGGCGAGGATCTCGGCGGTGATTAGGGACGAGCCCAGGCCGACGGCAGGACAGCCGGCCTCGAAGAAAGCACGGATGGTTTTCAGGTCCACTCCGCCGGTGGGGACGATGCGGAGGTGGGGGAGGGGAGCGCGCAGGGCTTTAACGTAGTTCGGTCCGAGGCCTTCGGCGGGGAACAGTTTGATGAAATCGGCTCCGGCTTCGTAGGCGGCCTGGGCTTCGGTGGGGGTGATTGCGCCGAGCATCACCGGGCGGTTCAGGCTGGAGGCAACATGGGCGATCTCGGCCTTGGTGATGGGGCTAACCACGAACTCGGCTCCCGCCTCAATGGCGACTCGCGCGGTGACCGCATCCAAAATAGTGCCGACGCCGATGAGTGCGTCGTGTCCAAGTGCGGCGCGACAATCCCTAATTGCCTCGATGGCGTCGGGAGTGGTCATGGTAATCTCGATGGCCCGAATCCCTCCTGCGAGCAGGGCTTGCGCAAGAGGCACCACTTGAGCGCGGGACTTTGCGCGCACGACTGCGATTAGGCCTGGGTCCAGCAGCAGGGCTTCGATCTCGGGTTTGGTTCTCATGCGCTTTGTGTGTCTTCGTTGCGGTAGGCTTCAGCCAGAAGAGTGATTGGGTGTACGACACGCACATCGACTCGGTGCTTGCGTGCGCCGTTGATGATTTGAAGCAGACAGCCCGGATTGGCGGTGGCCACAATGGCGGCCTTGGAGTTGCGGATGTGTTTCACTTTGCGATCCAACAACTCATTGGCCATCTCAGGCTGGATAATGTTGTAAATACCCGCACTGCCGCAACACCAGGCGCTTTCCTCAAGCTCCGTGAGGTTCAGGCCGGGGATGGATTTGAGCAGAGTGCGGGGTTGCGCCGTAATTTTTTGACCGTGGCAAAGATGGCAGGCCTCGTGGTACGTCACGGATTGTTCGGTTTGGGCCGCTGCTGCTGGCGAACGAATGCCTATCTGGGCCATCCACTCGTTGACGTCTCTGATCTTGGCGTCCCAAAGTTCAGCGCGGTGCTTGTAGGCCGGATCATTCTCCAACAAATGCGCGTAGTGCTTGAGGTGTGAACCGCAGCCGGCCGCATTGGTAATGATGGCGTCGAAATTCTCAGGAGGGAATTGGTCAATGTTGCGGCGGGCGAGGATTTGGGCTAGTTCCCATTCGCCGTTGTGGGCATGCAATGATCCGCAGCACGATTGCTCGGGCGGGGTAACGACTTCGCAGCCGTTGCGGGCCAGGACTTCGACAGTATCCCGGTTAACATCGCTAAAGATTAAATCCTGCGCACATCCGGTGAGCACTGCCACGCGGAAGCGGCGCTGACCACTGGCGGCCTGAACGGGGGCGATCATATCGGAGGAGAACTGCGGCTGGATGGGCGGGGTCATTGCCTCAAGCTCGCGCAGACGCGGGGGCATGAGTGACAGTATGCCACACTTTCGCACAAAGTATTGCAGCCCCAGTTGCTGGTACAAACGCATGCACAGACCCAGCAGTTGCAACCGGCGGTGTTCCATGAAGAGCCAGCGCAGGGTGAAAGCGCGGATAAGCGAGCGCTTGGGCGATTGGAGTAATTGTTTCGACTCCACCTCGGCGCGGGCGTGTTCGAAGAGTTGGGCGTAGTTCACACCGGCGGGGCAGGCCGTCATGCAGGCCAGACACCCGAGGCAGAAATACATTTCATCGGCGAAGGTTTCAGTGGGCTCAAGGCGGTCGTCCGCTATGGCGCGCATCAGGGCGATGCGTCCGCGCGGACTGTTACGCTCGAGTTTGGTGGCGTCGTACGTCGGGCAGGTCGGCAGGCATAGCCCGCAGTGCATGCACTGCTGCAGGACGGAATAATCGAGATTTTTGAGATGGGATGTACCGGCGCTCATGGCAACTTTCTGACGGCGCAGTGTCGCTCAAGCGTGGCGGAATGTACAAGCTCATCCGAAAGGAACTAAGGGTTTGAGCTCGATTAATAGTGCAAGAGCTTCTGCTTCCAATTTGGCCAGGTGGGGTCCGGCATCCGAGAGGTCTTTGGCTTTGGCGGCCTGCTCAATGGCCAGAGCGGCGGCTTTGGCGGCGAGGGCGTTGACTTGGCCCATCGACCCTTTCATTTTATGGGCGATTTGATGAATGACAGGGAAATTAGAGGCCGAAATGGCCGCCTTCAAATCCGCCAGCTGGGTTGGAACGGAATCGATAAAAATGACAGCCAACCGCCCGAGCAGCTCCGCGTCACCATCAATTAGAGCAAGCATTTGTGATGCGCTGGGTGGGGTGGTCGCCGGGAGAGAAGACGACTTCGAGGGTGGCTTGGAATATTTCTCCACCGCTGTAAGCAAGTCCGCGCGTCGCACCGGTTTTGATAGAAAATCATCGACTCCAGCTTCGAAACTCTGCTGCCGGTCACGGTCCAAGGCGTGAGCAGTGAGCGACACGATCGGCACGTGGCCTCCAAAGGTTCTTTCACGGGCGCGGATGGCTCGAGTGGCCTCCAATCCGTCCATTTCGGGCATTTGAATATCCATGAACACGAGGTCAAACTGTTTCCCGGCAGTAGCATCCACTGCTTCGCGACCATTGTTGGCGATGGTTACCACGCAACCGATTTTTTTAAGCATGGCCACTGCGACCTCTTGATTGACCAGATTGTCCTCGACCAAAAGAACCGAGACTTGGGAGGGGGCTCGATCACTGGCGGGGGAGTCAGGGCAGAGGATCGAGGAGCTACACGACGCCGGAATGGGTTTAGTTTCCCAATGAGAAAGCATGTCCAACAGGTCTGCTTCAACCACGGGCATATTTAGAGTGAGGGACAAAGAAGCGGAATGGCAGCGGACAAGTTGCTCGGGGCGGGCTTCATCCCTCAAAAGCATGACGAGAATTGGAAGGCTTCGACAGGCACCTCTCAAGAGATCGACCAGATCGTATCCATTGAGCCCCGGCAGGTTGGTGGCAACGAACAGGGCGTAAAATGGATCCCCTGAATTCTGCGCACGCAGGATATCGCCTAACGCCGCGGTGGAATCCGAATGGAGCTCGACCAGAAACCCGTTGTGCTCAAGATGGATTTGCAGGTTCTGGCGGAAGTCTTTGCAGTCATGGATGATGAGCGCCCGTTGCCCGGAAAAGCTGCGCGAGTTGTTCAAATGGGAAATGGGGTCTAATTCGGTCATGGCAGGAACCTCCCAAGTATTAACCAGCATCTCTCCAAAAAGAGTCGGCCAACATCACGATGCAAGAGGCCAATCCAAGGCGGTTGATAGGATAATCGGCTCTCTGAATCAGTGCTTGAGCGGGAAAATGGATCGAATGACTGGCCAAATTCGTGGGGCGAGGCAAAATAGACCCATGAGCCATCTCAACCGAAGGCAGTTTTTAATCAAAACGGCGAAAGTTTTGCCCTTAAGCCTGATCGGAAGCCAAACCGTTCTGGGAGAGGAACCGGTTGTAGCAACCGATTGTCACACGCATTTTTACGATCCCACCCGTGTCGGCGGAGTGCCATGGCCTCCTTCCAGCGAAAAAAGGCTTTATCGCCAGGTTTTTCCATCCGATTTTGCCAAGGTTGCTGGGCCGTGCGGGATGAGCCAAGCCGTGGTGGTCGAAGCCAGTGCCTGGGTTACAGATAACGATTGGGTGTTGAATCTTGCGTCCAAGAATCGGAATTTAGTGGGACTGATCGGGCACTTGGATCCGGGCTCGGCATCGTTTGAAGCGGGGCTTGCCAGATTGGCAGCCAATCCGCTTTTCCGTGGTGTACGAGTGTCCGGAGAGGAAGTTGGAAAATTGATCAACCCTGCGCAGTTGGCTGATTTAAAGCGCCTTGCTGAGGCCGGTTTGACTCTGGATCTTAATGCTGGGATCGAGACTCTTGCCACGGCTGGTGAATTGGCCAAGAGGATGCCAGAGCTAAAAATGGTGATCAATCACCTCACCAATCTCGGTATTGATGGCAAACCACCGCCAGCCAATTGGAGCAGGGCCATCGAAGCCGCTGCGCGACATCCAAACATTTGGCTGAAAGTTTCTGGTTTGGTCGAAGGTAGCGGACGCTCTGATGGAACCGCACCAACGGACCCGGCATATTATAAGCCTGTGCTGGACACAATTTGGGATCATTTTGGTGCGAAGCGATTGATATTTGGCAGTAATTGGCCTGTTAGCGAACTGTTTGCCCCATACACCGCGGTTCACGCTATTGTGCGCGGATATTTTGAGCCCCGTGGCGCCGAAGCCTTGGACAACGTCTTTGCCAGGAACGGACTGGCGGCATATGGATGGAAGGCGAGACACCGACCCTGAAAACATGAATTGATGGCCGTTATTTAGTTCGTGCGTAAGGAATTATTCAAGAAGCAGCCTTCCGCTGCACAGTTTGAATTGACGCGTCGGTGGGCTCATGCAAACTCTTGCCATGACCACGAGATTTTCCGCCTGTCTGGCCTTGTGCTGTGCTGTATTCGTCATTGGAGCACATGCCGATGTCAGGCTCAATGGCATGTTCAGCGACCACATGGTGCTCCAAAGGGGCAAGTCTGTGGCAGTCTGGGGGTGGGCTGACGATGGTGAAAAAGTGAGCGTCACTTTTCGCGGCAGCACGGTGTCGGCGATAGCCAGCAGTGGTAAATGGATGGTGCATCTCTCCTCCCAAAAGCCTGGTGGACCCGAGGTCTTAACCGTGGCAGGAAAAAACACCATCGAATTGCAGGATGTCTTGGTGGGAGAAGTCTGGATTTGCTCCGGCCAATCGAACATGGAATGGCCTTTAAGGAGTTCATATGAATCCGCAGAGGCCATTAATAAGTCAGCCAACCCGAATATCCGTCTCTACACCGTGCCCAAGCTAAAGCCACAAGACCCGGCGGATGATGTGAAGAGCTCGTGGCAAATGTGTTCGCCGGAGACGGTGCCGGGATTCTCGGCGGTCGCCTATTTTTTCGGTCGTGATCTTCAGGCCAGCCTGGGAGTGCCGGTGGGGTTGATCCATACCTCTTGGGGTGGCTCGCCCGCCGAGGCTTGGATGAGACATGCCGTGCTGGAGGGGGATGCGGATTATAAAGCCAAATATCTGGACCCTTATCCTGAAGCACAACGTGCGTACGCCGAGGACCTTGCCAAATGGGAAAAAGAAAATTCGGAGGCAAAAGCCGCCGGAAAATCCGTCGGGAGGGGGCGCCCGTGGAGCGGTTGGAGACCGAGTGAATTGTATGATGGGATGATCGCACCCCTGCTTCCTTACGGTATCGCCGGCGCCATCTGGTATCAGGGTGAATCCAATGCCGGCGCCGCCTATCTCTACCGCCGCTTGTTCGCTGATATGATCCGCAATTGGCGGAAGGATTTTGCACAGGGTGATTTCCCGTTCCTTACCGTGCAGTTGGCTCCCTGGGATAAGAATCGCAAGCGCTCTTACAATGAGATCACGGCTGCGCCCTCAAACAGCGACTGGCCTGAGCTAAGGGAAGCCCAGAGTATTGCATCGACAGCTGTGGGCCATGCAGGCGTGGCGGTGATTACGGATGTGGGCGACAAAGATGACATTCATCCAACCAAAAAAGAACCGGTTGGCCATCGACTTTCCTTGCTTGCGCGCAATATCGCTTACAAACAAAAGATCGAGGCGCAAGGCCCCACCTTCAAGAAGGTCAAATTCAAAAATGGAAAAGCCATTGTCCGTTTCACTCACATTGCTGAAGGTTTGCAGGCTCGCACGGGCAAGGTGACGGGATTTGCCATTGCGGGAAGTGACGGAAATTTTGTCTGGGCCAATGCGGATATCGTGGACGATACCGTGGTGGTTTCACATCCGAGTGTGAAAGATCCTGCGGCAGTGCGCTTTGGCTGGGCTGATTATCCGGTGGTGGACCTGTGGAACTCGGAGTGGCTGCCCGCCTCGCCTTTCCGCACGGATAACTTCCAGATGGTGACTGCTCCGAAGAAGTAGTCTCAGCCCATGAATCCCAGCGGCGGCGCGCTGGAGTTTGAGCTGTAGAAGTTGCCAATATTGGGCAGGACAAGGGGAAGGCTGCTTTTGCTGACCCCGAGCCACAAGGCCAGTTCGGCGAAGTATTGGTCGCAACTAGTGGTGGGAATGAACCTCCCACGGCCTGTGTCGAGCGGGTTCACTTCAGGGCCCGAATCGGGATTCACGGTCAGCGTCGGATATTGGCCGTAGATTTTTTTTCCTTGGACCGCCCCTCCGACCACGATTTGATTGCCGCCCCAGGCGTGGTCTGAACCACGTCCGTTGCTTGTCAGAGTGCGGCCGAAATCGGAGGCGGTGAAGAGAGTGACCTGATCATCCAGACCAAGCGCGGCCATTGCGTTGCGGAAGGCGGCTATCCCCTCGCTGAGTTGCGGCAGCATTGCGGACTGATTGTCCATGACATCGCTGTGATGATCCCAGCCACCCCATTGAATGAAAAAGGTTTGCCGGTTGGCACCCATTCCAGCGCGCCCTTGGATGGCTCGGGCGATCATGGCGAGCTTGTTGCCGACTGAGGTATTCGGGAAGGTCACGCTATTGGGCAGTGGCGCGGCAGTGGCATCGGCAAATATATTGTAAGCATCCAGCGCATGTCTTTTTCTCAGGTTAAAAGTCTGGGCCAGAATGTTGGTATATTGCTGGGATAGCTGGCTGTCCACCGCTGTGCTCAGGGCGTTGGGCAGGTCGTGGTATTGTTGCCATTCGGCGATGTAGTTGTTCAATCCAATCGCGCCATCAGGTGTGATGGCGTATTCAGCGACAGTGTTGCCGGTCTGCCAGAGGTTTCCCCCGTCAAGGGAGATCTGCATGGGCACCACCTGATTGGAGTTTAACTCCTTGAGCAGATCGGCCATGCGTCCCCCCCAGCCCACCCCGCTGCGCGAGTGGGGAATACTGGTCTGCCATTGCTCCATTTGGTCTGAATGTGAGTAAAGCCCGAGAGGCAGGCGTTTGGAATTCTTGCTCACCTGAGTGCGGTTCAGCACGGGTTCAATAAGAGTGCCCACATTGGCCACGAATGCGGCTTTGCCTGTTTCAAACAAATCGGCCACCTCTGGCATGGCGTTGTGAACACCGAAATCCGGGAGGCCGGTGGGATGAATATCTATCAGTTGCGCCGGAGTTAGGGCGAGGTTGGCGCGTGATTTTTTGTAGGCGGCGTAGGCGGTGGCTTCGCGTGGCACCAGCATGTTGAACGAATCATTGCCGCCGGCGAGAAAAAGGCAGACCAGCGCGCGATAGGGGCTGGACGAGGGGGCGTTTGCCGCAGCAACTCCTTGGGCGAGACGCAGGTTAAGCAGGGTGCTTAGAACAGGGATGGAACTCACGGCGGCGCAACTGGCCTGGCCGAGAAAGCGGCGGCGGGAAATGGAATTTTCAGGTTTCATGATGAAGGTCAGAAAGGTTTTTTATCGCAGCACGTTGTAGTCCGCCGAGGTTACGATGAGATAAATGGCAACGCGCAGGCGCTCGCGATGCCACTGCCAGGTTGTCGATCCGATCCGTTCCATGGCTTCCCGGATGATCTGGAAATGCTGTGGCGAAAGGGTCCCTCCAGTCAGGGCCAGATCAAGGCGGCGCATCAAAATATCAGGATCGCCAGCGGGTCCGGCTGGCACGTTTTGGTTGATTTGAGCGGCCGGGACGATCATAGCCAGTTCATTGGTGAGATTGAGTCTCACGGCATAGGCCTGATTTCCAACCCCGTAGTGATGGAGGTCGCCAGCAATTGAATTCCAAAAATAGTTGGGCGCGCTGATAGCCGTGCTGGCATTGATGATCTGGAACTCCGGCGCAACGAGTCCGCTCTCAGTGACGACTCCGGGAGGGCTGTGGGCGGGCAGGAAAAAATTGAACACGCTGGGCGCGCTCATGGGATCCTGCAAATGGTCGAGAGTCATTTGGTCCAGGGCATAATAGCCGGAGGTTGAAGCCGCGTTGAAGGCTCGGGCAAAGTTGACCACGCGCAGGAACGGCTCGCGCAATTTACCCCAGGTCGGTTCGTTGATATTTTGAGGGTTTCGTGCATCGGGATCAAGCAGGATGGCCCGCACAACGGCTTTCATATCCCCACGCACCCCGTTTCCATTATTGGCGAATGCGGCAGCGACGCGGCCGACATACTCGGGACTGGGATTGGAAGTGACGAAACGTTGGATGAGCTGGCGTCCGATAAACGGACCCACATTGGGGTGCATGAAAAGATTTCCCACTGCTGCATCCACATCAGCCAAACCCGCTGTGCCCTTATTCCCCGCGCTGGCCGTGCGCGCGGGCATGGCAAAGCCCCCAATCAATGTCTTGGCCGCGCAATCATGCTCGGCATCCCACATTTTCATAGGGACGGTGAAATCGCGCGGGTAGAGGTTGAAATTGGTGTTGTTGCCAAAGGAAAGACCGGTAAAGACGCGGGCCAATTCCGTAATATCGCTGTTGTCGTAAGTGGGGATGGGTTGCCCATTTGCATCGAGTTTGCGGCTGCCATCGGGATTAAGCATCCATAGGCCGATGGTGAAAAGCTGCATGATTTCGCGTGCGAAATTTTCGTCGGGGTAAACCTTGTTGACAGGATCGGCCTTGCGATTGCCTAAATGGCTAAGATAGATGCCCATGACCGGATGGGTGGCCACGTCATACAACAAATCACGATAATTGCCGAAGGCATGGCGGACCATCAGATCGTAAAAATTAGCCATGCCCACCGGCTCAGTCCCGAGTTGTTCGGTCCGGTCTGATGCGACCAAAATCTCGCTAAGCGCAAACGCCACGCGCTGGCGCAGGGGATCGGGAACTGCATTGGTGGCCGCATCGGGCCGCAGTTTAGGCGAGCCCATGGCGCGGCCCCACCAGGAGAACTCCTTCCAATTTCCGTAAAGTTCGAGAGCCTGTGCGTTGTCCGAAGCCCAGTCCACCCACGGTTGGAGATAGCCGGGGGGCCGGGACATCTGGTCATCAATCCATCCATCGAATCCCATGGCCATGACTTCCTCGACGTTCTCCGGAATGTTATCCGCATCGTCGGGCGAATCCTGATCTGGACCAAATGCTGCCTGAATGAGAAAACGCGCGGCGGATTTAATACCGGGATTGCTGGTCGCAGTTTCATTTTCGAGGGTGAGCGAGGCCAGATTACTTGAGCCAACTGTATACCCCGTCCCCGGCAGCAGACTGACGACGACGGTCTCTGTGGGTTCCGTGTCGTCTGCATCTGCCACGGGATTCAGCTCAATCCATAATTCACGCACTCCTAGAGGAAAGGTGATGCTGTTGCCAGCTGTGGTGGTGTAGTCCACACCTTGGGTGGCTGTACCGGAGAAGGCGATATTGACGGTAATGGGTTTAATTCCGCCCTTTCGGCGCACGGCAACGAGGCCGGGCTCGGGCCAGCGTTCGCTCATGATGGGGTCGAGTGCGGCTACGGTGACCACGCTCGCCGCATTAAGGGAATTCGTCGCTCGGGACAAATCAAGAGCATCAAATCGATCGGAGTGGTTGCCACCTGGGTTGAAACCCAGCCACCGTTCCTCGGCATCAGTCAAACCATCTCCGTCGCTGTCGGCATCGCTCACTGTGAGGTTGAAAAACTGGCTGTCATTGGTGGATGGCCAGTTAAGTAACGCGGAGTAACTATCGGATATCACCGTTGTGTTTGTCGTCCAAATGCCGGAGGAAATGTTGGTACGCGAAACTAGCGAGTAGCGTTTGCCTGGGATACTGGACCAATGGAAATTCACCTCTCCAACTCCAGAATGCAAAAGGGCGAGGTTCGGGTGGGAGCCGGCATCAAAAGGATTGGTGCCGGCCGCGCTTTCTTGGGCGTTGGTAAATCCATCGCCATCGGCATCCCCATTTGGCAAGAGGGCACCTGCGCCATAGGCGAGTTCCCAGATATCATTGAGTCCGTTATTGTTACGGTCCAACCCGGCCGCGTTCGCTGAGATCGCCAACACAAAAATGGTTAGCCCTGCCATCACGTTTCTCAAAGTTTTCATGAACAAATGCCCGCAACCAATCCGCAACACGGCTACATCGGACAAATCCTTCGTGACTTAAGCGCGTGCGGGTCGCGTGCCTTTGCATTTCCCTTCTGCTGGGTCAGATTTGGTGTAACCTTCTGCCAGAATTACCTCAGGAAGAATCATGAATAAAACATTCGTTGCTGTTCTAGTGTTGGTGGCTTTGGCCGCTGTTTCTGTTTCTTTTTGGCAGAATGATAGAATTTTAAAGCTGCACGCTGAGAATTCGCAGTTACAAAAACATGTGGCGGAGCTTGAACCGCTTAAGCAAAAAATTAAAACCCTTGTGGCCGAGCAGGTGGACGCCCAGGAATTAAAGCGGTTGAGGGCGTCACAGGCTGAAGCCTTGCAACTCCGAGCCAAGCTGAGTGAGAGACCGACCCCTCCTGCACCCTCAGCAAGCGGAAGTATTGCTGCGGGGGCAACATCCGAAGGACAGGGCAACAACCCGCTGGCAGCAATGGACCCTGCCGTGATGCGGGACCTGGTTGAACAGCAGTTGGTCAACCGGCTCGACCGAATGAAGGCCAAATTAAACCTTAGCGACGAACAATATGCGTCGTTCAAATCCGTGCTCCACGATCAGGCGGAGCAGGGTGCCAAAATGGCCTCCAAGATGTTCTCAGGTAAATCATCAGGGGAGGATATGACTGATACTGCGAGCAATGCCGCTCAATCCGAACAGCAAATGAAAGCCCTGCTCACCCCTGAGCAGAATACCGCTTATGATGAGTTTCAAAAGGACGAGCTGAAAGGCCAGGCCCGCCTGTCGGCGACTGGAGAGATGATGATGCTACAGGGCATCGCCAATCTGACGCCGGAGCAGACCGCTCAGGCCAGTGACATCCTGACGGAGCAGAATTTGAATAATCTTGAATGGATTAAAAGTCATCCGGAATCGGCAGGTGACGTGGGGAAAATGTTGAGGGACCAGATGGATGCAAAAGCTAAGGCCCTTGAAGGGATCTTGGATGCGAAGCAGATGGAGAACTTTCGCAAGAGCCAGGAAAGTCAGATGAAAATGATAGAGGCATTTATGCCGAAGAAGTTGGCGCCCGGCAGCCTCCCGTCCGCTCCTGTGCAAATCCCGTTAAAATAGTTTCTCGCGAAAACTGAGGACCAAACTATCTTTGCTTTCGACTTCTTAATTTTATGCGTTCCATTTTAACGATTCTACTGCTTGCTGCCGTCGCAAATTTTGGATTAATCACGAGGGCAGAGGATGCCAAGCTACCCACGGCACGAGAGGTGATCGACCGCAGTATCAAGGAAATGGGCGGAATAGATGCATTTTTAAAGCATTCCTCCCAGACCTTGAAGGGCAAGTATAGCATGGGTGCGCAGGGAATTGGTGGGACCATCCAGATCCAAGCGGCCAAACCCAACCGATTTTCTCTGACTATTGAACTTGGGGGAGTAGGCCAGATTGCCACTGTTTATGACGGCACCAACGGTTGGTCCATCAATCCCATGACGGGTGCCTCGCTCATGGAGGGCAAAATGCTGGAACAACTTGCTGCGCAGGCGGAGTTCGATGCCATGCTGCACGATGAATCACATTTTACACTCATGCAAACGGTGGGCCGCACTAATTTTGAGGGGGGTCGAATGCTTCGCTGTGAAATTGGTTCGCAAAAATGGTGATGAATCATTGGAGTTTTACAATACAACGAATGGTCTGCCACGCGGGAGTTACGCTGTGCAATCATCTCCTTACGGAGTGCTGGCCGTGGTCAGCTTGATGGATGAGTACAAGAAAATGGGGGAAGTTCTTTTCGCGACCAAAATGTCCCAAAAACTATCTGGTCTTGAGCAGGTAATGACCTTTGACACCGTTACGTTCGACGAAGTTTCGCCCACGGCTTTTGAAATGCCCAAGGAGATCAAGACACTGCTCACACAAAAGAAAAGCGGAGCCGCAGTTGTGCCCGCGATTCCAGCGATTAAGTAACCATCAGCGGGACATCATGAAATTCGCCTACACTATCCTGTACGTTGCGGACGTTGTCCGAACCATTGAATTTTACGAGCGAAGTTTTGGTTTTCAACGAGGGTTTGTTCACGAGAGTGGTGAATATGGCGAGCTGAAAACCGGGGACACCACACTGTCTTTTGCTAGCCTCAATCTGGCCAATGCCAACATTGAAGGCGGAGTCCATGTGAGCGATCCTCGCAATCCCCCGGCAGCATTTGAAGTGGCCTTCTCAGCGGATGATGTGGCTGCCGCTTATTCTCGTGCCACGGAAGCTGGCGCGATTCCGGTAAGCCCGCCCAAACAGAAGCCTTGGGGGCAGATTGTGGCTTACGTCCGTGATCTAAACGGTAATCTGGTGGAGCTTTGCACACCAATAGGGTGACAGGGATATTCTCCCAATAAGTTCATTTATTTGGCTGCTGTCGCTTTGCTTGAGGCTGCAGCTAGAGGGCCTTTGCCTCTGGAGACTTCCATGAAGCCGATGAACATTTCATTCCAAGATTGTTCACCCCAGGTCACGCGTTGATTAGGATCGGGGTTGTTCGAGTTCTTAGAGGAGTTATCAAATCCCCCGGTGACGAGGAGCCAGGTTCCGGATGGAAGGGTTTTAGGCTCTTTAAGCATGTAGGTGCGCTGCCAGCGGAAATCGTATTGAGGTACTGAGAGGAGCAATTCGCGTTCGCCGTTGGGATAAAGGGCCTCGTATTTCATCCATGAGCCGCGCAGATGCATGTGTGGGCTCAACGTGTAAAGAATGGTCTCCTCCTTGAAGGCCATGGTGCCGAAAGTGCGGCTGTTGACCTCGTTGGGTGGGATCTCAAGTTCCAGGTTGTAGACGCCTTCTACGATGACTTCTCGCTCGGGCGGTTGTTTCAGAAAGTACAAACCAATCTCGGTTTGGTCGGTCTGTTCGGAGCCCGCCGTGGTATAGTGCATTTCGAGATCGAGCATGGCGTTTTTTCCTAGAAAACGGCCTGTCCCATCGTGGAACTTCCCAGAGGTTGCTCCAGGAGCCCAGCCGGTGAGGAATCGTCCGCGATTGGAGCCGTCGTCGCCTGAATCGTCGTATTTTGCGCGAAGGATGGCATGATGCACCACGGCGTTGTTGCCGGGATGCACGACAATTGCCCCGAGCCATTGGTCGTTGGTCAGGTTGCTGGGGATTTTGAAATGCCTGTAATCCAAAACCCCGGTGGCAGGGATTTTTTGTGGTTCTGGCACGCGCAGAACCAAGTCCGGCTGACCCAGCGGCCAAGCAATTTTGTTGGCGGCGACAGCCGCGTTGTGCGCAGCCACTAAAGGATCTTCGCCTTCGCCACGGGGAGCGCCGTCATGGACCCATTTGAGGACCATTTGAGTTTCAGCCACGCTCAACCCACTGTCATTGGCGAACGTGCCGTGATGCGGATCGGCATGCCATGGAGGCATCTGGCGGGACATGATCGATTCCTCAATCATGCGGGCCTTGTTGCGAACGCTGGCGTGGCTCGACATGTTGAAAGGCCCGATGTTGCCTTCGCTATGACAGACTAGGCATCGATTCTGCAGGATGGGCGCAATGTCCTTAGCGTAATTGGGAGTGCCTTCTGAAATTGATTTGTCGAAGCCGATGCGGCAACCACGTGCCGGCAGAAAGTCCGTGGCAACCGGTTTACCGGCGAAGAAATCAGTCAACGCATTTTTGAGTGCGGTGATGGTTGGCTGCGGCTTCTGGCCGTTTTCGGTGGTTTGGTCGTCGATGGCTCCGCGATAAATAAGCTCATTGTTCTTGGTGTCGATGGCAATGACTTCAGCAGTGCGGTCCACTCCAAACCCGGTGGCGATGGCCATCTTGCTATCAAGGATAGTGGTCATGCGCCCCGCTCCCAGTTTTTGCAACTCTGCCCTTACCGTTTCGGCATCCTCATCCACGCTAGAATGGATCAGGGCTACCTGAATCTTCTCGGAACCGAAGGATTTGCGGATTTCTTTTAGCTTGGGCAGGTTTTGGCGAACCACAGGGCACCCGGTTCCCGTGAAAAATAGAATCAGCACCGGCTGATCCGTTCGCCGCGATTCCACAAAGCGGCCGTTGAGATCAAGCCCGGCGATATGCGGAACCTTGGTGGCGGCCTGCGCATCGTTAGTCATCAGGGCCGCAGCCAGACTGAGCGATGTAAGGCCGAGCTTCTGGCTCCAATTGGAAAGAAAGGACATAAAATGTTTATTTTGCGATGAAACGCTTACTTAAAAGCCAAAGTCGGATCTTTCCATATCACACCGCACGGAAAAGTCGAGTCTTAAGGCCAGACTGCGCCCTGCTCAATCCAACGTCTGACCAGTTCAACCTGTTTATCGGCAAGCTTGTGCTTTTCTGGTTGGGGCAGGTCTTCGTCCTTGCCGGAGATGATGATGAGAAGTGTGCTTTTGGCAGGTTCGCCCGCTTTAATGACCTGGCCATAAGTCTTGCCCCCCTTCAGCGCGGCATCCTTTTGATCGAGCCGAAATTCGCCCGACTGTTTGGCAGCCCCGTGGCATTCGATGCAGGATTTCTCAAAGATGGGTTGGATGTCGCGGACGAATTCCACTTTTTTGATAAACTCCGGGATGGGCCCATCCGGCCAGACTGCACCCTGATCCACCCAAGCGCGGAGGATGCCGATTTCGTCCTTGGTCATCGGCTCGGCTTTGGGCGGGGGCATCAGCATTTCATCGATCAGACCGGCGATCATCAGGATCATGGGGCTTTTCTCGCTGTGACCGGGCAGGATATTGAAACCGTTTTCACCGGCTTTGAACGCGCCGTCCTTGGTGTCCGTGCGGTACTTGCCCTTCTGCTTGTCCGGTCCATGACAACTAATGCAGTGCTCCTTGAAAATCGGATAAACATCGCGGGCGAAATCAACCTTCTCCTTGGAGGCCGGGGGAATTTTTGAGACATCGATCTTGTCGAGTTCAAAGCCGACACCCTGGGCGAGGACCATCGACAAGGCAGCCGCGAATAAAAGTAAAGCTGGGCGCTTCATAAAATGATTGTCCCCTGCTAATTACCATTCCCACGCGGCAAAGGCAAATCTACCTCGTCTGGGCAAGTCCATTTGGTCGTTTAGGTTTGGTGGCCTGGACGCCGGCCCTGGGGAGATTGCATCCAATAGTCTCGAAAACCGCGCAAACGATCTAGGGATTCGCGGTCTTTAGGCCGGTTTGCAGCCACCTTGCTGGCAATAATGTCATTAGGATGGCACACTGGAAAGCCTTCCACCACGACCCTCCGATCCCAGGCATCTTCGAAACGTTCAATGCCGTCCGGCGCAAAGATGAGGTCCAGATCGAAAGGCCCGTTCTTCAATTGGATAAAATCCTTGCCGCGTTCGACCTCTGCGGTTTCATTTATCGACAGATCGAAGCCCAACTCCCGCAAAGCGATGGCCAAAGCTCGCCCATTCGCGGGGGTTCGCTCTGGAAAAATATCCGCATCCTGAGTTGTATCGGGATAGCCGAGGATGATTGCTCCGGACTTGCCAATGAAAAGATAGCGGACGCCCCACTTTGCCAGGGTGTCGCGGATTTCCTCCGCCTGCCGATATTCAAACGCGCCCATAGCCAAGCCAGTCGGGCAGGTTCAGTTCACACCAACGCCGGTACTCGGCCAAGCTTTCGAATGAACGATAATGTGTATCATCAAGCACGGGTTTGTAGGTGCGAATAAAAGCGTATCGGAAACGTTGGGCCAATGGGCGGCGTGCTGCCGCCTCAAACTCGGCAAGCCAATCCGGCCGAATGCACGGTGCGGAAATGTTGTTGGTGGACGGCAGGCTGGTAGCGTCAAACATCACGAACAGAGCTTAGGCTAGTCCCCGCTTGGGTTCAATCGCTCATGTCTCATTCGTTTATATGAACGGAGGTTGAAGTCGACAGAAATTCGATTCTCGGCCGTCCTTGCGATTCTACGGATCTAATCCCTTCGCTGTTTTAGCCCCATTTCCTCCGCCATCATTTGGGGCGACATCACTTTGACCCCTGCAATTGTTTTTCCAAAGAAAGGACCAAAATCACGTCGGACGCTGGTCAAAAGGTGGGAACATCGGGCCGCTGCCGCTGCTTCCATTATGGGTCGGTCCTTGTCGCGGATGATGGGATCGGGAAGAGGCAATAATGCATTAACCAACTCGAAATTGAGGCAAAAGCTCGCCAAATGCTCCGCATGCGCAGGGTTTTTGATCTCCACATTGCGCCTCGCCTCCTAAATCGCATAGCCGTTGGAACAAAAGGAGGCTTCGAGTCCAAAACGGGCAATGAATCGAGCCATCAGACTTTCGGGGCGCGCCACCGAAAAGAGCACGCTCGCATCCAGAAAAACATTCATCAAAGGACGAATTTGGAAAGCTTGGCTTCCTCCGCCGCGAATTCCGCCAGTCGTTCCTCGGTGTAGATTTCCAGCGGATAGGTCACTGCCGGACGGAGGAACAGGCCTTCAGAAGTCGCCTCCAAAATCACTTGCCAACCCAAGCCAAACTTGAGCCGAAGCTCTTTCGGAATGGTCAGCGTTCCCCGGTCATTGATTTGAACGATCGTAAGATTTAATCGGGCCGTGATCGCGGCGGAAAGGTCGCTAACGCAATTGATTCGACATCTTCAGGCGTTCCCCCTATTTTTCCCGGCATTGAGCCCGTTAAACCATGATATGAAGGAATATGCTTTCGTATCCAAATCCGTTCTCTCTACCTATGTGGCCTTGGCCGGAATTTATTTTGTGCTGGGAACTGGTTTTGCATGGCTCCAGTTTTCTAAACCCCATTCGAATTCTTGGCAGGGGAGCGTGATATGTTTTGCGGTGGTCGCCTTATGGGTTATTTGGATCCGAGGATTCCGACTTGCCATCTCGGGCGATTTAATGAGCTACCGTGACGGGATGTACCGCACCCGGTCTGGCAGTATTACTCGTATCTCAAAAGTGGTGTGGACGTGGGTACAATGGGAGTTTTTGTGGCGAAAAATTAAAGTTCCAAGGCTCTTAGTCGGGTTTGATGACGGAGCCAAAATCGCCATAAATTCCAAGCCATTCGGTAGGGCGGCTTTGCGGGAGTTCCTGTGCAAGGTTGATCCGAAATCGACCACCGACTCAGCATCATCCAACCCTCTTCCGCCAAAGTAGAGAATGAAGGAATATACGTTTTTAGCGCGAGCCTCATTCGGTGGATATGTTGTCTTGGCTGGTCCTTGGTTTGCGCTTGGATGCTTTAATGTTTGGCTCATTGTTTTGAGACCTAGTCCCCCATTGTTTTTCGTGTTAGCAAGCGTTTTGTGCTTCACCCTTGGATTGATAGCGGTCGTTTGGCTTAGAGGATTCGCTGTCAGTATTACGGGAGACTCTTTCACTTACCGAGACGGAATGTACAAAACGCTTCGCGGCAGTGTGGCCCACATCAAGCAAGTTAAAGGCGCTTGGATTGGCTGGGAAATGTTGTGGCGTAGAATGCAAATTCCGAGGCTCCTCGTCGAGTTTGAAGATGGAACCAAGATCATCATAAACTCCAAGCCTTTCGGCAGAGCAAACCTGCGGGAGTTTCTTGGCAAGGTTGATCCGAAATCAACGAAGGACGAAGAATCAAGGATACATTCGTCTTAATAACTGGTCCACCACGCAGTTTTGTTTCCGTTGGTGTCCAGCCTTTGGGATGCAGAGAAAAGGTGAATGCTTTGGCTGAATAAGCTTTCCCGTCGAAAACAGCAAGATTCCCATGTTTTCATCCGTTATTGTTTCTGGAGAAAATCCAGCAGCATCTGGTTGGTCTCGTCTGGTTTTTCGAGGGTCACGCCGTGGGATGCGTCTTTAATTAGTTTCAAGCGGCTGCCGGGGATTAGGTCGGCCAGCATTTGGCCGAAGCGGGGGAGGGCGATGGGGTCCTGATCGGCGCTGGCTACGAGGGTGGGAATTGAGGCGAGTTTGCCGAGTCTGGGGGAGGCATTGTGCCGACTCATGGCCATGACCTGTTTCATGAGGATGGAGGGTTGGTCCGCGAAATCGCGGCCGATGCTGGCCGTACGACTGCCCGCTTTCAAATCATTGGCGAAATCACGCTTCAGAGCGCGCCATAGTCCCGCTGTTATCCCAGCAATCATCACGCCTGCCAGCGAAAAAACCCCAGCGGCCAACCCACGCGCACCTGATCCAGCCGCGGAATGCTCGATCCTGCAACGGCTTTAAGCACATCCACCCACCAAACCGACAGGGCCACGCCGATCACTCCGCCCAAGAGCGACAACATGAGGCTTTCGGCCAACACCGGCCGGCAAATCTGAAATGGACGCGCTCCCAAAGCCGCCCGCAAAGCATATTCATGCTGACGCTGCAATCCGCGCGCCAGCATTAAACCTGCGGCGTTCGCGCAGGCAATCAGGAATACCAGCGCCACTGCCCCCGCCACCGGCATCAACAGCCGCTCCCCATCCCGATTTGTAAATGACATCAAAGGATCCAGCCTGGGGACAATTCCCGCGAAATCTTTGTCGGCCTGCACTTCCCTGGCAACCAGGGTGTTCAACTCCGCCTGCGCCTGCTTCATTGTCACTCCGGGGCGCAATCGCCCGAAGATTTAAGCCATCGGCGCCTTGAGCTGGTTTGGGGCGATGCGGGCAGGAAGCCAATAATCGACCTTTGAATCCACGTTGTAATTTGGTTCCTGCGCGACATTCGGCGACGGCATGAATCGCACATCCGGCGGCATCACGCCGATGATGGTGTGCCGGTTTTGACTGCGGCTGATCTGCAATGTTCTTCCAACAACATTAGGATCCCCGTTGAATCGGCGCTGCCAGAGATCGTATCCAATAATGATTGTGCTTGAGGGATCAGCGACCGCATCCGCTTCAGTAAAAGCCTGGCCGAAAACCGGCTGCACTCCAGCCGCCTTGAAATAATCTGTCGTCACCCGCATCCCCTCAATCGACTCGCTCCCTTCTGGAAGAACCAGATAATTGAAGGTCCATCCGTAGGCACCGATGCTTTCAAATACCTTGGATTGTTGCTGCCATTCCTGCCATTGCGCGGCCGGCCATCCTCGCGCATGGGCAAAATCAGGGCCAGCCTTTCGGGCTCGTGATACGGTGGCGGAGTCAGCGGAACTCCCTGGATCAAGCTAAATACTGTTGAAGTGGCGCCGATCCCGAGCGCAAGCGTCATCGCGGCCAGTGCTGTAAATCCTGGATTCTTGCGCAGCGTTCGCGCCCCATAGCGAACGTCCTGCCCCAGATTCTCAATCCAACTCGCGCCCCGTTGCTCGCGACAGATCTCCTTAATGGATTCAACCCCGCCGAACTGTCTTTGTGCGGCAGACCGCGACTCATCCGGCTGCATGCCAGCCTCAATATTCTTCTGCGTCTGCATCTCGATGTGCAGGCGCATTTCATCGTCCATGCGTTCGTTGATTTTTCCCTTCTGAAACAGCGTACGGAATAGAAGTCGGAGTTTGTGAGCCAGTTCATGGAGAGAACGATTTAAGTTGTTTTTAGGGCCGTATTGATAGCTGTGGAAAGCCCCTCCCGATTGGACCGCTCTTTGAGCAGTTGCTTGCGTCCGGTCGGGGTGAGCTTATAAAATTTCGCCTTCCGATTATCGTCTGAGAATCCCCCATTTTGAACTACAACACGCGCCAGACTTCCCAATGAAAAGGCACCGCACGCCCCTCTTTGCATGGTGTCGCGGATTTTTCCACCTGTCGATATTCAAACGCGCTCATGGACAAGCCATCCGGCATGTTCTCCTCACACTCGTGCTGATACTCTGCCAAGCTCACGAATAAACGACAACGTGTATCATCAAGCACAGGTTTGGAGGTGCGAATAAAAGCGCGTCGGAAACTTTGGGCCAACGGGTGGGGTGCCGCCGCCTCAAATTCAGCGAGCCATTCCTGACGAATGGGTGGATCGGAAACCTGGCTGGTGGACGGCAGACTGGTAGGGTCAAACATCTCGAAAACAGCTTGGGCTAGTCGCCGCTTGGGTTCAATGGTTGTCGTCGAGTCCCTGCTGAATTCAAAGCTACCCCAAAACCGGTTCCTTAGCTGTTGCCACTCATCCGAGTTAAGTCTAATTTAAAAACCTATGAACCCGTCCAAACTCCACGATGGCCGGTCACGCTCGGCCTTTACTCTGATCGAGCTTCTCGTGGTGATCGCCATCATTGCGATTCTGGCTGGGATGCTTCTCCCGGCAATGGCCAAGGCCAAGTCGAAAGCCCAAGGCATCCAATGTCTTAATCACACCAAGCAGCTTCAACTCGCCTGGCAAATGTATGCCGATGATTTTCAGGACAAACTCGTGCTTAACGCGACGGGTGCCCAACAAGGATGGGTGGCGGGTTGGATTCAGGGCGACGTGCCTGATGCGACTAACGTGAACCTTCTGAAACCACCCAATGGCTTGTTATGGAATTACAGCAAGACGAAGGATATTTATCGGTGTCCGGCTGATCGCAGCACCGTCACTTTGGGTGGCAAGAAATATCCCCGCACGCGCAGTGTCTCGATGAACGGTTTTATGAACGGCCAAAGCTGGCACACCGATCTAATGGCCAAAACGTGGCGCACCTTCCGCAAGACTTCCGAGATCACCATTCCCAGCAAGATGTTTGTTTTCATTGATGAGCGCGAAGAGAGCGTGGATGACGGCTATATTCTGGTTTCCATGGAGCTCAACAACACTTGGGGCAATCTTCCCGCGATTTATCACAATGGTGCAGGCGGGCTCAGTTTTGCTGACGGCCATTCCGAGGTGCACCGCTGGATCGATCCCGATACTCTCAAGAAGGGTACGGCTGGAACTCGCGTTGCTCCGCGTGATGTGCCATGGATTCAGGCCCGCGCTTCGATCCCCGTCAAATAGTCCGGACGTGTTAGACAGGCTATTTCGCGAGCACTGGCGCGTTTTCGCCAAACCGCAAGCTTGGCTTTTCTTGGGTCGCACTGACGTCAAACCCTATCCAATGGCCATTGGCTGAATGAGCCGGAAAACCGCAGGCGATGGCGTACTCACCCGGCTCCTCCGCCGTAAACCGAAATTCCACGCCTGCTTTTCCGGTGGTCCCACGCAACGGGCTGGGAGTGGAAGCCCCCTTGAAATAAGGATCACCCATCTGGATTTTCTTCACCGAAGTGCGTTCCACCACGATGGCGCTATGGGGGACGGGACTGTTGTTTGTGAAATTTACCACCACATTCCAGCCCTGCGGAACCACATACTTTGCGCCGCCTTTGGCGAAGCCGTTGAAATTCATGCCGTAGTTCATCGCGTTGTACGATGCGATGATGATGAGTTTCACCGTTTTGGGAGCGGAAGGATCGAGGGAGATGAACATGTCCTCCTTCGGCTCAACCGCTGTGCCCGCAGCAGTGGCATTGGTTGCGCCATGGGTCTCGTGGCCGGCGGTTGGGGCATCCTCAGCATGGGCGCACAAGGACAAGGCTATAAACAAAGCGATGGAGCAGGGGCGGTGCATGCTGCGAAGGAGATGGTCAGAAGGCCTGTTTGACAACAAAAAAAGGGGCGGGAGGGGGCGAACCCCCCTCCCGCAATACATTACTCGACCGGGGCGACTTCGGTTCCCGCAGGAACCTTGTCGGTCGGGACCAGCATCCACACTGCGCCGCGCTCATTCTGGGCGGGATCAGCGGGGCCGCCATAATTTGCTTTGGCCTCGGTCACATACAGCGTGCCATCGGGAGCCTGGCCACCGCCTGTAAACATCAGCTTGGTGTTGAGAAGTTCTTCCATCTGCCAATCGCCCTTGGCATCTCGTGCAGTACCCCAGAGCTTGCCGGAACCCCAATCGCCAAAGAAATACGTGCCGTCCATCTGCGGAAATTTCGTTCCGCGATACACCCCGAAACCGATCACGCAATTGCCTTGGTCCACGTGGCTGTACTCGCAGATCGGCATCTCGCCGACGCGTGGGGCGTCTTTCACAGCTTCCATGTCAGGCTTGCTGGAGGCGTCCAAAGGCAGGGGGAACGGATGTGTGGCGCACATGAATTTCCAACCGTAGTTCACACCGGCTTTGCCCTTAGGTTCAAAGTCGATTTCCTCGTAATGGTTCTGGCCCACGTCGGCGATATACATGTCGCCAGTCTTGGGATCAAACTGGAAGGTCCACGGGTTACGCAGGCCGAAGCTCCAGATCTCGGGGCGCGCATTAGGATGCAGCTTGTTGAAGGCTTCCTCGGTCACTCCGAAGAGCTTCATTTGCGATCCGGGCGTGATAAAGGGGTTATCCTTGGGAATGGAGTATCCGCGATCCGCCGAGGTTGGGTTCACGTCGATGCGCAGAATCTTCGATAGCAAAGTTGTTAGATCCTGGCCCGCACCGAGCACGTCGCCTTCCCATCCGCCGTCGCCGCTGCCGATGTACATATAGCCATCGGGCCCGAAAGCGATCTCACCGCCGTTATGGTTGGCGTAAGGCCGGGGCATCTGAAAGACAACCCTTGCGGACTCTGGGTCGGCTCGATCCGGATTCTTCTTCGAGACCTGATACTCCACTATAAACGTTGTGCCATTGAACCACATGTCGGAGTAACTGACGTAGAACTTGCCGTTCTCCGTATACTTGGGGTGAAACTCCAAGTCGTACAAACCCTGCTCCAGAAACGAACTCACCACTGTGTCGTGAATATCGAGAAACGGCTTGTCCTGCACTTTTCCTTCTTTGATCAGGCGCACGACGCCCGTGCGCTCGCACACAAAAAGCCGACTGTTATCGCCCGGCGCCAGCGAGACGCGAACCGGATCAACGAAGCCGCCTGCAACCTTCACGAGGGCGACTTTGACCGGCTTGGGCAGTTTGCCGCCTGAAACTGCGGTGTTGTGCTTCGGTTCCGCCGCCGAGGCGGATACGGCCAGCGCCGCAGCGAGTGCTAATAGTGCTTTGGTTTTCATGGAGTGAGAGTGTTTGACTTACTGAGTGTGATGGGTGGGAAATTTGAAATTAGATTCGGGTCATTTGGTGTTCACGGCTTGAGAAACAGCGGCGAACAGCGGCATGGATTTCTGCACAGATCGGGCCACACCCCAGGCAAGTGGCAATCCGACCAGCAACCAGGCGAGCAGTAGTTTAAATCGGTTCATGGTCTTACAAGTTGGGGGAGTAGATTCATTCCTGAAGATGACGCCTTGGGTCCACCGGCCTCACCAGCAGGTTGGCAACTAGCCCGAGGAGCAGCAGGCCGCACATAAGGTACATGGTAGAGTTGTACGCCTCCGCCTTGGGCACTCCGGCGGCCTTCTTCGCGGTGGAGATGTAGTTCACCAGCATCGGCCCCACAATCGCCGCCAATGACCAGGCGGTGATCAGACGGCCGTGGATCGCACCCACCTGATGCGTGCCGAACATATCGCGCAGATACGCCGGAATCGTTGCGAACCCGCCGCCATACATCGAAATGATCACCGCTGTGACGGCCACAAACATCGCCTTGTTGCTCATTTGCTGGGTGAGCGGGATCAGTGCGTACAAGGCCGCGCCGAGAAGAAAATAGATCGCGTAAACCGTCTTGCGTCCCGTGTAGTCCGAGACTGACGACCAAAGAAACCGTCCGCCCATGTTGAAGATTGAGAGCAGCCCTGCGAAGCCGCCGCCCACCACCGCCGTCACCCCAAACATATCCTGACACATTAGCGAGGCCTGACCGAGCACCCCAATCCCGGCGCTTACGTTCATGCACAACACCACCCATAGAAGCCAGAATTGAGGGGTCTTCCATGCCACGTCCACCGTTACATTGTGCGGCACTACGGCTCGATGACCTTTCTCGTCGGCTGTCCAACCCACAGGCTTCCATCCGGCAGGAGGCACACGCACGAGAAGCGCGCCAACACACATCCAGATTGCGTATAGCCCGGCCATCGCCATAAAGGCCGAGGCTACGCCTGTATTGGTCGCCGTCTTGAACCGCCCCATCAGTTCCACTCCCAGCGGCGCGCCGATCAATGCCCCGCCTCCGAAACCCATGATCGCCATGCCCGTCGCCATCCCTGGGCGGTCGGGAAACCACTTCATCAGCGTGGACACGGGGGCGATGTATCCCAGTCCCAAGCCAATGCCACCTATCACGCCGTAACCCAGATAAACCACCCAGAGTTGATGAAGGCGGACCCCCATCGACGCGATGAGCAGCCCTCCACAGAAACAGGCCGCACTGGCAAGCATCGTCTTGCGGGGGCCGCTGCGTTCAACCCATTTGCCAAAGAATGCTGCGGAAAGCCCCAGCATCACGAGCGCGATCGAGTAGATCCACCCGACTTGAGGGATGGTCCAGTCCCCCGCCGTCTTGCCGAGTTCCCGCGTGAGAGGTTCGTTGAAAACACTGAAACCATACACTTCGCCAATGCAGATATGGACCGCAATGGCCGCCGGTGGCACGAACCAGCGCGAAAAGTCCGGGCCGGCCACCGTTGCTTCCCGGGACAAAAATGAAGCTGGCTTGGTAGTCATTCGAAAAACGGGGCAATAGCCGGATTATGCATACGCGGATGCCCGAACGCCTGGCGTTAGGGGAAAATTAAATTTCCTGTTTCTGTGGTTGGCAGACATTAGCCCGGCTGAATTGCTCACCGCAACCCTTTTTGACCTGAGTCAGGGCCGTTGCCAAAATCCTAAATTTGAAACTTGTCCAAAGTCCCGTGCTGCAACCATTCTTGGCCATGCACGCCGCGCTGCGCCATGTTCTCCTTCTCTGTATTCTGCTGGTTTTTACCCAGCTCAAACCATTGGCCGCCGATGACTCTCTATCCGATACCAACGCCAATTGGTTCGAGGAATATTATACCAAGTACGAGTATCGCATCCCCATGCGCGACGGCATTCGCCTTTTCACCCGCGTCTTCGTGCCCAAAGATGATTCAAAGACCTGGCCCATTCTCCTGACCCGCACCCCTTACGCCCTCAAGCCATACGGCACTGACAATTACACCCAGCCATCCGGTTCCTTCCGCACTCTGGCCAAGGATCAGTTCATTATGGTTACCCAGGATGTGCGCGGACGATATGGGTCCGAGGGGGATTACGTGCATGTGCGGCCCTTCAATCCCTCGAAGGGACCGAAGGATTTTGATGAAAGCACCGATGCCTGGGACACCATAGATTGGCTCGTCAAAAACGTCCCTTCCAACAACGGCTCCGTTGGGCTCTTTGGCATTTCCTATCCCGGTTTTTATACTGCCATGGGCATGATCGACAGCCATCCTGCCCTCAAAGCCGCCTCGCCCCAGGCACCTATTTCCGACTGGTTCATGGGCGATGACATTCATCACAACGGCGCGTTCTTCCTCAGCCAAAATTTTGATTTCTTCTACGCCTTTGCGCAAAAGCCGGAAGACCCGCTTCGTGAGGACACCAAGGGATTCCATTTTAATACCCCGGATGGTTACGATTTTTTCCTGCGGATGGGGCCGCTGGCCAATTCGGACTCCGTGCTGCTCAAAGGCCGCGCGCCGGAATGGAATGAATTCCTGGCTCACCCCACCTATGATGCCTTTTGGCAGGCGCGCAACATACGTCCCCACCTTAAGAATGTTCACTGCGCCGTGATGAACGTGGGCGGATGGTTTGATGCGGAGGATTTATTCGGCCCCTTGGAAACTTACCGATGGACTGAGCGTCTGAATCCCGGCATCACCAACGTATTAGTCATGGGGCCATGGTCGCATGGTGCGTGGAGCCGCACACCCGGCGACAGGCTTGGGCCCATCAGTTTCCACGCCAAGACCGCCGAATTTTATCGCGAAAAAATCGAGCTGCCCTTCTTCCGCCATTTTCTCAAGGGCGACACAAACTACGCGGCAATCGAGGCGCACATCTTCGAGACTGGCACGCACCAATGGCGCAAGTTCGCCGCCTGGCCGCCTGCTGAATCCATGGCCCGCACCTTCTATTTCCGGGCTGCCGGTAAGCTGAGCTTCGAACCTCCCACCGACTCGGCGGAATCCTTCGACGAATATGTCAGCGACCCTGCCAAGCCCGTGCCTTACACCAATCAAAAATTCACCAGCTACCCGCGCGACTATCCCCTCGAAGACCAACGCTTCGCCGCCTCCCGCCCCGATGTGCTTGTGTATGAAACCGAGCCTTTGGAAGAAGATCTCACGCTGGTCGGGCCCCTCACTGCTTCCCTTCAGGTTTCCACCACCGGCACTGATTCCGATTGGGTCGTCAAACTGGTCGATGTCTATCCCGGCGATTTTCCCACTCCTGAGCCAGTTCCCGCCGAGGTGAAATTGGGTATCTCAACCACAACCCTCCGGGTGACAGTCACTCCGGAGCCCAACCTCAACGAAATCAAACTCGGCGGTTATCAGCAACTTGTGCGTGGCGATGTGTTCCGGGGTAAATTCCGCAACAGCTTTGAGAAACCAGAATCCTTCATCCCCGGCAAGGTTACTCCTGTCAAATTCACCCTCCCCGACATTTGCCACACTTTTCGTCGAGGCCACCGCATCGTCATCCACGTCCAAAGCTCCTGGTTCCCGTTGGTTGATCGCAACCCTCAAACCTTCGTCAACATCCCCACCGCCAAACCTGAGGATTTCCAAAAAGCCACCCAACACCTACACCGCTCATCCGGCGCAGCCTCCTCCTTGCAAGTCCTGGTTCTTCCAGCCCGCAAACCTTGAGGGACATTCGTAATCCCACCGTCAGGGCGGAAAGTCGTAGCCTCGGCGTTCCCGACAAACTCCGGTTATGGGCTTGGGTACCGACGAAACTACCGAGTTCAATGCGCGGTTGGTCTTGACTGGAGGGCTGTTTTTCAATAAGATTATCTTAGGAAAGCTTACTGTGTCTGACATAAATCCATCCGAAGCTTGTGTTCATCTATTGCACCGTCTGACGGCGGATGGAAACCTCTCTGGTTCAGAGCTGTGGACCTTGGCCGAATGGCTCAATGAACATCCCGAAGCCACTGAAGTCTGGCCTGGCAGCGTTTTAGTCGGTCCTCTTGCCGCCATTTTTGAGGATGGGAACGTCGACGAAGCCGAACTTCAAGTTCTGGCGGAGATGATTGTGGAGATCGAGAGGGAATGGAGCCAAAGGAAGGCATCTGCGGTTCACCTCGCTCCAGAGGCTTTGACACCAGCGACTCTTGATAATGCTTTTCTGCCGCGCGTGCCTTGGCAAACCCAGATAGACAGCTTGGACGAGGGCGTCTTTGAAGTAGACCTTTACGAACAGACCTGCTCCTGCCCGGATTGGGAACGGCACCGAAACTCCCGCCCGGTTGGAGACATTGGCCGCTGCTGCAAACACATGGCCGAAGCGTACACGAGGGTTGAATCCCGCGAGACGACTGTGTTTCCTTGGCTGGACGCATTGTTCAAAGATTTCATCGAGCGCGGACGCGGTGCTCATCCCCAGGAGGAATGGTGCACCTCGCGCATCGGAGATCAGGATGTCCTGATCTCCAAAGGTCCTGCTTCGTGGTGCCATATCTATTGTCAGGGAGCTCAAGGCTATGACCGTTTCGCCTTCAACACCGAAGAACGCCGTTGGAGCTACGGGCGTAACCCCGGCCCCTTAGCCCCGGCCGCAGAAAAGCTGTTCTCCGAATTTCCCGGCCCGAGTAATTGACTACTCCACCTCTTTAAAGAACGCTTGTTGGGGCAACAAGAGGCATTTTATGGGCAAACTTATTCTGGCGGGTGGCGGTGGTTTCCTTGGCAAACTTCTGGTGGCACATTTTGGTCCGCTCGGACACGAACTGGTCATTCTGAAACGCACTCTTTCAGCCCCGTCCGGTGTCCGGCAAGGTCCGGCCAGAGTAGTCCAATGGGATGCTAAAAATTTAGGAGCCTGGGCGCGGGAGATTGATGGAGCCGCAGCGGTGATCGGCCTTTCCGGCCGTTCAGTGGATTGTCGTTACAGCGAACATAACCGCCTTCTTATCCTGGGTTCACGGGTGGATTCAACGCGCGTCCTGGGTGAGGCGATTGCCCGTTCTTCAAACCCTCCACCCGTGTGGCTCAACTCGAGTACGGCCACCATCTACCGCCACGCATTGGATCGTCCCATGGACGAGACCACCGGAGAGATTGGCGGTACCCCCGAAGTGAACGATGTCTTTTCCGTGGAAGTCGCCAGGGCTTGGGAAAAGACTCTTGAGGAGGCATACACACCGGCCACCCGGAAGGTGGCGTTGCGAACGGCCATGGTCTTTGGGGCGGCTGAGGGCGGAGTGTTTCAAGTGCTTCGCCGGTTGGTCAGGATGGGGCTCGGGGGCAAAATGGCCAGCGGCCAACAATTTGTTTCCTGGATTCACGAGGATGATTTTTGCCGGTCCATCGAATGGCTTTTAAACCACAGCGATTTGAGCGGTCCGGTAAATGTGACTTCTCCAAATCCTGTTCCCAACGCTGAGATGATGAAGGTTTTCCGCAAAGTCGCTGGCGTGCCTATAGGCCTGCCCGCGAGCCGTTGGATGCTTGAGCTGGGTGCCTTCTTTTTAAGGACTGAAACCGAACTGATCCTCAAAAGCCGCCGAGTCGTTCCCGGTCGCCTGCTGGCTTCCGGTTTTCAATTTCGCTATCCGCTGATGAAAGAGGCGCTGGAACAGCTTTTTGCCCAGCCGCCGCTTCTCGCTCTCTGACTCATACTTTCGGCGCATCCTTGCCCATGGCGTTTCGCAGGGCGGGGACTTGCTCCAGTAGTTTCTCAAATTTCACTCCGGTCAGACTCTCCAAAACTGGGGGCAGTTGCGCAATGATCTGCGTCACATCGCCTGTCAATTTGCTCGCGCCCCCGCCGGGTCCGCTGCCCGAATTAATGATGACCATTTTCTCCATTTTGGATAGCGGCTCACTAATTTTACCTGCAACTTCCGGCAGCACGCGCACGATCATTTCGATGACCGCTGCCTCGTTGTATTGCTTGAAGGATTCGGCTTTGGCTTCCATGGCGGAGGCCGTGGCTTTGCCTTGCGCTTCAATGACTGCTGCCTCGGCCAGACCGCGGGCTTTGTTCGCTTCCGCTTCGGCCACGCCGGTGGCTTTGGCAACGTCCGCTGCGGCAAAACCCTTGGCTTTGGCTGCGGAAGCCGCACCCGCCGCTTCAGTTTCCAATTGGAACTTGGTGGCATTGGCCAGAGTTTCCACCCGGTAGCGCTCGGCATCGGCCGGTTTTTGAACGTCGGCCTCGAGCTGCCGTTGCTTGCGCAGAATTTCCTGCTGCTGGAGTTCGATCTGTTTTTGTTTGGCGATGATTTCCACTTGGATTTCCTCCGCCTTCACCAGTTGACCGGTTTTGTACTTCTGCAAATCATAGGCCAGATCCGCCTCCGCTTTTTTCTGATTCACCGTGGCCTGATAACCGGCCACGTTGGTTTGGTAATCGCGTTGGGCTTCGGCGATTTTCGAGTCCGAAGCAAACTTGGCTTCCTGTCCGGCCTGGGTGGCTTGCGAGGATTTGATCATTGCATCCCGGTCTGCTTCAGCCTGGGCGATCTGCGCGTCCCTTTTGACTTGGGCGATGCGCGGTTTGCCAAGGGCATCGAGATAGCCTTGCGTATCGCGGATATCGCGAATGGTGAAGCTGACGATGCCAAGGCCCATGTTGGCCATATCGCCGGCTGCGACCTCCTGAACCTTGGAGGCAAACGCGTCCCTATTTTGATAAATTTCCTCGACCGTCATCGTGCCGAGAATCGCCCGCAAATGTCCTTCAAGAGTTTGCATGGCGATGTTTTTGATCTCCTCGGTGGCTTTGCTGAGGAATTGCTCGGAAGCAGTGGCGATGGAAACGTCGTCGCCTTTGACTTTGATTTGGGCTACGCCGTCGACTAGCACAGGCACGCCCTTGCTGGTGTAAACCTCCGGCGTCTGCACATCAATGGTCATCAATTCCAGCCCGAGGATGTCCACTTTTTCCAAGACCGGCCAAACGAGAACACCTCCGCCTTTGACGATGCGAAATCCGACCTGCCTGACCACGCCATCAGGATCAGTGACCTTCCTTTTGCGTCCGGAGATGACCAACACCTCGTTCGGACCGACCTTGGTATAACGACTGGCAAAGATGCCGGCCATGGTGAAAAGCACTATGATGGCCACACCGGCCACCGCTGCTGCGGTTAACCATGGAATTTCCAGGACGGCAAACATGGGAATTAAGTTCATACGACAATTGTCATCTTAACGGGATGTTGATTGGAAAAACTGCTACCTCACGGATTCGACAAAGAACTGAGTGCCGATGACTCGGGTTATCTTTACGGTTTGCCCGGAACCAACTGCTGAGCCGCCCTCAGATCGTGCCGGAGCTGTGTAACGCGTGCTCCCCTGAACATAAGCAATCTCGCCTACGCCGCCCTCAGGGATTGGGGTCACAATGGAGGCTGCCTGTCCCACCAGCGAGCCCACACGCGACTCGCTGGAACTTTGAGAGCGCGAAAATACCGAGTTAAAGATCCATAGAGCACTGAAGGCAATTCCTATGGCTCCGGCGGTGGAAAGGGGTGCGCTGATCCAAATGCTTTCGGTAGCTTTGATCTGGCTGAATAAAATGCCCAGACCACCAAAGGCCGTGATGAAACAGGCTAAAACCGTCGGGCTGAAAAATGAAATGCCGGGAACACCGCTTTGATCAAAACCCGACTCAGCGTGACCGCCTGTGCCCACATGTCCCGCCTCGTGTCCCCCAAAGCTATGCCCCATCAACGCGCTGACGGCCGTAAAGAGAAGGCCAAAAATTAGGCAGACGGCGTAAATAATCATAGGTTCTCGAAAATTGGTGGCCTGACAAATTAAATCCCTCACCACCCTCACTAGCAAGCACCAAAGCCACCTGCTAAATCGGAGTTTGCCCTGTTTACCAAGAAGAAAAAGCCAACACTATTCGTGCGGATTCTACTTTACCCCAGCCAGGCGTTCTTTCCAGATGTGGTACAGCTTGGTTGTCGCCACCACATCACGCAGGCAGTATTCCGCGATTTCCTTGTGGCGACCGGCTTCAACCATGTCGGCCATACAGGTACCATCGATTCCTTGGGCCTTGGGTGATTCGATGCCGAAGGCTTTGCAGTAGAAATCCAGATTGAACCGCCGCCCCGCACCATCGCGGCCGCTGACTCCGTAGAACGTCAGTTGTTCAGCCAGATCGCAGTGGGGTTCAGTGGAATAACGATACCCCAGCCAATCCCGGCGACTGATCGGCACGTTGAGCAGGGCCGAGCGCAAGTAAATGAATGGCACATCAAACCCGCGACCGTTGAAGGTGATAATTGAGTCGTAATGGCGCGCCACGTCCCAGAACGCGGTCAAAAGCTCGGCTTCGTCCATGCACGCCACGAATTCCACGGGGCCATCGGCCGATTCTTCCTCCGGTTCATAATCCTCGGCAGCAAACAATACCTGTCCCTTGGAAGTGTCAGCATTAAGCATGGCGATGCACAAAACACGCGATGTCAGCGGCCAAAGGCTCATCATATTCTCGATTTCGACACGTTTGGCCTCGCTTGCCGTGGCGTCGGGCAGACGGTGGGCCTCTCGGAAGAGGTATTCCTGCTGCGCCTCATCATAAAGATCAATGGGCTGGGCGAGAGTTTCGATGTCGAAAACCAGTTTGGCCATGAGCCACCTTGCTATGATTTCTCACAAATGAAAAGCGCCTTCGGGAGGGCACGGGCTTAAAACCCCCGCTTCCGCTGCGCTTTCTCAAGAATGAAAAAATGGTGCACTTGGTAAGGAAACTGCTAAGAATTAATTATGTCCCTTCGCGTAAACACCAAGGATGTTGTAGCCGTCAGCCGCGAGGTGCAGACGGCTTATCTGCAAATGTTTATGGACGCCAACCCGGCGTTCGTGCCCAGCGTTTTCGCTTGGGCAGCCGACTGCTTTCAAGGGCAATACCTTGATTATCAGGCCATTGATGCGAGGTACCACGATTTCGAGCACACCTTGCAAGGTGCCTTGTGCTTTTCCCGATTGCTGCATGGCTATGTGGATGCCGGAATCCAACCCCGCATCACTCAAAGAAGTTTCGAGCTCGGGCTTTTGGCAATTCTTCTCCATGACACCGGATACCTCAAACATCGCGGTGATAATATAGGTACCGGGGCCAAGTATACGCTGACCCATGTGCAGAGAAGTGTGGATTTTGCTGCCGACCTCCTTGCGGCGCGCGGATTCCCTGTAAACGAGATCAAATCGGTGCAGAACATGATTCGATGCACGGGCGTTAACGTTATACTTTCCACTATTCCTTTTACCAATCCTGTCGAGGAACGCGTGGGTTTTGCCTTGGGTACAGCCGACCTGCTGGGGCAGATGGCAGCCGATGATTATGTCGACAAATTGGGGATTCTGTACGAGGAATTCGCCGAGTCCGCTCAATTCAATGGCGGACGCTACTCCAGCGCCGGCATGTTCGCCAGTGCCGATGACTTGCGATCCAAGACACCAGGTTTCTGGGATAAATACGTCCTCGCCAAAATTAATAACGATTTTCTCGGGCTGTACCGTTATCTGGGCAGACCGAGTCCGTCCGAAGAAAACTATTACATCCAAAAAATTCGCGCCAACATGCTCCGTCTTCGTCCTGCTCTGACCGCACAGGCGGCATGAGGTGGTCTGGATGGTCGTGTCCCGCACGACAACAGCTTAGAAAAGGAGAGTTCCATGCGTCCCGTCCACGCCTGTCTTGTAGCGTTGATGATTGGAGCGGTCGGTTGCCAAACCGGCTCGACAACAGGATCATCCGACCGCGCCCGTGCTTTTGCCGCTTTACCCGAGGCCACTCGAAAGGTTCTTGATGAAGGCCGGTTGAGCGAGGGGATGTCCAGCAATGTGGTTGCCATCGCCTGGGGACTGCCCAGTAAGGTTCTCAGCGGCATTCCTCCTTATTCCGATGAACGTTGGAGTTATTACGGAAGTTATACTGAGCGACGCCATATCTGGACCCATACTCCGCAAGGCAACGGATACGACCGGGTGGACTCCAACATTATGCCCATCTCGCACCCCTATGTGCGCGCAGTGGTCAGTTTTTGGAAGGGGGAAGTCGTGGAATGGGAGAAGTTCGAACCGCCAGCGAACCCATAGGCTTCAGGAAACGTGGTGAGCTTTTATTCCTCTGTGACGCGCACGCGATAGTAGCGCACATGGTCGATGGGTTCCCTGTCGGGCACCGTGAAAAGAGAGGAAATTGCGGAAAAAAACGGCGCGTTTTCAGGGGCATCCAAGGGTTTCCAAACAGAGCCTTCTTCGAGACTGTCCGTCCACTCCACTTGAAACAGACGATTTTTTTCGCGCTGGTATGTTACGTTGGCAGTACCCAGCCCGCCCGTGCGAAAAGCCATGTGGATGTTCCAGGGCGCGCTGAGGTGGGTCGGATCCCTATACAGCAGATATTCTGCAGCATTTGCCAAGGTGTCATCATCAGGGTTGGCTGACGGAGACGCACTTGGGGCGTTGGTGTCACCGAACCAGCGCATCTGCCATTGGGCATAGGTTTCCAAGGCTGGCAGAGCATTGGTGATCCACTGTGCGACCACGGCCACGGCGTTGGAGTTTAGAACAGAAGTGCCGATGGGCGGCATGTGCCCGGGGCCGAGGTTTGCGATTCGTTGAAAGATCATCGAATGCTCCAAATCATTCGGCACAACAACACGCGTTGCAGGGTCTGTGCCGGGGGCATTCAGCGCGCCGTTAAGGATTCCAGCGTTAAGAAACGGGGTGGCCAAGCGAAAATCCATACTGCCTCCGCCTCCTCCGCCTGGCTGGTGGCAACCTGCGCAATTCACCGATAGGTAGCTGCGAACACGGTGTTCGATGGAGACGCTTTCGTCGTCAATAGGAGCATAGGAATTGTGCAGGAACTCGCTGGGCAGTGGTGCGTTGAAATATCCAGCCTTGGCCAGGGCGGAAAGCTGTGGAACCAAGCCGCCACCGTAGTCATGCCCTCTGGCAAGTTGCTGAGTGTTGAACCCTAAGGCCCAGCCAGCCGCTGCGGTGTGGCAGCTCAGGCACTCGGTTCTGCCCGGGTAATGCCAGGATTGCTGCCTGAGCGGAGTTCCATCCTGATTGTAAATTGTGAGAGTCTCATCAAATCCTTCCTCAGCGACCAGAGTGGCATTGGTGTGGGAATCGCCCCAGCGGTAGGTCATGCCGTGAAGCCCGTTGGTGTTTCGGACCAGTAATCTTGTTTCCAAGCGGCGGGTTGATCCCGGCACGCCGTTGGTCATCTCGATTTCGAAATGTTTAATCCAGATGGTGCCAGTGGGGAATTGCCAGGGAGTATTGGGTTGAAAGGTGATCAGTTGATTGGCGTCTGGCACAGAGAACCACCTCTTTTTCAAGGCGAGATCCGACCAGAAAGGGGCGTTGATGCTGTACGGCAATATGCCGGGATTTACGGTCAGGTTGGTCAGGTCGGCAAATACGCCAGTGGCAGACAGGGTGGGGGGCAGAGGAGCGCCTGTTGAAGCCCCGGTCCGCACAAGGCGTTTGATACGCTGGGCACCGATGTCGCACACAAGAATTTCGCCGTTGGAGGGATCAACTCCAAAAGCGCTAATGTTTTGATTCACAGCGATCTTTCGCCGCACGGTGCCGTTCGAGCCCACTCTTAACGACCAAATATTGCCACTTCCGTAATCCCCAAAAATATAAGTGCCGTACAGGTCGCTGAGACTTGGGTTGCGGCAGATCAAACCGCCAATGATGCTGTAGCCATCCCCTCGGGGGTAGTCATGAACTGGATTGATGGCGCTAAATGAGGCAGGGGGTGCAGATGAGCCGGGGCGGGCAATCATCCCCTCACGGAAATTCCAACCATAGTTCCCGCCCCGGGTAATTATATCGACCTCTTCCCGAGTGCCCTGACCCACATCCCCCACCCAGAGCTGGCCTGTTAAAGAGTCAAACGACATACGCCACGGATTTCGCAGGCCGACAGCCCAGAATTCGGTCCTCACTGCTGATGCCGCGAAGTTGCGGCCGTTAAAAGTGGTCCGTCCTATGAACGGGTTGTCCGCAGGCACCAAATAGTTGGTGGAGGCTGCAGGGTGCGGATTGGCTGGCAGATTGCCCGGACGCTTGTCCACATCAAGCCGCAGGATGCCTGAGAAGAAGTCCTTGTCCAGACGCTGACTGTTTTGAAACTGGTCGTCACCGCCTCCTTCATCTCCCAAACTCATATAAAGATAGCCATCCGTCCCAAAATGCAAATCGCCCGCATTGTGGTTCCCGGCATCATCCGACTGATTGATCAAGATGACCTCCGAGCTGCGTTGCGCCGAATTGGCGTTGGTGGTTGAAACTTGAAATCGGCTTAAGCGGTCGAATCGGATGGAGTTTGAGCTGCTGGTATAGGTGACAAAGAAAAATCCGTTGGTCTCGTAACCTGGATGGAACGCAAGCCCGAGCAATCCCTGCTCATTTCCTTGATCGCTCCCTGTTGCCACGCTTGCCGCCAAATCCAGAAAGAGTGTTGAAGTTGGGTTGGTCAGATTAGTGATGACGCGAATTGATCCGGAACGCTCAATCACAAAAAGTCGGTTGGTTTCCCCGGTTGGTGTTGCCATGCCCACCGGCCTCGAAAACGTTAGGGACGCGAAGGTGTTTTGCAGGGCGTAAGTCTGGTCCGGAGGATTGGCTGGGACCGACAGCAAAAGGGCGGCTTCGCGAGAAGGCCACACCCCGGCGAAACCTGCTCCCGCCGAGAGCAACAGGGTCGACAAGCCCATAACCAAGTTTAATAACTTAAAAATGTGCATGGTCATGGATCGATGGATTCCTGGCTTTTGTCAAAGTAACCTTTGCAAAGCAGGAAGCGAGCCGGAGTGGGCTGGCAAAGGCATTCATTTCAGATGTCACACAAAAGTGACTGGTCAACTGTTTGACCGATCAGCCATAGTCATCCGGCATGGTCGCCAAAACCAAATCAGCGCCGACAACTGAATCATTCCCCTATTCCAACCGCGAGTTGAGCTGGCTGGAGTTCAATCAGCGGGTGCTTGATCAGGCCTTGGACTCCAGCACGCCGCTTTTGGAGCGCGTCAAATTTTTCTGTATCACCAACTCCAATCTTGATGAGTTTTTTGAGGTCCGTGTGGCCGGGGTGCAGCAGCAGATCGAGAGTGACGTGGTGGAGAGGGGCTTGGATGGCATGACGGCCAGTGAGTCGATGCGCACTATTACACGCCGTGTCCGCCGCATGGTCGAGGACACTTATCGTTGCTGGCGCGATGAGCTTTATCCCCAGCTGGCCGAGAAGGGAATCCGCTTCATCGATCTGAAAAAGTGCAGCCCCACTGACCGGGCCTGGCTCGGTGAATATTATCTCAAACAAGTTCGCCCCGTTCTTACCCCTTTGGCTTTGGATCCGTCCCATCCGTTTCCGCAACTTTCCAATAAATCGCTCAACCTGATTGTTCAGGTTGAAGCGGAAAAGAACGGCGAATTGGGCCAGCATCTCGCCGTAGTCCAAGTCCCTCGCGTATTGCCTCGTCTTGTCCGGTTGCCGCGTCCTGACGGGGGGCTTGATTTCGCCTTTCTGGGGATGTTGATCGGCCACCATTTGAAGGACCTTTTTCCCGGCACAAAAATTCTCGACCACTGGATGTTTCGAGTGACGCGCAACAGCGAGCTTTATATCGATGAGGAGGAAGTCAGCAATGTGTTGCAGGCGGTGGAGGAAGAACTCCACAACCGCCGCAAGGGCGACGCAGTGCGTCTGGAAATTGAAAAAGATGCCCCGCCTGCCATCCGCGAGCGCCTGCTCAGCCAGTTGCATTTGACCGAGGATGACTTGTACGTCATTGATGGCCCGCTCAATCCCACACGGTTGATGACCATCTATGAGGGGGATCACTCGCCTGAATTGCGCGATGCGCCTTTTGTTGCCACCACGGCTCCCGCGCTGCGAGGTGTGACTGATTTGTTTGCCGCCATCCGCGAGCGTGATTTTTTGTTGCACCACCCCTACGAGAGTTTTTCAACTGTGGTGGAATTTTTGGAGAAGGCAGCGGAGGATCCCCGGGTGCTGGCCATCAAACAGACGCTCTATCGCACTGGGGGCGATCCCCGCATTGTCGGCGCATTGATGAAGGCTGTTAGGAACGGCAAACAGGTCACTGTGGTGGTCGAACTTCGCGCCCGTTTTGACGAGGCCAACAATATTCTATGGTCGCAACGCCTCGAGGACGCCGGGGTTCATGTGGTGTACGGGTTGGTGGGCTATAAAATCCATGCCAAAATGACTTTGGTGGTGAGGCGCGATGACGATGGAATTCGCCGCTACCTGCACCTCGGCACGGGCAACTACAACCCAAGCACAGCGCGTCTTTACACCGATCTCAGCCTGTTCACTTCACGTCCGGAATTCGGTGAGGATGCCACCAACCTTTTCAACCTGCTTACCGGAATATGCCAGTTCCAGGACACGCGCAAATTGGTGGTTGCGCCTTTCCAGTTGCACGACCGCATCGTGGACCTGATCGACCGTGAAACAACCAATGCCACCCGGGGATTGCCGAGCCGCATTATTGCGAAGATGAACTCATTGGTTGACCCCGAGGTGATCGAGGCCATGTACCGGGCATCCACGGCGGGGGTGGAAATTGATCTGATTATACGCGGGGTCTGCTGTTTGAAACCCGGGATCAAAGGAATTAGTGAACGCATCCGTGTCCGGAGCATCATTGACAGGTATCTGGAGCACAGCCGTATTTTCTATTTTGAGAACGCTTGCCAGCCGCAAGTCTTCATCGGCAGCGCCGACTGGATGCCCCGTAATTTTTTCAAACGCATCGAGGTTGTTTTCCCGATTGATGACGGCATTCTACGAGCTCGCATCATTGATGAAATCCTTGCCCTGCCGCTGCTCGACAATGTGAAGGCCCGGCTGCTTAAAGCGGACGGCACCTATCAGTTCCCCAAAATTGAAGGGGACGCAAAACCGGTGCGCAGTCAGCAGCAGTTTATCGAGCTGGCATTGAAGGCCGGTCGACGGGGGCCGCGAACACGGGCCAAGGCAAACCAGCGGCCATCTGTGGAAATACGCACCAAACCTGTGGCTTAGCCTTCCCCGGCTGCACGAAATCAGGCGCGCGGATGGGAATCGTTGTAGGCCTTGCGCAACCGTTCGGTCGTGACATGAGTGTAGACCTGGGTGGTCACCAGATGTGCGTGACCCAGGAGTTCCTGAACGCTTCGAAGATCGGCTCCGGCATCGAGTAGATGGGTTGCGTAGCTGTGGCGGATTTTGTGCGGGGTCAGTCCGGCGTCCAGCCCGGCTCTTCTTAGATAAGTTTTCAGGTGTAATTGCACCACCCGGGCTGAGATGGCCTTTGAACCTGCGGCATCCGAGCTGAAAACGGGGGAGGCATCTTTTTGGAGTGTGGATGCATTTTGCCAATAATGTTTGATGGCCTCCAGCGCGGTGGCGCCGACCGGGGTGAGCCGTTCCTTCCGGCCTTTTCCACGCACACGCAGTAATTGATCGCCCCAATTAATGTCCTCGCGTCTTAGCCCGCAGACTTCTGAAACGCGCAGTCCGCTTGAGTAGACTGTTTCCAGCAGTGCGGCATCGCGGAGAAAAAAGGTCTGTTTCAGTTTGGGTGATCTTTTGCGTTTCGACTCCCATTCCGCCATTGGGGCTTCAAGCAGAGTTCTCATTTGCTCCACTGTTAGAAACTGAGGCAGGCGTCGCCCCGCCTTGGGAAGGGTGATGTTTTTTATGGGGGTTGCCTCCAAATATCCCCGGCGCACCAGGAATTTGTAAAAGGAACGCAGCGCGGAAAAGCGAAGGAGAATTGCGGAACGGCTCAGCGTGCGCCGACTGAGAAATCGCAGGTAGGCTCTAAAATCCTCGCGTCCCAGCTCGGTCCACTTCGGCAGGCCGCCTCGTTCCTTTTCGTGCCATCCTGTGAAATCACGCAGCGTTTGCTCGTAATTTCTGATGGTGTACACCGATCCACCCCGTTCGGTCCGGAAGTGGTTCAGGAAGTCTTGCACCCATTCGGTGTCAGCCATTTGTCTTGCAGGCTCAGCCTTCGCCCTCAGCCGGTGCTGCTTCCGGGCCGGAGTTTGATTTTGAGTTCGATTTGGTGGCGCGGCGGGCTCCCGGCGCCTTGGCTCCTTTTGGAGCGCGCGGCGCAAATTCAAACCCCACTTTTCCATCCTCTTTCAGAATCAGGAAAGCCGAGAATGGCCGATTCTTTTTGGAGATGAACTTGTCCAGCAAATCGGTCTTCCCGGTGGCAAGCAGCTTGGTGACCTGGGCGGGTTCAATGGTTTTCTGAAGGATGATTTTTCCTGTGCGGAAATCGCAGGTGCGCGCCGCTCCGACGGCCTTCTCACAGATGTAGGACATCCCGTTTTCAAATACGCGGCTCTTGCATTTTGGGCATGTGCCCAAGGCTTCGCGGCCGGTAAAATCAACTTCCGCAGCCTGCCCGTCAGCGCCTGCCGCACCCTGCCCGAAATCAAATTCCACCTTGTTTTCCGGGGTAAGCCTGAGGAGCGCTGCAAATGGGCGGCCCATTTTACTTTTGAATCCCTGAAGCGGCCCCACTTTTTTTTGTGTGAGTAACTCCTCCATTTCTGAAGGTTCGATTTGCCGGCTGGCAATGATTTTCCAATTGGAGAAATCGCAGGCCGAGCACTGGTACTTTTTGTAGGTTTCCTTGATGACGCCGCCGCATTTGGGGCAGGGGGACGTGAGGACGCTGAAATCGCCCGGCACGGTGTCGCTCTCGTACTGCTTGGTCTTGCCGACAATCGTCTGCGTCATGGCGGCAATTTGCTCCATGAACTCGGGGCGTCCCAGCTCGCCGCGTTCCATCTGCTTCAGCTTGAATTCCCAGTTGCCGGTCAGCTCGGGTGAGCAAAGCTCGGGAATTCCCAAACCGCGCAGCAACGTAATGAGTGACATTCCCTTTGCTGTGGCGGAAAGCTCCCGCCCTTGGCGCGAGATATATTGCTCCAACAACAAACCTTCGATAATGGCGGCCCGCGTGGCTGGAGTGCCGAGACCTTTGGCGCTCATGGCCTCGCGCAATTCCTCATCATCCACCAATTTGCCCGCACCCTCCATCGCGGAGAGCAGGGTCGCTTCTGAAAAACGCGCCGGCGGCTTGGTCTGAAGTCCCAATAGTTCAATCTCTTTGGTCGGCACCTTTTCGCCCTGGGTCACCTTGGGCAGGCTTGGCGTTGAATCGTCATCCTGCAAATCACGTCCGTAAACCGCCATCCAGCCGGGATTGATCATCACTTTGCCCTCGGTTTTGAAGGGCTCTTCCTGAACCCGGGTGATACGGGTGGTGACTTGAAACTCGGCGGGCGGAAAAAATACGGCCAAGAAACGCTTTGTGACGAATTCGTACATCTTCAGCTCGTCGCCCTCCAAATTCTTGGGCGCGAGTTGCGTGGGGATGATGGCGAAATGGTCCGAAACTTTGGCGTTATTGAAGATGCGCTTGTTGGGCCGCACCCAGCCTTCCTTCAAAATGGTCTGGGCAAAAGGTGCGAACTGAGTTTCGCGGAGCATACCCATCGTCTGGCGCACGGTATCGACGTAATCCTCAGGAAGTGCGCGTGAATCGGTACGTGGATAAGTCAGCACTTTGTGGCGTTCGTAAAGAGCCTGGGCGATTTGCAGGGTGCGCCGGGCTGGATAGCCGAAACGTGAGTTGGCTTCGCGTTGAAGGCTGGTCAGATCAAACAGCAGTGGGGATGCCTGAGTGGTCGGTTTGCTCTCTTCGGTTACGACGCCAATTTTCCCAAGGCATTTGTTGCGGATGGCCGCGGCGGTCTGCTGGGTCCAGATGCGTTCGGGCTTAAGTTGGTCGTCAGCCTCCTTGGCTGTCTTGTCGCGGGTGAATTTTTCATCAAACCACCGCCCGGCGTAGTCGCCGCCCGTGGCTCCGAAGGTGGCGTGCAGCTCCCAATAATCGCGTGAGACAAATTTTTTGATCCTCTCCTCGCGTTCGGCAATAATGGCCAGCGTGGGGGTTTGCACCCGCCCGACAGTGGTGAGTTGGAAACCGCCGCTCTTGGAGTTGAACGCCGTCATGGCGCGGGTTCCGTTGATTCCCACCAGCCAATCAGCCTCACTTCGGCATGTCGCGGCGTCTGCAAGCGGCCGCATCGAGCGGTCATCCCGCAAATGGGTGAAACCATCCTTGATGGCCGTCGGGGTCATGGATTGCAGCCAGAGACGCTGGATGGGCTTATCCGATTTGGCGTGCTGTACTATATTGCGGAAGATCAATTCCCCCTCGCGGCCGGCGTCGCAAGCGTTGATCAGGGCGTCCACATCCTTCCGCTTGATCAGTTTGGTGAGCAGTTTAAGGCGCTCCTCATTTTTTTCGATGGGCCGCAGCGCGAAATAAGGGGGGATGACCGGCAGATGCGCAAAGGTCCATTTGCCGCGCTTGACCTCGAATTCCTCCGGCGCGGCGATCTCAACGAGATGGCCAACGGCTGAGGAAAGGACGAAGGCGTCGCTCTCAAAATACTCGTTTTGCTTCGTGAAACCGCCCAGCGCTTTGGCTATATCCGCAGCGACCGACGGTTTTTCAGCTATAATCAGCGTCTTTCCCATGAGACAAATTGGACGTTGGCTAAACGGATACCCTGCAAAGGTGGCCGCCGCAAGTTGGCGTGAGTGTTGGGGTAAGCGGCAGGGGAAGTCAAAGGCGAATGAATATCGGCAGTAGGCCTGCTCCAGTAGAGAGTCGCTCCCTGCGGATGGGTTGTGAGTGGTTTTCACGCAAAATGCGTGAGAATTCACGCGCTCAATTCCGCTCCGTGTCAAAAAGCCGCGTAACTCGTTGATTTTTATCTTGGCACCCGCACTGCTCAAAATTTATTGAAACAACGTTGACACTCGGGGTCGAGTGCCTACACTGACTGAACCGTAACCCAAATATCCGAACAAATTATGAACAGAATTCTGCGCAAACAGAAAACCGGAGCCTTCACACTCATCGAACTGCTGGTTGTGATCGCGATCATCGCCATTCTCGCCGGCATGCTTCTCCCCGCCTTGGCCAAAGCTAAAGCCAAAGCACAACGTATCAAATGCGTTAACAACCTCAAACAGATCGGTCTTGCCTTCCGTCTGTTCTCGACTGACAACGGCGACCGTTTCCCTACAGAGCTCAGTGCTTTGGAAGGTGGATCCTCGGAAGCAGCCTCAACCAAGGGCTCCAACTTCTACACCTTCATGGTGCTGTCGAATGAGTTGAGCACACCGAAAGTCATTCTCTGCCCTTCGGATTCAGGCCACACTGAAGCTTCCATCTGGAGGAAAGACACCAGCCGCGGTGCCAACGTTTCGGTTGAAGAATTGCGCGACAAAGCCCACAGCTACGCCATCGGCCTCAACGGTTCTGAAACCTTCCCCCAGTCCATGATTTCATCGGACCGTAACTTCACTAACACAATCCGCACCAGCACATCCTTGAATACTGCGGCCCTTGTTGACTTGGGTGCTGACAAAAACAAGACTGTGATCGACAAAGGTGGATGGGACGACAAATCCATGCACCAGAGCCAGGGCAACATGGTTATGGGTGACGGTTCCGTGCAACAGATGAGCGCATCCCGCCTTCAGGAAGCTCTCCGCAACAGCGGCACTGTTTCCAACTCGTTCAACGTTCCTGCTGGTTTTTAAGTTTTAACTGACTTAAATTTCACAACGCCCGGGTTCGCCCGGGCGTTTTTGCGTTTAGGCTAAGGATTGCTAAAGTTTTAACGGCGGGCAGTGCCCATTGCATCCCCGACTTTTGCATAAAGCTCCCTTTGCTGAGCACTTTCCCTGGTCAGATCCTTCGCCAGTGTGATCGTCCCAGGCTCAAAGAGGGTGAGGGTGGATGAACCTCCAAACAGAAAATATCCTTTTTCTGAACCTTTTGGCATTGTCTGGCCGGGTTGATAGGTCTGGCGAATAGTTCCGACGCAAGTGGCTCCGATCTCCAGCATTAGCACTTTGCCAAAGTGCTCGCTCTCGATTTCGCAGAGCATTCGTTTGTTGGTTGCCAAAAAATTGATGTTACGCCTTAGGGCAATCGGATTCACCGAGAACAGGGGACCGGGTAACATACGCGCCTCTCCCGGAAGCCCGGCGACAGGGAAATGAAAGCGATGGTAATCCACCGGGCACAGGCGTGAGAGCACGAGTGAGCCTTTTCGGTATCTATCGGCGAGTCGGCGGTCCTGCAAGAGTTGATCAATGTCCAAACACTGACCTTTAACGAAAAACCCCTTGGCATCTTCGAAGTTCTCGAAGCCCAGATGTCGTCCGTCTGCCGGAAACACCGCTACGTTCTCATCCTTTACAATGGGTCGTGCCGTCGGTTTTAGCCTTCTCGCAAAGAAAGCGTTGAAATTCAACATTGATTGCACGGGATCAGCCATTTCCGCGCAATCAATCCCGTACTTCTGAATAAACGGCAGAATCTTTGCCCGGCTGGCAGGACGATTCATTCTCCAGCCATACCAGCGCGAAAAAATCGCCCGTTTTGCCAGTGCATGCAGCATGAGACGGCCTAAAGGATGGTGATAGGTCCAAGCCACCCAATCCAAGCCGTAAACGTCCTCCACTTCAACAGTCCCGGTATAGCGGTTGAAAAATTGAATGGGCTCGATTTTCACGGAATCTCCTTGGATTGGATCCTCATTTAGAATTGATAGTGCTTTAATCCGAGCTCAAACCAAAGTCCGTTGAAGTCAAATTCCAGCATTGAGGTCTCATCGATGTCACCCCGGACCCAAAGCACCTCGTTTCGGTTTTTGATCAGCCCGCAGAGTTCCTCAAACCCCTCCGAGTCGAAACCGATCAGCTGATAACGGTCCCGGCGCAGATCCTCCTTGCTCATCGCATTCATGAGATCAAGCACTGCCTGCTCTGATCCTTTCAGTACCCAAATCTCCGCCTCGGGCACTTTGACGGCCAATTTATTGAGTTTATTGACGTTGCACTCCCCGCACTCCACCCAAAGGACCGGCCGCATCTCATAGTCAAGTTGCACCAAGTCTGGCTTGAAGGGGATGGCGTCGTTGTGCAGGTTGACTTCCATTTCAAGTCGATTGCGGGCAAAGATGAGGTATCCGAGCAGTTTTAGAGCGACGTGCGCGATGGTTTCCGTTTCCTGCTGGCCGATGATGATCCGGGGCGGGAGCTGCTTTCTACTATCGCCCGAATCGAGGACAAAGGTGTATTTACCGCTCATGGGTCAACGTAAACCGGCATTCCCACCCACACTAATTGGATGAGGTATTCCGCGTTCCAGTTGGCCAGGCGAAAGCACCCGTGTGATTCGGTGCGGCCCACCTGCTCCGGTCGGGGTGTGCCATGAATGCCATAGCCTGGCTTGTCCAAGCCGATCCATGCGGTGCCGACCGGATTGTTTGGGCCGGGTGGTATCACCAATTTGCGTCCAATGGTTTTAGCCTCCTCGGATTCAGGGTAAATGTCAGGATCAAAAACATAATTCGGGTTGGCAGCCAATTTAGCCACTGTGAGGCGTCCGACAGGGCGCTTCTCCACTTTTCGCGCAATGCTGCATGGAAAGTGTGCCAGCAAATTGCTCTTTGCGCCAAAGGCTTCCAAAGTTTTTGAAGCCAAATGGATGTGCACCGAAGCCGCCTTCTCATGCGGAACGGCTCGAATGGTATTGGGTACTTTAAGCAGGGTGCCAACGGTCACATTCGTCCAGAAGACCCCGGGATTGAGTCCTTTGATTAATCCCTGTGATGCGGCAAATCGTTCCGCAACCAATTCCAGAATGGATTCGTAGTCCAGTGATTCGCGTTCGGATTTTTCAAGCCATCCGTTCGAGGGCAGGCTGAGTCGAGCCACGTCCGACTGGCTTACCACGTATTGTGAGTAGGTGGACTGCGTCAGATAAAGTCTTTGCAAGGTCGCCTCGTTCAAATCTCCATCCACTGGCAAATGTTCCCGGGCTTGGAACGCTCGAATGCCTGCTCGGCTCTGAGAACCCATGGACCCATCAACGGGTCCGGTGGAAATCCCCAGCGAAGCCAATGCTATCTGGGCTTCAAGCACTGTTTGAGCGGAGCGAACCACTGGCTTGTCCATCGGTTTGAGCGGGGCATCGGTCGCCGACAGAATGCGAGGAACGGTTGGATTGGGTGATGGGACATTGCTTGGTATAATCGTTGTCGGGGGCGCGCTGGTGGGTTTAGGGAAAGTCTCCGGCCTAGGTTCCACTTTGATGGGGAGGGACTTAGGCGTGGGGATCAAATCGGATGGTTTCGCAACGACGGTTGTATGGGTCTGCGCTGACTGCCACCAAATCCATATCAACACCCCTGCCGCCCCTAATGCCAGCATGGGCCACAGCCAATTGCCACCACCGCCACGCCGCGAGCCTTTGCTTCGGGCGTTCAGTTTTAGAAAGGGTTCCACTAACCCCTAGCTTTCTCGTTAAATCGTCAAGCTTCAAGCGTTTCTGTATGCCGCAAACGCCCCGCCTGGAGCGAAACAACTCCGGTATTCGGAAAAGAACCTTGAAATGATTGGCTGAATGGGGCGAAATGGGTTGTCCTTTGCAGCCACAGTATGAACCTCGGCGATATTCTACACGTTGAAAACGTTGTGCCGGATTTGAAGGCCCTGACCCGTTGGGAAGCCATCGACGAGTTAGTGTCCAATCTTGTAGCGACTGGCCAGATTAAGACGGAACACCGCGATGCCGTGACCGGAGCCGTGCGCAAACGAGAAAACTCGATGAGCACAGGCATCGGTTTTGGCGTGGGCATTCCTCATGCCTCCACTGATCTCATTCACGAGATCACCGGTGCCTTCGGACGATCCAAAGCAGGTGTGCAGTTTGACGCCCTGGATAATGAGCCTGTCCATTTGGTGATGTTGCTTCTGGTCCCGCAAGGCCAGTTCCAAAAGCATCTCCATACTCTGGCTGGCATCGCCAAGCTCCTGCACAATCGCAACGTCCGCACTGCCCTCCAGCAGGCCGCCAAAGCCGAGGAGATCCTGGGCATCATCCGCGAACCCGACAAAATCTGATCGCCCCGGGCTCTCTGTGCCCAAACCCCGCCCCAACCGATTTCCTTTCAATCATGCTCCACACCGCCATTGAGCAACGCCTGCACCTTCGCGTCCTCGAGGTCCTGCCTGACGCATCCCTCGATTGCTTGAGGCTGCGCCCCTGTGCTGATACCAAGTTTGGTGATTACCAGGCGAATGGACTAATGACCCTCGCCAAGGAGCGCAAACAAAACCCAAGACAGCTGGCCGAAGAGGTATTGCTTGGCTTAGATGTGGCTGATCTTTGCAGCAGTGTCGAGATTGCCGGTGCCGGCTTTCTCAACTTCCGTCTGAAGACTGAGGCTGTGGCCCAAATGTTGGTTGATGCCCAACAGGGGGATGCCCTGTTCGTCGCGCCAGCTAGCCATCCCCGCCGGTTTGTCGTTGATTTCAGCTCGCCCAACGTGGCCAAGCCGATGCACGTCGGCCACATTCGCTCTACCATCCTTGGGGACGCCATTGCCCGCACTCTGCGCCGCCTCGGCCACACCGTCATCACAGACAACCACATCGGTGATTGGGGCACTCAATTCGGTAAATTATTAATCGGTTGGAAAACAGATTTGGATCGCGCTGCCTTGGATCGTGATCCGTTGGTTGAGATGGGGCGTCTTTACAAACTGGTCAATGCACGTTTCGAGGCGGATGACGTCATCAAAGGCCAAGCCCGCCAGGAACTCGTCAAGCTTCAGGATGGCGACGCTGAGAATTTGGCGTGCTGGCGCGAGATGATCGAACTCTCGCTGCGTGAGTTTGATAAAATCTACCAGCGCCTTGGCGTCCGCTTTGATCACGTTCTGGGCGAAAGTTTTTACAACCCCCAGCTCAAAGGCGTCGTCCAAGCTTTGGTAGATGCCGGGCTGGCCCGCGAAAGCGAAGGAGCCATCGTGGTTTTCTTTGAGGATATTCCTGAGCTGAAGGAGAATCCCGCTCTCATACAAAAGAATGATGGTGCCGCCAATTATACCACCACTGATTTGGCCACCTTGGCCTATCGCCGCGAAACTTTTCATCCCGACGAAGTGGTCTATGTGACTGACGGACGTCAGCAGCTCCATTTCAAACAACTGTTCACCATCTACCACCGGTGGCAGCCATCCGACACTACGGTGCTGAGTCACGTCTGGTTCGGCATGATCCTTGGGCCTGATAACAAGCCTTTCAAGACGCGCACCGGCGAAAACATCGAGCTGGGCTGGTTGTTGAACGAGGCTGAGGAACGCGCTTTCACCACAGTCACGGAGAAAAACCCGGAAATGCCGGAGAGCGAACGACGCGAGATTGCCCGCGTCGTGGGAATTGGTGCGGTCAAATACTCAGATTTACTCCCCAATCGTCAGAGTGATTACGTGTTCAGTTGGGATAAAATGCTCGCCTTGCAGGGCAATACCGCGCCATACCTGCAATACGCCTACACCCGCATACGCAGCGTCTTCCGTAAAGCCGCTGAATTGGGCTGGCAGCCCGGTGCCGCCAGGTTTGCTCTGGCCATGCCCGAGGAAATCGCCCTGGCCAAACACCTCCTGCGTTACGGTCAGACCTTGGAGGGCGTGCTCTCTGAGTATCGCGCCAATTACCTTTGCAATTACCTCTACGACCTGGCGGGGCTCTTTGCGCGCTTTTACGAGAATTGCCCCATTTTGAAATCCGAGGGTGAGGAACGCAACGACCGTCTTGCCTTATGTGAGTTGGCGGGCCGCGTGCTTAAGGAAGGTCTGAACATCCTCGGCATCGAAACCACCGAGAAGATGTAGACCGGCTTTCGCTGGCGAAGGCCGGGGATTTCGGTAGCCTACCTCCTATAAACCTATGAGCGACACCCATCCTCTCACCACCACCACCTTCGAGATTCCCGGCTACCGCACCACGAAGTCGCACGGCGTCGTGCGCGGGCTGATCGTCCGCTCGCGCTCTATCATCGGCAATTTTGGCGCCAGCATTCAAAGCATTTTCGGCGGTAACATCTCCCTCTACACCAGCCTTTGCGAACGCACCCGCGAGGATGCCTTCCGGCTGATGCTCGAGCACGCCGGCCAGATGGGTGCCAATGCCGTGATCGGGATTCGTTACGACGCCACCGAGATCGCCCCAGGCATTACCGAGGTGCTTTGCTACGGTACGGCTGTGACAGTCCAAGCCGTGTGAAGGTCATCTCAATTCACACCGACGGGGGATGCAGTGGGAACCCCGGCCCGGGCGGTTGGGCCGCCGTGCTGAAGTACAATCAGCACACCATGGAGGTCACCGGGGGCGCACCGGAGACCACCAACAACCGCATGGAGCTTCAGGCCGCCATAGGCGCGTTGAAAGTGCTGCGTGAACCTTGTCAGATTAAATTCTACCTCGACTCCGAGTACGTCCGTAACGGCATCACCCAGTGGATGAAGGGTTGGAAACGCAACGGTTGGAAAACCAAAGCCCGCGAGCCCGTCAAAAACGAGGATCTCTGGCGCGAGCTGGATGCCGCAACTGCCGCCCATAAAATTGAATGGCACTGGACAAAAGGCCATGCCGGCGATCCCCTGAACGAGCGCTGCGATCAACTCGCCACACTCGAAATCGAGAAGATCAAAAAAGTACGGAAGCACAGCACCTGAGGCTCCCAAATCTCGAAGCGTTGCCAGGCTGGAAGTATTAAAAGTGATTGGCTGGAATAGATCGCTCTGCTCATTTTATGCTTTGGCTTGTGGTGGTTTTCAGCTAACCAAAGGCATGTCAACACCACTTAGCCGCCGCACCTTTCTGCGCAACACATCATGGGCCGCCGCCGGGGCTGGACTCGTCATCCCGCGACTCGCCTCTCAGACCCCTTCCGCCAACAACAAACTTAACATCGCAGTCATCGGTGTTGCCAATCAGGGCGCGTACAATCTCGGTAACGTGGCCCATGAAAACATCGTGGCTCTCTGCGATGTGGACGATACCTACCTCTCCGCCGCCGCGCAGAAACATCCGGGGGCCAAGACCTACAATGATTTCCGTCGGCTGATTGATCAGAAGGGCATTGATGCAATTGTAGTCGCCACCCCGGACCACACCCACGCCGTGGCTACGGTGGCTGCTTTGAAGAGCGGGCGTCATGTTTACTGTGAAAAACCCCTTACGCACACCATCTCTGAGTGCCGCATCGTTCGTGAGACCGCCATCAAGCACAAGCGTATCACCCAGATCGGCACGCAAATTCATGCCGGCAACAACTATCGCCGTGTGGTCGAGTTGGTGAAATCCAATGTGATCGGGCCCATCCGCGAGGTTCATGTTTGGGTGGCCTCCTCTTACGGAAATATGGAGCGCCCTCTCGATACTCCTGCTGTTCCTGCCGGATTGCATTACGATCTCTGGCTCGGACCTGTGCCCGAGCGTCCTTATCACCCCTCCCATGTGCCCTTTAAGTGGCGCAATTGGTGGGCTTACGGTGGTGGATCCCTGGGTGATTTCGGCTGCCATTTCATGGATTTGCCCCATTGGGCACTCGACCTTCGCGAGCCCATCAGCGCCGAAGCGGAAGGCCCGGCCCAGCATCCAGAATCGATCCCCGCCTGGATGATGGTGCATTACGAATATCCTGAGCGCAAAAATCTTCCCGCCGTGAAATTGACCTGGTACCACGGCGGCAAGCAACCCTCTATGCTCACACCTGAACAGGCGGCCAAGTGGAAGAGTGGTGTCCTGTTTATTGGTGAGAAAGGCCAGTTGTTCTCGGACTACGGCAACCACGCCCTGCTGCCAGAGAAGGATTGGACCGGTTTCCAGCCCCCGTCTCCTTTCATCCCTGATTCCATTGGCCACCACAAAGAGTGGATACTATCCTGCAAAACAGGTCAGGCCACGACATGCAACTTCGATTACTCCGGCGCTCTGACCGAGGCCGCCCTGCTCGGCAACGTCGCCTTCCGCGTCGGCAAAAAAATCAACTGGGATTCCAAACACCTCAAAGCCATCGGCTGCCCCGAGGCCGATGTCTTCATCCAGCACCACTACCGCAAAGGCTGGAAACTGGGCTGAACTGATTTAGCGGGACGCCTCGGTCTGCTCGCCGATGAAGCGATAGACCAGTGCGCCCATAACTGCGCCAATGATGGGAGCGATCCAAAACAGCCAGAGCTGACTTACGGCCCAATCGCCCACAAAGAGCGCGACGCCCGTGCTGCGGGCCGGGTTAACCGACGTGTTGGTCACGGGGATGCTGACCAAATGAATCAGGGTTAGTCCAAGTCCTATGGCTAGGGGGGCAAAGCCTTGGGGAGCCCTTTTATCTGTGGAACCCAGAATGATGATGAGGAACATCATGGTCATGACGATTTCCGTCACCAGTGCCGCCAAAAGGGAATAACCGCCGGGCGAATGGACTCCATAACCGTTCGACGCAAAGCCGCCAGCCACATCAAAGCCGGGCTTGCCGCTCGCGATCAAATATAGAACCCCGGCCGCCGCAATGCCTCCAAGGACTTGTGAGATGATGTAAGGAAGCAACTTGCCGGCGGGAAAACGTCCGCCCGCCCAGAGTCCAATGGACACCGCCGGGTTTAGGTGGCAGCCGGAAATGTGCCCAACCGAGTAAGCCATCGTCAAAACGGTCAGACCAAATGCCAGCGAGACGCCAAGCAGCCCGATGCCCACCCCCGGGAAGGCTGCCGCCAATACGGCACTGCCACACCCGCCAAGCACCAACCAGAATGTGCCAAAGAATTCCGCTCCGTATTGTTTCATTTTCAATCTTCTCCCGTTGATTGCAGTTTATGGAAAACCTAACGGCGCTTACTTTAGGGAAACAAAACACAGTGCGCGAGAGCGAAAGCTGCCTATGGAATTTCCTCGTTGGGCTGCGGGCTGGTTTCGTTAAGCCCTCGAGCGATGCTAACCAAGATTACGGCGATTACTCCCAGAAAAAACACACCCGTAAGCAGGCCTCTCAAGATCGCCCCATAATTGGACGAGGCAATGAATCTGATAGGGTACAGAAACGACCCAACCCCAAGGATGATTGTTCCCGCGGAGAATATGATGAGGCGCGATTTAGTTTTTGGATTTGGATGGCCCTGATATTGCCAAAGAGCGTTCCACAATCTCCAGTTGAACAATGCGGCAGCTCCCATCCACAGCAGAATCGTCCAGTGCCAAGTGAATTGGAAATTACTGCGTGTGCCTAAGTTGAGGGATGCCAAGGAGCCCACCATCGAAGCAAATCCAATACCTGTCGATCCCATCGCAATGCGGCGGAACAGTTTGTCCTGATAAAAAGCGGACTTTGTTTCGTTCATACCTCACTTATCATCATTCATGCCAAATTGGACACGTTGCGGCGCAGGTGTTTACGTATTAAATCACTTTCGTAAAAACACTTAAATATTGATTAATACGAAAAATAGTGATATTTGATTTTCTGTGAACATCAACTCGCTTAAAGCAATCATGCTTTCCATTGCTCAAGCGCAGTCGATTGAAATCATCTGTCAGCAAATCGTGAGCGGCGTTGCTGAGGCCTCCGACGTGGCTTTGGTCAGGCTGTGGCTAGTCACCCAAGCCGGGCAATGCAACCACTGCGTTTCCCAAGGCATGCGCAACGACCCTACCCGGGCGTTGCACATGGTTGCCAGCGCGGGACACTCGAAATCTGGTGATGTCGATTATTCGAGCGTGGGTGGCAGTTCCCACCGGATTGGCTTGGGTGTTCGCAAAATCGGAAAGATTGCCCAGACCGGCGAGGCCATGCTGATTCCCGATGCTTCTGCAGATCAGTCATGGGTGGTCGACCCAGAATGGTTTCGGCGTGAGGAGATTCAGAGCTTCGCCGGGCAACCTTTGATCTTTCGGGGCGAGGTGCTGGGTGTGCTTGCAGTTTTTGGTAGAACCAAATTTAGCGACGACGAGAATCAATGGCTCAGAACTTTTGCCGATCACGCCGCCGTGGCTATCTGGAACCGACGTACTATTGATGAGTTGGCGGATCTGAAAGCGGCCCTGGAATCCGAAAACGAATACCTTCACAAGGAAATCAAGGAGGTGCTTCATTATGGTGAGATCATCGGCCAATCCAATACCTTAAAGAAGGTGCTGCAGCAGGTGGAACTCGTCGCGGAAACCGAGGCCACCGTTCTTATTCTGGGCGAATCGGGCACCGGCAAGGAATTGGTCGCACGGGCCATTCACGCACGTGGCAACCGGCGCGGTCATCCTCTTATCAAAGTCAATTGCGGAGCGATCTCCGACGAGCTTTTTGAAAGTGAGTTTTTTGGCCATGTGAAAGGCTCTTTTACCGGCGCAATCAAGGATCGGCTGGGCCGGTTTGAACTGGCCAACGGCGGGGATATATTCCTTGATGAGGTGGGTGAAATTCCCCTTTCGCTTCAGGCCAAGCTTCTCCGCGTCTTGCAGGAAAAGCAGTTCGAACGAGTGGGGGACACACGAACGCGCTCCTTGGATGTGCGGATCATCGCGGCCACCAACCGTGATTTGGAAAAAGAAGTCGAGGCCGGGAGATTTCGTGAGGATCTCTATTACCGTCTGAGCGTCTTTCCCATCAAAGTCCCCCCGTTGCGCAAACGAATTGAGGACATCGTCCCCCTGGCCCGGCACTTTCTGGCGAAGGGCGCCGCGAGAATGAAGATAGATCCTCCAAGGCTCACCCAGTCTGACATCCTTCGGTTACAGGAATACGAATGGCCGGGAAATGTGCGCGAGCTGGAAAATGCCATCGAAAGGGCGACCATTCTTTCCAAGAATTCCGGTGTTTTGGATTTTAGCCTCCCTGCCCAGGGCGGTCGGATAAAAAGCCGATCCGCACCTTTGTCACAACCCCCTGCGGGGGTTCTGAAACAATCGGAACTAAAAAGTCGCGAGATGGAAAATATCCTTGCCGCCTTGGAAGCCTGTCATGGCCGGATTTTCGGCGGCAAAGGGGCCGCGCAAATGCTGGGAGTGCCGCCGACCACTCTGGCCTCACGGTTGAAGGCCTTGGGTCTAAAAAAAACGTTTCGTGCAGCCGATGCCGGGCTATCCGGCTGATTCCTCGCCCAAGGCCTGAAGGCGCGGCTTGCCAGCCGCGACGCGAGGTGCTTCCATCTGCAAATATTATGTGCAACAAACTCTTTGCGCTTTGCTCTGCGGCTTTCGCTCTGGCCACGGCCAGTCTCTCCGCTGAATTTGCCATCCACGACGGTGAACGCGTGGTGTTCCTTGGCGACAGCATCACTGAGCAGCGCCTTTACACCACCTACATTGAGGCCTATGCGCTGAGTCGGCATCCGGAGTGGAAACTGACCTTCCGCAATGTGGGTTGGGGAGGGGATACCGCATGGCTGCGTCAGCGAACACATCCTGACGAAAGCAAACTTTTTGCGGCGGATGCCAACGCCCAGCAGAAAATGGTCGAGGACTCGGTCGGCCGCGGTCTGGAGCGCGATGTCCTCCCGCTCAAGCCCACTTTCGTGACGGTGAAGTTCGGCATGAACGATCATTCCTACCAGCCATTCCGCGCTGATATCTTTGCCGCTTACACCCGCAGCCAAACGGAAATCAGCAAAGACCTCACTGCCAAAGGGGCTCGTGTGGCCTTTCTTACCCCCCAGCCCATTGAAGAAAAAAGGGTGGATCCAGACAAGGACGTCCGCAACCAATCACTCCGCCAATTTTCTGACGGACTCAAGGAAGTGGCCTCCAAGGGCAACGCCATGTTCGTCGATCAGTTCGACCCCTACATGGGCATCATGATGGCCGAGCGCGCCAAGGATGCGAAAGCCTTCATCGGTGGCGGCGACGCCGTCCACCCTGGGCCTGCCGGTCATACCCTTATGGCTTGGGCCGTTCTCAAAGGTCTTGGCGCTTCCGCCGAAGTTTCCACCGCCACAGTGGACGTTGCCAAGAAATCCATCACAGGACAAAACTGCCAATTGAGCAACCTCACCGTCGTCGACGGCAAAGTTGGGTTTGATCGCTTGGACAAATCCCTGCCTCTACCCATTGATGAGCGCGCCGAAGCTGCCCTGAAACTGGCCCCCGTCCTTGAAGATCTCAGTCGCTATGTGCTGCAAGTCACCGGCCTCGCCCCCGGCCAATACGAAATCGCCATCGACGGCGAAACCGCTCTCAAGACCGATGCCGAATCCCTTGCCAAAGGGGTGAACCTTTCCAGCGCACGCGGCCCCATCACCAAACAGGCTCGCGAATTGCTCACCCTGGTCTTCGATAAAAACAACACCTTCTTCAACCGCTGGCGCAATGTGCAGCTTTATTCCTTCCCCAGTTGGGCTCACGGAGAAGACCTCGAGGCCCGCCGCATCGCCGAAGAAAAACGCTTGGACGGCGAAGTAACCTCCGCCGAAGCCAAAATCGAAGCCGCCCGCAAACCGAAGACGCATCACTTCGAAGTCAAAGCGACTCCTTGATTCTTCCGTCCGCTGTCTGCTTGCCGCTACGATAGTTTCCGCCCTCAGAACAACTCTACAATGCTGTGCTACTGGATGCGTCTGCTGCTGGTGGGCTTCATTTGTATAGGCACTCTGAAGGCGGTCGGAGAGGTCAGAACACAGAACTTTGACAGCCCTACGAATTGGGTTTCGGTGGAGGGCGGAGGGAATGGTTTTGACCTGTCCTTCCAGGGTGAAATGGGAGGAGTTATTGCCCGGACCACCAATTTCCATTCCGTGGCTGATTCTTCTTTCGGCGGCAGACTTACCCGCTTTGACTCGATCCAAGCCTCCGGAAGTTTTCGGTATTCTTCGTACGCTGGTTTTGACGGTCAAGTCTGGCTCGGCCATTTCGAGTCGCAGGCAACCCAAATCAGTGACAGGTACACCCTGGGGATACGGTTTCGAGACAGAGACGCTGCAAGCCTGAGAGCCCAGGCAGTGTTGTTAATGAATAACGGCCAGACCGGCTTGGTTGTGGAAGGCAAAGACATTTGGCTCCTCCCAAATACCACCTATCAATGGACGTACGTTTGGGAACCGGATGGCGGCACAAACGGTTTGGGAAAACTCGATGTTCATTTTTCGAGCGAAGGTGGCGAGATCACAACCAGCGTTATTGAACTTGACGATACCACCCGAAATCTGGGTTTCGCCTTTGAATCGTTTGGCCTGTGGGGCGGCTACTTTGCGGATGAGAAACCGGGCACGGTTCACGTGGCGTTTGATGACGTATCCTACACAGCGCAGCATCTACTGCCTGATTTGCCGAAACGACTGAAAGTTTTTATACTCGTGGGACAGTCCAATGCCCGAGGTAAGGAGCCCTCCGCTGTGGCCATCAAATCCCTGCGCGATTTGCCTACGGCAGGACTGATCTATGATCGCTCTTGGAAACCCATCCGCGTGCCCACCGGCATTCATCTCCAATTTGGTGCGGAAGTCACCTTGGCCGATCAATTGAGCCGCACGCTTCGTCAGCCCGTGGGTATCGTCAAACTGGCCATTGGCGCGAGTGATCTGAAATCATGGACTGACGAGCATTATCAGACTCTCCGGACGCTGCTTGCCGATGCCCTCCGCGATTTGGACGAGCCTCAGATCGCAGGATTCGTCTCTATTCAGGGCGAATCCGACTCTGGCAATGAGTTGCAGAGCGCCGATTATCAAAGCCGGTTCCCCGCCTTGCTTGCCCAAGTCCGCCTCGATTTTGGGCCTATTCCGATTGTTGTGAGCCGGATACCCAGTTTTATGACAGGTGCTTTTAAGGACGTCGTTCGTCTCGCCCAAACCACCGCCTGCACAGATATTTCAAGATGCTCATGGGTGGATACCGATGGGCTCCCCCAGTTCGGCGACAATATTCATTTCAGCGCACAAGGACAAACCCAGCTTGGATACCTGATCGCTGACGCATGGAGTCAAAACTGGTCCGCCCCAACATTGCAGATTGAAGGCACATCGGCACGGTTCAACGGCTCAGGAAAATATGTGCTCCAATTCTCCAACGACCTCATGGAATGGCAGGACGGCCCAACTGTTCAGGAAGGATTAACGCCCGTGCCGGACGGCGAAAAACAGTCCTTCATGCGATTGAAGTTTTAGCGGCGATGAACTTCACCACTGCTTCTTAGCCTGTAAGATTTCAAATCAGATAATCCCCCCGATTGTGGTAAGTGATACCAGACCTAGGACGAGGCCCTTCCGCCCAAACTCGTCGACAATCACGGGTGCCAACCAATCGTAATGGCAGGCAGAAACCAGATGTTGAGTATGAGGAGCACACTGGATGTAGCTAATGTGGCAAGCTTAAGCCTTCCTTGCGATTTCACTGACAAGCGACCTAATCCGAGCGTGGCAATCCCGCCAGCGACACCAATCACCATAACCAACATCAGTCGGCGAGGCTGCGACGCAAAGTAGTCAATTCCTGTGTTCGTGGCGACGAACTCGTAAGCATCAGGCACGAAAAAGCCTAAAATCAGGAGGATGAATGCTGCGAAACCAAAACAGCGGCTTTTAGGCGATTTAACCGAGCGCTGAGCTAGGTTTTCATCTGCGAACTTTTATCCGGCGTCATAGATCATCGATACAGAATGTTAACCTTGCCAAGAATTGGTTATGCTGCACCGGACAGGACTTGAACCTGTAACCTTCTGATCCGAAGTCAGAAGCTCTATCCAATTGAGCTACCGGTGCATTCTGACGACCACCTCATTCTTATCTTTGACTACCCCAGAATAGTGCCATACGGCAAAAGCTCAAAGATCAATTTGTTCGTCATCAAGGCTTCAGTTCAGTTTTGGAGGATTTTCTGTGCGTTCGGCAATTGCATTGGCACATTTCGATAGGAAGTATGTCCTGAACAGCCTTTTCGATTCGTTATGCCAATGAACAGCGAAAACAACTATGCCAGCAAACACCACTAATACCGTTCGACTCCACCGGGTGCTCCGGGCCACGCCAGAGAGAATTTATCGAGCCTTCCTTGATGCGGACGCCTTGGCCAAGTGGCTTCCACCGAACGGATTCACAGCCAGGGTCCATCATCTGGATGCCAAAACGGGAGGTGGTTACAGGATGTCATTCACCAATTTCACCACCGGCAACAGTCATTCGTTCGGCGGGACCTATCTCGAACTAAAGCCCCACGAGCACATTCGCTACACGAATCAATTTGATGACCCGAACCTGCCCGGTGAAATGCAAACAACGATTGCCTTGAGGCAGGTGTTTTGCGGAACCGAAGTGAACATCACGCAGGAAGGTATCCCCGCAGTCATCCCTGTCGAGGCCTGCTATCTTGGCTGGCAGGAATCCATGACCTTGTTGGCAAAACTCGTCGAGGCTGAAATTCCGGATTAATCGAGAATCCCATTTTTGGAAGACGGAGATGGTTGCGAGCTGCGTCGCGGAAAAAGCTCCAGAGGACTGGAGCAGTGACAGACGCTGTTGCGTTTCAGGGGGGGGCTCACTTCAAAAACTGTGCCTCCAAGGCGTGGCCAAATCCTTCGGCGTTTGCTACTATAGCCCCATGCCGATTTATGAGTTTGCCTGTCCCAAGTGCAGGAAGATTTACAGTTTCCTTTCCAAGCGCCTGAAACAGGAGCGTGATCCGGTTTGTCCCAAGTGTGGCAGTAAGAAAATGGCGCGACAAATGAGCACCTTCGCTATGCCCAAGAGGGCCAGTGAACCTCAGGCCGCATCCGAGGGAGGCGAAGGCGACGCAGAACCGATGCCCGATCTTGATGATCCCAAAGTCGCGCGCGCCATGGGCGAGATCGAGCGCAATATGGATCACCTTGATGAGAATAATCCGAAACACATGGCTTATATGATGCGGAAGATGAAAGAGATCTTGCCCGCCAGCGCGATGCCCAAGGAAATGGATATCGCCATCAAACGTCTGGAGGCGGGAGAGAATCCTGAGAAAATTGAGGAAGATATGGGCGATCTGCTCGGGCCCACGGCTGGTGATGATGATGATTCCGGAGGTTTCGGAGGTGGTGGCAGGGGTGGGGGATACTCGAAGGACTCAGGGTTGTACGATTACTGAGTCAGCGGTTCCTTGGCGGCCGGTGCTTTGCGAAAAGCGTGCAGATGTTCGGCGGTGCGGAAATAGATCGTGCCGTCGACAAGTGCGGGAGTGGCATGCACGCTTTCGCCCATCTGGTTTCGCGCGAGCACTTCAAATAGTGATCCAGGCCGAATGACGGTGACTACTCCACCTTCAGAGACCGCATAGATCGCATCGGGTGCGGCCACGAGGCTCGCGTAGTAGTCCCCCGGTGAATCCATCCGTTCGTCTTGGTATTTAACCTCGCCTGTCTGCGCGTCGTAACACGAAAAAAGGCCTCCATTTTTCACGGTGTAAACATGGCCGTCAAAATAAACAGGCGATGCCACGTAAGGCAGGCTGCGGGTTGATTTCCACGCCAGATGCGTGGTGGAAATTTCGCCCTCACCATCAGGTTTGATGGCCAGCACCGCATTCCCGGCGTGGAGAAACATTTCAGCCATGGCCTTCCACTCCTCCACGGAAACCTTTCCATCGCGATTCACATCCATTTGGGAAAAGCGTTCCCGCACCGGCCCGTTTTCCATTTCATCCCGAGCGAGTTGACCATCCCCATCCCGATCATGTTCTTTCAGATAGCCGTCCCACGGCGGCATCGTGATTTTGGCGCCCTCATCGCCGCCGACATTCCAACTTGCGCTAAACAAGAGCTGCTCACTAGCCACGGGCGAGCTGCATGCCACGCGTGATGTCCCGGTGTAAGTCCACCGCTCCGAACCGTCAGCAACGTTGTATGATTTCAGCCAAATCGAGCCGGGCACGATCAATTCATCCAGCCCGTGATGCACCCAAAGATATGGCGTGGCAAATCCCCGGCGAAAACCGGGCCGATCACGTTTCCATAGCGTCCGCCCCGTTCGGGCATCAAGGGCGATCAGGAAGGATCCGCTGTCCTGATCCACCAATTGCACGAGCGTCTTATTGATCACCAAGGGCGACGAGGCTGAACCGAACTCGACTTGAGGCAGTGGGAGCGGTTCCCGCCAGATTTCGTGTCCGCTCAAATCGTAAGCGATGAGCCCATACGAGCCAAAGTATGCATAAACCCGGTTGCCATCGGTTGCGGGGGTGGGGGCCGCAGGACTTCCTTGCGCATGTGATGGCTCGATTTTCTCCGCAGGTGCGGAACGACGCCACCGTTCACCTCCGGTGGCGGTGTCGTAACAAATCGTCCAGAGGGTGTTGGACTGGTAGGCTGTGAGAAAAAGATTGGTGCCGGTGATGATCGGGGAGGAATTGCCCGGGGGGCATTTCACGCTCCACACTAAATTGCTTTCCAGACCGAAATGTACCGGCCCATCACTGAGCGCCACGGCGTTTCCACCCGGTCCGCGAAACTGAGGCCAACCAACATCTGCGTGCACCTTCAGAATCAGCACGAGAAGCGCCAGCATCCACCTACTCGTTTTGAGTGGACTCATGGCTTCACCGGCTTGCGAAAAAAGATCATGTGTTGCCAAGGCAATGTTTCCTTGGTCTCAATCCATTCTAATCCGACCGCAGCCGATTCCTTTTTTACCTGAACCTCGCTCATTTTATGCACAGCCTTGATGGGAACCTTGGGATCCTCGGCCCGGTACTCAATAAAAACCATGCGCCCCCCCTGCTTCAGGCTGCTTACGATGGAAGTCATCATTTCGTACGGGTCTGATAACTCGTGATAAACATCCACCATGATGACCAAATCAAGGGCATTGGTGGGGAGTTTTGAGTCGGTGAGTGTGCCCAGCACCGGTTTGACGTTCCTGGTTCCGCGCTTGAGCATATTTTCGCCGAGCAGATCGAGCATCTCTTGCTGGATGTCCGTGGCATAAACCACTCCGTTGGTGCCGACTTTTTGCGCCAGCCGCCAGCTCATGTAGCCCGATCCCGCCCCAACATCTGCCACCGACTCGCCATTTTTGATGCCGAGTAAATCGACCATCACATCGGGCTTTTCTTCCGCTGCACGCTCAGGGCGCTCGAGCCAGTCCGCGCCTTCGTGCCCCATGACATGGGCAATTTCACGGCCCAAATAAAATTTGCCGATTCCGTTTGGGTCATGGGCCGCGTGGCTCTCGTAACTTGGAGATGCCGCCCTAATCAGGGTGGTGGCCGTCCAAAACAGGCAGAGAATGGCTTTCATCTCCTGCCTGTACCCCGATTATGCTCTCCGGGAAAGCCAAAAAGTGGCCAAGACATCTGCAATCCTTCACGCCAGCGGACAACTTACCGTATTTGTTAAAAACATATTTCCCTTGCCAATCTAAATTCTCCCTGTATTTGTAGTGCAGTATTAAGCAGTGGCAGAAAAGTGATCGATTGTCGTACATGGAACAAAATCAATTGGTGAGGGTGCTTTGAGCCGCCCATATTCCCCTCGTAGTCATCCCCCGGCCAACTTCACGCGAGTTAACGGAAAAATCCGTGCACGCGAGGTTCGTGTCATTGGCGTGGATCAGGAGCAATTAGGCGTTTTAACACTGGGTGATGCCCTTGCTAAAGCCCGCGTGTTGGGGGTCGACCTTGTCGAAATCGCCCCAAATGCCGTGCCCCCTGTCTGCCGATTGGTTGATTTTGGCAAATATCGTTACGAAACAGCTAAGCGTGAGAAAGAATCTAAGAAGCACCAACACGCCAACCGCGTGAAGGAAGTTCAGCTTTCCCCAAGTATTGACCCCCACGATTTTGGCGTCAAACTGAACCACGCCATTGACTTCCTCTGTGAGGATATGAAGGTGAAAATCACCCTTCGTTTCCGTGGCCGCCAGATGGCGCACCAAAACGTTGGGTTCACCAAGGTTAACAATTTCATCAAGTTGGCTGAACCCTATGGCCATCCTGATTCCCCGCCCAAAATGATCGGCAAAGGTCTTAACGTCATGTTGAGTCCTCTCCCTCGCAACAAGCGGGCCAAAAATCCTCGTGCGGTTGAGGATCGTGTTGACATGGAATCGCACGAGGTCCGACCTGAAGGTGCGGATGATGACGATGATGACGACGATGTCGAGGAAGGTGAAACACCTGCACCCCAGCCTGCCAAAGGTAAAAAGGGCGGCAAAGGTTCCAAGGACATCCCGACGGACGCCGCATCGACTCAATTTGCCAATAACCCCTTCGATTCTTTGGACATCAAGCCTGGCGAAACCGCAGCAGTTGAGCCCGTTGCTGAATCCGCCGAAGAATCCAAAGCCGTGCCACCCACTAAGCTAGCCGATCAGGCCTAGTCTCTCCGGGCATAGGCACTGATCGAACACATCGCGCAGGGATTAGTAAGGTCTGAATTCCGAGGTTTTAAAGATGAGCCACCCAACCGGGTGGCTCATTTCTGTTTCGAGACTGTCTGGGAGTCGAAATAGACTCATGAAAAATCTCTTTTAGTCTCTCTCCTCCTGCCAGCGCGTCACGAGCTGATGCTCTACTCCCATGTGATCCAGCACCCTCGCCACTACTGTATCCACCACTTCCTGAACGGTCGTAGGGTTTGTGTAGAAGCCTGGATTGGCTGGGAGCAGGGTGGCCCCGGCCAGCAACAGCAATTCCATATTGCGGATATGGATCAAGTTCAAGGGTGTTTCTCGCGGAACCAAAATTAGTTTTCGGCGCTCCTTGAGGATTACGTCCGCCGCGCGCAAAAGCACATCATCACTCAGCCCGTGGGCAATTCGCCCCATCGTCCCCATGCTACACGGAATCACCGTCATCACGTCAAAAGGGTTGGAACCGCTGGCAAATGGGACGTTCATCGATTTCAATCCGTGAACCTGCACTCCTGCGGGAAAACGCAGGCCTTCCGGCAGCTCCTGTTGAATCACCGCCTGTGCGTAGTTGCTGAGCACGCAATGGATTTCGTGCTTTGAAGGATCGATACTGTCCAATAACCGCTGCGCATAAATCGAACCGCTCGCGCCTGTCACCGCCACAAGAATTCGCATGGTGTCAGGCTCGCACGACTCGCCATATCCGCAAACTTTAACCGCTCAACACCTCTTTTTCTCGATTGTGTACAACTTACCCTTGCGGTTGTCGCCAGTTGAGCAAACATATCGCCCCTGCCGCACGCACAAAGCGGCTGTTTCCCAGCACGACATGAAAGAGAAGACCAAAGCCAAAGGGCTGAACGAAAAGCAGGTGATGGAACTGCTTAAATCGATTCTGCCCAAGACCACCAGCGACTTGAACCTCGCCGGTAAAATCCTTGATGCGGTGGAAACCGAGTTCCGCCGAAAAAATCAGGCCACTACTTTCGAGAAATTTCTTGAGCGTTGCGAGCTGCCCGACCTTGAAAATACCACCGTGCAGGAGGTGAAAAATCAATTGGACGCAGCTTTCGGCCCGCAAAATGTCAGCTTGGAGGTAAATAAAAAACTCGAAGCGGTGGACATCGTGCTTCAAGTCGATGACGCCACCCTGGCCGGACAAATCAAAGTCCACCCCAACGCGCCGGATTCCGAGGACCCCGAGCTGAAACTCAAATTTATCTCCTTTCCGGTGGCTTTGCCTGCCGATCCCGAGTTGGTCTGGAACTTTGGCAAACAAGAAAATTTGACCAACGAAGAAGCCGGAATCGCACTCTCCAAAGTGGAAGAGGAATTCTGGCTCTCCAAAAAGGGACAAAAATTGATTCGCGATCGCGTTAACCGTTCTTTCCCTGAATTTGTGAACCACGCCCCAGCCGCCATGCTGCGCGAAGTGGGCCTGAAACGGCACTATAAGGAGCCGGAGGCTATTCGGCTGATGAAATCAGTTCTAAAAGGCTGATTGGGGGAGCGTGGCCGATCCGGTCACTCAAGCCAGCCTTTGCTGTTGAATGCGGAGAGGGGGCAAGTCGTCTAAAACGAGCCTCCCGAAAGTTTACTGAAACCAAAGAGTCCTCTGAAGTGTCTTAATGGGGAGCAATTGCCAGAGAAGCAGGTCGACTGTGGAAGCGACCGAAACCTTTGACGTGATCGGGAGAATTAAGCAGTCTATCAACTCCATGCGAGTCGTTTTGTCGTCTATTTTGGCCGTGGGTCTTAGTATCTTGGCGGTGTCCGCGCAGACCAATCGCGCGCCAGCCATCAACCTTGGCACCAACCGTCCCATCACTCTGCCCGAAGCTCTTCAAATGGCGCTGGAGCACAATCTTACCATTCAGATCGAGCGGTATACCCCTCGTTCCAGCACGCTGCTGGTGAGCTCATCCGAAGCCATCTATGAACCCACTTTTCAGGCTGATATGAGCCATAATTACCGGAAAGGTAATCCAGGCATTGACGCTCAAGGACGTGCTTTTAACTCCAACGTTGGCTCCTCCGATAATGCCAGTCTTGATCTCAAGGGCACCGTGCCGACCGGCACCGGATTGACTTACGATCTTTTTTCAGAGCTTGGCAGGCGGGATAATACCAGTTTCCAGAGCAGCTTTCCCAATTCAACAAGCGAGCGTCCCGGCGATATTGGCATTAGCTTGAGGCAGCCGCTTCTTAAAGGTTTTTTGATCGATGAGGCCCGTTCAAATGTCGAGATCAGCCGTCGTACTCTTAAGCAATCAGAGTACACCTTGCGTCAGACGGTCATGGAATCCCTGGCCAAAGTGGAGCAGGCCTATTACACGCTCATTTTCACCCGTGAAAATGTGAAAGTTCAGGAGACTGCCTATGAGTTGGCTCAGCAGCTTCTTCGCGAAACCCGCAAAAAAGTGGAATTGGGAGCCATGGCTACTTTGGATGAACGCTCGGCTGAATCTCAGGCTGCCTCTAACGAATCAAGCCTCCTTGAAGCCCAGCGCGCCTACTCCGAGCAGATCAACACCGTCAAGTCTCTCCTAACGGATGATTTTGCCTCCCTGCTCAATCTTCGTCTGGACCCCGTGGAAAATCTGGTTGCCGTCCCAGCCTTCACCAGTCTCCAAGAGAGCTGGACCAAGGGTCTGACCATGCGCCCGGAAATCATCAAGGAAAAGCTTGAGCTGGAAAAAAATGACATCACGATCAAGTTCGCGAAGAATCAGACATGGCCCTCTTTGGATCTCAAAGCCAGCTACGGGCGGAATGTCAATACTCTGACCTACAGCGATTCATGGGAGGATTTTGGCCGGGACAAAGCCCCTAATTATTCGGTTGGCGGCACTCTGATCATTCCCCTCGGCAACACCAAGGCCCGCAATGATCTTAAGGATGCCAAGCTCACCAAAAGCAAGGGCTTGCTGAACTACAAGCAGCTTGAGCAGACCATCATGGTGCAGATCGACAACGCCATCAAATCCATCCAAAGCAGTTTTGAGCGTGTTCAATCCAGCCGTGCCGCCCGTTCCTACGCCAAGGATGCCTTGTTTGCGGAGCAGAAGCGTCTCGAAGCCGGCAAAGGCACCAGTTATTTGGTGCTCCAGGCCCAGCGCGATTTGACCCAGCGTCAATACGAGGAAATTCAGGCCCTCGCCAATTACAACATCGCCCTCTCCCAGTTGTCCCTTCTCGAAGGCACCACCCTCGAACGCAACGGCCTCACCATTACCGTCAAGTAACCTGTTTTCTGGAAACAGATCTAGCAGTTCATTGAAAAAGTGACAGTTTGTTTGAAACGTGCTTGGGCAGCGTTCGTCTAAATAAACATGCGCGGAAATGTGGATGCCCAAGCCGACATGTATTGCCTGATCTCGCCCGAAAGCCGGGTGCCGAAGGA
>JANYDC010000004.1 GCA_025359965.1 Pedosphaera sp.
GTTCATGAAAGACATGCCCGCCCTTCTCTGCGCAGCCCTGTCGGCTAAAAATCCGCAGTTGCTCCGCACGGTGTTCGACCGCGTCATGGATGACGGCCGCATGGTCCGCAACTTTGTCCAAATCCTTCGCTCAGGTGTCACGGGACGCAAATCCCTTGGGACCGCTCCGAAGCGGCTGATCCAGCGCTGGCTGGAATCACGCACTGACGAGCAGTTGTTCCGTGCGTCCATCGGCAACGACCCATCATTGGTGGACGTTGTCAAAATGGTTCACCCGAAACCGGGTAACCCTGCCCGCGAAGCCCTATACGGCTATCTGATGGGTAAGAAGCACAACGCTGAGTTACTGCCTCTGTGCGTCAAACAGTTTGAGGCCTTCAAGGCTGGCGCACGCGACGTGGTTCCGGAAGTGCCATTCCAGATGCTCACTGCATTGAACCTCGGGAAGGTCGAGTGGATGTCCATCGCCGAAAACGCTCCGTGGCAGATGACACGGATGAACTTGAACACTTTTGCCCGTCACGGGGTGTTCGAAGATCAGGCAATGGTGCAGCGGGTCGCAGAACGGTTGTCCAACAACGAGTTGGTCAAACGCGCCCGTGTGTTCCCTTATCAGTTGCTGACGGCCTTCAAGGCTGCTGGTGACGAGGTGCCGGCCCAAGTGCGGGTCGCCTTGCAGGACGCGATGGAACTCGCCATCGAGAATGTGCCGCGTATCGCCGGGCAGGTGTATGTCTGCACAGACGTGTCGGGCTCTATGAGTTCGCCGCTGACCGGCCACCGCGCCGGAGCCACCACTTCAGTGCGCTGCATTGATGTCGCTGCGCTAGTATCGGCAGCCATCCTTAGGCAGAACCCACGGGCAGAAGTGCTGCCCTTCGAGCAGGAAGTGGTGCAAGTGCAGTTGAACCCTCGCGACAGCGTGATGACGAACGCCGAAAAACTCGCGGCCATAGGTGGCGGTGGCACCAATTGCAGCGCGCCTTTGGCCAGACTCAACGGATTGAAAGCCAAGGGCGACCTGGTGGTGTTCGTATCAGACAACGAATCGTGGGTCGACGCCCAGAGCGGACGCGGCACCCAGACGATGCGCGAGTGGACGGTGTTCAAGCAGCGCAGTCCGCAGGCGCGGTTGGTCTGTATTGATATCCAGCCTCACGCGACGACCCAGGCCGCAGAGAGTTCGGATATTCTGAACATTGGCGGGTTTTCCGACCAGGTGTTCGAAATCATCGCCACCTTCGCGGAAGGCCGCCTCGGCGCCGACCACTGGATTGGGATCATCGATTCAGTCGAATTGTAAAGCACACGGAGTGGGCTTCAATCAGAAGCCCACCCTTCTTTGAAACGAATTTTGGTGGGCCGAATGCCGCCTGAGACTACATCAACATTGTAATCGTCTCGGCAGAATCTTGTCGGCGCACCCTCGCTCCCGATGGTTTGATTTTTTGAAAATTTAAAGCGGCGGGAATGCCCGCAGGACTACATGGTAGAGCGCTCGGCCCAAAAGCCGGGAGGCCCGGGTTCATCTCCCGGCCCCATAAAACGGGTAGCTCAGTAACTGTCTTGCACCCATTTGTCCCGCCGCTTGCGGTACGATTTCGCGACGAATGCAGGAGTAATTACATGATCCGTTGGATGCCGGTTCGAGTCCGGTCCTGGCCTGGGAAGGTTGGGTAGCTCAGGGGTAGAGCAGCGAAAAAATTTCTCCAAACCTTGTCGTCGCGTCTCTTTATTCAGTGAAACTCAGAAAATAATTTTGGTGCGAATGCTGTTGGAAATACATCTGTCGCGGGTTCAACTCCCGTCGGCTTCTATAAATGAAGCCGTAGCTCAGTTGTAGAGCAATTATTTCAGCAAAACCTTGTCGCACTCTCATTTGGTAATGGTCTGCAAAAATATGAACCCCGCCCCTACCCTATCCGGTATCCACGCCACAGGCGAAGCCACCGGCTTCATCCCTGCGCCGGGCAACAATGGCAAGCCTATCACCGTCATTGGCACTGCAAAAATCCGCGAAGCCTTCGATGCCAAGTGCATCGAACAGGCGCTTAATTCCCGAGGTGCTCCGGGCGTGACTGACCTCATCCTGAATCCCGATGCCCATTGCGGCTACGGAGCGCCCGTGGGCTGTGTGCTCGTTTCGCCAACCCATATCTATCCCGGCCCTGTTGGCGTGGATATCAAATGCTCCATGAGCCTGCTTCAGCTCGACTTGCCTGCCGACGCAGTGGTCGACAAGGCCACCCGCCGGGCTCTCATTACCGCGATCATGGAACGCACCCCGACCGGTGCGGGTAAGGGGCAACGGAGCGTCAAAAAAGGTCGCAACGTGGGAGCCGATCTCGGCCGTCGCGTTGCAACTGAGGGCGCGTCGGAAGGCGTCTGCCGTGAGCTCGGAATTCCCCCGGCGTGGGCGCAGCGCTGCGAGGATGCTTTCCACCTTGGGCATAACAACCAGCAGGACGACCTCGCCACGCGACTCGATATGCTCATCAGCACCGGCAAGTTCCCGAAGTTTGAGGATAAGATCCGCCAACTCGGTTCTTACGGTGGTGGTAATCATTTTGGTGAATGCGAGGCTGTGCAGATCGCGGACAACGACCGCGCCCGCCGCACCGCCAAAGTATTTGGCTTGCGCGATGGTTGCGTGGCCTTTCTCTCGCATTGTGGTTCGCGCGGCTTTGGATATCACTTGGCCAACGATCAGTTCCGCACCCTGCAAAACAAGTTTGCCGCATGGAACATTCCGTTGCCCGGCAACGACCGCGAACTCGTTTACGCGCCGCTCGGGACACCGGAGGCGGACAACTACATTGATGACCTGTCTCTCGGCGCAAACTTTGCCACAGTCAATCACATGCTCATCAACGCTCTCGTTTTGGAGGCCTTTCAGGAAATCATCCCAGGAACACGCGGTTCACTCGTGTATTTCATCAGCCACAACATTGCCCGCCGCGAGATCGTGGAGAACCGTGAAAACTGGGTCCATCGCAAAGGCGCAACACGCGCTTTTCCGGCCAATCATCACGCCCTGAAGAACACGCCTTTTTATGAAACCGGCCATCCCATTTTGCTGCCCGGCAATCCTACCGCTGGTTCATGCGTCATGGTTGCGGATGCAGGAGCGGAGAAAAGCTGCTTCAGTGTCAACCACGGCGCTGGCCGGGCCAAGGGCCGAAAAGCCGCCATCCGCGAATTCGATCAAAAAACAGTCGACGATGAATTCATCACCCACGATATCCTCTCGAACTGCCGAACCTATCCGAAAGATGAGGCACCGGCCGCCTACAAGGATTTCAACGAGGTCTTAAGCTCCGTCAAACTCGCGGGTCTGGCCACGGAAGTCGCCCGCCTCCGAGCTCGTTTCGTCATCAAGGATTCCGACGAAAGCACCCGTGGTGCCGCGTAAAAATAAAACGCCCTATTCGATAATTTAAAGCCACCACCACCCAATCTGGACTCATCCTGAATCACAGGACGGTCAGCGAAAACTATGTGCTGGCTTTCCCATCCGTGGTAAAAATTCTCAATTTTGTTCGACCGTCCCCAAGCCCCGACACCGCGTTTCGTGCTTTGACCGCGCCGCTGGAGTTTGATTGAGTGACAGGCAGCACTCGCCGCCAAACATTTGTGAACCCAGCGGAACAAAGTCTTGAGCCCTTGCCGTATCACGTTGAATTGAGGGAATACCTTAAGTCGCGCGAACGGGATTTGTGGAATTGGTTTGCCTCGGCCAGTTCCATGACCGCTTATCATGAAAACCTTCGGCTGGAACTACTCAAGTCCACCTACCGACTTGATGCCAGCGGGCACGCCGGCCTCTATCAAAGCGCCGATGAAGCGAAGACGAAACTCGGCCTCGACATCCCGGTGACCCTTTATCAGGGCCAGAACAGCCCGCATCCCAACGCGGCTCTTTACTTTATGCGGCACGAGGCTCACATCGTGTTATCCGGTCCGATTCTTACGCTTTTGAACAGTGCTGAACTTCAATCGGTCATCGGTCATGAACTGGCCCACTATGATCTGTGGGCAAGGCACGATGGTGATTTCCATGTTGCGGATCGCCTGCTCCAGGCAGTGGTCAATGATCCGCGAGCGGCGGCAAGCCACATACACACACAGCGGCGTTTTCAACTCTACACCGAAATCTTTGCCGACCGCGGCTCGTTTTTTGTGACCGGCGATATCCAGCCTGTTATCGCGGGCTTGGTAAAGATCCAGACCGGAATCGCGCAGATCAGTGCCACGGAATACCTGAAGCAGGCAGACGAGATTTTTGCCAAAGGCGATGTGGCGACCGAGGGCCTGTCGCACCCCGAAACATTTATCCGTGCGCGCGCACTGGCACTTTGGCAGGCCGAGCAACACAAAGCCGCACCCCAAATCGCCGCCATGATTGAAGGCACTGCCGCATTTGATGAACTGGATTTGTTGGGTCAGGCGCGCCTTACCCAGGCGACGCGCAGGCTTCTGGAATATTTGCTTCAGCCCGCATGGTTCCAAACGCCCGCAGTGCTTGGACACGCCAGACTGTTCTTTGATGACTTTCGCCCCGTTGCCACAAGGGACCAAACCGCAATCGCCACCCTGGCATCCGACGACCCAAAACTGCGCGAGTACCTGTGCTATCTGCTTCTCGATTTTGTCACGGCCGACCCGGAGCTCGATGAGTTGCCATTAGCGGCGGCGCTGGAACTCAGCCGCCAACTCGGGATGGACCCGCAGTTCGAGAAATTGGCCGCGAAGGAACTAAGCATGAAATCTCGTGAGGTCCGGAGGATAAGGGAACACGCGGCCGAGATGCTCGCCAAAGCGGAGGTGAAAAGTGAGTGAACCCAATCCACTTCCGTTTCTGACACTTCTGGAGAAAGGAATTGAGAAGGGCGGCTTCGAGACGGACGATGTTCTGGCCATACTTCTCCCCTTGATGAAGCAGGTCCTCGCCACGCACGCGGCTGGATTGGTCGCTCCGCTTCGTGGGCTTCTGGATCTGGGCCTGACCGAAAACGATCATCTGATGTTTCCTGCGGAAAAGGCTGCCGCACCGGCCAAGAATTTGGGGAGGATTGAGAAACTTCAGACGCCCGCAAGCCACGCGGTGGATGTGGTTGCTGAATCACAACGTACTGCTGATCTCAACCACGGCACCCTGACCACTTCGGATCTCGGAGTAAGCCCGGATTCATCGGGCATCTCCAAGCCATTATATTTGCCCAACTACCAGTGCTGGGAACACGCGGTGGGGCATCATGATGAGCTGACCGATATATTTTCGCTCGGCATGCTGCTGGCAAGCCTGAGCTGTGGCCTCGATTTCACAGACGCGGGACAACTGGAATTGTTCAGCCTTAACAGGGCGAATCTTTTCCGGATTTCCGCCCGCCTGAATCCCGTGCTGGCTTCAGCCATCGTGCAGATGACGGAGTTGAACCGTCACCGGCGCTCACCGGATCTCGCGCAGATGATTTTGCGCCTGGAACAGTATCGCGATCAGCCAGCGGACCTAAACTTTGACCATCTTCACGGGTTCAAGGAATCCGGCCCCCAAGGAAAACGGCGGCTGATTCAATCGCGACTAAGAGACCGATTGTTTGAAATTTCGCGGCGCAATCGCCTCATCTATTTCAAACCCAACCTTCAAACGCTCAATCTCACCATCGCTTCGGTGCCCGTGCTGATGGATTTCAAAAACATCAGGCGAGAGCAGCTTTTCGTCTGGCATCCGGAGCTGGCCGCGACGGTGACCGAGGGTACGCCGATGTCGCTCGGCAAATACCTTCGCTTTGAGGATGCCCCATACATTACGGGTGTCCTTGATAAGATTATCAGCGAGGCCAGACATGACCGGAACGAGTTCGGCTTTTCCCAACTCCGACTCGTGTTGTGTTTTCTGCGATGGAACAATCTCAAAGAATCGCCCGAGGAAAGAATCCATTCCCCTCTTCTCCTTCTGCCGGTTGAGCTGACTAAAAAGAAAGGGGTCCGTGACAATTATGTCCTGGAGCCAACGACCAGTGAGGCCGAGGTCAATCCGGCCCTGCGCCACCATCTCAAAGAACTCTACAACCTAAATTTGCCAGAGTTTGTTGAGCTGAAGGAAACCTCGCTGGATCAGCTTTACGAAGCCATTAAGTTGCAGATTCACGCCAGCGAGCCCGGTGTCACACTGAACAAAATAGATCGTCCCCAAATTGAACTCATCCATGAAAAGGCTGTTCAGCGTGTCGATCAGTATCGCCGCCGGATAAAAGCCCATTCCCCCCGCGCCAGAAATATTCCCCGGCCTGAATACAGCTATGACCGGGAAAATTTCCGGCCAATGGGTTTGCAGCTTTTCATTCAAAAGATTCGACCGACACTCATGCCTTTACGGGATGCGGTCGGCGCACCCTCCCAAGGGCGTTTGCCCCATATCGTGGAGGCGGCTAATCCTGCGGAAACAGGCAAAGTTCTGGAGACTGAAAGGCAAATGTTCGCCCTGCGAGAGGGCGACAACCAAAACCCATACTCTTGGGATTTCGATCTGTGCAATCTAACCCTCGGAAATTTCAATTACCGCAAAATGACGCTGGTCAGCGATTACGCGGGCCTTATTGAAACCGATCTGGCGAGCACAGCATTTGACGCTGTCTTCTCGTTGACCTCCAAAGCGGCAGCGGAAGCGCCCCCATTACCACTCGATCTCGCCGACCAACACCACGTCATCGCATGCGACGCCACTCAGGCAGCTGCTATCTCGAGAGCGCGAACTGGAGCGAGTTACATCATCCAAGGCCCGCCCGGCACAGGCAAATCGCAAACCATCACCAACTTGATCGCCGATTATGTGGCTCAAGGCAAACGGGTCCTGTTCGTGTGCGAGAAACGGGCCGCCATTGACGTGGTCTTTCACCGTCTGCGCCAGCAGGGGCTGGATGAATTGTGCTGTCTGATTCACGACTCTCAAACAGACAAAAAAGCATTCATCCAAAACCTTAAGCAGACGTACGAAAAATTCCTTGGCCAGTCCGATCCCGATCCGAATGCCAAGCGGGATCGATCGGCGACTCTCCGCGCCATGGAACAGGACTTGGCCAGTCTGGGCCATTACTCCGGCGCCATGTCCCAAACCCATGCCCGTGCGGGCACTGAAGTCCGCTCACTGCTGCACCGTTTGGTTGAGCTTCGCAACTGTTACCGTAAGGAACTTCCTGAAACAGAAGACCTCCTGCCCGAATATCCTTTATGGCTTCAACACGGCGACGTCATCGCCCGCTTGCAATCGGCGCTGGCAGAACTCAGCGACGAAACCTGCTTTGCAAAGCATCCGGTGAGATGGATCGGAAAGACGATCCTTCAATCTCCCCGCCCGCTGGAAACGCTAACCAGGCATTTGGATGAGGCAGAGGATTTGCTGGATGGGATTCAGACGGCTCTCGAACTATCGGGACTGCCAGCAGATCTGTGGGATACATTTGAGGAAATTCAGACGATTTTAGAGTTTGCCTCGCGCGCCCATCCTTTGGCCGAAAGAAATCTGTTGGGCATCCTTTCCGAAAGTCAGGAGGCACAGAAATTCGATGCGCTCTGCAACGAACTGAACTCAAAGCGTGATTCGCTGGCTCAGGCTCAGGAAAAAGCCATTGGATGGCACGATCCTCTTTCGCCGGAAGACACCCAAACTGCCTTGGTCCAGGCCCGGACATTCGAAAAATCCATTCTTCGATTTTTGCAGCCCGCCTTCTGGCGGCTCAAAAACACCCTCCAGGCACGCTATGATTTTAGTCGGCACGCGGTTGCGCCTTCCTGGCACAAATTGCTCGAGGACCTCGCTGCTCTCCACACGGCACAAGCTGGCCTGACCGAAACGGGTAAGAATGCCCGGCTGGCCTGGCATTCTGATGACCCTGACACATTCCGCGCCTTGGTGGCCGGTCTGAGAAATGACCGGCTCACTTCGCATGTTTCCGTGAAAGCGTTGCTAAAACAGCTGGCGCAATCGAGTGAAGCCAGCGCCTTGATTCTAAATTTAAAGAGCGTTCATGATCGATTCGCTCAACTTGACCTGACACTGGGGTTGCTGCTTGCTGAGCACGTCCAATTTGCCTTCCCAGAACTTGCCCAAGTCTTATCCGCGCTGCGTGAGCAATCGGGGCTTCTGTCCGAGTTGTCACCGGTGTTGGGCGAGCTTGCGGAAATGCCTGAGGCATTGTCCTACGCGCTTCGCTGGGCACAGATTCCCTTGAGTGATTTTGAGGCATCCATGGGCCAAAAAAGTCTCGACTCCGTCTATCGGGAGGATCGCGCAATTGATCGATTTAATGGCCGCATTTTGTCACGCAAAATGGAAAGCCTGGAAAAGCATCATCGCGAATGGCTCAACTTGAATGCACGCTGCATCCGGGCGGGGGTTCGCAAAAAATTCCTCCAACACGTCAACATCTCCTCCCTGCCTGCCTCACAGCTTGATCCAGACCAGAAGACATTCAAAAAAACGTACGCAGCAGGCCGTCGAGAGCTGGAGCATGAGTTTGGCAAATCGATGCGATACAAATCCATTCGCGATCTTGCGGCGGGCGATACCGGACAGGTGATCCAGGATTTAAAACCCATCTGGCTCATGAGCCCCCTCAGCGTGTCCGACACGTTGCCTCTCGATCCTACCTTGTTTGATGTGGTCATATTTGACGAGGCAAGCCAAATTCCTGTCGAGGAAGCCATCCCCGCCATTTACCGCTCGCACCAGGCTATCGTGGTGGGCGATGAAATGCAGCTGCCACCAAGCTCATTTTTTGCCGGAGCCCGAAATGACGACGAAAGCGTGGTGGTTGAAGAGGAAGGACAACGCGTTGAGGTGGATTTGGATTCTGACAGTTTCCTGACTCAGTCAGCCACCAATCTGCCTTCAACACTCCTTGCCTGGCATTATCGCAGCCGCTACGAATCGCTCATCAGCTTTTCCAACGCCGCGTTCTACGGTGGCAATCTCTTTACGATTCCCGATCGGCAGCGCGCCCTGGCAAAGCAGTCTGAATTGATCGTAACGTCCACCGACCAGGGTGCGGCAAACGTGGATGAGCTTCTGGCGCGAAGCATTAGTTTTCATTTTATGGAAAAAGGCTGCTACGAGGACCGTCGCAATCCCAATGAGGCCGCCTACATTGCCCAGCTCGTGCGAGGCCTGCTCCTGCGCGGAACCAAATTGAGCATTGGCGTGGTGGCTTTCTCGGAAGCGCAACAGACGGAAATTGAAAGCGCACTGAGGCAGTTGGCTGATGAGGACAGCACTTTTGAAACGCTGATTGAAGCCGAGTACGTGCGGGAGGAAAATGATGTCTTCTGCGGGCTCTTCGTGAAGAACCTCGAAAATGTCCAGGGGGATGAACGCGATATCATCATCATGAGCGTTTGCTATGGCCACGATGCCAATGGGCGGATGCTGATGAACTTCGGCCCGATCAATCAGCGGGGTGGCGAAAAGCGCCTGAATGTGATTTTCTCGCGGGCCAAACTTCACATGGCCATCGTGAGTTCAATCCGTCCCTCGAATATCACCAATGACTACAACGACGGCGCCAATAGCCTGAAAAACTTTTTGAGATACGCGGAAGCCGTGTCGAAGGGTGACACAGTCCAGGCGCGACAGGTGCTGGAGAATCTTAACCCGCTCAACCGAAAAACCTTGGATTCCTCAAGCCAAAGTGACGCGGTGGTCAAAGGCTTGGCGGCGAGGTTGCGTGAGTTGGGTTATTGGGTGGATTTGAGCGTGGGCCAATCCAAATTCCGTTGCGACCTTGCCGTTCGACGAGAAGTGGACGGTTTGCATGAGCTGGGCATTCTGGTCGACACCGAAAACCACTATGCCAATCCCAATCTGCTGGATCGCTTCCTGATGCAGCCGTCCAACCTCCGCGCTTTTGGCTGGCAGATTTTAATGGTTCTGACCAAGGACTGGTACCACAACCCGGAAGATGTCGTAAACCGAATCGAGAAGTTATTGCAGGGATTGGAGGGGCCTGTTGAACCTGATGTGGACGACCTGACTGAAGCCACCAATTCTGTGCCTAAGCCCGACGAGCCTTCTCGCCCACCCACACCATTGGCTTTGCCCTCAGAGCTTCCAGTCCGCGAATCCAAACCCAATTCGGGAGCGCTCAAAAACACCGTCCGTCACTTCGAACTGGTCAGCGGCTCATCACGAAAATTTTGGGATATCTCCTTGTCAGAAAATTCATTCACCGTCCGTTTTGGCCGAATCGGAACTCCCGGACAATCGCAGACCAAAACCTTCCCAAATGAGAATAAAGCCAGCCAAGAAGCCACGGCCCTGATCGCCGAAAAAATAAAAAAAGGCTACCAAGAAAAATAGCGCGGCGGAACACCGCCTTCCTCGGCGCAATTCTGGATCGTTTTCTGAACCACGCTCGATCATTGCCTTGCAAACCGTTGTTCGGGTATTAATGGACCAATCAAACAAGTATGGGTACAGACATTAATGGAGCTTTCGCTCATCATATTGCGTTTCCTCCTTCGGTGTCGCTCGCAGAGGACATGTGTGCAGGCATCAAGAAGTTGAGCCCACTGATCCAAAACCTGTGGCGACTGGATCCGGAGCGGACTTACCCTGCTGCGCCACTGTCCCGGATTCACGATCCTCAGGGTCTTTCGGTATGGTTCGGACCCCGCGCAGCGATCATTTCAACCGGCTTTGGTTGGGACCAAGCAAGTGAGGACTCTGACTTGAAACACATGGTCACGACTGCCATCTGCGCCGTAGCCCAGTTTTTCCAGTCACCAAGCGTTGTGTATTTGCCGGACGATATCGAGCCGTGGTGCTATGCGGATGACTGGATTGCTGACGGATGCACACTCGAAGAGCTACAACAAAGATTGGCATGTATCAGAGAGCCTTCTCCGAATTTTAGCGAGGCGATCCGCGCTGGCCCAGATTCATTTAAAGTAGATGGCTATGTCATTGAGATGCTAAAATATAATGCGATCTGATATCCCCTAAAACGAAGCGGAGACAACGATGCCTTCAGCTTTCAACCTCTGGCGTTCCGCAGCTTTGGCGAAAGGATAGTAAACGGCCATGGCGATGAGGATGGAGAGGGCTCCCCAGACGGCGGCTCTCCAATCACCGCCAGTTACGAGGTAATGGCCGATGATAGGTGGAGTGGTCCACGGCACATTCACGAAGGGTTTGTGGATAATGTTCCAGTGGATCAGCAGGTAGCTGGAGGCGGTCAGGATCAGCGCGTTGAGAACGTAAGGGATCATGAAGATAGGGTTCAGCACAATGGGGAAGCCAAAAAAGATAGGCTCGTTGATTTGAAAAATCTGGGTCGGCAGCGAAATGCGGCTGATTTTGCGGAAGCCCGGTTCTTTGGAGTTCAGCATGATCAGGGCCAAGGCAATAGTCGCGCCAGTTCCTCCCACGTTGACGAAGGTGGTAAAAAAGCCATTGGCGGTGACGTACGGCAACGGCAGCCCCTGCGTGGTGGCCGTGACGTTGGCCGCGAGATACTGAAGGAAGATGGGAGCCACAATGGCATCCATGGCATTGTCCCCATTGATGCCAACCGACCACAGAATCGTGACTAGAAAAGCGTACACCAAAATTCCCGGAAGGGTATTCAGAGCAAAGACTAACGGCTTGAAAGCCGTCTGCATGAGGTCATTAATATCAACACCGAGCACAAAGCGGATCACCCAAAAAGCGAGGACCAGAAAGAACATGGGGATCAGCGAGAGAAAGGACTCATAGACCACGGCTGGCACGTTTTCGGGCATTTTGATCACGAGGTTTTTGTCGGTGAAAAACTTCTGCACACGCACCGAGATGATGGCAATAAGGATCGCCGTGAAGAGTCCTTTGGAGCCCAGGCTGTCCATCGACAGGGTCAGATCCTTCAGATTGATGGAGATCATCAGGAAAATGAGCGTGGCAATGAAGGCGCTGACGATGGCCTCCTGTTTCAACTGTTTGCCCAGATCATAGCCAATGGCGAAACAAACGAAAACCGCCAGCAGCCCGAAAGTTGCCGTCACAGGAACTTGCAGCAACTGAAGATGAGGGGCAACCCAGGCCTCCCAGCCCGCAAATGGCAGGTAGGATAGGATCATGAACAAGCCACCGATGATGGTGAGGGGTACGACTGAAACCATGCCGGCGCGAATGGCCGAAAGGTAAACGTTGTCGTTCAGCGCGTTTAAGGCCGGCACCAGGTACTTGTTGAATATCCGGGTTATAGAGCTCACGGTTTTTAGTTCAAATCAACTGACGTTCAATTGCGAAAGACCGCGTTGAGTGCATCTCGGTTTTGATGGATGCGCTCAAAAGCACGGACGATATCTTCCATGTCCTTTCGGGGGCCGAGGAACAGGCTTTGCTCCAGCCAAATGCATTCCGCGCTACACAAGAGGTCGCTGTTGGCACAGCGGACTTTGGCGTAGTTCAGTTTGGCACGCGCTTTTGGCAGGTAGGGTCCAAAAGCCTTGTTCTTGAACAAAGGTTGTTGGGGAAGCGAATAGCCGTAGCCCGCCGAACAAGGAATGCCTTCAGCTCGAAGCGCATTAAGCACCGCGCCGCGCGACACTCCAAACTCGCTCTCCACCAACCTCATCATGAACAGGTGATAGCTGTGCCGCGTGCAATCGGCGGGACGAGCTTGCGGATGGAGTCCCGGCAACTGAGAGAGTCTGGCCGCCAAATATTGGCCGTTGCGGTCGCGACGTTCCGTTTGCGCGGCAAGACGGTCAAGCTGGCAACCGAGCAGAGCTCCTTGAAACTCGCCCAACCGGTAATTTCCCGAAATGACATGGTGCTCATACCACAGCCCTCCAGCCACTCGACCGCAGCTTTGAATGGATCGGCAAGATTCAGCGAGAGCATCGTCATTGGTGGTGATGATGCCTCCTTCGCCGGCGGTCATGTTCTTGCTCGATTGAAATGAGAATGAACCTAAGTGCCCAATGGAGCCTGCTGGACGACTTCCCAAGCTCGCTCCATGGGCATGCGCGGCATCCTCCATTACGAACAGGTTTCGCTTCTTCGCAATGGCCATGATGGCATCCATGTCGGCGGGTTGGCCTGCGAAGTGGACGGGTATGATGGCCTTGGTGCGAGGAGTGATGGCGGCCTCGACCGCTTGGGGATCGAGGTTGAACGTACCACGATGGATGTCCGCGAAGACCGGGATGGCATTGGCTTCAATCACTGCCGAAGCGGTGGATAGAAACGTGTAAGGAGGGACAATCACTTCGTCCTCAGCGCAAATGCCAGCCGCCATCAGGCCAATGCGAAGGGAAACAGTGCCATTGACCACCGCTATGCCGTGCTTGCAACCGTGTTCTGCGGCAAAGCGTTGTTCAAACCTGGCTACTTCTTCACCCTGCAATCGTCCCCATTTGCCGCTGTGCAGGGTCCGTACCAAGGCTTTTTCCTCAGCTTTGCCAAAAATGGGCCACGAGGTGAATGGCTTGGTTCGGATGGGCTTTCCGCCCAAGATGGCTAATGGCTGTGGCATGATTTGGCTGCGTTTCAATCTTTCAGGCTTTTGCCCATATAAATACAGGCGTCATTTCCTTCGCCGACCCGTATCAGCTCCCGGAAACCCAATCGTTTATAAAATCCAGGAGCGGTGACATTCGGCACGCTGACGCCCAGATGCGCCCCCGGGGAACCTCGCTGGCGAAGCTTGTCCATGACCTGTTCCAGCATGCGGCGACCAAACCCACGTCCTTGGGCACGCGGCAGGAAATCGATGTGCAGATGGGAGGGATAACACTCGTATGGCTCGGGACAATAATAATCAGGCTGATGATATAGGACGTGGATATTCTGTGCGCGCGTCCACCGCGAGGAATCGCCGGTTGGTATTGGAAACTTCGCGCAAAGCTCCTGACGCCAACCTGCCTCGTAACGCGCATAGAAGGCGCGCGAGTCATACGCCCCCAGCGCGTAACCGCAAACACCATCGGCATCCTCCAAAATAAGACTCAACTCCGGCTCATAGGCAAGGTAAGGGCCGACGAAGATTCGCCCCAGCGCATCCGGATCGTCACGGTAAAACGGCTCGCCGTCCTTGCCGTAATCACCCGTCTTGAGGCACACGTAATAAGCACCCGACTCATCGCCGGGCCGGGCGGGACGTATGAGGCAATCGTTCATGATGTTGCAATAATGTTCGGGGGCTCTTGAACGGGCAGAAAACTGCCATCAGAATTCCGGGTCATTAAACGCTGCAATCGAGGGACAATCCCTCCGCGGTAGGTTCCCGGTAGGTGGCCATCGGAATTGAAGTACTCTTGAAGCGGACCACCAGCGACTCGGAACGCCACATAACGCTCCAGAAAATCCAACTCCTCGCGAAGCTCCCAAATGCGCCGGCTCAATGCATAAAACAAACGCCGGTGACGAAGTTCGGTCAGCCGAACACAAAGCACCTTCAGTCGGCTGGCGGTCTGGCGAAAATGGGCGAGATCATCCGTGGAATAATCGCCAACCACCAAATTACTGGCCCATGAATAAAGCAGTTCGGCTCCCTCCCCTTCCTGTTGCGGCAGGTAATAGCAGTCTCCCAGAAGGATCAAATCGTCCAAAGCGACAGGCTGACCAGTTGCCGCAAATTGCGAGAGCCATTCTCGCATGGCCGACAAATAGGATGCGCGCGCATCCCAGACACCACGGCAATGCACAAACTCCGCAAGGGTTCTGAAAGGAATAAAATTCAACGCGTACTCGTTGTTTGGGTTACTCAATATCCCGCTGACCATCTCCCGCAATTCCAGCGGGCGCCCCGAATAGGGACCGCAGAAAAACCGACGGCCGTCGTAATCGTTGGCGTGAAGATTATCCCAGATCAGTGGTTTGCGACGAAGCACCCTTTGCACTTCGAGAATATGGGCCACAGTGATCTCTTGTGAAATGATTTCCGGACCTGTCCAAAACACCTCGATCTCAGGCGCCATATCCCGGCCTATGATGGAGAGGTAATCCTCACCGCCGAGACCGGCTTGAGCCATGCGCCCGCAGTAGGGGGTTGGACAGAAAAAGAAGCGGACTTCGGCACAGCGCTCGCGCACCCATTGGAGGAGATCGTTGACCACATGGCACTGGGCCGAGGCAAATGAGTCAAACTGACGGGAATCTCCGGGGGTCATGCGATCCGGAATATCATCGAAGAGGAGCGCGAAATTATGGCAGCCCAAGGCCAGCATTTGTTCTAAACGCTTCCTCAAACAATTCACATCACCACTGTCCGAATAGCGAATGTCCAAACCGGGGCCCAGCCCGTAGATGAAGCGGATGCCTTGCGCGTTGCTGGCATTAATCACCTGCCCCAAAGACTCAGCTTCAACCGCCGAATAGGTCTCACGCCAAAGTGCGCGATGCTTCAAGTCGTCCTTTGGGGAGTAAAGATATGTGTTCAACCCCCACTCAGCCATCCGCTCAAAGAGATCGAATCGTTCAGACTGCGACCAGGGTTCCCCGTAGAAACCTTCGATCACTCCCGCCATGAAATCTGATTGTTTGGGCATCCCCATTTCTTTGTGTGTTTTCTGGGTTGATCGTAGGGTCGGCAACGATTGTCTTGCAAGGCCGGTCTCCAACGATGGAAGTTCTTTTCAAGAATCGCAGGTGTCTCGCTTTTTCGGTCTTGGCAGTCATGGACAGGCAGCACAACATCCCAGTCATATGAAGGAAAACAAACTCCGCTGGGGATTTCTCAGCACGGCGCTGATTGGTGGTAAAAACTGGAAAGCAATCCACAACAGCGGCAATTCGACGATGGTCGCCGTGGCCAGCCGCGAGATGACGAAAAGCCAGCGCTTTATCGCCGCGTGTCAGGCCGAGGCACCGTTCGAAACCGTGCCGAAAGCCCTGGGAAGCTATGAGGAATTATTGACGGCTTCCGATGTCGACGCGATCTACATCCCCCTGCCCACCGGAATCCGCAAGGAATGGGTGATCCGCGCCGCCGAAGCAGGCAAGCATATCCTCTGCGAAAAGCCATGCGCGACGAGTGTGGCAGACCTTCGCGAGATGATCGACGCCTGCAAACGCAATAAAGTTCAGTTCATGGACGGGGTCATGTTCATGCACAGTGGCCGTTTGGACAAAATGCGCGAGGTTATGGAGAATCCAGAGGAATTCGGGCAACTTAAGCGCATCAATACTTCGTTCACTTTTTGCGGGGACGATGAGTTTTTCACGCAGAATATCCGCGCGGACAGCCTCCTTGAGCCCCACGGTTGCCTTGGCGATCTCGGTTGGTATTGCATTCGCATGGCTCTTTGGGCAGTCAAAGAACAATTGCCCACGCGGGTGACAGGCCGGATGCTTACTTCCGTTCCCAGCAAAAACGGCACAGCGGTGGTACCCACCGAGTTCTCGGGCGAGCTGTTTTTTGAGGGTGGAGTGTCTTCCGGTTTTCACTGTTCCTTTGTGGCACATGATGAACAATCGGCACTGATCAGCGGGACCAAGGGGTGGCTGCACCTGACTGATTTCGTCATTCCCTTCTTCGGTAACGAAGTGAGGTTTGAAGTGGGCAATACGATCTACAACCGGACGGTTTGCGATTACAACATGGAAGCGCGGCGCCGTCAGGTCATCCTTCAGGAGTATAGCAACAGCCATTCGTCCGCCCAGGAGACGAATCTTTTCCGGAAGTTTGCCAACCAAGTCCGTTCAGGAAAACTGAACGAAACTTGGCCGGAAATTGCGTTGAAGACCCAGCAAGTACTGGAGGCCTGCATAAACTCGGCTTACAACGACAGCCGGCCGGTCACGCTTGCGTAAGCCCCGCAGCGGTTACAAACCCAGCTTCTTGAACTTGGCTTTCACTTGTTTGAAGTGGAAGTCGAGGCTGCACAGCTTGTCCAATTCGGCCTTGGACAGGAGCTTGGCCACATCCGGATCGCTCAGCAGTTGGACTTTGAAATCGGCATCCGATTGGCCGGCGTGCTTGGCCTGCCAGGTTTTCATGGCATTGCGCTGAACCAAGTCGTACGACTGCTCGCGGGTCAGCCCCTTTTTAATCAAAGCCAGCAACACTGTTTGTGAGTTCCACATGCCCAGCGAGAGGCCGAGGTTGCGTTTCATGTTCTCGGGATAAACGATCAAGCCCTCGGTGAGCTTCGAGAGAGTCACCAGCATGTAATCCAGCAGCGTGCAGGAATCGGGGAAAATGACGCGCTCGACGCTGCTGTGGCTGATATCGCGCTCGTGCCAAAGGGCGACGTTCTCCAAGGCGGCGACCGAATTGCCGCGAATCACCCTCGCAAGGCCGGTCAAACGTTCGCCGGTGATAGGGTTGCGTTTGTGCGGCATGGCGCTGGAGCCTTTTTGTCCTTTGGCAAAAAACTCTTCGGCCTCCAGAACTTCCGTGCGCTGTAAATGGCGGAACTCGGTGGCCCAGCGCTCAATGCTGGCGGCGACCAGGGCCAAAGTTTGGATGAATTCGGCATGGATATCGCGCTGGATAACCTGCGTGGAAATGGCGACGGGTTTGAGCCCCAGCTTTTTGCAAACGAAAGCTTCTATTTTGGGGGAAAGATGCGCGCTGGTGCCCACGGCTCCGCTCAGTTTACCCACGGCGACACGCTTGCGGGCCTGTACGAGGCGTTCGAGAGCGCGGCCGAATTCGTCGTGCATCAGGGCCATCTTCATGCCGAAGGTGGTAGGCTCGGCGTGAATGCCATGGCTGCGACCGATCATGGGGGTGAACTGATGTTCTTTGGCCTTGGCCGCAATCACCTTCCGCAAGGCTTTGACGTCCTCAATCAAGATATCGGCTGACTCGACCATCTGAACGGCGAAAGCAGTGTCAACGATATCGCTGGAGGTCAGGCCAAAGTGCAACCAGCGGCTGGCGTCGCTCTTGATGTTCTCGGCCACGTTGGTGGTGAAAGCGATGACGTCGTGGTTGAGGGTGCGCTCCAATTCCTTGGCGCGTTCGAGCGAAAAGGCGGCTTTGGCCGACATTTGCTCGAAATCCTTGCGTGGCACCAAACCCTCGGCAACGAGGGCTTCACTGGCCAGCAATTCGATTTGCAGCCAGATTTCAAGTTTGCGTTGCTCAGACCAAATATCGCGCATTGGTTGGCGCGAGTAGCGTTGAATCATTCCCCTATCATAGAAACAAGCCGGCCTTGCGAGCAAGTGTACCCTTGCTCTGGTGTGTGAATGCCGAGGGATTGGTTAAACTCCATATTTTGCACGTTTTGCCTCGGCAATGCGGACTCTGGTTTCTTCGGGGGTGAGGGGTAAGGCGGTGGGAGGGCAGAATTTGAAGCCTGCGGCAGCGGGGAGGATGTGTAAGACGCCGGGTCTGTTGTGACCGGCGTAAGGGGGGTAAGGC
>JANYDC010000014.1 GCA_025359965.1 Pedosphaera sp.
CCCCCGCGCCGCCCAGCTCGCCGAGCTGGCCCTCGTCTTCAAGGCCCGGGAAAAGTCCCGTCGCTTCTTCCAGCCGGAACACCTCGTCCGGCCCCGCATCATCGAGCTGCGCGACGTGAGCTTCGCCGAAAACGAGCTGCGCGACTACATCCGCGCCCTCGGGCTGGGCGACCTCTTCCATCAGCCCGTGCTCAAGCTGCTCCACCAGTTCGAGGAGGCGAAGAACTTCGGCTCGCTCATCCAGCCGTGCCTCGACGAACGGGCCATCGCCGACCTCCGCCGCGCCATCGAGGCGAAGGATCTCGGCGGCCAGCTCTTCCTGCGCGAGACGCACCTCAAAGTCCTGCGCGTGCTCGAACAAGCCGAGGCGCTCACCCAGCGGTATCACGTCGTCGTGGCCAATCCGCCGTATATGGGGGATGGACAGCAAAACTCTACGGTAAAAGCATTTCTTCGGGAGCATTACCTAGACTCCAAAGCAGACCTGTTTGCCTGTTTTATCGAACGTAGCATCGGCCTTTCATTCTCGAATGGTTATGCAGGCCTCGTGACAAGACACGGTTGGATGTTCATTACTTCCTTCGAGAAGTTACGAACACGCTTGTTGAGGGAAAAGCAGCTAATCTCCCTTGCCCATTTAGGGGCGAGAGGCTTCGACAGCATCTCTGGAGAGGTGGTGCAGGTCGCGGCGTTCGTCTTTCAAAACAGGACAAGTCCGGACGCCACCGCTCAATTCAGGGACTTGAGAAAAGGCCGAGACGAAGCTGAGAAGGAGGCACTGTTTCTGAATCCCAATGTCCGGCATGTCGCCTGTGCGTCTCAGTTTCTCAGAATCCCTGGCGCTCCCGTATGCTATTGGCTTTCGATAGCGGCGGTTGAAGCGTTCGGGCGAAATCCGCGCCTCGGAGCCCTAGCTACAATTCGTGCGGGACTGCAAACCGGCGACAACAATAGGTTTTTGCGCTTGTGGCATGAGGTGGGTCAATGCTCCCTCGGGTTTGGCTATAAAAGTCGCGCTGACGCCAAACTGACCACAGCGAAGTGGTTCCCGATCAACAAAGGAGGTTCGTTCCGAAAGTGGTGTGGGAATTCTGAATACGTAATCAACTGGTTTAATGACGGTGAGGAGTTAAAGCGGCAAAAAGCTGAAGATTTGGCTAGTGGCAGAATCACGGCCAACAACTCGAAGTGCTGGAATCAGGACCATTACTTTAAGCGAGGGCTTTCGTGGTCAGCAGTCAGCTCAGAGGCCGTTTCGGTTCGGCTCAATGGCGACGGATACCTTTTCGACACCACAGGCCAGACCGCATTTCCTGAGGGAAACGCTAGGCATGAGACTTTGCTGGCTTTGCTTAACTCCGGAGTTGCCGAGTATTTTCTCAATGCACTCTCGCCGACCATGCACTTTAACTCGGGCAATTTCGCTGACTTGCCCGTCCCGATTTCGGTGCAGACGGACGCTCTAGTTACTGAACGAGCAAATAAGTGCGTCGCCATCGCCCGCACCGACTGGGACAACTTCGAGACCTCGTGGGACTTCCGCGACCAGCCGTTGCTGCGGTCCGGGCTGAAGGGCGCGACGCTGGAGGCGAGCTGGCGGAATTGGGAGGCGCAGAGCACCGTCGCCATCCGCCGGATGCAGGAGCTGGAGACGGAGAACAACCGGCTCTTCATCGCCGCCTACGGCCTCGACGGCGAGTTGCAGCCCGAAGTGCCCGAGGCGCAAATCACCCTCGCCCGCGCCGACCTGCACAAGGACATGGCCTCGTTAGTCTCCTACGCCATCGGCTCTATGATGGGACGTTACAGCCTGGATAAGGCAGGCCTAGTCTATGCCAACAGCCGAAGCGAAGGGTTTGACCCTGGCCAATACGCAACGTTTGCAGCCGACGCCGACGGTATCATTCCCCTGACGGAGTTGGCTTGGTTTCCGGATGACGCCATGGAGCGCCTCATCGACTTCCTAACCGTGTGCTGGTCCCGTGACACCTTGGAGGCCAACTTGGAGTTTATGGCCGATGCCCTTGGCCCCAATCAGGAGGAGCACTCCCGCGACACCATTCGCCGTTACGTATCAACAGGCTTCTACAAGGACCACCTTCAAACTTACAAGCGACGCCCGATCTACTGGCTCTTTTCCAGCGGCAAGCAGAGGGCATTTCAGTGCTTGGTCTATCTTCACCGCTACCACGAAGGCACGCTGTCGCGGATGCGCACGGAATACGTCATCCCGCTCCAAGGCAAGCTGTCTCATCGAATTGAGCAACTGGCTGGAGATATCGTAACCGCCACATCCACGTCACACCGCCGCAAGCTGGAGAAGGAACGTGAGACCTTGGTAAAGCAGCAGACCGAACTCGTCGCCTTCGATGAAAAACTGCGCCACTACGCCGATCAACTCATCAACCTCGACCTCGACGACGGCGTAAAAGTGAATTACGGCAAATTCGGCGAACTACTAGCCGAAGTAAAAGCGGTAACAGGGGGTGGTGAAGAGTGAACACAAGCCACCTTCTGCCTGATAAAATGGTGTGCTGCGTTTGCCTGAACGACGACGGATTGTCTCGGTTGGTTAGAGACAAGGGGACCATTGGACAATGTGGCTATTGTTGGTCTCCCAAGCCAAACGTCGAAATTTTTCCATTAACTTTGGTCTTAAAGGAGGCGGAACGGCGTATACGCAAGGAGTGGTGTGATCCGTCGCGGACCGACGTGCCATTTAGGTACATTGAAGACTACCTCAGCGGTTGTTATTCATTCTCGGAAGTGATGGATCGGATAGGTTGGGAGATTCCAAATTGGACTCTAAGGACAGACTGCGTACAAGCATTTGGCGACCACGAGTGGAGGCGGATCAAATGGCTGAATGGGGCAAACACTATTTCAAGCGCATGGGAAGAATTCAAACACACTGTTAAGTACGAAAGACGATATACCTTTTTAGGTGGTACTAAGGGAGAAACGAATCGTAAAAAATCCACCGCACGCACTATTCAGAATCTGTTCTCGACAATCGATGGCGCATGCCGCCGAGCTTCACTAATCACCCAATTTGACACTGGTAACAAATTTTGGCGTGGAAGGGTGTTCAACAGTGACGACACCCCGAACATACCTTCAGACTTGACCTCGCCGCCGATCAAGTGCTGCACAGCTCCGAATCGGATGAGTCCGCCGGGAATCGCTATGTTTTATGGCGCTGATGACTTTGACACAGCCAAAATGGAAGTGGCTGCCTCATCGGGTAGGACGCCGTTAGCAGCTAAGACTTTCATCGGTGTACAATTCGCCAACGTGATTCCACTCACCATCCTTGATCTGACTCAAATAAATCCTCGAAGCAGTTATTTTGATGACGATTCGGCAGCGGACAAAGCAATCTGCAACTTTCTTATCGGATTTGCAGAGGACGTTTCGATGCCGATCGAAAAGGCCCAAAGAAAATCCATTGATTACGTACCCACTCAGGTTTTTACGGAATATGTAAAATACGTTATGAAGGGAATGGCTCGTCGCTCGATAAATGGAATAAAGTACAGGAGTGCGCACACTGAACGGGGGTGCTGGGTCATTTTTGCAAACCAATCTGAGTGTCTGGCCAATATGGACCCTGAGCAGGGCAGAGTTTCGCGACAGATTCTTGGTTGTGTGGATGGGTCCATTAGGAGTGAGGAAATTCAGTGACTAAGGATCAAGTCTCATCGAGTCTAAACCGCCTGTTCCACGAGCAAGGCAAGCGGATCGTGTTCTGGAACGATCCTCAGCGTGAGTTCGAGGACACTTTGGCAGCCCTGGCGGTGCCGGACATCACCGTGCTGCGGCTCGACCGGGAGGGAGCATTGGCTGCCAAAATCAAAATCGAACGGCAGGATGTCACCGGTCGCTACCTGGTCTATTCGCCCACAGCAGAGCCGGACTATGACGACGATTGGCTGTTGGACATCCGCCTCTACAGCCACACGTTCCGAGCCGACCGGGCCTCGATCATCCTGGACGAACTAGGGCTGGCGAATCAGGCGTTGCGCCCGCACATCGAGGAGCGGAAGAGGTTTTTCGATAACAAAGAGCGGTTTAAAAAGCTTCAGTTGCTGGTGTCACCGTTGGACACCGAGATGGACCTCGACCGAAAGATGCTGGCGGTGCTAGTCAGAGCCGATCAACCAGACCTGTTTACCATCGTTCTCGCACTCTTTCATTCGCTGGCTGGCTTCCCGGTCAGCGGCATCGGCTACTCGCAAATCCGGTCCAAGACCAGTGGAGTCCGGGAAGGCGAAGGCCAAGCCGAGCAGGATGATGGGTTACTGCTTCGTGACAGGGCGGAGCCTGATCTGAGTACCCCGCCGCCAGCCTGGGAACTTGTGGCCAAGCTGGGCTTGGATTTGGCTTTCTGGCAGATGGTCAAGACGGCTTTCGGCTACACCGAGGATGCGCCCAATCTAAGGAACCTGCTGATACGCCTGTTTCTCTCAGACTACGCGTACCATCTGACCGGTGTCCTCCCATTCTCCTTGCAGCACTTGGTACTGCCGTCAACATCCCGGCAAAACGTCGTCACCTGCCTCTCACACTGGCGCGACAGTGCCAGCCGGGGCAGCAGCTACGACAAGCTTTCCGAGATGGTGGCCGACGTTCTGAAGCTCGATACCCATCTGGATAGTCTGGACATCGATGCCATGCTCAATGGAATGACCTTTCTGCCGGTGGAGAAGGCTATCGCAAGGAGTCTGCGGGATCGTGTCAGGCACACCGCCGACAGCATCAACGCCGAGGACATCCGCAAGATCGCGCAACGGCGTCAGGATGGCCACTGGGCGTCACTCAATGTCACGGGGCTGCCATCTGTGCCACGCAAGGCGCTCAACGCTGTCTACAACGCCTTGGTGGCAGCAGCCGACTTTTTCGCCCTGCGCAACCAGTATGCCGGGCAGTTCGACTTTGCCGATGCCAAGGCGATGTATCACGCCTACGAGAAGGAGCTTTACCGGTTCGACTGCCTGTACCGCACCTTCTGCGAGACTGCCGATCTGGCTGAGGCCGAGGGTTGGGGAGTGCTTAAGCCGCTGCGCCAGGAGATGGAGGCTTGCTATGGCAATTGGTTTGTTATGACGATGGCACTGACCTGGGGCAAGTTTGTCGACCCGGCACGCGACCGGAGCCTGCTCAGGAACTGGCAGATCGAGAAGGTGCCCAGCCAGCAGGATTTCTACGCCAAGCAGGTCAAACCACGCATAGACAGAGCCACGGGCCGGAAGGTCTACGTCATCATCAGCGACGCGTTCCGCTACGAGGCCGCGCAGGAGTTGACCCGAGAGCTGAACGGTAAATACCGGTTTGAGGCGGAGTTGACCTCGCAACTCAGCGTCCTTCCTTCATACACCGCGTTGGGCATGGCCAGCCTGCTGCCACACCCGAAGCTGGCCTACAAGCCGACCGGTGAGGTGCTGGTGGACGGCAAGCCATCGTCCTCACTGGCGCAGCGCGACGAAATCCTGGCCGCAGCCGATGGGCTGGCGGTCAAGGCTGAAGACCTGATGGCCATGAGCAGGGATGCCGGGCGTGAGTTCGTGCGTGAGAGGGCCGTTGTCTACATTTATCACAACACGGTGGATGCCACGGGTGATTACGCGCCAACGGAGGGCAAGACCTTTGAGGCGGTGCGGAAGGCCATCAACGAGATCGGCAGTTTGGTCAGCCACATCATCAACAACCTGAACGGCAGCCAGGTGCTCGTTACTGCGGACCACGGATTCTTGTTCCAAGAGTCCGCGCCTGAACAAACCGAAAAGAGTGCGCTGACGGATAAGCCGGATGGAACGGTCATCGCCAAGAAGCGGTATCTGCTGGGGCACCACTTGCCCGACAACGATTGTGCCTGGCATGGGCTCACGGCCACGACGGCCAGCGCCGAGGGGGACATGGAGTTCTGGATTCCGAAGGGTGTGAACAGGTTTCATTTCACGGGAGGTGCGCGGTTCATCCACGGCGGTGCCATGCTCCAGGAAGTGGTGGTGCCGATCATTGAAGTAAAGCACATCCGGGGCAAGGCCGCGCCAACGACCAAGAGCAAGCAGGTTGCGGTGCATGTCCTGGGCACCAGCCACAAGATCACCACCCCGCGCCACCGTTTCGAGCTGCTCCAGACCGAGGCGGTGAGCGACCGGGTGAAAGCAATCACGCTTAAAGTGGCCATTTACGACGGAGACGAGCCGGTCACGAACATCGAGACCGCCACGTTCGATAGTGGGTCCGACAACATGAACGAGCGGAAGAAATGGGTGTCGCTCGTCCTGTTGGACCGCCAATATGACAAACGTAAACCTTACCGCCTGGTGCTCCGGGAAGCAGAGACCGGCATCGAGCAGCAGAGCGTGGAGGTGAGCATAGACAGGGCCTTTACCGATGACTTCTGACGTGTCGACCAATAACAGCGAAAAAGATTATGCCTGACTATTACATTCTCGGCTCAAAGCGGCTCCGCGACGGCAAAGACTGGGAGGACAATCTGCCAGCCATGATCAAACAGGAGCTGTTAGAAGTGGGGTGGGGTTGGGAACGTCCTTCCCTTAAATACCTTTACGGCAGGCCGGAGGAGGATATTGCGTCCACGCTCAAGAAGCTAGGCGAAAGTCCTGCTTCATATAACGCACTCAAACTATTTTTGAATTTGCGTCCCGGTGATTTGGTGGCCATCAAGACGTCAGGAGCTCCCAAAGGGCGGACCCCTTGCCTGATAATTCATGGCTACGCACAGGTCTTCGAGAAAAACGGCAGCGTTTATCGTCGGGGTACAAGTCCTTTGAACCACTGCGTCAACGCAAAGTTCCTGGACCGCAGCGAACACACCTTCAAACTGGGTTACGGCGGCACGATCCATCGGCTGACTGACGCTCGCCGCATCTCGGAGATATTTGCGCCCGTGCTGAACGGCGAGAAAGTTCAGCTGGAACCGTTGTCTCCAGCGCGGCGAGAGCAATGGCTGAGAAAGGCTGCCCTGTTGAAGGATGTCGAAACCGAAATACGCGAGACCAAGGCCAGCAAAATTGAGATTGAGAAACGCCACCATGAAATCCGAAATCGTCTCTTTAAGCGCTTGGTGAAAGAGCACGGCGAGAAGAATGTCTTTATGGAGCGGGACTTCGTTGACATTCAAGTTTCGGACAAGAACAGGTTGGTTCTGTACGAAATCAAGCCCTACGACAGCGTATCCCGTTGCATCCGCGAAGCCTTGGGACAGGTCCTCATGTATGCCTGGCGGGGAACACTGCATCAAACCGGGAGAGCCCGTGTAGTTGTGGTGGGACCGAAAGCACCCGAAAAGGAGGAGAGGGCGTTCATCGAGTTTGTTAAGCGCACCCTGAAGATCGACTTTGACTACCTTCCATTTGAGTAACCAGTAAGCCGCCTGCCATGATTCCATTAGAAGACCCCAACGCTACCAGCTTATCGACCAGGGACCTCGACAGCCTGCTGAACCAGCACTTTGCTGGCCGGGTGGTCCGCAAAGACCTCACCAAGCTGGTCAAGGAAGGCGCGAACGTGCCCGTTTACGTTTTGGAGTACCTGCTGGGCTCTCACTGCGCCACGAACGATGAGCAGGTCATCCAGGACGGGATGAAGACGGTCAAACGCATCCTGGCCGAGAACTACGTCAGACCGGATGAAGCAGAGAAGGTGAAGTCCACCATCAGGGAAAAGGGCAGCCTCAAGATCATCGACAAGGTGACGGTCACTTTGAACGAAAAGAGGGACGTCTACGAAGCCTTGTTGAGCAATCTGGGCACGAAGGAGATCGAGGTCAGCAGCTTATTCGTCAAAAAATTTGAGAAGCTACTGGCTGGCGGCATCTGGTGCATCATCACGCTGCACTACTTCTATGAGGAGGGGCAGAGATCGTCGCCTTTTGTCATCGAGGACCTGAAGCCGATTCAGATGCCCAACATGGACATGGAGGCGTTCTTCACGGGGCGCAGGGCATTCACTGAGGACGAGTGGCTTGATGTGCTACTGCGCTCGACCGGCATGGAGCCCACCAACTTTGACAAGCGGGTGAAATGGCACCTGCTGGCCCGAATGGTCCCGCTGGTTGAAAACAACTACAACCTGTGCGAACTCGGACCACGCGGCACCGGCAAAAGCCACATTTACAAGGAGATCAGCCCCAACAGCATCCTGATTTCGGGTGGTCAAACAACCGTCGCCAACCTGTTTTACAACATGAGCAGCAGGCGCGTGGGCCTCGTCGGGATGTGGGATGTGGTTGCGTTTGATGAAGTGGCAGGCATTTCGTTCAAGGATAAGGACGGCGTGCAGATCATGAAGGATTACATGGCGTCTGGCTCCTTCGCCCGTGGCAAGGACTCGGTGAACGCGTACGCATCGATGGTTTTTGTCGGCAATATCAACCAGCCAGTGGATACGATGGTCAAGACGAGTCATCTGCTCGCACCCTTCCCTGAGACGATGATCGACACGGCGTTCTTTGACCGGTTTCACAGCTATGTCCCAGGGTGGGAGATACCTAAGATGCGCCCGGAGTTCTTCACGAACCAGTACGGCATGATCGTGGATTATCTGGCGGAGTTTATGCGCGAGATGCGCAAGCGCACTTACGCCGACGCCATCAACAAGTATTTCAAGCTGGGGCGGGACCTGAACCAGCGCGACACCATCGCGGTCAAGCGCACCGTGTCGGGGTTGCTCAAGCTGCTGTACCCGCACGAGGAGTACGACAAGGATGCCGTCCGGAGCTGTCTGGAGTACGCGCTCGAAGTACGCCGCCGTGTTAAGGAGCAATTGAAGAAGATCGGCGGCATGGAGTTTTACGACGTCCACTTCAGCTACATCGATGTGGAGACGAATGAGGAGAAATTCATCAGTGTGCCCGAAGAGGGCGGCGGATCATTGATCTCCGATGGGCCGATGAACCCCGGCGTGCTGCACATTGTGGGCACAGGCAACGCTGGCCTCTTGGGCCTGTACAGGGTTGAAACCCAGGTGACGCCTGGCAATGGCGGGCTGAAATTGTCCGGCCTGGGCTCAAACGGTGCTGCCAAGGAGGGGGTGAAGGTAGGCTTCGACTATTTCCGAGCTAACGCTTCACGGGTTAGCGCGTCGATCAAGCCCGGCGAGCACGACTACCATTTCCACGTCGTTGAGCTACACAACAGCGGCCCGACCACAGCGATGACCTTGGCGACCTTCGTGGCCTTGTGTTCCGCCATGCTGGGCAAGCCGATCCAAACTCAGATGGTGATCCTGGGCAGTATGAGCCTTGGCGGCAATTTGGTACCGGTCGAAAACCTGGCCCAGTCCATGCAAGTGGCCTTTGATGCCGGTGGGAAACGCATCCTTTTGCCAATGGCCAGCGTGGCCGACATCCCAACCATCCCAGGCGAGCTCTTCGCCAAGTTCCAGACGAGCTTCTACGCCGACCCCGTAGACGCAGTCTTCAAGGCGCTGGGCGTGCAATAGGCTGGCAAGCAACCGAACGCAATCAAACCACATGATTTTTCTACAGGGGATGACTTATGGCTGATCAGATGAGAATAATGGCCTTCGAGGCCCCACGCCAAATCACGCCGGACGACGAAAGGAAATGGCCTGTGATCTGGGTGCGTGAACTTTGGTTAATGCGAGCGCTCAAAGCTGACGGAGAAATCATACGAAAGATCAAGCTTAGGCCGGGATTGAACATTGTGTGGGCAAGGCCAGCTGACAAAGATAAAAAGCCAGAGCTTTATGAGGATGGCATGTCGGGCCACGCGACGGGGAAAACAACGTTCTGCCGATTGATTCGCTACGTGCTAGGCGAAGGCAACTATGGCAACGATGCCCTTCGAGCGGGCGTGCGGCAAAAATTTAACAATGATGGATGGGTGGTGGCGGAGGTTCATGTCCAAGGCACACCCTGGGTGGTGGGTCGTCCGCTCGGCGTCGGGCCTCACTCATTCGCCATCCCTGACAGAACAATTGACCGTTTGTTTGAGGACAGCGCTCGCCCCAGTTTCGACGATTATCTGAAATTAGTTCAGGAAGTTTTAACTGGCCCTTTGCTTGTAAAACAGTTCGCTTCGTCAAGGGAGTATATCCGGTGGCAGCACATCCTTCCTTGGCTGGCTCGTGACCAGGAGTGCCGATTCAGCGATTTGGTTGAATGGCGCGACCCCTTGAGCGAATCGCTATCGCCAGGAATTTCAGCGACGGACCGCCAGTATCTTGTCCGTGCCCTGCTTGCGCTTGTGTCGGAGCGAGAGCAGAAAGAGCTAGAAATGAATGCCCTCCTCTTGTCCAAAAACAAGGCCAACGAGGCACTTCTGCAAAAACTCGAACACCAGTCGAAGGTCGATTTGGATCGACTTAAAAAAGCGCTGAAGAATGAGTCGCCCGACTTGGGCGACGAGTTATTTTATCAATCCGTGAAACTGGAACTCGACGGTCGGGCAAGAAAATTGGACGAGGACGAGAAGGCATTGCCCACCGCGAAGCAAGTTGAGGACTTCCAGGAAAATTGGCGCAAAGCTGCTTCCAGGGCCGAGGTTGCCAAAGAGTGTCTGGAGGAAGTCACGCGAACCATCGAAGCCCAACGGATGAAGCTTCGTATGATCCGCAATGAAATCGCGCCGGACAAATACAAGGAATGGTTGGCTACACTTCCGCCGAAAAAGGGCTTCTGTTCCGTACCTCTCGATGTTGCGCGTGAGGCCGGATGCCATCTCGCTGCCGCACGGTCAATGGAGGAGCCGAGCGAATCGCCAAAAGATCAAGGGGAGATTGTTCTCAAATCAATAGTTAGTCTGAGTAAGGATGTAGTCACAAAAGCAGCTGCTGTACAGGAGCTCGATAGTATTGTCCGTGAATCCCGGCGGAAGCTTATGGAGCTGCAGACCAATCAGTTGAACGCAACTAGCGTGCTGACGAAGGAGCGCGACAACGTGGAAGCACTCCGTGGGCTTGCCTCAAATGCCAGTCAAACTTGGAGCGACGCTCAAGAGCTGGTCAAGCAAATCGACTTAACTACTAAGGAAATTGAAGATTCGAGAAAGCTCCAGGAGCAAATTCGCAAGCAGCATCAGGCTGCCTTAGGGAGATTTTCGGAGATATACAGCCAATTGATTCGAGCAGTCATGGGCAAATCGCTTTCCGCAGCAGTGGAGTTCTCTGGCAGAAATATCGCGCTAACGCTGGAATATCATGGCAAACTCACCAGTGCGGCCATCGAGAGCATCAAAATCATCGCATTCGACTTAGCCGCAATGTTGAGCAGCGTGGAAGGTGTTGGTTTTCATCCGCGTTTTCTGGTGCATGATGGTCCGCGCGAAGCGGACATGTCAGCGGAGATTTACCAGAAATTCTTCCTGTTTGCGCAGGCGATGGAACAGGCGTTTGGAAAGCTTAAACCACCAAACTTTCAATACATTATCACCACAACGGAGCCCCCTCCAGATGAACTACAAAAAGAGCCATGGCTTCTCGAAACCCTTGATGCCTCCCAGCCGGAAAAACGGTTGTTCAAAGTGGATTTATGAACTGTTGTGGGAAGTGCTTCAGAGACAAGGTTCTGATAAAACAAATTTGCGCTACTGGTACGAGGGGTCTATGCGACTTCTGCAAAGCGCGGAGCAACAGGGTAGTTCCTGCTGCAAGTTTGGCCGAACTGTTTAGTCCGCTTCTTGAGCTTTTCGAGCCTGTAGAGTACGGCACCCACTTGCAGAGGGATTTTGGGCCAGAGGCTATCGACATTGGTGAAATGCTGCCCAATTGCCTCGAATGGGAGAATGGTTGGTCAATTTTCGCTTTACAATTGCAAGAAGCAGAAAAGTGTCGCCTGCTGGATGGGATTCGAGCGGGGTCCCATGAAATCGGTGACCCTCCAAGCAGTGACCTTTGGGTCGCCAAAACAAATACTCACACTTTGGAACAGTCCATCTGGCACGACTTTGCCGAAACCATTAAATGGAAGCGGCGCTTCATACCGGAGGCTAAAGCAGGTTTCATGTCCGCCCCCAAGGATTGGTTGCCGCAGTACCTCCACGAAATAAGCAATTTCGTTGAGCCCTCCTCAATATTCTACCGAGCCAGACTAGGAGAAGAGGCCCACAGTCCTTACCGAGCTGCTGACATGGGGACGCCACCGAGAATTAGGGCGACTGCTGGCCGAGCAAATCCAAGGGGTATTCCATATCTCTACGTCGCTGAGAAGGCGATGACTGCGGTATGCGAGATTCGTCCTTTTTTAGGTGGACGAGTCACGATTGCAGAAGTGAGACCGCGCGTGCGGTTACAACTTGTCGACCTGACGAAGGTGCCCGACATCAAAAGCCCATTCGGACGTGCAAGTTTGGCTGACGAGATGGAGAAAAAGGCACTATTGAGCGTCTTGAACCGCGAGCTTTCAAAACCTGTGAACCCCGCCCTTGCTGAAATCCAATATATCCCAACGCAGTATCTGGCGGAAATCATCCTGGATGCGGGATACGATGGAATCCGTTATAAAAGCGCAATGCACAAGGGAGGTCGCAACGTCGTATTCTTTGACCAAGACAAACTGAAAATTGATGTGAAGACTAAACTGGTTAGGATAACAGCAACTGCACTCTCCTACAAACCGGAGACCTAAGCACTGGCTCAAAAGAGGTGACCATACTCTTAAATTCCCGTAGCTGGATTCTTCCTGAACTAGCGGTTTGACCTTCACCAAGGCCGGTAAACGATCAAATTATCTGCCCAGTGCTATTTGGTATTCGTGACTTAAATCGAAACCCACATCAGTCCCTGGCGCAATAATCTGGAAGGCTACGTACAAGTAGCAGACCAGCTGCAGCCCAACAAAATCCCCGGACAGGCTTTTGAGTGTGTACCGTTTCGACGTACTGTTCACGACTTTGAAGCCCAGTGCCGGGTTAATCGCCACGGAGCAAGCTATGACAATCAAGGGCATGAATATCCGTCCCAGTGGGTGCAGCCCACGGACAGCCGTGAGCCAGGTGTAGCCAAAACCTTCAAACGCTCAGTGACGCTCACCAAAAAGGGCAGCAGTGGTACTTCACGGACACCTTCAGATAACAGCGCCATGGATAATCAACCAAAGTGGTACTCCCACGGCAAAGGGGGCTCGGCAAAAAGCATCATCGTGATTCAACTATGAATTTTGACCCCCTGAACATCGCGGACTGGATCAAACACCAGGTTAAGCTGGATGCCATACCTGACGCGACCGTGGCGGCAGAGATTGAGCGCCACTGTCTCGCGCTGGCCAGGACCGGGTTGCCAGAGTGCTACAGACACGCCGAACGGCCTGAGTTATTCTGGCGTGGGATTACACGGGGAAACAGGAATGCGACTGCAGAGCTAGAAGGTGACGATCAGGATGATGACGGATTAGGAGCCCGCCTGTTGCGGTGTGGCGACCGTCCTTACCATCCGCTGCTGCGAAATTTCCTGGCAGAACGTGGCGTCGATCTAGTTGGCTTTTTTCCAGTAACTCCCGAGGAAGTCGCATTTGTGCTGGCGGGCGGCTCTGTGGCTTCGACCGCTGATGGGCATCTGTGGCAAGTGCATCATGCCTACAACGGTGCGCTCCCATTTGAGGGACGTGTTGACACGCTCCAGGCACACGACGAGGGCGATCACTTTACCCAGGCGGCGGGGCTGGTGGCAGTGCGGGCGGGGTGCGAACAGTTCATCAACCATGGGAGCGTCCTCAAGACCTTGCGTTGGGTGGCGTTCGAGACGTTTAATTATGATCCGGATCACTATTTCGTCACCGACGCAGGAGCGCATGACCATTTTGGGTTCCTACGTAACCCGCCCTGGCAGGTCGTGTGATTTTATTCCTGTCAATGCGGTGCAAAATTGGGCGCACCCTCGCGTTGCCTGACTTATTGGTCTCCTTTAATCCCAATGAAAACAGCCTTTTTGCGCGAGTTTTGAGTGCAAAGGTGAATTGTCTATTTTCCTCTTGCTGACGTGGCCTGAATTAGATGGACTACGAGGGCGGGGCCGATATTCCAAAAACAATTAGTGATCTCTTACTATTGTCCCATTGTGTCTGAAAGTCGGAACACCAATAAATCGTTGGTGAAGAAATAAAGGTATGTTGCGAATTGTACGGTTGGTCAGTTTCTGCCTTGTGCTAGGATGGGGCGTTTCAAGTATTGCCCAGACAGCGCCGGGGCTCAAGGTTACCGCCTATGGCACCAACCAGGTCCAGATCACCATTACAAATGGTGTCACGGGCGTGAGCTACGAGCTTTTTCGCACCCCGGTCCTTGGCGCTACCACCGTGTACCCATGGGCGCTCCACGCCTCGGGAACGCTGAACCAGACCAACTTTTTGGTCAGCATGTCCATTGAACTCACCGGTTTCTTTCAGGCGACCATTGGAAACAACTGGGACGGCGACGGGGCGGTTAATGCGGTGGACGGCCAGCCCAGCAATGCAGCGGTCGGCGCACTAACCATCACCATTGACTCACCGACCCAAGGGCAAAACCTTCAATAAGGCACATTTTCATTTCCCACCCAATATCCTTTCTATGAAACAAGGCAACCGTTTCCTGCTGCTCATTTTTGCAGCTTTTATCCAAACACTTCTCTTCCCAGCTGCAACGGCTCAGCGAGTGTTGACCACAAAGTCCATTTCCGCTGGCTCCTCCCACTCCATG
>JANYDC010000026.1 GCA_025359965.1 Pedosphaera sp.
CAAAGAGGAGTGGCATCGGTGACGACTATGATTGGTGAATTGCTGGATCTGGCAAGATTGGAAGCTGGGAAAGAAAGCAGGGAGGTTGCGGAGTTTGATGCCGCTGCGCTAGCCACTGAATTAGGCAGAATAAACGAGCCCCTCGCCCGAGAACGAGGTCTTTTCTTAAAATTAGAGGGGGTTCCCCACCTCACGGTCGAAGGCGATTGCAGAAAAGTTCGGCGGTTGTTGCAAAATCTTGTCCTCAACTCTGTTAAATACACTGAAAGAGGAGGGGTGAATGTCAGCTGGGGAAATGAGAAGGACAACTGGTGGTTAATGGTCAAAGACACGGGCCCCGGATTGTCGGCCGGTCCTGCCGCACCGATGGTTGCAGGCCTAAAGGCGGCCACGGCCAGCGCACGAGAGTCGGATGAACAAAACGCAGCCGTCCAAGGCGAAGTCTCCCACGTGCTGACCCCAAAAAGTGATTCGCACAGGCCGACCAGCTTCAGAGAGTTCCAGCCTGGCGAAGGGGTGGGACTTTCCATCGTAAAGCGGCTGTGTGAACTCCTCGACGCAAGTCTGGAGGTCGCGAGCTCAGCAGAGACGGGAACAACATTTCGAGTTTTATTTCCTCGTCATTATCCGCCAATTTAAAAACCTTGATTAAGGAAGCTGCAGGGGAACCTAGAATTCCCGCTGCATTCTGGATTTTTTTGCCCAAGCACTAATATCAAGGGCATTTCCTCAAACTGATTAATTTCTTCGAGCCTTTTCGTACTCGGCTTGAGCTTTGGGCAGTTCGTCACGAAGTCGTTGGATGCGCGCGGTGTCTGAGGGATGGTCTGACAAAAGGGCGGGAGGTTTGGCACCGCCGGATTGGGACATGCGTTCCCAGAAGGCAACGGCTTCCTGCGGATCGTAACCCGCGCGAGCCATGTAGATTAGTCCCGTTTGATCCGCCTCGCTCTCGTCGCCGCGACTAAAGGGCAGGATCACGCCGTATTGTGCCCCAGCACCAAGCGCCGCCATAACCATTTGCCGCTTTCCTGTGTCCATATCACCGATTGCGGCAGAGGTGCCCACAAGCGCTGTTTGAAGCAAGCCTTGTTTCAAGAGGCGCTGCGAGCCGTGGTGCAGGGTGGCATGGGCCATTTCGTGCCCAAGGACGGCCGCCAAACCCGCCTCATTTTTTGTGGAAGGCAAAATTCCAGTGTAAACGACAATTTTCCCTCCGGGCAAACAGAAGGCATTCGCCTGAGTGCTGCGGACAACGCTGACTTCCCATTGGAAATCGTTTGCCACAACCCCGGTTGCCGGAATTAAACGCTTGGCAACACGATTCACCAAATCCGCCTCGGGGCCAGATGCGACAACATCGGAGGAGGACAAAACCTCCCGATAACTTTGCAACCCCAGCACGGCCTCATCGCTCGAATCAAGCGCCCCACGACTGACCTTGCCGGTCTCCGGGTTACGAAATTTGGTGGAACTGAAATACTGAAAAATAATCAATATTGCCGCGATAATGATTGGAATGATTTTAATGCTAGGTTTCATTTTTTATCCTTGGATTAAAGAGAACGTGACACAAACACCGACTCTTTCAACTCGAACAGCGAGTGGGGCGTGGTTTGCAGGAAGGATTAACAGAGTTAACGGAGGGGCAAGGCGGGCTTATACTTGATGAACAGCGTTGACGTTTGCGAGGTTTCATCATTAGATTTACGTGTCAACCAGTAACGCCATGCGTTCAGGATACGTAATTCTAATAACTGACCAGCAGGGTCCATTGCCCCAACGCGCCGCCGGAGAGTCGCGCTCATGAACATTTTTCAATTTCTTTTTAAATCCAGCCTTGGGCGCAAGTATATCATGGCCGTCACTGGGGCGGCTCTTGTGGTCTTCGTCATCGGGCACATGGTCGGCAATTTGTCCTTCCTGCTGGGCCGCGAAGAAATTAATGCCTACGGCCATTTTCTCCACACCAAGCCGGAATTGCTCTGGGCGACACGGATCGGTTTGCTGGTGATGATTGTCCTTCACATCTGGTCGGCCATCGCGCTGAGTGCCGCCAACAAAGCGGCGAGGCCGGTGGGATACGCGGTGCAAAAATCCAATGGCAGCAGTTACGCTTCCCGCACCATGCTGATGAGCGGCCTGATTGTTTTTTGTTTTATTGTTTACCATCTGCTGCATTTCACAGTCCAAGCCCCGGCCGTCAATCTGACCGGGAAAGATTTCGGCACTTTGATTGATTCGGAGGGTCGCAGGGATATTTACAGCATGATCGTGCTTGGTTTCTCCCGCCCGGCAATCGCGATTTTCTACATGGTGGGGGTGGGCCTGCTGAGCCTGCACTTGAGCCACGGTGTGAGCAGTCTTTTCCAATCGCTCGGGTTGCGGTCCAAAGGTTATGCGCCTTTGATCAATTGTGCGGCGACAGTGCTCGCAGTGGTGCTGATCATTGGCTATTGGTCCATCCCCCTTTCCGTTTTGACAGGTTTGAAGAAGTAATATGAACCTCGACGCAAAAATTCCATCCGGTCCGCTTGAAAAAAAGTGGGACAAACACCGCTTGGACATGAAGCTGGTCAACCCGGCCAACAAGCGGAAGTTTGAGGTCATCGTCGTGGGCACCGGACTGGCCGGAGCCGGAGCAGCGGCCAGCATGGCGGAGTTGGGATACGGGGTGAAGGCGTTCTGTTATCAGGATTCGCCACGGCGCGCCCACAGCATCGCGGCCCAGGGAGGCATTAACGCCGCCAAGAATTATCAGAACGATGGCGACAGTGTTTATCGTCTCTTTTTGGACACCTTGAAAGGCGGCGATTTCCGCGCCCGCGAGGCCAACGTTTATCGACTGGCCCAAGTGAGCGTCAACATCATCGACCAGTGTGTGGCACAGGGCGTGCCTTTCGCCCGTGAGTACAGCGGCATGCTGGCCAACCGCTCTTTCGGCGGCGCACAGGTTTCCCGGACTTTTTACGCGCGTGGGCAAACCGGCCAGCAACTGCTGCTCGGCGCGTACCAAGCCTTGGAGCGCCAGATTGGCCTTGGCAAAGTCAAAATGTTTCCCCGCACGGAAATGCTCGATCTGGTTCTGGTCGATGGCCACGCCAAAGGTATCGTGGTGCGCGATCTGGTGACCGGCGAAATCTCTTCACACGCAGCCGACGCGGTCATTTTGGCGACGGGCGGTTACAGCAACGTCTTTTATCTTTCGACCAGCGCCAAGGGTTGCAACGTCACAGCCATCTGGCGTGCCTACAAACGAGGCGCGGCCATGGCCAACCCTTGTTACACCCAGATTCACCCGACCTGCATTCCCGTCAGCGGAGATCACCAGTCGAAGCTGACCCTCATGTCGGAATCCCTGCGCAATGACGGTCGTGTGTGGGTGCCCAAAGCCAAGGGCGACAAACGTCCGGCTCACGACATTCCCGAGACGGAGCGTGATTATTTCCTTGAGCGCAAATACCCAAGTTACGGCAACCTCGCACCGCGTGACATCAGTTCGCGTGCGGCCAAGGAAGCCTGCGACGATGGACGCGGCGTGGGTCCGGGCGGCTTGGGTGTTTACCTCGATTTTGCCGACTCGGTCAAACGCCTCGGTGAAACAGGAATCCGGGAGAAGTACGACAATCTTTTCGCCATGTACGAAACCATCACCGGCGAGAATGCGTACAAGCAACCAATGCGCATTTACCCGGCGGTTCACTACACCATGGGCGGCCTGTGGGTGGATTACAATTTACAGAGCAATATTCCTGGTCTCTTCGTGCTGGGCGAAGCCAATTTCTCGGATCACGGGGCCAACCGCCTCGGAGCCAGCGCCCTTATGCAAGGTCTCGCCGACGGCTACTTCATTGCGCCGTACACACTCGGAAATTATTTCGCCACCAACAAAATTCCGCGCCCGACCGTGGGCCACCCCGAATTCAAACGCGTAGGAGACGAAGTCAACGCCCGCACCAAGAAATTCCTGTCCATCAAGGGCAAGCGTTCAACCACTTCGTTCCATCGCGAGTTGGGCAAGCTGATGTGGAACAATTGCGGTATGGCCCGCACCAAGGCCAGCCTTGAGACCAACCTGCGCGACATCCCTGCCCTGCGCGAAGAATTCTGGAAGAACCTTAACGTCCTTGGAGAAACCAACAGCCTAAACCAGTCTTTGGAGCAAGCAGGACGTGTGGCGGACTTCCTCGAATTTGGTGAACTCCTTTCGCGCGACGCCCTGCTTCGTGAGGAATCCTGCGGCGGGCATTTCCGGTCCGAATATCAGACTCCTGATGGTGAGGCCCAACGCGATGACGACCACTTTGCCCACGTTAGCGCCTGGGAATATCAAGGCGAGAACCAGACTCCGGTAATGCACAAGGAGCCTTTGGTCTACGAAGAAATCAAGATGTCCCAGCGCAGCTACAAATAACTTGTTGTCATGAACCTGACCCTCAAAGTTTGGCGACAGAAAAACCGCAGCGCGGCTGGTGAATTCGCCACATACCAGGCCCGCGACATCATTCCTGACATGTCGTTCCTGGAGATGCTCGACGTTGTCAACGAGGAGATTCTTGCGCAGGGTCATGAACCCTTCGCCTTCGATTCCGATTGCCGCGAAGGCATCTGCGGCGCGTGCTCTCTCGTGATCAACGGAATTCCGCATGGTGGCAACAAAGGTGTCACTGCCTGCCAGTTGCACATGAGGCATTTTCACGATGGCCAGACCATCACCATTGAGCCCTGGCGCGCAAGTGCGTTCCCCGTTGATCGCGATTTAATTACGGATCGCACTGCCTTCGACCGCATCATCGCGTCCGGCGGTTTCATCTCCGCCCACACCGGCGGCGCGCCCGATGGCAATGCCCTGCCCGTCTCAAAGCCCGACGCCGACAAAGCCATGGACGCCGCCGCCTGCATCGGCTGCGGAGCCTGTGTGGCCGCCTGCAAAAATGCCTCGGCCATGCTCTTTGTAGCCGCCAAAGTTTCACACCTCGGCCTCCTGCCCCAAGGTCAGGCCGAACGCTATGATCGCGTCGTTAAAATGGTTGAAACCATGGACAACGAAGGTTTTGGCAATTGCACGGTGACCGGCGCCTGCGAAGCGGTCTGCCCCAAAGAAATCAGCCTGGAGTTCATTGGACGTTTGAACAGGGATTATTTGGTGGGTTCACTCAAGAAGTAAACCAACAGCAGTCGTCACAACCTCCAAATGGATTGCGACTGCCGAATGGAACTCCACAATCGAGGTGAGCGTCATCCAAAAGAGCGCTTATCAATCACTCAATGGACTTTGTTAACGGACTGGGCAAGGATGCTGCGTGCTCACGTGGCTCTTCGTTTTAACGAGAATCATTGCCAACCCTGTCTCGAACGTTTTTCAGAAAAAACTGGCTCACTATTCTGCTGATCCGCTTTTGATTATCTGCGCGACTCACGCGCTGCTGAGTCTGGTGGCCGTTCCGTGGTTGATTTGTCTGCTGCCGTTGCATGTCAGTCCTGGGTTTTGGGGCAACATCCGCATTTGCGCGCTGCTGGCCGTGGCTGGGAATATCTTCCTGGTGCAATCCCTCAGGAGCACAGATCTTTCCGTCGTCGGCCCACTAAACGCCTACAAATCGGTCATTAGTCTTGTTTTTGGTATATTTTTACTGCAAGAAATCCCCACGGCGAAGGGTCTTTTGGGAGTGGCATTAATTTTGGGCGGTAGTTTCATTGTTGCGGACTGGCCCACTAGCCAGCCACTCAAACACGCCTTCGCTCAATTGTTCGCCAACCGGGGAATTCAATGGCGGTTTGCGGCTTTGTTATTGTCGGCCATCGAAGTGGTGTTTCTGAAAAAAGCCCTGTTGGCTTCCTCGCCGCTGACGACATTTTTGACGTGGTGTATTCTTGGATTCCTAATCGCGGCCGCTGCGGTGGGCGTTCTTTTAAAAGGAAGGGTTAAAAGAAAGGTCGCGGTTTTGGCGCGCCACCAAAGAACATGTGTCTGCCTCGCACTCACCACTGGACTGATGCAGATGACCTCTGTGCTGGTCTTTGGGAAATTGCAGGTCGGCTATTCGCTCGCTTTGTTTCAAATGTCATCCGTCTTGAGTGTGTTTCTGGGCTACAGATTTTTCAAAGAAACGAACATCGCAAGGAGGCTTTGGGGTTCTTTGATCATGGCTGTCGGCGCAAGTTTCATCATCTTAGGAGCCCGCCAGTAGAACTCTTGCTCTGGAAACCCATTCCAGAATTAAAGGATTTCTGAGGTTTGCCGTCTTTGGTAATTTTGAGTTGCGGAGGCTTCGTTTGCCAGCCTCGCGCGACACCTGTTAAGGTAGTTCAAATTTCCGCCCCCGAGGTTTATCATGATCAAACGTATATTCAGCCTGTTCCTCCTGCTTGTTGGCCATAGCTATGCGGCGGAGACGGTTCATCTTGCGCCCAATGGAATGGAGACCGCTCCAGGAACATCTGCTGCTCCTAGGGTTTCGCTGGAGAAGGCTTTAACTTCAGGGGTAAAGCAGATCGTTCTTCATGCCGGAACTTATTATCTGGAGGCTCCGCTGGTCCTGGACTCGCAGAGTTCGGGCGTTAGTATCGAAGCTGCAAAAGGTGAGACGGTAGTTCTGAGTGGTGGACGAAAGCTCGCTTTGGATTGGAAGCCGACCGGAAACGGTCGGTGTACTTCAGTCGTTGCCGGAGACATAACAGGGATCGACTCACTCTGGATCAACGGCCATTTACAACATCTGGCCCGCTACCCCAATTACGATGCCAAGGCGCAATACTTGAACGGTGGCGCAGCGGACGCACTTTCTCCTCAGCGGATTGCGCGATGGAAGAACCCAGCGGGTGCTTGGATCCATGCCCTGCACTTTGCGCATTGGGGCGGAGTTCATGATCGCATCACGGGCGTCACAGCTGACGGCAAAGTGCAGACGGAAGGCGGCTGGGCCAACAATCGTGGTACGAAATTTCACGAAACGGATCGATTCGTGGAGGGCGTGTTTGAAGAGCTCGATGCCCCGGGAGAATGGTTTTTTGACGCCGCCACCCACATCCTTTCCGTCATTCCCGAAACGGATGTGAACCTGACTCAAGCGGAGGTTGTGGCTTCGCGCACGGAATCATTGATTGAACTGCGCGGCACCAAGGAGGCACCCGTAAAGAACATCACGTTGCGCGGACTGATTTTTACCCAAACCGCGCGCACGTTTATGAAAACACGGGAGCCCCTGTTGCGCAGCGATTGGATGATATTTCGCGGCGGAGTAGTTTTTATGAACCGCACTGAGAGTTGCACGATACAGGATTGCGATTTTGTGAGCGTGGGTGGCAACGCGGTTTTCCTAAGCGGCGCCAACCTCAAGGATCAAATCACCGGATGTCATTTCAAGGATAGCGGCGCAGGCGGCGTTTGCTTCGTGGGTGAGCAGAAAGCAGTGCGCAACGCGTTCGCTCATTTCGATATCCGTCAAAAACTCAGTCGAATCGATCTCACTCCCGGGCCTCAGACTGATGATTACCCCATGGAATGCGCCGTAAGTGACTGCCTCATGGAAAACCTCGGAATGGTTGAAAAACAGGTGGCAGGTGTGGACATCAATATGTCGCGACGGATCACCATCAGCCATTGCAGCATGCATCACCTACCCCGATCCGCCATTAACGTCGGCGATGGCTGCTGGGGTGGACACATCGTGAGCGGGTGTGATTTATACGACACGGTTTTGGAAAGCGGCGACCATGGAAGTTTCAACAGTTGGGCGCGCGACCGCTGGTGGGAGCTGGATCTGGAAGGGACGCCATGGGATGACAAGCTGTCCCTACTCGACGCCATCGAACCCGTCAAACTGCTCAACAGTCGTTGGGAATGCCGTCATGGGTGGGACATTGATCTTGATGACGGGAGTTCCAACTACATCATCGAGAACAATCTCATGCTCGATGGCGGCTTAAAACTCCGCGAGGGCTACCATCGTTTGGTGCGGAACAATCTCATTACCCGCAACGGCTTTCATTTCCACGTCTGGCCGACCAACAGCCATGACAACATCGTCGAACGCAACCTTACCACCGGCGGTTACACCGGGAATATCCAGATGCCCAAGGATTGGGGCATTCATTGTGACGCCAACTTCGTTCATCATGCCGGGGAACAGACCGGACCTGCGCTGAAAATGCAGGCAGTGAGCGGCCACGACGCAAAGTCCCTGCAAGGCGATGCCAAATTCAAGGACGCTGATCATGGCGACTGGATTCTGGCCGCCGATTCGCCAGCCCGCAAGATTGGTTTCAAGCCCTTCCCTCTCGATAACTTTGGTGTGACCTACCAACGCCTTAAAGGGCTCGCAACGGCCGCCTACCGCGCCTATCATCAACCCGCGAAGCAGGAATCATCACCACGTGAGGAATCCATCCATGACTTTATGGGTGGAAAAGTGAAGAACCTCGTGGACGAAAAATCAAAGCTGGGAATGTACGCCGTGTTTGGTGTCTATGTTGTCGAAGCACCCGTAGGCTCCGCCTTAGAAAAAGTGCACCTAGTCAAAGGTGATGTCATCTTAAGCTGGGAAAAAGACGAGGTACCGGACTTTGCAACCCTCACGAAACTCGCCCAAGCGAATCCATCGCCGATTCTCATTAACGCCTGGCATGACTTCGGCAAGCTGGGTCTCTGGCGGTAGGGCAGTTCAGACGGCCAACAACTCGCGGATGCCGCGTGTCAGAATGTCATCCACGACGTCCGCGCAATTGGCTACGCTTACCTCATAGCCCCCTTGGGGGTAGGCTTCCTTGACTGGGATATACCATGGTCCTCCGTCACCATAGGCGGCGGTCGCCACAAAACGGCCGCGACCGATCTGCTGCGCGCGAAGCTGATATTCGACGAACGATTCAGCAGGCAGGTGCAGCAGGGTAACGTCGTTTATGTGGAGCGCGCTCAGCACGATTGGCGTTCCGTCAGTGACGCGCTGCATCCAGCTAAGTTTCATGGCGGGAAGAATGCGGTCAACGGCAGAGTTCTTTTTGTTCGCCATCTTCTCAGTCAGCTCGTTGGCAACAAACAGCGGGTTGACTGGTGGCAGCATTTCATGGGTACGCCAAGATATCTTGCCTAGCGGAAACCGTTTCATGGATTTTTCCGAAGCCACAATGCCTTGGTAAATCCGCTGAGTGAGCTGGACTTTAGCCAAATCTGAACCGTCGTTGTATTTGCCAGCCGCAATATTGCCGGCGGCACCTGTGAAATAAATGTGTGTGCAGTCGGGCTCATCCTTCTGCCGACGTTTGCGCGCGAGGCCCACGAAATCACTGCTTACATGTCCGCTGCCGTAATGACTCATGGGATGTGTGGCGTAGTAGTGGCAGGCCAGGATTTTCTTTCTGCCGTCATAAAATGCAACCGACTTGAGCTGCGGATCAATCAATCCCTCTGGCATGGCGACAAGATCGGCATCCTTGCAGGAACTCCCACGCATTCTCATGACTTTGCCGTCAGGCCCAATCTCGACGCGGCGGTTCGAGGCGACCTTCTCCACCTTGCTTTCGCCCGTCGCAATATGTGTGATGCGTTGCGATTTTGGTAATGCAGTCTTAACGGCCTCGCGGGCGCGTTCCAGGCATTGGTTGAAAAATTCCAGTCCCACCACATGGAGCCCACCTTGAGGTTCGGCTATGAGTTTTTCCGCGTGAAGGCAGACAAAAGGTGCATCGTGTTGATGCACGCATTGCACCGCAATACGGTCGGGCGTGGTGCCCGCGGCTTCAGCCAATGCGGTTCGCAATGCAACGTGGGCGCCGTTCAGAATTCCGGTCCAATCCACCGCACAAACAACTATGGGCTTTCCCGCTCCTAGCAGCACATAGCCAATGGCCTCAAGCCCATCCTCGCAATCGACAACGGGTTTGATCCACCCACCGCAGAGCGGATGACCAACCGGCGGTGTCACATCGAAACGAAAAGGCGCCATCCGCAAGCGCGGCGATTTTTCCGCTCCTTGCGTCAATACCGGGAGAGCGCCAGCCAGCATTGCCGACTTAAGAAATGAGCGGCGAGTGACGGGAGTGATTCGTTTTCGGTTCATGTGGATTTATTTCTCGCTGTGCGTTCTTTAGCGGGCAATGAATTCGAGGAGGTCAGCCATGTCCTGATGGCTCAATCCGGTTTCGAGACCTTCCGGCATGAGTGACAATCCCTGGCTTTGGATCTTCTTAATCTGGGACCTCAGAATAACCGTTTCTTTGCCGAAGGGCTGCTTGAGAGTGACGCTGGTGGAAGTTTCGTTGGCCACCAAACCAAGCGAGCTTTCGCCTGTGGTGGTCTCAATCTCAAACGCTTGAAAATTGGGAGCGACCTCCGCATTCGGATCAAGGATGTTGATCAACATTTTCTCTTTACCGGAATTCTTCACCGTCGCCAAATCCGGCCCCAATGCATAACCCTCCTTATCGAAACGATGACATGAAGAGCACCGTTCCACATAAAGCTTTTTTCCGTTTTCCCAATTGCCCGCCAAATTCAGCGCGAGTTGGAAGGATTTGATTACGTCCTGTCGCTTATTGGCTTCGGTCGTAGTGAAGAGTCTCGAAGCTCGGTTCCGAATCTCTTCTGAACCACTTTTCTTCAGCAGCGAAATTTGGGCCGTGGTCAAATCGGATGGACGAAGATCCCCTGCCTCGATGCCTTGGAGAAGCACCACCGTCCGTTCCAGGCGCGCCAGCAAAGCGGCCAGCGTTTCACTGCGCACGTGAGGAGTCTGCGTACTCCAATTCTTGATCAGGGCCGGTCCCACTTCAGCAATGCTAAAATGCCCCATCGCTGCAATAGCGGCCAGTTGAATGGAGGGCGATTGGTTTGGGTTAAGCAGCCTATTTAGAGTGGCTCCGGACTCGGCATAGCTGGTCATGCCCAGAAGCGGAATTGCTTGAAGTCGCGTCTCTTCCTCAAGGTGATCATCCCCCGCCATTTGTAATGCTTGCACGAAGATTGGTTTCGTATCGCCCACCTTCGCCAATGAACTTCCTGCGCGTTTTAAGCCGTCGCCCAGAGCGCACACAAGCGCGAAGGATAACGCCCGGTTTTGAGTGGAGCCAAGCAATGCAAGAACCTGTGCGACTTCGTTGGCATCGTTCTTTGATCCGATGAGCATGACCAATTGCCTCAAAAATTCCATTCTGCTTCCGCTAGGGCTGCCTTCATTTGTGCTCTTGAGCAAGGCCAGCATCGGACTGGCCCCATCAGCCAGCGAAGACAGCACAGCGGCCCGCATCCAAAAGTCGTCCATGTCGCGCTCGATAATTTTGTGAAGCAGGCCCAATCGATTTTCCTGCCTAGCCTCCCCAAGGGTCAATGCCATCTGAAATCGCACGTTTATCGAGGAATCGTGAGCGAGGGCGCTATATTGCACCCAAAGCATCTGGGACGCAGCTGGCTCACGTAGCAAAGCCTCGGATAACTTAATGGAATGCTCGCGCACGTCCGCATCGAGATCATTCATGCCAATGATGACATCCGCTTCAGTCAATGAAGCCAAGCCTTCAAGACTGTGCAGTGCATGCAGCCTTCCTAATGGCGATTTCGATTCTGCGGCTAATTTTTCTAGCAAGGCGACGGCCGTTTGATCCTGACGTTGGAATAGCAGCCGCGCCGCTGTATCGCGATGCCAGCCGTTTGGATTTTCAAGCGTCGCGACCAGTTGTTCGGTGGTAGCATTAGCAAGATGGGGCAATTTGGGCTGGACGAACGACTCGGGTACAATGCGATAAATACGCCCGCGATCGTTGCCGCTATTGAGATCAAGATGCTTCTTGATCTGTTCGGGCAGCGACCACGGATGCTCAATCACTTCCCGATACATATCGATCACATACAGAGTGCCATCCGGTGCGTTGGCAAATTGGACGGGACGAAACCAAGTGTCCGTGGAGGCCATGAACTCGAATTTTTGTTCGTCGTCCGGCCTCTGTGCCTTTAAAGCCACACCGTCGCGCGAGATTATTTTGCGATGAACCAGATTTCCGCCCACGTCTCCGGTGAAGGCATTGTCGCGGAATTCCCCAGGAAAAGCATTGCCGCGATAAATGGTCACACCGCTTGCGCCTGTAAAATAACCCGCCGAACGCCCTCCCCCTTCGATCATACCTTCGGAAACTCCTGAAACGCGCCACTTGGTGCGGATCACCCTCCAAGGCTCTTCCGGGCTGATTCGATAAACCTCCGCAGCACCCCCGTCGACTGCGATCGAAGCCAGCGGGTTTGGCATCGCGTATGATCGGTTGCGTTCGGCGTAACGGCCGTCATAAATAAAAGCCATCAGGTGTTCGCTGTTACTGCAAACATACTTGCGCCCATGACTGTCGAAGCTCATGCCATACTGCCCGCCGCCGCTCTCGGGGCGCATCTTCATGGTGCGCGGATCAAATGAAAAATTGCGCCCGTTTAAGTTCAGCGGCTTCTCCGATGGAACCGCCAGATTTGTCACGGTCCCTCCGTTCGGCGCAGTGCTGCCGTGGATGCGATTATCCATGCCCCAGTTGAAGCTGTTGAACAAGGCCTGAACATTCAACTTCTCCACGCTGTTGCCAAACCCGCTATACACCACATTGCGCACATCCGCCTTGTTGTCCCCATCCGTGTCTTTGAAATAAATAATGTCCGGTGTGGCCGCGACAAAAATTCCACCGTCATAACAAATTACGCCCGTCGGCCAGGCTAGATTCTCAGCGTAGACCGTGGCTTTGTCGAATTTTCCGTCGCCATCCGTATCCTCCAACAGGCGGATACGACCCAGGTGTTCATCGCGCCGTTCGGAGTAATCGCCCATCTCCACCACAAACATGCGGCCATTCTCATCAAACGAAATGGCAATAGGATCAATGACCAAAGGCTCTGAGGCCGCGAGTTCGACGCGGAATCCCTTTTTAACTTGAAAAGTTTTCAGTGCTTGAGCCGGTTCCACCGCAGGAATACGCGGCAAATCCCTGGCCGCACTCAGTTCAGGCGGCTCGGAGTGCGCTGACAAGATGGACGCCATCAGGGCGAGCACACATACAGCCAGCCACGTCTGTAGTGATTGATGACCACGAGGCTTGGAAGCTTGCCCTTCGCTGGAGATCTGAAAGTATTTGAGGATCGGCATCGCGGCAGTTATGAGTTTGTAGGCCTAAGTCTTACGGGTGGCTCGCATTTTTTCGAGCACATTGGCGGTCATTTGTTGGACGCGTCGATCAACGCCTTCGGGGCTTGTGTAAACGGACGGGCGCACATAACCCGGCGGTTCAGCCAGGCCGTCTGCCCACCAGCACGTGGAGGCGTTAACGACAAAATTACCGCGCGGCGCCGGATAAATCGTGGCGGCATACGCGCCGCCATTCAGCTTGCCGGGGGCGTCTTGCACGAGCCCGGTTGCAACGACCGCTAATCCCAGGATGGCTGCGGGTTCACCATGATATTCCCAGCCGATCAAACCGGGAATGCGATCGCCCTGCTTCATGCCCGTGCCCTGATAAATCCAATGCTCTGGTGAGGAGCAAATCCAGTCCGCGCCGCCTGTGCAAGGGGCCACGTTACTGCGCGCACCCAGCACCAAATCCTCGCGCGGGCTTTGGTATGGAAATTTCGCCATGGTAGGGAACCGTTTCATCATCCCCTCATCTCGCTCGCCATAATAGTCGACGCGTCCGTAAATTCGGTTCGGGGCGCCATTTGAACCGGGCCGAGGATCTATCCGTCCGCAGATGGTGTTGCCGGAAAGAAAAGCCACGTTCAAACCGTCGGCAATGGCATTACGGAGGTTGTTATACATCTCCAGCGAGTAATACTCGTCGTGCCCGACTGAAATGAAACCTTTGGCCCTGCGCAATCCATGCGGGTCAGCGTGAGTATCCAGATTCGAAATATATGTCACGTCGTAACCGTTGGCCTCCATCCAATAAGCCAGAGGATACTCCCACAGGAACCATTCGCCTGAGCCTGTCGAGAGGGGTGCATCGAGAATCTGACAGTATTTGCCGTAAGGCCGATTGAAACTCACGTCCACGCCGGGGCCGCAATACCATTGCTCATGGCCGCTGTCATAGAGGGCAAATTGGTCGGGCCAGCGATTGTAGGCCTGCCAGGTCGTATCCGAGCACTGGAAAATGAAGTCAGCCTGACGATCATCACGCACAATAAAAATCACGTAGCTTTGCAACTGCTCATGCTCGGTGGTCAGTTTGCCCAGATAAACGCCGCTCACCCAATCGTGCGGGATTTTGAGAGTGGCACACGGTGACCATTGGCAATCGCGCAGCCGGTTTTCCCCGATGGGCGGGTCGGGTTGAACTTCGCCCTTGAACGGCCCCAGACTGGCTACGTGCCTGCCGCCTGCGCCGCCGTAGTAGCCCATGCGATAAATATCGAGTTTAAACTGCGAGGCTGGATTAGTGCTGACATGAAAACCAATGCTCTCGCCCGGGCGCACGCTGGTGCGTGAGCAGTAACCTTCGATCCATGGACAACGGTATTTGGTCTTGGGATCGATCCGCGTATTCTTCAACTGCCAATCGCGTGTGCCGGCCTTTTCGTTCTCCCGGCGAATCACATCCGATTGCAGGGAGGGATGATTGACGATGGTGGAGCAGCTCGAAAACGCGGTGATCGCACCGAGACCTGCCACGCTCTTAAGCAAATCGCGTCGCGTGATGCCATGGCCCGTTGATTTAGGATCGCGAGCCGGATGGTGCTTGGCTGGTTTCATGACTGAAGCCAGTTAAATCTTAATGGCCGCGCAGCTCAAGGTTTTGCCGACATTGTTTGCGCTTCTTTTAGTAGGCGCACGGCAGTATCGACGAGCAACAATCCACATTCGTCTGTGCCTGCCGCTGAAACCCCCATTTCATACCCCCCACGCTTTTTCTCTCCCGGCATGCCCACATACCGCACGCCCGCTCCGTTGGAATAACCAAGCACCAACGTGTGAGTGAAAGGGGACTGCTTTTGGATCTCGGTGCCCACATCGGTCAAAGGCTCGCCCGGCAATGCAACCAAGGCCAGCGATCCCATGGAGATCACTTGAACCTCGCTTTTCATGGTTTTTTGACCAAGCTCGCGACTGGCCTTGTCCGTTAAGGGCAGATCCACCGTGGCTCTGTTTATACGCAGTGTTCCGGGCTCCAGAACCAATCCCTTTTTCATAGCCGTCAGAGCGCGATCACTGATCAATTGCGACATAGCATCCCGGGCCGACACTCCCCGGCGGGCCGGGACAATATCCCCCGCGCAACCTTGCAGGAACATGGCCTCTCCCCCGTTGGCCTCCGCGATCCGTGATGCCACCCTGCCCGGCCAGTCGGCCGAAACGCCTTTGTAGTAGGAATAAATTGCGACCGAATGGCACGGCAGATGGAACAAGGTCGCGATATTGGCATCTTTGGCGTCGCGGATCCTCAGGAGGGTCAGCACGGGGTTCACGGGGCCAAATTGAAGCCCGTTGGGCAGCGTAACAGGGTCGGCAGGTTCAAAAATAGTTTCCACCGTTCCGTCAGGTTTCCGTGGCCTACGGTTGAAGAGAACCTCCGCCACATTGGCTCGGCTTATGGCGAGAGTGGCGTTCTGCAAACCCGCGTCAGCCGCGCGCGCCGCTTGCACGCATCGCACAGGCAAAAGCTCTGCCCAAGCCTGATAAATGGAATCCTGTTCGACAATCCCCACATCTGTATGCTCCTCCTCAAGGATTTTGGAACCGTACTTAGGCGTGAACGGTGCCGAATGCGAATGAGATGCATTGATGAGGATATTAGCCTTGGGAATCCCTATGGATTGCGAGATGGCTGTTCGAATTTTCGCGACAGCATCCTCATTGGCATCCACCGAATCCAAGCAGAGAATCGCAACCTTGGTCGTGCCATCATGCAGGACCAATGCGCTAATGGCCAACGGATCCAAGACCGTATCATAGGGCTTTTTGCTGGCCCAATTCAGCATCCTCGGTTCAGGAGTGATATCAACACGCGCAGCACCGGCACGGAAAATTGTCTGAGTCGCTCCAATCGCTGTGGCGCCAGTGAATGTTGCGATAAACACTGAGATCAAAACCCAAACCGTCAAAGCTGCATGCATAGGCACAGCGTCGAAACTGGCCGCGACGCCCCGTCGGCGCAAGCCGAAAGTAGGACTGAAAAACCAGTTAAACTCACAAAGCCTTCAATGCATAAAAAACGCTTGGGTCCATCGCCGTTCTGAGAGTGCCGAATTTGCTTATGGATTAAGATTGAGGTTGTGGCACGCTTGGGTACAGTTGCGATGGTTAAAAATTTCGGCTATCATATTTTCTTCTCATACTCGCGAGCTGACAACGTGACCCCCGTCAACGCACGAGGTGAGGGTTGGGTAACAGCCTTGAAGCGCGAGCTGATAGAGCGACACAAAGCGTATTCCGGACGAGATTTGAAAATTTTCTTCGACAAGGAAGCCATTGTTGATGGCCAAGATTGGCGGAGAAGGCTCAGTCAGGGTATCCGGGAATCTCGCCTCTTCGTGGCTTTCTTGACCCCTAACTATGTCGATTCCTTAAACTGTCTCTGGGAATGGAATGACTATCTCAGACACGAGCATGGGGCAGCACGAGGCGACGATGGCATAATTCCTATATATTTCGTCAAGCCTTACGAATTGCGAGCGAACAAAAAACAAAATGCAGTAGCCTGGCTTTCGGATTTGAATCGTCGCAATTACACACTCACACTTGAATTCCATACCTGGTTCACGCGAGGCCCCCAAATCCTTGAAGAGCTCAATGAAGCAGCCCAATTCAAATCGAATAACGACGAATCGTTAGAGACAATCAACGACACGCATACCTTGGCACAACGGATAGAAGCCCTGAGTAAGCACATATCCAGGCGACTTGACCGCATAACTCTGGCCGACCTAGCACCAGGCAACGTTAGTCGCAGTTACGAGCATTTCGTCGGCCGACATCAGGAATTGACAAGGATTCATGACATTCTGACGGAAGGAGGACCCAAACGCGGAGGGCGTGGTATGGGAGGCTTAAACTTAATTGCAGCCGCGCAAAGCCTCGGAGGGCTTGGTAAAACCGCACTCGCTCGCCAATATGCCCACGCATATGCTGAGAACTACGCAGGAGGAGGGACTTGGGAAGTGGGATGTGAGGGATCCACTGAGTTGGGCTCGGTTCTCCTGAAGTTGACCGACGATCCGCGGTTCAGACGCATGGGTGAGGAAATTGGCAAACCGCTCAATCTAACCGAGAAACAGCGTAACGACCACACTCTCTCTACCGCTGCGGTGCTCGATTTCTTGAAAGTTATTACCCTCGCACGGGTTTCGACGCTCCATCAGGCTCTATTCGACCACGCCAACCGCCATAGTAAGAAGGAAGACCTTCCCGAGATCGAAAAACCTCGCGCTTTGATCATCTTGGATAACGTGGATCAATCCGATTTACTCTCCATACACCAAATCGCTCAACTGCCCGCTGAGGAGTGGTTGGAGATCATTGTTACAACCAGGCTGGACCCTGGCAAATTCGGTGGCGGTGAGCGCACCTTTACTCCAGTGGAGGTAGGACCGTTGCCCATAGCTGACGCTGTACAGTTGTTGCAGGATTTCCAGCCTGGACGCCGGTTCCCAAATGACACAGAGGAGGAGTCGGCCCGCCTTATCGCTCATGCATTGGGAGGCTACACGCTAGCCGTGGAACTTGTTGGAGCATACCTGGGGCGGCTTTCGAAGCATGGCTACCTTCCCTCCCAATACCTGAATAAACTCAAAGAGGAAGGGCTTACCAGCACCGATAGCCTTGTTTATGATAAGGGCTTGAAAGGCAAAATCCAGCACAGCAAGGTAAACAGCCAGAACCAAATTGCCACTTTACTACGGTGGTCGATGGACCTATTGAGCCCACCGGCACGCACGGCACTTGAATTCGCAAGTCTTCTAGAACCTGATAAAATCCCACTGGACTGGCTGCAATTCCTAACAAGTGACCGTTATCCGGAGATAATGGCCACCCCCTCAAACGCTCCATCCAAATGGTCAGCGTTATGGTATGAACTTTTCGACTTGAAGTTGATACATCAGGTTGGGCCTAGTGAAACAGATACGAACGCGGTCTCGGAATCACCCCAGGCCATCCGCTTGCACAGAATGGTCGCAGCTCATGTAGCTAAAGCCGATATTCGTGCTTCACAAACCTTAGGCGAGTTGGATCAATTTGTGCAGTGTCTGGGAAGCATGTTTGAACACAGAGTGGGGAAAGGGCCAGACTCACATCTTCGCCCTCAATTCTTGTTGCTTCGCCATCAAATAGGCTATCTCGTTGATAAATTTCAGAGCAACTCCTCACTTCTGCGTTCAGCAGGAACGGTTGCATACTACGAAAGTGAACATCAATCGCTTTCTGGAGCGCTAGACCTTACTAGTCGTATTTTGGCAGCAATGGAAAAAAGTTTATCAAAAGATCCTAAATCCTCGTTTGCTACTCGTGACTTGGTAGCAATGCTCAACAAGCAAAGCGACCTGTTGGTTAAACGTGGACGAACCGGCGACCATGCCTTGGCTTTTCGGCATCTTCAGCGCAGTAAAGAGATTCTGGAAAATCTCGCTAAAATTGAGCCTGAGTCCAATTCGGCTAAACGTGATCTTTGTGTAATTCTGGCTGCCATGAGTGACTTTCTTGGCCGCCGCAACCATTTCGGTGACGCTGCCGAAGCCATACTTCTCATGCAGCAATCCCTTGGCCTCCGACAAGAGATATTGACCACCAGTCCTCACTCAAGCCAAGCGCTTCGCGATGTAAACATCTGCCTCCTAAAAATTGGCAAATCAGTCGCAAATCAAGGTTTATTCGAAGATACTGAGCGCGCTATCAAACTTTTCGAGCAGTCTATAGTGACCAGCAAAAAGCTGTTAACAGATAATCCACAGTCAGCCGAGGCAGCTCGCGAACACTCTTTGGCATTTTATGAGCTTGGCAAAACTCTGACAAAACGGGGCTTTCCTAGTGACGCGGAAGCGGCCCTTCTCCATTTTCAAAATTGTCTTGATCTCCAAGAAGAAATCCTGCGCGTCAACCCTGACTCTGCCCAAGCCAATCGCGATCTAATGAACTGTTGGGCACTTCCAAAAACGGCATGCTTTAAAAGCAGGCTATCCTAAAGGCACATTTGGAACCCGCATAGGTTGTTGGCCCGCCCGTTTGAATGGAGCGGTTGCAGGTTGAGTGGTGCATCCAGAACCTCTCGTTGCCAACAGTTTCCTGTCTTTTCATGGTTCGTCTCATGCTTTGGCCAGCGGATGCAGCTTGAGCCGCAGGATCGTCTCGTAGCGTTTGAGGTTGTAGCACAGGTTGAGCATCTGGATGGCCGCCTTGTTTCTGGCCCAGCCCACGTACCTCTGGAAGATCCGTCCCGCCTGTCCGCTCATCACGGCAAAGGCGTGCTCCACCCTGGCCCTCGTGCGGGATATTTCCCGGTTCTCCTCCTT